>NZ_FRFF01000149.1 GCF_900143625.1 Nocardiopsis sp. JB363
AGATCCCCCACCCCCTCGATCAGGAGCCCCCTGATGCCTGCCTCGGACGGCGAACTCTTCGGTACCCCGGTCCCCCTGCTGGACTGCGACGGCATCATCGATCCCTCGGTCTTTCCCATTCCCACCGCCGACCACGTCTACGTCGGCGACCTCGCCTCGGACCTGCGCAAGGCCGGCGAGGACATGGAGCAGACCGGTGACGACGTCGTCGCCTCCTGGGGCGGTCTCGCCGGTTGCTACACCGCACCAGAGAGCGACACCCTCTACAGCGCCCTGGACCCGGTCTCCTCCGACGGCGAGGAGGTCTCGTCGGGCACCGACCGGGCCGCTACCGCCCTGTTCGACTTCGCGGAGGAACTCAGTGAGGTCAAGTCGAGCTGGTACGACCTGAAACTGCGCGCGGAGCCCTTCCGCGAGAGCGTCATCGACGACCCGGACTGGGACAAGGCCGACAACGTCATCACCGGCCGCAGCGACAACGTCGAAGAGAACAACGACATCAAAGCCGCCGCCGAGAGGATCATCGCCAGGTACGAGAAGGCACAACGCGACTGCGCCAACGCCATCAACGAGGGCATCTACGGGCGCACGCGGTTCCACAACCGGTTCGACGACGAGGTCATGGACAACGTCGGCGCGAACGGGTTCGTCTTCGACACGGTGAACGCCAACACCGAGATCCCCTCGATGTGGGGAGAGGGAGCCCAAGCCGACAAGTTCTGGTACCAGGACGTCTGGGACGCGGGGATGGACTTCGGTGTCGGAGCGATCGAAGGCGTCGGCGGGATGGTGGGCGCACACTCCTCCGAGGGGTGGCTGGCCCAGTCCTGGGGCGACTCGCTGAAGGAGTACCACTGGGACAACATCACCTCTGCGGCCTCCCTGGTGGGGGCCTACGACGCCGAGACCAACTCGTTGACACGGCCGGGAAGCGAACCCGCCGGAGAGGCGTGGAGGGAACTCGCCCACTCGATCGTGCCCTGGACCGAGTGGGATGACCGCCCCGGCTACATGCTCGGCACCGCGGCGCTCAACATCGGCGGGACGGTGGTGGGACTGGCGTTCACCGCGACGGGCATCGGCGCGGTGGTGGGGGTGCCGCTGCTGTTGTGGCGCGGGATGTCCATCATGGACGGGATGGGCACCCCGGGACGGGGTGGTCTGGGCGATGACGTGGACCTTTCCCGGTTGCCGGAGCTCGCCGACGTCGGTGGCCAGAACGCGCCGGTGGTGCGGTTGGACGCGGCGGACATGGAGTCCATGGGGCTCAGTCCGAGTCAGATCGCCGAGATCGAGGCCGACCTGCGGCGGGTCATGGACGAACAGGGAGTGGGCGCCGGGGGCCCGGGGTCACCCCAGGACCCACGGGTGTCGGACACCTTGCCCTTCGACGACATCGTGAACCATCCGGACAACGCGTCCTTCGGCGACCAGGTCCGCGGCGAGAACCGGCAGGGGATCGACGAGGCCGACCGTGCGGCCAAGACGGATCCCACGCGCACCCCGTCCTCGGAGGAGGGATCTTGGACGGCGGGTGAGGTGCTCGATGGTCCTCAGGGCGATGGTACCCGTGTTCCGGTGGGTCCGGATGGCCGTGGTGGTGACTCGCTCTCGGAGAGCGCCACCCCGAGCCGGCCCCCGACTCGCTCGGACCTGAGTGGAGATGGACCCGCCGACCTGAACGGTGGCAGACCGGGCAACGAACCCGCCGGCGGGCGCACGGATCGCGGTCCCGACCTGGCCGACCGTGCTCCCACAGCCACCAACCAAGACGGTGGCGGTTCGTCTCCCAGGGGTAACGGTTCCCCGGACTCCACTCAGGGGCACGGCTCCGGGCCTGGCCATCACGGGGGAGGAGCGGATCCCTCTGGGTCCGGAGCCAATGGACAGTCCTCTGGTGGTACACAGACGAACAACGGTGGCCAGGGCGGCTCCGGTGGTACGCCGCCTCACCATCAAGGCTCGTTGTCTGCCGAGTGGAGCAAGACCAGGGTTGTCGAGGAGCGAGGTTCGGCCGGGTCGGGGGTCAACGAGGGAGCGAAGCCGACTCGACCTGAGCATGAGCTGAAACCTGAGACGGTGAAGGGACGTGGTTCCGGCCTGGTGCCGAAACCGGATGAAAGATTCGGCGATGGGAAGGACCTCTCCCCCAACACCGACTACAAGGTGTACGACAGTAATAATAATTATAGAGGTCGGTATGTCACCGACGACAACGGAGACATCAGGAAAATCCACGTCGACGCGCACTACTCGACGGACCGGCATCCGGAGTTCATGAACCCGAGGCCGAACGCCGAGTATCATATTACGACCAAGAGCTCGACTTATGTCTACGAGACGAATTCGCGCGGCAGAAACTTGTCTTCGGAGGGGGAGTTCACTCGCGACTCGACGCCGAGAATCAAAGAGGAGGAAAGGGCTGTAACGGGTCCGGCGAAGGAGTATTATAAGGCTTACAATAAAATTCTTGAGGAGGACTTCAAGAATAACCCGGGAAACTATCCGGGTCTGAATAGTGCGCCACAGTTCGAGGCCACCACCTGGCATGGTGGGCATGTTGTGGGAATTGGGGAGTTCGGAGGGATTCCCGAGCGACTCAATCAGGTCGCCATGATGGATCATGTGAACACGCATTCCAAGGACGATTGGTCTCTGGGGAATTCATACAGGAATTTTGAGACGTCCATGGTTGATTTGATTGATGGCGACTTCGGCGCCATCTCAAAGCGGAGCGATGATCCTCGCTTCCAGGCGCAGGTGGATGCGTGGGAGCATGCTTACAACCAGGGGCCGCCGCCACCCGTCATCCGTGCCAGGGTGAACCAGGTGTACGATCCCAACCTTCCAGATTTCGAGATTGTAGGAAAGAACGGCAAGCCGGTCAAAATTCTGGACGCACCTCCCAGTGCGATCCATGTTGAGTACTCGATCAATGGGATCGTCCAACAGAGCATCGAGATCCCGAATTTGCCAGACCTTATCTAGGGAGAGTTGTGTACGGATTGCGAAAAGGCTGGATGGGCCCTCTTGAGGAACAAGAGGCGATCTCGGGGATCGCTTCGGCCCTGGCGGATGAGTTGCCCGAGGGGTGGAAGTTCGCGAGTTATTTTATTATGGCTGTTGGGGCGTACTCGATTTCGCAGTTGCGATCAGAGGATGCAAGTGGTGAAATAGTCAACGTCAGCGTGCCTGTTGAAATCGTCGTGAACACCAAGACCCTTCGTGCGGGCATGTACAAGGAAAATCAGGGAACCTGGTTCTCTTGGGATTTGGCAATCCGATCTGAAGGCAAGTTCAGGTCATCGTTTGACTACGACAACCCACCTCCTTTCTCGATTGAACCGGGAATTGGCGAATATCGCAGAGAGGGGAAATTGTTTCCGAGGAGCCCTGAATTCACTCCTGATTGGTTGCAGGAAAAATTCGACGAGATCGAGCGAAGGCTGGGTTAGAGTCCTGGCGCTGAGGCCCTGATCGACTCGGATCTCTCCGAGCACGAGTTGTCGGACACTCCCTCTGGGTGCCCGATTTCCCGCGGGTTCTTGGCGGCTCTGGGCCCTTCCTCCGGCCCGAGTACTGGAAAAGCGATGGGACCACGGACGCCTCGTGTGTTTGGATGTCGGACGAGTAGGCGTCACCGCCGCTCGATCCCGTTCGCGTAAGCCCTCCCGGAGGTTCCGACATGGCCGCCAAGTTCACCGAGCTCGCGATCGACTGCGCGGAGCCGGAGACCCTCGCCCGCTTCTGGTGCGCGGTCCTGGACTACGAGGTGCTGGGCATGGAGGACGAGGGCGCGTTCGTCGCCATCGGCCCGGCCACGGCCGTGGCGGACGAGACCCGGTCCGGCCCGGTGCCTCCGGCGCTGACCTTCGCGCGCGTGCCCGAGGGCAAGTCCGTCAAGAACCGACTGCACATCGACGTCAACCCCACCGACCGCGAGCAGGCCGACGAGGTCCGCCGTTTGGTCGACCTGGGCGCCCGCCGGGCCGACGACGGGCAGAGCGAGTTCAGCTGGGTCGTCCTGCACGACCCCGAGGGCAACGAATTCTGTGTCCTGTCCACCCGCCGCCCCTGACACCACCACCATCACCGGCGGCAGGCAACGGTGGCCGAGCCGTGAGCGGGGCTTGACCGGGTAGCGGCCTGCGCCGGGCAGCATGAAGCCGGCCGCACGGCCGCGCATCCGCATCCCCCTCGGAAAGGCCACCCCCCTTGCAGAAGGCCACTCGCAAACCCGGTCTCGGTCGGGACTTCAACCGGTTCTGGCTCGGGAGCCTGGCCAGCAACCTCGGCGACGGCATGATGGCCATCGCCCTGCCGCTGGTCGCGGCGTTGTTCACCGACGACCCGCTCCTGGTGTCCGGGCTGATCGCTGCCCGCTTCCTGCCCTTCCTGCTGTTCGGGTTGGCCGCCGGGGTGATCGTCGACCGGATCGACCGGGTACGACTGATGATCGGCACCAACCTGGCCCGGTCGGTCGCGCTCGTCGCCTTGGCCGTTCTCATCGCCACCGGCCACGCCGGCATCTGGGTGCTGTACGCGGTCATGTTCACCGTCATGACCTGCGAGGTCTTCTACGACCTGGCCGGCAGGGCGCTCATGCCCAACCTCGCCCCCGCCGGAACCATCGACCGGGCCAACGGGCGGATCGAAGGCGGACGAACCGTCACCCAGGATTTCGCGGGCGGACCGCTCGCCGGGTTCCTGTTCGCGATCATGGCGTTCGTGCCCATCGCCGCCAACGCCGGCGCGTACGTCCTCGGCGCCCTGGTCCTGCTCGGCCTGCCCCTGGCCGTGCGTCGCGCACCCGGGCACGACACCGACCAGACCGACCCGACCGACACCACCACCGTCGCCGAACGACCCTCGGCCATGGCCGACCTGCGCGAGGGCTTCGCGTTCGTCTTCCGAGGAAGCTCCCTCGGCCCGATCCTGCTGTTCAACCTGGCGCTCAACGCCGCCTTCACCGCGCTGAACGCGGTCATGGTGCTGATCGCGCAGAACCACTTCGGGGTGCCGGCGGCCCTGTACGGCGCGTTCCTCGGATCGTCCGCGGTGGGCGCGCTCCTGGGCGCGGCCACCGTCGGGTTCATGGTCGCCAGGCTGGGGCGGTTCCGCCTGGAACTGGTGTTCTTCACCGTCTCCGGCCTGTGCTTCCTCGGCTTCGGGCTGGCCCCGAACGCCTACGCGGCCGTGGTGGCGTGGGTCGTACTGGGGTTCGTGATCACCGCGTCCAACATCGTGATGCTCGGCGCCATCCAGCTGATCGTTCCCGGGCGCCAGTTGGGACGGGTGATGTCGTTCGTGCAGGTGTCCGGCACCGCCTTCGGTCCGGTCGCGGCGCTCCTGGCCGGCCTCCTCGGGCGGGTGGAGCTCTACTACGTCCCCATCGCCTCGGGCGCGCTGGTGCTGGTCTCCCTGGCTCTGGCGGTGCCGGCCCTGCGCCGGGTGGTCACCGAAGCCGACCAGGTCGAGGCCGCCCAGCTCACCGCCCAGGACGAACCACCCAAGGAGTGACCCCCGAGCACCGTCCCACCCACCTCTGCCGCCGCTCCCCAGCGCGATGAGCTTGCTCGCAGCGCCCATGTGGACGCCCGACATGGCGCTACGAGCAAGACCATCCGGGTCCGGCCGGGCCGGGGTCAGCCCCGGAGGCGGTCGACGGCTTGCGGACCCGTGGGTTCGTCGTTGGGATCGAGTTCGTGACTCCCTCCATTACCTCCGGCCAGTGAGGCGCGGGCCCCGCTGTCCTCCGAACCCGCGCCACCGTTCGGTGTCACCTCCGCCTTGACCCGGGCCTCGCGGCGTAGACGTTCCACCCGCCGCCTCGTGGTCAAGGTGTCCGGGTGCCGTGGGCCGAGCACCCGTCCCCGGTCCCGCAGCAACTCCTCCAGGGCCCGCACCGCCCCTTCGGTCTCACCGGCGCGTGCCCGCCAGAACGCCAGATCGTGCCGACAGTGCAACGTGGCGGGATGATCGGCGCCGAACACCTCGGCCCGGGTCGGCACCAAGTGGCGCAGTTCCTCGACGGCGCCGCGAGCGTCACCCGCGCGGCCCCGCCAGTGAGCGAGGTTGTGCAGTGTGGTGAGCGTGTTCGGATGATCGGGGCCCAGGTACTCGCGCTGGTTCTCCAGAAGCCGCCGGGCATCGGTGACCGCCCCGGCAAGATCGCCGGTCTCGGCCCGGCACAGGGACAGGTTCCCCCGGGTACTGAACGCCTCCACCCGATCCGCGCCCTGCCACCGGTGCAGGTCGTGCAGCAGGTGCCGGAACCGCACCATCGCCCCGGTGGTGTCACCGGCCCAGGCGCGCAGGTAGGCCAGAGAATGCCGCACGCGCAGGGTGGTCGGTCCTTCGGGGCCCTCCGACAGCAGGTACCGCTCGTAGGATTCCTCCAGCTCTCGGTAGGAACCCTCCACGAACATCTCCCGGTAGGGGAGCGGACCCTCCGCCGCGCCCGCCCACGCGGGGGCCCGAGTGTGGAACAGCAGCGGGTGCGGGTCCACGTCCCACAACGAACCGGCGGGGGCGTGGGAACGCAGCGCGTCGGTGCTCGACAGCAGCCGCCACTCCAAGGACGCGCCCCGACAGGTGTCCGGCCAGACCAACATGAGGCCGTCGGCGGCGGTGCGCACGCTCTCCATGGTGGGTCGGGTACGCGGGTGGTCGTGGGCGGCGATCACCAGCGGGGTGTCGCGGGTGATCAGGTGCAGGCGTTCCAGGGACGCCAGCGCCAACCGGACCTCGTGCTCGGCGAGGCGCCTCGGCGGGTAGGTGCGGCGCCCCAGGTGTTTGCGGAACGGGCGGGACACCAGCACCTGCTCGGGCGTGGCCAGGGGACCGAGGAGCGAGATCAGGCCCATGAGGGGGCGGGCCACCCCGATCGGTCGGTGACGGTCGGCGCGGTCGAGCGCGGGTTCCCGGGCATCGCGTGAGTCGCCGAGCAGCTCCAGGTAGTCCGAACAAGCGGTGCGGCGGTCCGCCATGTACGCGACGGCCTGGCCCAGGGAGAGCGGGTGGTGGTCGAGGGCCGCGGCGAGGGTGTCGAGTTCGGCGGGGGAGTGGGCCACACCGGCCTCGGTCAGGGCCGAGCGCAGGTACGCGCGGGCCTCGGTCGGCGTGAAGGGGTCCACCTCGACCGGCTGCCGCCCCGGCGGTTCGAAGAGTTCCGTGGGCAGCCGGGTGGTGACGAGCATCCGGCCCTTCTCCCGACCTTGAGCCTGGCCTTCGGTGTGGGGCCGGTGACCGAGCGGCGGCCACAGGTCCTCGAAGCCGCGGGGGTCGGTGAGGTGGTCCCACACCACCAACCAGCGGGGATCCACGCCGTGCGGCGGGTCGTACAGCCACGACAGGAACCGGCCGGCGGCGAGTTCGGGGTCGTGGGGACAGCGGTCGAGGACCCGGCGGGCCGCGTGGGCGTAGGCGAAGACCACGCCCTCCCGATCGGTGGCGTCGGCCCACACCACCAGGGTGTCGGGGCGGTCGGCCATCAGTGCGCGGGCGTGATGCGCGGCCAGCTGGGTCTTGCCCACACCGGCCGGTCCCGTGAGTACTTGGTCCTCGTCGAGCGGCGGACGGTGTTTTCGCCGGTGGAAGTGCGCGACCAGTTCGGGGACGGGGACGGGCCCGCCCTTGTCGCCGTGTCCGGGAGCCAACAGCCACACCCTTCCCAGGGTTAAGGGGTTTCGGTCGATCCAGTTCCCATCACAGAGGGGAGTCAATCCCATCGTTTTTGTCATCCCAGGTCGACGAGTCGGTGTGCTCGAAACGTGACCGAAACCGTGCGAGAGAGATGGGGAGAGGGAAGCGGTGCGCGGGAGCGATCCCAGTGCCGTCCCGGCGCGCGGTCAGGGGCGGTCGTGTTCCGCGAGGGTCGGGGGTCGAGTCCGGGAACGGCGATCGAAGAGTCCGGCGATCGCGACCGACATCAGGGAGACGAGGGTGCCGACGAGCGAACCCACGCCGTTGACGAGGAGATCACCGGTGTCGACCGACCGGCCGGAGGCCAGGGCCCACTGGGTCGATTCGATCGTCAGGGACAGGGCCGGGCCGAACAGCAGTCGGGCGGGCCACGAGGAGAAGGCGAAGAACGCGGCGATGCCGATCGGCACGAACAACAGCGTGTTCAGGACCCGCTCCTGGAGGGCGAGGCCGTCGGTGAGGCTCCACGGTCCCTCTTCCGCCTGCTGAGCGATCCACTCCAGTTCCTGGCCGATGGTCTCCACGGCCGTCTGCTCCGATTCCGACCCCGGATCCACCGGCGCACCCTCGGTGTCGGTGACCACCAAGGCGCCGTCCGAGCCTTCGTGGACGTGGAGCACCTCCGCGTTCGGAGCCTCCATCTCGGCTGTTTCGGCCCGCTCGGCCACCGTCGGCTCCGTCGGCGAATAGCGGATCACGCGGCCGTCGTCGAGCATCACTCCGAAGTTTTCGGACCGTTCCACACCGCCGATGTCCTGGAAGGACACCAGCGGGTCCCAGACCACGTACCGCTCCGACTCACCGATCGTGCCCAAGCTGCTCAAGGGGGCGGCCAGGATCAGCACGTACAGGGCCGCCAGACACAGCGTCACCGCCCGCATCGCCGGGCGCCGCCACGCCAGGAACAACGCCCCGGCCAGTCCCAGCACCAAGGCGAGCGCGATGGTCGGGGGATTCACCAAAAACAGGACCGTCCACATGGTGGGCGATGGTAGCGCCGACGCGACGCTCCGGTCGCGGAGAGTCACTGACCGCACCTGGCCACGCCGAGACGCGCCGGGGCTCTGGAACCCACCGCGCACATCGGAGTAAGAAAGTCGGATGACCGTTCACGGGGAACGCCAGGAACGCCTGCGCGGTTCCATCCGGCTCGTCCGCGCGCTCTACCAACAGCTCGCGGCCACCGCCGAGGACGGATCACCCGAACAGGCCGACTACGAACAGGGCGTCCTGTTCTACCTGGACGTGGAACGCCGCGCCCACCTGCTCGGCGACCATGACCGGGACACCGTGCTGCGCGAGTATCCAGAGTTGGCCGACGAGCTGTCCTCGCTGCTGCGCCGTCGCCCCGGGCGAACCCTCACCGAACGCGAACAGGAGCTGGTGCGGAGTCGCCGTCGGGCCGCCCTCACCCCGGTTCGGACCCGACGACGGGAACGAGGGGAACGCCCCCGGGTGGTCTTCCTCGGCGGGCAGCCGGGCGCCGGAAAGAGCACCCTGCGTGAGGTCCTGCGCGAGCGGATGGGCGCCCGGAGCACCGTGGTCTACGACCGGGCCGACGACGCCGAGGCGCATCCGTTGTTCGTGCAGATCTTCGCCGACGACCACTTCGCCGCCGCCGGAGAGGCCGCGAGAGGGCTGGACCCCACGATCGAACGGGGATGTCTGGAGCACATCCGTTCCGGCCCCCACGACGCGGTGGTGGTCGACCCGCTCGGCGATCTCGAAGACGCCCGGGGGCTCTTGCGCCCCTTCGCCGAGGCCGGCTACCACGTGAGCGTGGTCCTGCTGGCGGTGCACGACTCCGTCAGCCTGCTGGGCCTGGCCCGACGGTTCCAGGAGGGGGTGGATCGCGATGGGCTCGCCCGGTGGGTCTCCCCGGAGGAACACCACCGCACGTACGAGGCGCTGCCCGAGGTGGCCCGGGGACTGGAGGTCGATCCGGCGGTGCATGCCCTGTTCGTCGCCGACCGGGAGGGGACCACCGTCCACCGCGGCCGGCGTGGCGCCGACGGCCGGTGGGAGCACCCGCCCGGCGCGGCCGAGGCACTGGAGGTCGAACGCCGACGCCCGCCCACCGAGGAGGAGACGGCCCGTTTCCAGGCCGACCTGGCCGCGCTGAGGTCCCGCCCCACCGACCCGAAACCCGACACCTGAACCGCGCGGGATCGACTCGCCGGCACGATCGCGACCGGCCTGACCGTGATCCGGGTATCGACCAACCCACCAGACCGGTTCTCAGCCGTCCACGATGGCTTGGGCGAGGTCGGTTCGTTCGTCCGGGTGTTCCAGGCGCAGTGACCCCGCCACGGTGCGCAGGGCCGCCTCTCGGGTCGCGCCGATCGGCCGCACCGCGGCGATCACGTCCTCCGACAACCGGATCCGGATCTCCGAAGGGGCGCCGCGGTGGGGGACCACCGGTTCTCCCCGGTGCACCAGGACCAGCCGCCCCTCCTCCACGCACTCCACATCGCTGAAGTCGCAGCCGGCGAGCACTCCCTGGCCGGCATGTTCCTCGGACCAGCTGACCACGTGCACACCGCCGCCCTCCTCACCACCCTGGGCGTAGGTGACCCGCAGTCCTTCGCGGACCTCGTGCACGCGGGTCGCGGACCACTCCTCGTGGTCGAGCACCGCGATTCGATCGTCGAAGCCCTCGACGTGGGCGCGGGAGCGCTGGTCGGATTGCCGGTCGCGCATGAGTTCGGAGGCCAGGGGCAGTACCAGCAGGGCCGCCACCGTCACGGCCACGCCCGGCAGCACCCCCGGCCGCCAGGGGACCGGGACTCGGTGGGCGAGCACGCACGCGCCCATCGCGACGGTGGTCACCAGCGCGGTCACCACGGCCGAGTTCAGCGCGACATCACCCGGCAGGGGCGAGAACGAGGGCGCCATCAGGGACAGCACCACCGGAACGGCCATGGCGGTGCCCACGACCAAGGCGGCCGTCGACGTGGCGTGGTCGACCCCCGAAGCCACCAGCCAGCACCTGGCCAACAGCCACATGAGGAGGATGCCACCGACGGCGACCGGGGCGAGCAGGATGGCCCACGTCCCCGCACCACTCAGGAGCAGGGCGTGGGAGGTGTTCCAGACCCCGATCGGGAACAGCGACATCATCGGGGCCGCCACCAGGCACAAGGCGAGGATCGCGACGACCACGGCGATGCGAGGTCGGCCAGTGGGCGCACGCGGCGGCACACCATCCATCGAACCCATCCTCCCGGCGGGAGGGCCACGTTACGCCTGTCGGCGTTTGATCACCAGTGGTCGAACGGGGGATGCGACCTCGATCCGCCGCACCCCGCCGTTCAGGACCTCAACGACCCAGTTTGCGCACGTAGGGCCGCCGGGCCAGGTCGAACTGGGACCATTTCGGGTCGAGTTGCGTGCGCAGTTGGATCTTCCCCTCGGTCCAGTCCATCAGCGCGGTCTCGAACTCGGGCAGCACACCGGATTCCGGGTCGAGGTAGTAGATGTACATCCGTTGGCCCGACCCGGACTGCTGCATGAACAGGGCACCGTCGTCGCCGAGGATCCGCGAGAGCTGCGCCTCCAGGTCGGCGAGGGCGGTGGCGGAGGAGTCCTTGGGCAGACGGTCGGGGTCGGCGTCGGTGTAGGGCACCAGTACCTGCACGAACAGCGACAGCGCCGGGTATTCGCGGCGGGTCACCGGGTGGCGGAGCACAATCTCCACGGCGCCCTGCAAGGGCAGCCGTCCGTGCAGGGTCACCCAACCATCGGTTCCGCCGAGCAGGTCGCCCATCTGCTTGGCGACGGAGGGCATGGACGTGGGCGGAAGCGGGTCCAGGGGACGCTCGTCCAAGGGCTCGACCCGGCCCACCCAGCGCACCACCTGGTCCTCGCCCAGGGCGAGCAGGGTGACGTGCTCGGCGAGTGTTCGACGGGTCTCGGTCGAGAGGAACATGTTGTCGGGGTGGTAGACGCCCACGTCGATCCGGCCGTTGGCCTGGTCCACGCGCATGGACACGGACACGTGGGACAGGTCGAGTTCGTGGTCGTCCCAGGTCACCGTGGAGGTGAGCTGGTCGTGGTCGGCGGGACGCACCGGGCGGAACGTCCACTCGGCGTCGTCGGGCGCCGAACGGGACCAGCGCTCGGACAGAACACGAGCGTCCTCGGAGGCCCCGGGACGCAGCGTCACCGCGTAGGTGGGCGCGTCGGTGAGCCTGGAGGGGTCGTCGAGAGCGGCGAGCTGTTCCAGGAGCTTGGCGGGGTCGATGTCGGTCGACAGATCCATGTCGTCGAGGCCGCCGGCCTGCGGCTCCGGTGCCTTGCCGATCTCCCAGTCCAGGTCCGGATGGATCGCCCGGACCAGATCGGAGACCTTCTCGGACGTTTCCGGGGCGACGGGCGTGTCGGAGTCCACGGACTCGACCAAGGCCGGACGCAGGGACGGCCAAGCGTCCCAGAAGGCGACCACGGCGGCGGTGTCGGCCGAGGCGGAGGAGTCGGTGGAGTCGTTGGAGCGACGACGACGGAACAGAGCCATGTGTTGATTTTCGCAGAACCCGGCGAGTACCTCCGCCCGCCCCCGGTGAGTACCCCGACCGCTCTCGGGCGCATACCCTGGAAGGCACTATGACTTTGCGTGTACTGGCCGCCATGTCCGGGGGTGTCGACTCCGCCGTCGCCGCGGCTCGCGTGGCCGAGGCGGGGTACGACGTCACCGGCGTCCACCTGGCCCTTTCCAAGAACCCACAGTCCTACCGCACCGGCGCCCGAGGCTGTTGCACGGTGGAGGACTCCCACGACGCCCGCCGCGCCGCGGACGTCATCGGCATCCCCTTCTACGTGTGGGACATGTCGGAGGAGTTCGACCGCGAGGTGGTCCAGGACTTCGTCGCCGAGTACGAGGCGGGCAACACGCCCAACCCGTGTCTGCGTTGCAACGAGAAGATCAAGTTCGAGGCGGTGCTGGACCGCGCGATCGCGCTCGGCTTCGACGTGGTGGTGACCGGCCACCACGTGCGCAAGCTCGATGGTCGGCTGGTGCGCAGCGTGGACGAGGCCAAGGACCAGTCGTACGTGTTGGGCGTGCTCGACGCCGAGCAGCTGGAGCACGCGATGTTCCCGCTGGGCGACTGCACCAAGGACGAGGTGCGCGCCGAGGCGGAGCGGCGCGGCCTGTCGGTGGCGGACAAGCCCGACAGCCACGACATCTGCTTCATCGCCGACGGCGACACCGCCGGGTTCCTCAACAAGCGCCTGGGGGAGAAGCCGGGGCCGATCCGGGACGAGGACGGCAACGTGGTCGGCACCCACCAGGGGTCTCACGGCTTCACCATCGGCCAGCGCAAGGGGCTAGGGCTTGGCGGGGCGCCCAACCCCCGGTACGTGCTGTCCATCGAGCCGGTGAACAACACGGTGACGGTGGGCCCGCGCGAGTCGCTGCGGGTGGACGGGATCGTGGGGCGCAAGCCCGTCTGGAGCGGTAGCGGGCCGTTGACCGAGCCGACCGAGTGCCACGTGCAGCTTCGGGCGCACGGCGAGGTGTACCCGGCGACGGTGTGGCAGCGCGACGCCGACGAGGGCCCCGAGCTCGTGGTCCGGTTGGCCGAGTCCGCCAAGGGTGTGGCCTCCGGGCAGGCCGTGGTGGTCTACGACGGCGACGCGGTGCTGGGGTCGGCGACCATCGCCACCACCTCGCGCCTGGAGGACTCCATCGCCTGAACGGTGAGCCCTACGGGACCCGGTCGGACCGGTCGGACCGGTCGGGAGCGAACGGGACAGTGGGATCGGATCGTCGAATCGGAAACCCTGGGCCATAGCTCGCCGATCGGGTGATGTGGGAGGAACAACGCAGTTTTTTCGACCTTGGCCACTTGCCGAACTTAGGTAAGGCAATGCAAAGTTGATGGGGTCAAGGTCAGAAGGGGTCGTTCCATGCCGCAGTTCGCGTTCCTTGAGGGGCAGCCCTTCTGGGTGGTCTACGTCACCCTGCTCGTGGTGATCATGCTGCGCGCCCCCGCCACCCACCTGCTCGGTCGGGGCGTGGGCGCCGGGGTCAACCGGGGCCGGGTCGGCGAACGCCTGGGCCCCAAGCTGGACGCGGCCAAGGCGCGCATCGACCGCTACGGCGCGCCCGTGGTCACGCTCAGCTTCCTCACCGTGGGCATGCAGACCGCCATCCACTTCGCCTCGGGCGCCGTGCGCATGCGCTTTCCCGTCTACATCGCCGCGACGTTCGTCGGCGGACTGATCTGGGCCGGACTGTGGGGCACCGTGATCTCCGGCCTGGTCGGCGGGTGGTTGGCGCTGTTCCTCAACTCCCCGTGGACCGCCGTGGGCGTCGTGGTCGCGGCCGTGGTGGCCGTCACCGTGCTGGTGCTGCGCAACCGCCGTAAGCGCCACAAGGGCGCCCAGGACGACGAGACCGCCACCGACGGTGAGAGGTCGCCCGCCGAGGCCACCTGACCGTGTTCGATCGTGGACTCCCCGCCCACACCGCCACCGACCCTTTACGGTGGTGCCATGCGCATCTCGACGGACGCGATCCTGTTCGACATCGACGGCACGCTCGTGGACTCCACGCCGGTGGTGGAGCACACCTGGCGCGTGTGGGCCGAAGCCCACGGCGTCGACCCCGAAGCGGTCCTGCGGGTCTCCCACGGGCGACGCTCGGAGGACACCATCGCCATGTTCCTGCCCGCTGACCGGATCGAGGCCGCCGCCGACGAACTCGAAGAACTCGAACTCGACGGCGTGGACGCGGTGCAAGCCCTGCCCGCCACCGGTGAACTCCTCAAGGCCATGCCCGCCGACCGCTGGGCGGCCGTCACCTCCGGAGGGCGCCGTCTGATGTGCGAGCGCCTGGTCGCCGCCGGGCTGCCCGTCCCCGAGGTCCTGGTGGCGGCGGGGGACGTCAGCGTCGGCAAACCCGACCCCCAGGGCTACCTGAAGGCCGCCGCCGCGCTCGGGTACGCCCCCGAACGCTGCCTGGTCATCGAGGACGCGCCCGCGGGCATCCTCGCCGGTGTGGCCTCCGGCGCCACCGTTCTGGCCGTGGCCACCTCCCACGACGCCGCCGACCTGGAGGGCCTGGGGGCCGCCGCGATCGTCGACGACCTCACCGCCTGCGCGCTGGAGATCACCCCCGACGGCCCCGTGCTCACCCTGCGCTGAGGCCGCGTTGCTCTAACCTTGGGCAACGTGAGTCAACAGCACCCCTACCCCTGGCCCGCCGCGTCCGCCACCGGTGTCGGATCCTGGCCCGGCGAGGACCCCGACGAGGCCATGCGCACCGTTCTCGGCGAACTCCCGGACCTACCGCACCTGCCCGAACTTCCCGATCGGGGAGCCGGCGCCGACATGATCGGCCGCACCGCCGGACTCCTCGTGGACCTGCCCGTGGAGGTACGGCCCACCGGATGGCGGGTGGCCGACACCCCCGGCCGGGACCTGGTCCGCGCCGGCAGCTTCCTGTCCTATGACCTGGACGCCCTCACCGACCACGCCCACGCCTACGAGGGTCCGCTGAAGATCCAGGTGGCGGGGCCGTGGACGATGGCGGCGTCGATGGAGCTGCGCAACGGTCAGCGGATGGTCTCCGACCCCGGCGCCGGACGCGACCTGGCCGAATCGCACCTGGAGGGCGTACTCGCCCACCTCGCCGACGTGCGCACCCGCGTGCCCGGCGCCCGGATCGTCGTGCAGGTCGACGAGCCCTCGCTGCCCGCCGTGCTGGTGGGTTCACTGCCCACCGCCAGCGGTTACGGGCTCCTGCCCGCCGTGGACCGGGTACGGGTGGAAACGACGCTGCGCACCCTGTTCGCCGCGCTCACCGACGCGGGCGCGGTACCGGCCGTGCACTGCTGCGCCCCGTCGGTCCCCATCGACCTGTTGCGACGCAGCGGGGCCCGCGCGATCGGTCTGGACGCGCACCTGATCGACCGCGCCCACGACGAGATGATCGGCACCGCCGTGGAGGACGACGTGGGTTTCATGTTCGGCGTCGTGCCCTCGGTGGACGGCCCTGAAATGTCGGACCCCGCGCGTAACGTCGACCCCGTACGCGAGCTCTGGAACCGGTTGGGGTTCGGCCCCGAACTGCTCTCCCAAACGGTGGTCACCACGCCCACCTGCGGGTTGGCGGGCGCCTCGCCCCGGCACGCCAGAGCGGCCCTCCAAGCCGTCAGAGACGGGGCCCGGGTCCTTCGGGACGAGCCCCGCAAGTAAGCCCCCGACTCCCCCCGACTC
>NZ_FRFF01000061.1 GCF_900143625.1 Nocardiopsis sp. JB363
GCAACCTCGCCACCCTGGCCCGCGCCGTGCACCGCCAGCAGTTGCCGTTGGTGGACGAGGCGTTTGGGGACAGCACCCTGTCGTTGGGTGAAGCCTGTGCGATCGCGACCTCCACCGAAAAAGCCACCGCTGAGTGGGCGAAGGTCCTGGAAACAGCCGATGAGGACTTCCGGGCGCAGCACCCCGACGTGGAGGGTTTCCGGGCCCGCCTGGAGTTCGGGCTGATCGCTTACAAGAAGGAATGCCCGAAGGCGTCGGTGCGGCAGTTGCGGGACGCGGCGAAATGGTTCGTCGCCCAGCTGGACCCCGATAAAGCCGACCGGGATTACGACGAGACTTTCGACAACCGTGGTGCGCAGTTCTCACCGACCTTCGAAGGCGGGTTCCTGCTGCGCATGTGGGGGCCGGGTGCGGATAACCAGCTCATCCAGGCCGCCCTGGACGCCTACACCGAACCCTACGGGCCCGACAGTGCGGCGGTGCCGAAGCACCAGCGCACTTATGACGCGATGATGCGCATCTTCGAGACCGCTCTGGCCCACCGCACGTGCGCGAAGGCACCGAAGCCGGTGGTCACGTTGAACATCACCGTCCCGCTCAAGCGCTACCTCGGCGACCAAACCGCCGAACCCGCTGTCACCGAGGACGGGGTGGTCATCCCCGACCAGATGATCTCCCGCCTCACCCCCAAAAGCTGGCTGCGCCGCTTCCTGACCGACGCCGAAGGCAAAACCCTCCTCGACGTAGGCCAGAAACACCGTTGCGCCCCCGACCCCGTACGCCAAGCGGCGGGGTACAAGGAGTTCCACTGCGAGTGGCACGAAGGCTGCGACATGCCGCGTAGCTGGTCGCAGTTCGACCACATCATCGCCTTCTCCCACGGCGGAGCCACCAGCTCCGACAACATGCAGCTGCTCTGCTCCACCCACAACCGGCTCAAGCACCGCCTGCAGGTGAAAACGAACCAGCAGATCTGGGAACACCACCACACCCAGAACCGCCAAGAAACCGAGAAGGCCGGTGGCGGTGAGGGTGGTGAGGGCGACCCAGCCCCAGCCACCGCCTAACACCACCACCACGCGTTTTCACCAGGCGAAAACCTCGCCCCGCTCCGAACCATGTATCCGGAGCAGACCCCCAGATCCAACCCCCGTACCTCTCGAAAAATACCCCCGGTTGGGTGTCAGACCCCAAAGGCTCCGTGCCTTGTGGGGATATCGGCATGCCTACCCCCGCGAACCCCCCACCCGGAGCCATATCCAGGGGCCAGAGTGGTTCCCGTTGGGGGTCTCGGCAGCACACACCCCCGCACCGGTACTGGCGCACATGCCGGCACCGATACTGCTGCGGGTACCGGTACTGCACCGGTGCTGGGGAGTGACCGGCCCACCTCCACCAGTGCCGGCTACCGCTGGGACGCGGCCCGCCCCGAGCCGCACCTGTAGCGGGCCCTTCGTAACCCAGGCGGTCACGTGGTGGCGACGCGCTCAACGACACCACCAGACGGTGGGGTAGGGATTCGGCCGGCTGCGGCCGGACCGGGCGGAGCCCGGCGGCCCGTCAGGGCCCGGGCCGAAGGCCCGGAAGGGCTTTTGGGTCCCTGACCCCACTCCCCGCTTCCCCGATAGCCGCCAACTGCCGTCGTAGTGAAGCGGGTCAAGGTGGAGCGCTCTCTCGGCGAAGCCGCCCCAGCGACGACCTTGACGCGCGTAGCGGAGACGGCCACAATCACGCGGCGGGGAAGGGGGAGACCACCCAAACCCCGCCCAACAACCCCAGGGCACGAGACCCGAGGCGC
>NZ_FRFF01000085.1 GCF_900143625.1 Nocardiopsis sp. JB363
TCCCACCCCCGAACGCGACCCCGTCCACCCCCACTGGCGGCTGCATCTGGTCGACCTCGCCGACGGCCACGTGGAACACCTGGGCGACCTGGGATGGGAGGCCCACGCCCCCACCTGGTGGCACGACGGCCGCCGATGGCACCTGTCCTACTTGGCCATGCGACCCGGACCCGACGGCGCCCAAGCCGTCCTGGACCTGATCCCCGGAACCGGAGCCGAACCCACCGACCTCACCGCCGACCTGGAACGCTGCCCCCTCGAACTCGTCCAGGCCGCCCAAGGCCCACCACTGGCCCTGTTCGCACACGGACTGGACACCGAACTGCACCGCCTGGATCCCTCCACCCGCACCTTCACCCCGCTGCGGCGATCCACCGGCCTACTGGAGTCCTTGACCTGCGACGACACCGGAACCACCGTGGCCGTCCAGGTCGCGACCCCCACCCACCCCCGTGAGGTGTACGCAGGGGCGGCCACCGCCACGCTCACCCGGCTCACCCACCTGCGGCCCGAACTCGAAGGCCTGGCCTGGGGCGCTCAGGAGCGCCTGGCCTACCGCGCTCGCGATGGCCTGGAACTGGACGGGCTACTGGTCATGCCGGTGGGCCTGCCCCCAGAGGAGGGCCCGTTCCCGATGGTGACCTGGGTGCACGGGGGCCCCTACGGCCGTTTCATGGACCAGTTCACCCTCAATGCTCATGCCCCCGCTCAGTGGTTGGCCCACAGCGGGTACGCGGTCTTCCTGCCCAACCCGCGCGGTGGTCAGGGCCACGGGCGCACCTTCGCCGAACGGGTGATCGGCCACCTGGGAGCGGGGGAGTGGACCGACATCCTCGACGGCATCGACCTGCTCGTCCAACGGGGCGTGGCCGACCCCGACCGTCTGGGGATCGGCGGGTGGAGCCACGGCGGAACCATGGCGGCCTGGGCGGTGGGGCACACCGACCGGTTCCGCGCCGCCCTGGTGGGCGCCGGAGTGAGCGATTGGGGGATGTTGGCCGCCACCGGCGAATACGGGGCGGCCGAGGCAGGACTGAGCGGCAGCATCGGCTGGGAGGGCATCGGACCACATCCGCACGACGCGGTCGGCCCCATCTCCTTCGCCTCGCACATCACCACCCCGGTACTGATCGCGCACGGGCGGGAGGACACCAACGTTCCGGTGGGCCAGGCCCTCTACCTGCACCGGGCCCTGCGTCACTTCGGAGTGGAATGCGAGTTCGTGACCTATCCCGGCGCCGGGCACGGCCTGCACACCTCAAGCCACCAGGCCGACCTGCTCGAACGCACCCGGGCCTGGTTCGACCGGCATCTGGCGTCCCGGGCCTGAACGGGGCCGGCCTCGCACGCGGGTCGCTCTCAGAGCAGCATGGCCAGTTGGCGGGCCTGGGCGACCAGGGTGCCCTGACTGTCCCAGATCTCCATGTCCTCCTCGTGCAGACCATGGGAGAGATGCTTGGTGAACACCCGACAGGCCAACCAACCGGGCGCCGGACGGGCGCGCACGTGGGTGCTCAGCTCCACGGTGATCGTGCTGAACTCACCGATCTCCAACACCGCCGGGACCGCGAAGTCCACCATGGCGGGCAGGGAACGCGTGTCGGCGTCGCGGCCGTCGGCGAAGCGCATCCAGAACTCCACCTCGGGGCGACCGTCCTTCTTCCCGTCCAACCAGGCGGGGCGTTCGGGGTAGCGGTAGTCGACGCGCCGGGCGATGGAGACCCCCTCCGCGTCGCCGGAGAACTCGGCCGGCACCACGCACTTCTCGGGGGCCGGCAGCACAGGCGGGCCCTGAAGGTGCAGCTCACGGCCCTCCACGCTCAGGTCGCCGTAGGTGGCGGTGGCGCGCAGGATCTCCTTGCCGCCCTGCTCGACCACGACGGCGCCGGTGGCCGTGCGGCGCCCCTCGCGGATGGTCTCGGTGCGCAGGTTCGCCGGCCCGGGGGCGGCGGGGCGCAGGTAGAAGGCGGAGACCGCCAGGGGGTCGGGCTGGGCGAGGGTCTGGCCCAGGGCGTTGAGGGCGGTGCCCAACACGTAGCCACCGTTGGGGTGGGAGGTGAAGGTGGTCCACCCGTCGGTGAGGGTGGCGGTGAACCCGCCATCGGCGCCCTTGTCGACGCGGGTGTCCCGGTCGAACTCGTAGTCCTGGGCTGGGTGATCTTGGCTCATACCCATATGTTACCGGCGAGTAGATCGACTGACCACAACAACCAGAATCCTCTTCGGTCATCCGGTGGCGACTCCATTCCCACGGAGCCACCACCGGATGTGATGTTCACCCCTCGAACGTGCCCCCGGTCAGTCCCGGGGCATCAAGACGAAGGTGAACCCGGCGACCGTCGAACGACGCAACGAGGCCTCGCACTTGACCCGAGACCGCACTTCGTTGCGGCTCAGCCCCAACCCTTGGGCGATGAGACGATCACGGCGCACCGGCACCGGATCCCGAAAGCGGACCCGGATTCGAACCGGCCACTGTTCATCGAACCCGGTCTGTGGGACCTCCAACCGCCAGGCCCCCTCCCAGTCCAGGTCGAAGCGATGACGGCGGGCCATGAGCGGATCCAACAACCAGGACGCCACCGCCCCCGGATCGTTGGCGAGGTAGCCGTCGAGCGTCGCCGGATCGAAGGACCCGACCGCCGCCCGCTCGTGCACGGTCAGCTTGCTCGTGTGATCACACGCGAGACAACGAACCAACAGCCACACGTCCAGCAGCTTGCCATTGGCGTTGACACGGAACCTGCCCTGGCCGGTGGTGAACGACCCGGCCCGACAGTCCGGGCACCGCATCGACAGCAGCGGCAACCGGGTACGACGAACCACCCAGGGCAGCACGATATGAGGTTGAGAAGACACAGCACTCTCTAGACCTGACACGAGGCCGATTACGCGCGGCCTCGAACGCTGATTCACCAGGCTCGCGAGAGCAGCCCGGCAGAGCCGACACCAGGGCCGGCTTCAAGAAAAGCGAAAGATGTCAGGTCTACAGAGCAGGCGGGGTCAAGCGGATGTCCTGTCCTCACGGTGACGAGTCCCGGGCAATCTACAAGGACACCGGTGCCGGGCTCAAAGGGTTTTCCGGGGACGGGGCCCGGCCCAACCGGTGGCTTCGGCCGCCATCGACCACACACTCGACCCAAGTGTGGCCATCCGGCTGGGCTTCGCCGAGAGGGGCACCCAGGTCAGCCTGCTGCCACGCTGGGCGAGCCCGCTCGGCCCCATTCGGTCGCGCCCGTTCAGTCCCGGCGGCGCCGGGACCCGTCGTTGTACTGGGTACCGATGATGTCCCCCTGGGCCTGCGCACCACTCATGTCGATGTGGTCGCCCTTGTGCTCGTGTACACCACCGTGCACGTGCCCGGCCTGGATCACGAAGCTGCCACCCCCGATGTCACCGGCGGTGTTGATGATGGTGTCCCCGCCCCGCTGCGGAGCGACCTCCTCCAACAGGGCGCGCAGCTCGGTCGCGGCCTCGGGGTCCTCGCGCAGCAGACGGCGCAGCCGGGTCTTCCACTCCTGTTGCACGTCCTCCAGCAGCGTGGAGTCCTCCTCCAGGTCCGTGCGGGAGCGCTCCAACTCGCCCAAGGCTTCCTGCTTCTTGGCCGCATCTCCCTTGAACAGGCGGGTGACCCAGGCCTGCACCACGGTCCAACCGCCCTTGACCATCTCCTGGGTCAACACCTTGGCGCCCTCTTCGAACAACTCCACCGCGTCATCCTCCACCGTCGTCACCAGGACCCTCACCGACCCGGAAAGCCCCACGAATAAGACACGGTAGCCCGCCGATCGGTTCCGCGTCGGGTCTGGGGAAAACCGCTTCCGGCAACAGCGAGACCACTGTTAGCGTTCATCGGCGCGAAGCCGAGAGTCGGCCGAGGCAGACCGAGATACGGGTGATTCGATGACCGTCAGGACCGGTGCCGCCACGAGCAGCGCCCACAACGTCCACGAACACCGGGCCCTGAGCTGAACAGACGACGGGGCCCCACGAACAAAGGTCCTTGAGTTGTCCGACTCCACACGCACCTGGTCCACCCGACCCGAGACCGACTCCGACATCGGCACCGTCCACGCCATCAACGCGGCGGCCTTCGACACCGAGGCCGAGGCCGATCTGATCGACGCCCTGCGCGCCGACGCCCTGGCCTGGATCGAGGGTCTGTCGATCCTCGCCCAGACCGACGAAGGTCGAGTGGTGGGCCACGCCCTGTTCACCCGCTGCCACGTCGACGGCGCCCCCGCACTGGCGTTGGCCCCGTGCGCGGTCCTGCCCGCCTTCCAGCGCACCGGTGCCGGTTCGGCCGCCATCCGTACCGGGCTGGAGAGCGCACGGCGGATGGGCGAGAACCTCGTCCTGGTCCTGGGACACGCCGACTACTATCCAAGGTTCGGGTTCGCCCCGGCCTCCGGGTTCGGTGTGCGCGCCCCCTTCGAGGTGCCCGATGCGGCCATGATGGCGCTGGCGTTGGACCCCTCGCGGCCCACACCGCGCGGGACCATCCGCTACCCGGACGCCTTCGGCGTCTGACCCATCACGCGTCCCCGCCCCTCCCCGGGGCGGGGACGCCTTCGGCCTGCGCGTGGTCGACCACGACGGTGGGGAACCCCACGCGGGCCGATAACGTCGGATAGGGGACACCGGGCGAGAGAGGGACCATGAGCGGCAAACACGGGCAGAGCATGAACCTGGGTCTGGGGGTGGGCCTGGGAGTGTGCTTCGGGCTGCTCTTCGACAGCGTGGCCATGGGCATCGCCTTGGGCGTGGTGTTCGCGCTGTGCTTCGGCGCCTACGGGTCCAAGAAGAACCAGGGCTGACCCCGGGCCCCGCTCTCACCCCCACGTTCCCTCAAGGCACGGCCAGGCTCTCCTCCACCAGCAAACGCTCCGCCACCCGCTCGTACAGCAACGACCGGTTGACCCCGAGCATGGCCGTGTTCTCCTGGTCGATGGTCACCGCCAGCGCCCGCACGTGCGGGAACAGGTCGTGCACCCGCAACGCCTGGGTGGCCTTGACCCGGCTGGCCAACCCCCGACGACGGTGGGCCGGCATCACCGCGGTGTCGTGCTGATCGGCCACCACACCACCGGTGACCGTGCACACGGTGGCCGCCACCACCTGATCCGACATGCGATCCAGCGCCGCGCCCACCACCAGCCGTGAACCGTCCTCGGTGATCTTGCGTTCCCACTCGCGCACCTGGGCCGGACCCCAGGAACGGGCCACCATCTGCAGCGCCGCTCCGGGCGCGTCCAACAGATGCCCCATCACCCGCCCGAACGAACGCACCAAGGCCTCGGGGGCGGGCCCCTCCCAGTGGGTGAGCCGATAACCCCGCGCCGGGGTGGCCGCCAACGACCAACAGCGCCGCAACGTGACCTCGTCCAGGTACTGCTTCTGCAACTCCAACCGCGACAGGGTGCGCAGGTAGGGGCTGGCTCGGGCGAAGGGCTCACCGGGTTCCCCGACCAACACGGTGCTCTGGAACCGGTCCATGCCCAACACCCGGGCCTGCTCGACCACCGTCTCGCGCAACTCACGCCCCAAACCCTCACGGCGGGCCTCCGGCGCCACGAACAGGCGCAAGAACCCGATCCGTGCTTCGTGGGGTTGCCTGCGCAGCTCGGCCACCCCCACCACCGGTTCCGCGGCCGACAGGCGCCCCGCCCATCTCCACCCCTCACCGGCCCGCTGTGAACGCAACCGCACGGCCAGGTCCTCGGCCCGAGGGGCCCCGCCTGACAGCTCACCCTGCCCGGCGGTGAAGATCATGGTCCAGGCGGCCAGATCAGGGTGGGTGGCCGCGACCGGGTCGAAGGGTTCCACGAGAGGACTCACCCCGACACCGTTTCACAACCGTCCCCGCGCTGTCCCCCTCTCACCAGGGGCGCGCCGCCAACAGGCTTCTCACCACCGGCACGACAGCCAGGTGAGCTCACCGTTTCCCGTGCGTTACGACAGGACACCTCCCCGTAACACCCGCTTCCTACCGTCGGCTACGACAAGTAGCCCTCGAACAGGAAGGTACCGGTCGTGACCGCTCGCATCGCCGCCCCCGCCCAACGCACCGGACCCGGCTGGATCGCCCACTGGGACCCCGAGGACCGCACCTTCTGGAAGGACACCGGACGCAGGCTGGCCCGTCGCAACCTGTGGGCCTCCATCGCCTCCGAACACATCGGCTTCTCGATCTGGTCCCTCTGGTCGGTGCTGGTGCTGTTCATGGTCCCCGAGCACGGCTTCTCCACCACACCCGAACAGAAGTTCCTCCTATTGTCGGTGGTCACCCTGGTCGGAGCCCTGCTGCGGGTGCCCTACACCCTGGCCGTGCCCCTGTTCGGCGGACGCGACTGGACCATCGCCTCCACCGCACTGCTGATCGTGCCCACCACCGCCGCGTTCTTCCTCATCCAGAACCCGAACACCCCGTTCTGGCTGATGCTGGCGCTGGCCGCCACCGCCGGGTTGGGAGGTGGCAACTTCTCCTCCTCCATGGCCAACATCAACTCCTACTTCCCCGAACGCGAGAAGGGGTGGGCGTTGGGGTTGAACGCCGGCGGCGGCAACATCGGGGTGGCCACCGTGCAGCTGGTGGGGTTGGCGGTCATCGCCCTGTTCACCACCTCGGCCGGATACCTGGTGCCGCTGTTCTACGCCCCACTGATCCTGTTGGCCGCCTGGTGGGCGCTGCGATCGATGAACAACCTGACCAACGTCAAAAGCGACATTCGCGGACAACTCTCGGCCATCGGTGACCGACACTTCTGGACGATGTCGGTGCTCTACATCGGCACGTTCGGATCCTTCATCGGCACCGGGTTCGCCTTCGGTCTGCTCCTACAGTCCCAGTTCGGACTCGCCCCCTTCACCTCCGCCGGAATCGCCGTCCTGGGCCCGGTCATCGGCTCCCTGATCCGCCCGGTGGGCGGCCGACTGGCCGACTCCCTGGGAGGAGCCCGGGTCACCCTGTGGGTGTTCATCGCCATGGCCGTGTGCGCCGGGGTACTGCTGCTGGCTGTCCAAGGCTCCCGACTCACGCTGTTCGTCGCCGCGTTCGCGGTGATGTTCACCCTCACCGGGCTGGGCAACGGCTCCACCTACAAGATGATCCCCTCCATCCACGCGGCCAAGGCCCAGGACGCCATCGCCGCCGGTCAGCCCCGCGAACAGGCCCTGGAACACACCAAACGCACCGCCTCCTCCATGCTCGGGCTCATCGGCGCGGTCGGTGCCCTGGGCGGGGCGGGCATCAACGTCACCTTCCGTGAGTCCTTCGCCGCCACCGGCTCCACCGCTCCCGCCTTCGCCGCCTTCGGGGTGTTCTACCTGGTGTGCGCCGCCATCACCTATCTGGTCTACTTGCGCCGCCCCACCCCCTCACCCACCACCGAGGTGGCCACATGACGACCACCCCAAACCCAGGGGCCATTCGCACCCACTGCCCCTACTGCGCCCTGCAATGCGCCATGGACCTGAACCCCACCCCCGACGGGACCCTGACCGTGCGC
>NZ_FRFF01000181.1 GCF_900143625.1 Nocardiopsis sp. JB363
TGTGGAGCCTCTGGTGCTGGGTTTTCTTGGTCGTTAACTCCTCTACCAGGGGCTTCTTACTGTTCAGGAGGGGTTTTGGATGGTCGGTGCAGAGTCGTGACCTGCACCTTCAGGTTGAAAAGGGCTCACTGGAGGGCTACCGCCCCGACCTGTTGATCGTCTTCGGTTTCGCGTGGAAGCTGCCTCGTTCGGTGCTGGACATCCCTCGACTCGGCGCGATCAACGTCCACGTGTCGATGCTGCCTGAATATCGAGGGCCCGCACCGCTGCTCTGGGCCATCCGCAACGGTGACCCCACCGCAGGCATCACGATCCACCGAATGGACGAGGACTTCGATACCGGCGACATCCTCGCCCAACGCGATGGCTTGCCCCTGGCCGACGACATCAGCTGGCAGACCTACTGTGTCGAGGCGATGCCCGCCACCTACGAACTACTCCGCACCGCCTTGGCCCGCGTCGTGGCGGGTGAGCCCGGCGAACCACAGGACCACGTGGCGGCTTCCCATGCGGGCTTCATGGAGGAGGAGTTCGCTTTCATCCGTTGGTCGGATGATGCCCGCACGGTTCACGACCAGGTCAGAACCCATCGCTTCATGCGCTCACCCGACCGGCCGGTCGCCGAGGTCGATGGCAAGCGGCTCCATGTGAAGCGCACCAGCCTGGAACCGGCTGAGGGCATCCGTGTCGTATGCGGCGATGGGAAACCCTTGTGGATCACAGAATCCGCGGACGTGTCCTCCCGAGCCGAAGAGCCTCGACACCCCATCTGACGACTCATCCCCACGTACCCGAGTCGACCCGTCGGAGAAGCCGGGTCACAGGGGTGCCTGCCCTGCCAGCCGTACGGCCAGCAACGCGATGTCGTCCTCACCGGCCTCGGTGACGTTCTCCTCCACGATCCATCGCAACAGTTCCGGTAGCGGAGTGTCGCCACCGGCCGCGAGTATGCGTTTGGTGCGGGCGATGAACGCGTCCATGTCCTGGCCACGATGCTCGACCAGCCCGTCGGTGAACATCAGCAACGTGCTGCCCGGTTCCAGGATCCTGCGGTGGTCGGTGCGCGGCAGGCGCGGAAAGTCGGGGTGGAAGAGCAGATCGTGCTCGGCCAGCTCTTCGACGATTCCGCCCGGCGAGGCGACCAAGGGCCGGAGGTGGCCCGCGTTGCTCCACCTCAGCAGCCACCCTTCGGGACACGGCCTCAGGTGGGCGTGCACCATCGTGCCGCTGGCCCCCAGGCCCAGTACCCGATTGGCGTGTTCGAAGGCCGAGATGATCCGCGCGGGCCCATAGTCGGGGTGGTCCAGGTCGGCCTGCCGCAACATGGTGCGCACCTGCCCCATGAAGATGGCCGCCTGGAGGTCGTGGCCGGTGATGTCTCCGATCGTGATCGCCAGCGTTCCGCTCGCGTCGTCGATCAGGGGGTAGACGTCGTACCAGTCACCACCCACCGTGGCGCCCCACGAGGCGGGGCGGTAGAGGGCCTCGATCTCCAGACCCTCCACGCGAGGAACCTCGGTCAGCATGGCCTTCTGCATCGTGTGCGCGGCCTGCACCCGACCGGCCACGTACGACACCCGCTCCACCGCGCGAGTGACGTACTCGGCCAAGGAGCCGAGCAACGCGCGTTCCACCACCTCCATCCGGCGCGGTGTGTCCCACCCCAGTACGAGCACCCCCACGGGGTCACGTCCCACTGGCAGTGGAAGGAACACCGCTCCGGCCAGCCCCGCCCGGGCGAACGCGGCCCGTGCCTCGGGCGCCAGCCTCGCGATGGCATCCGCGTCGGGCACTTCCACGATGGTGCCGGTGCGTGCCGCTCGGGCCGCCGGCCAGTCGCTGTCCAACGCGCATTCCGCGTAGATCGCTTCCACGTCCGAAGGGTCCTCGGGGTCGATGACGCGGCGCATCCGCCTTCCCTCAACCAGCATCAGCTCCACCTGCACGGTGCGCAGATCGAGGGTGATCAGTGCCTTGGCGCTGCGCCGCACCAGGGCCACGTCCGTGGCTCCCGCCAGTTCCTCGGCGGTACGCATCAGTAGTCGGGAGCGTTCGTAGGCGCGCTGGTCCTGGAGCCGGGTGCGTCCGTTCTCCTCCACGAGCAGACGCAGGATCAACTCCGCCTCGCATACGTGTGCCAGATCGCGTAGTGCGTCGATCTCCCTGTCGCCCCAGGTGCGTGTGACGGTGTCGATCGCGAGGATGAAACCCAGGAGGGTCCCTTCCATGTCGACGAGTGGCACCCCCATCCAGCTGACCGCCCCCAGGGCTCGGGCCACACGCGCCACGGAGGCGAAGGGGTCCTGGTCGGCTTCGTCGGTGGATGGGGCACCCGGGTCCTTCCTGGGAGGCAGGGGCACCTGTCTGGAGGAGGCCCACGGTTCTCCCAACCCCACCAGGCCGGGGAGGAGGTGGCGTTCCTCCTCCGCCAGCGTGACCACCACCGGAGCTTCGAGCAGGTACGTGGCCAGGCTCGCGAAGCAATCCATGCTCTCGTCCGCTTCAGCGCCCAGCCCGATGCGCTCCGACACAGGCGGCGAGGCCTCGGTGTCCGACGGTCGAGCTGAACCGCCGTAGACCGCGTCGTCTTCGTCCATCAGCTACGCCGCCCCAGCCTTCCCCCGCTACGACCAGCACCAACACATAGGCGCCAAGCCTATTGACGCCGCTCCTGTGACCGGTGGAGGCAAGGGGCGTGGCGGGCGGCGAACCGGTCTTCTCCCACGGGTGGTCGCGCCGTGCCGGATGAGGTGACCGGGACCCGGGTCAGTAGAAGAAGCCCGCTACGCCCCGCCCCGCCGCCACGGCGGTCCCGCACCAGCCCATGCAGGACTCGGCGGCGGCCAGGACGTGGGGGTCGATTGCGGCCTTACGTTCCTCGGTGACCTGATCCCACTGTTCGAGGGCCTTCTCGCACTCCTCAAGGCGCCATTCTCCGTAGAAGGGGAAGCCCGTGGACGAGAACGGGATCGGTGCCGGAACTGTCCCCTCGCGGAGACCTTGCACCCTGACCTGGGTCACACCCAGGTCCGCCAAGCCCTCGTCGACCATCTCCAACCCTCCAGCCTTTATCGGAGAGAAGTTCGAGTTGTCCAGGAAACGACCGTGGAACTCACAGAGCCATTTGAAGGCGTAGTTGTACATGACGCTGTACCGCTCATCGAAGGGACCTCCGTCGATGACCGCGCGGATCGCCTCGTAGATGGGAGGGCCACCATCGTTGGTGAGGTGATCGAACTCGGAGTCGAAGTGGGCCAGGTGCTGCCTGAACCGGCCGCCGATCATCCGGCGCAGCTTGTCGTCCTTCGATCCAACGGATCCGTTCAGAACGTCGAGGTCGACCACGTAGGTCATCAGCGCGAAACTCATACCCGGAAGCTACCGACGGCCACCGACGTTCCGGGATCCGCCTGGCAGAACAGCCGACCAGCCGTGTGGCCGCACACCTGCGGACGCACCACGGAGGAAACGGAAACCTGATGACAGAAACGACAGTCGCCTCAGGCCTCCCACTCTGAGCATGCGAACGCCTGCGGAATGTCACCACTCTCAGGGATACTCCTTCAGCCGGTTCCAGTGCTGACGACACCGAAAGGGTCCTGTGACTTCCCCAAGCGCACTTCCCGAACCCGCCGATCACTTCCTCACCGCCCTGGAACACGAGGTCAGGGCACACCTGTCCGACAACGCCACCAACAAGGAGACCATCTCTCTCAAAAACGGCGAGCGTGTCCGAGTCGGTGATGAGAACACTCCACACGAATACATGTTCTTTTGTGAGCGGTGGAAAGATTCCTTCGACTCCGACCGTCTCCTCGCCCGCCCTTCCCGCTCCCGAGATCCTTGGGAGTACGTCACGGTCACCGTCCAGCCCAAAAAACGCGTCCTCGTCACCACCGATACCGATTTCGGTGACCATCCAGGCAACTTCCGACTCCGCGAGGACGAGACCCGCTCACTGCTCTCACTGGCCGACCGCATCCACGACTGCGGTCAGGACCCGGGACCGGTGAACCCGACCACCGCCGGCTGGCTACTGGGTGAGGGCGACCCGCCCTTGGGCACCCTGGCCGAACCTCACCGGCACATCAGCGGTTACCGGGACATGCTCCTGAACGACGAGCAACGCACGGCCATCGAACATTCCCTGGGCAGCGGCATCACCTTCATCTGGGGTCCACCCGGTACCGGAAAGACCGAGGTGGTGTCCCTGATCGCCGAGGGCTCCCATCGACTCGGTGAACGGGTCCTGTTCCTGGCGCCCACGCGCGTGGCCGTGGACCAGGCGCTGGAGCGCATTTGCGAACGGCTGGAAGGTGACGAGGACTTCGACTCGGGGCTGGTCCAACGGGCCGGAGAGATCGAGGTGGCCTCGCTGCGAGAGCGCTTCGGTTCGATGATCGACCCGGAGATGATCGCCGGCCGTCTCGGCGCGGAACTGTCCGAGCAGGCCGCTGAACTGGAGGAATCCCTCCGGGTGGCGAACGAGCAACGCGACGCCCATGAGGACCTCGCCCAGGCACAGGACGAACTGTCCAAGGCCCGGGCCCAGGAACGAAAAACCGCCGCGCAGGCCTCCCACCATGAATACTCCCTGGCCCGTGCTCGAACGGACCTGGACCAGGTGAGCGGGAGCATCCGCGCGATCGGCAGTCCTTCCGGGATCTTCGCCGGCCGCAAGGCCGAACGGCTCGCCCGACTCCTGGAAGAACGTGACCGTCTCCGATCCGACTTGGATCGGTCGCTGTGTGAACGCGATGCGGTGGTAGAGCTCCTCGAAAGACTTGCTCCCACCATCCGTGAGTACTCTCGGGAACTGGACCAGGCGTTGGAAGCCACCATGGGTCTTCCCTCCGCGGCCGCGGTGGAGGAACTCATCGGCCGGGACGAAAGCGAACTCGCTCGGGTCCGGGAGGAGCTGGACGGTCTCCTGGCCATGGTTCGCTCCCGATGTCGGGTCCTGGGCACGACCCTGGCCAAGGCCCTGCGGTCACACAGCCTCATGGAGGACGTGGACACCGTCATCATCGACGAGGCCGGCATGGTCGATCTCCCCTCCGCGTGGTGCGCGGCGGGCCTGGCTGGCAAGCGCGTGGTGGTGGCCGGGGACTTCCGACAACTACCCGCCATCACCCAGGCTTCCGGCTCCCGGGTTCTGAAAGCAGAGGAGAAACAGCACTCCCGGCTTTGGATGGACCGGGACGCCTTCCACGCCGCCGGGCTCGTCGACTCCAGCGGCAGGGTCATCGATGATCCACGTTTGGTGGCGCTGGGTATCCAATACCGAATGCGCCCCCATATCTGTGAGGTGGTCAACCTGGTCGCCTACCGTGACGCGCCCCTGGTCACGGGACGTGAAAAGGACGTCTCCCGACTGCCCTACTCCCCCTTGTTGGAGAGGTCGGTGGTGTTGGTGGACACCACCGACAGCCGTGTGCGCGTCGAGGGTAGGACTCGGCACAAGTCCAACCACGTGCACGAGGCCGTCATCCATGAACTGGTTCGGGGACTTCAGTACGACGAGGTACTGCCCGGACGCAAACACGACGATTCCGTAGCGCCGAGCCAGAGCATGGCGGTCATCTCTCCCTACCGGGACCAGGTCACCCACTTGGACAAGAGCCTGAAGTACCGCTTCGGTAAGGCATACGAGGGCCTGGCCGACACCGTGCATCGGTTCCAGGGAAGCCAGCGTCCACTGGTCATCCTGGACACCGTGGCCGGGGAAGGGAAGGAGCCGGGCTACTTCTATGAGGGCACGGGGATGTCCTCGACCACCGCCCGTCTGCTCAACGTCGCGCTGAGCCGTGCCCAGGACCACCTCGTCGTAGTCGCCGATGTGGGTTACCTGCGTGAACATCTTCGCGCCGACAGCGAAACAGTGATGATGCTCGACCTCCTGGAGCGAATCGCCCAACGCATCCCGGCCCAGGAGCTGGTTCCGGTGCGCAGCGCCGGAGATCTCGCGGGATTGAGCGAGGAGGAGCTGCGCAGGCCCGCCTTCTTCCCCGCCGACGAGGTGTACAAAGCCCTGGAATGGGACTTGGAGCATGCCACCGAAAGCGTCGAGATATACTGCGCCTTCCTCAACAAGCCCCCGGTTCAGCGGTGGCTCAAGTACCTCTCGGGTTGCGTTTCGCGGGGGGTGAAGGTCACCGTGTTCACCCGGCCCGTCGACGGCAACCGGGGAGAGAACGCCGATCGTCATCGAGCCCTGATGTCCCTTCTCCAAGAGAAGGGCTGTGACGTTCGACCACGTGAGCGGATGCACGAGAAGGTGGTGATCCTGGACGGCCGTGTGCTCTGGCACGGTTCACTGAACCTGTTGGCGGTTGGAGGACCGACCGACCTGATGATGCGGCTGACCGACCCGGACTCCTGCGATCGGGTTCGCCGCATCGTGGAACGGGCCCGCCGTGATCAGCCCCTCGTGCGGGTACCTGAAGTCGGTGAGATAGTCGACGGCCGCCTGTACCTCAATGTCCCCTTCGAAGAGAAGGATGACGTGAAGAGGTTGGGGAACGCCAAATGGCATCCGTACCCATTGAAGATGTGGTCCGTGGCCTCGGGCACCCCGAGGGAGCGGCTGACCCGCTGGTTGTGAGCCGGAGTCCATCCATCCCCTCAGGGGTGCGCGGGCGTCCCCACCGGCTCCCGATATCCAGCTTGTCAGCCGACTTCTACGCTGTTCAAGGCGTGGCATGGTCACAGCCCGGTACCTCTGCTCGCTGACCTGCCTCCGTCGGCGAGCAGAGCGCCGCTTCCCACCCTTCCTCCTTGACGACGGCCTGTACCCAACGGAGTGTGCTCACTCATCATCGTCCGCTTCGATGGGCTGACCGGTCCGTTCCCTTCGACTGAGGGCTTCCACCAGCAGACCCACCACTACTCTCCCCGCCGGCACCGCATTGGGACGGGCCCCGATCAGTTCCCTGTACAGGTCGGCCGCGAGCACCATCGCCAGGACGGCTTCACGCTCCCTGAGGTAGGTACCGAGTTGGAGCAGGTGCATCTCCAACGCTCCTGTGGCCGCTTGGAGAGTGGAGTTGCTGGGATGATCCGCGTCCCAGACAAGCGAGATATCTTCGCGCACGGTTTGGAAAACGGTGGTGAAGTCATGCGGCGACCACGACTCGGGAACAGCCGCCAGCTGCCGGACCTGGAGTTGCACGAAGGGGAACTCCTTCTCCTCCAGTTCGGGGTGGACGAGCTCAGGCTCCAGGTCGGGTTCGGGCTTCGCTTCGGCCCGTTTCCTGGCGGGCGCCGGATCCGGTTCGGCGGCCTCCTTTCGTGCGGGGGCGGGCGGGGCCGGACGCATGGCCTTGAGCCGATCCAGACCGGTCTCCATCGGGTGCATGTCCAGGACCGTGTGGAACAGGGTCCGGGTCATGACCGACAGGGGGAAGCCCGTCTCCTCCTTGAAGACCCTCGTGTACTTGGTGTCGTCCCGCACCATCTCTTGGGAGAGATCCTCGAAGCGCTTGAGCCCGTGCTCGGTCATGTTCGTGATGGGGGCCCGAGGGTTGCGTTGTGCGGCCGCGGCCGCGTTGCGGGTCGCGGCCCACACGGCGAAGTAGAGCTGTCCCAGGCATCGGACCTGGGCGAGCCGGTCCGCCGCCTCCCGCAGCCGAACACGTCTTCCCGCCGGAACCTCGGGCAGGTGGTGTTCCTTCAACTTGTGGTCGAAGTAGCGCACGGCCTCGTCGGTGATCACTTCGACGAGGAGCGTCTCCAGAGCACTGAAGCGCCGAGGGTCCGTCAACGCCCCTGTCAGACGCCGAAGCAGCCTGGTGTCCGCCGACGCCACCGCCGTTCGGATGTCCTCGCCGTACGGAACGTAGAACCGGGTCGTCAACGGGTAGTAGCTGTCCACGAGTTCGGGGGCCGCAATGTCGTCCAGGTCTCCCCCGGCCTCGGCGACGGCGTCACTGAAGGCACCGATCCGCCACACCTGGGAACCCACCGCGGTCGACGGGTGTACGTGGAGCACCCCTTGGCGCCGCAAGGACTCCATCACCGTCTTGTCCACGCCGTCGGGAGAGAGCGAGGACAGCTCCGGGTGATCCCTGATGTTGATGATCCCGTCCTCGGTGGCGTTTCGCACCACGGTCAGCGCGGCGAGCTCCGATCGGACGTCGAGTTCCGGGAATGCCTCTTCTGGATGGTGGCGGAGGGTGAACTCGTTCTGCAACGTTTCCCGATGTGCCTTGATCCAGCGTTCCTCGGCGTCGGCGTAGGCCTCGTTCAACGATTGCCTCTCTCGACGCCGTTCGGCCCGACGAAGGGCCGCCGCGTCAGGGTCCCTGTATTCTTCCGCTTCCTCGGTGAGGGTGGGGTGACAGTCGGCGCAGACCACCCTGGCGTTACCGGCGAGGATCTGATTCAACGCCGTCCGATTCGGCAGGGAGAGCTCCTCTTCGCAGGCGGGGCAGAAGTATCCCTTGGCCACGGCCCTGCTCGCGGCGGCCGCCAGGAGGTGGTGTCGACCACCCCAGCCGTTGGTGTCGATATCCCGCACGGGAGTACGCCAGAGAGGGTAAGCACCCGCTTCGTCCAGACCACGAAGGTCCCAGTACCGGCGAGCGATATCGACCAGGTACGAAGCGGTGTCGTCGAGGATCCGAACGTCCAGTTCGAAATCCTGGGCGCCATCCGAGGTGCTCATCTGATCCTTAGGGGGTGCGATACGTGTCGGTATCCCAGAATGCCCGGTGCTACCGCCGTATGAGGGCGCAAAGCTCAAAACAGGTTCGGGTCAGGCGCGCTTCAGGGGGCCGTCGGGGGTCATGAGGGAGCGGAAGTGACCGACCAGCCTCTTCACCTGGCCCGGGTCACGGACCAGGACCCCCACCTCGATGTTGTGGTGCAGGGCGTGGCCGGTGAGATTGGCGCTGCCGACCAGGGCCAGACTCTGGTCGGCGGCGACCACCTTGGCGTGCATGGACGCCGTCCCCTTGGCGCCGCGCCGCTCCTTGGGCCAGTGCCACAGGCGCACCTGGTCGGTCATCCGCGCGAACGGTGCCCTGAACGCGTCGAGTGCCCCGGTCTTCTTCTCCAACAGCACGTCCACCACGACCCCGCGTTCGGCCACGGCGGTCAGTTCTTCCACCATCGGTGTGGAGGGATGGTGGGCGTAGCTCACCACCAGCAGGCGGCGCCGGGCCGCCCCGATCACTTCCTCCAGGGCGGCGCCGGTCGTGCGCGAAGCGCTCTTGTGCCGGGTCGAAGCCCCCTCGGGGCCGGTCGCCACCACGCTCGACCTGTGCTGGTCGACCCGTTCCGCAGCGGTAGCCGCCGTGAGCAGGGCCAGCCCCAAGGCCTCCCCGGACAGATGGGGACGCCGTCGCCAGAGCCGGGCCAAAGACCTGACGTGGTGGTCGATGCCGGTCAGGAGGGATGCCCCCAGCAAGGCCTGCTCGGCCCGCCCCGGGCCGGGGCACCCCTCCAAGACCCGGGCCCAACTACGGGCGACGGTGGGATCGATCCGTCCGGCGATCGCGGCCATGTCGCGGGACCACCGTTCACGTGCCGCGCCGGTCTCGATCGGGCCGGTTCCCGCCATGTCCGAGGTCATCGGAAGTACCCGAGTCCGGCGGGCAGGTCCTGGGAGATGGTGTCGACCAGCAACGCCCGGTCCAGGTAGTGGTTGTTGCGTTCACACGAGGTCTCTGAGGCGAACAGGCACACGTGGCAGGCGGCTCCGTGCAGACGAGCGTGGTCGTTGGGGTCGTGTTCCGCGCACAGGGGATCGGAGCTGCACAACCTGGCCGCGTCCAGTGCGTGGTCGATGAGAAGGCCCAGTCGTTCGGGTTCCTCTCCCAGGGCGACCAGACCACCGAGGGTGCCCTCGCTGTCGGGGGCCGCGGTGTAGAGCAGGATGCCCGCCATCCGCTCCTCTCCGCCTCGCGCGTACACCTTCTCCGCGATCCCGGACGCGCTGTAGCCCGCTTCCAGGGAGAGTTCGCGGATGAGGCAGTGCGCGAGCGAGTGCAGCAGGACGTAACGCATGCCGGGCCAGTCCGCGGGCGGCAGGTTACGAGCCTGGCGCCAGCGGTCGTGGCCACCGACGAGCTGCTGTTCCCGCTCCTTGACGACCTGTGTGGCCTCCCACGCGGCCAGGGGTTCCTCGGCGAAGCGCAAGAAGATGCCCTCGCCGCGTTGCTCGGCGCAGGGCACCCACTCGGGGGCCTTGGTCGTCAGCGGCGCCACTCGCTTGTCGTCGGTGTCGACCACGTCGAACTCGGGCGCGTCCACCCTGGTGAACCCGTACAGGGCGCTGACCTCGCGCAGACGCGGGACGAGCACCACCTCTCGCAACCGCTCCCGGTGGTCGCGCACGACCCGCCCCACCCGACGAGTGGTGAAGTCCCGAAGTTCCACGTCCCCGGGTCGGGTGAAGGCCTCCCACTCGGGACCGGCCAGGTCCACCTCCTCGTCATCACCGTCGGCGTGGGTGTCGGTGTCCTGTTCACCGGCCAGTTGTGTCTGGGCCTCGGCCCAGACCGCGTCGAAGCCGAACTCGTCCAGATCGCCCCAGAAGGTCATCTGCCGGATCGGATGCTCGGCCACCTCCTTGGGCAGGGCCAGGAGGGGACCCAAGGACTTCATGTGCGCGCTGACGGCGTCGGAGAGGGCGGTGTCCCCCTGGGGCAGGCTGAAGACCCGCATCTGGGTGGGGAACCAGCTGTTGGTGGCGCCCAGTACCATGGTGCGAGGCTCCTCGTCGCATGCCTCGAAGGAGGCCAGGTGGGGATGTCGGCCCCGACAGCGGGGCAGGTTCACGGCGTTCTCGGGGCCGAAGGCCTCACCCATCGAACGCCCACCGGCCCGCTTCGGGTCGGCGTTGCAGCCCTCACAGACCACCAGGACGCTGGCGGCCTCACCGGTGGTGCCCTGCTCCACCAGCTTGAGGGTGTGCTCCCCCGTCTCCGGGATCTGGCCCCGGTGGGTGAAGTAGACCCAGGGGAAGTCGTCGATGTGTCCGGCCGCGCAGGCCATGACGAAGCGGGCCGGGACGGCCGCGGGGCGTTTGTTGCCCTCGCCCCGGCAGCCGTGCACGTACTTGGTCCGGTCGGGACTGAAGGGGTTGGATCGCAGGTCGAAGGCCCCGGAGTCGATCGAGGACAATCGGTTGCACTTGGTGCACCGCAGCCATCGTGGGAACGCCGACACCGGTACCCCGATGCGGGCCCACTCGTCGTAGACGTTGGAACTCGAAGGGGTGTAGGGCGGGGTGCGCAGTTCCTTGACCTGGGGGCCGAGCTTGCGTCGGACCGCGGCCAGGAGGCGCTCTTCTTCCAGGGGGAGGGCGTGGGCGCTCTTCCAGGCGTCCAGGCCACGGACCACCACCGACAGGTTCGGCAGATCGACCTGGGCCCCGATACCGAAGGTGTGCAGGAGTTGGCTGGCGCGCAGTTCACCGACGCGGATGGGGTCGTTCGTCACGGTGCCTCGCTTTGGTCGTCTCCGGTGCCGCCCTGGGGGCGGCCGCCGTCCCCCTGGGGCTGGAAGGTGTGATGGACGTCGTCGCCCAGATCGTCCGTGGGATCCAGAACCAGTCGGATCCCGGGCTCCACCTCACGCAAGGAGGTCGGGCAGGTGGTGATGGACCAGCGACCGTCCTCGGGGTGCCGGATCAGTGCCACGTCCTCCTTCGGGCTCCGGGTGTAGCCCAGGGTGAAGCTCTCCACGTTCTGAAGGTTGCGCTTGTCGTTCCATCGGTCGAAGCGACGGTCGACCTCCTCCACGATCGTGCGGACCGTGACCTTGTCCCCGTTGACGTCACGGGCGCGCCGTTTGACCTCGGCCGCCAGATGGTCGGCGGTGCGGCCGGTCCGGTCGAAGTGTCCGGCGCCGGCGTTGGGGTTCAGGCTCGGGTCGTACCCGCGGACCATGGCGATGAGCAGCCCGGTCAGGCCGCGGTCGATGGCGCGCGCGGCGAAGGGGGTCACCGAGAGCGCTTCGACGTGCCGATACAGGTTCGCGTGGAAGTCGGCGAACTGCTCGTAGTGCGACAGGTCCCGGGGGCGCGCCCAGTTGTAGACGGTGAAGACGACACCGGGGTGACGACGCCCCACCCGACTGGTCGCCTGGATGTACTCGGCGGTGGACTTGGGTTGGCCGTTGACGATCATGGCCCCCAGCCGGGGAACGTCCACGCCCACGGCGATCATGTTGGTCGCCAGCAGGACGTCCAAGGGCCACGGCCCCTTCCTGTCCTTGCCGGCCTTGCCCTTCTTCTCCGCGAGGTTCTGGGCCGCCACTTCGACGGCGTCGGGGAAGGACACCCCGAGCCGGTCGAGGATGTAGGGGATGTCGTCGGAGTTGCGCCGGGAGGTGAGCTCCTCCACCTGGGGCGCGTTCCGGTAGGCCAGTCCGCGTTGTTCGGCGCGTTTGAGCCGGGTGGCGACGTCGTCTTCGACCAGGCGGCGCATCCCTCCCAGGTCGCGCAGGCTGTTGAAGTAGCCAACCAGGGTCATGTACGGATCGGTGATCTCGTTGTGGCCGTATTTGAGGTACAGCTTCTGGGCCGCGGCCAGGACGGCCACGTACACGCGGATCTGGGCCGACTTGATGCGCACCCCGTGAGCGCACAGGCCCACGTAGCGACGCCCGTCCGCGGTGTGTTCGGTGTTCACCCCCGGGAGGAGGGTGTCGCCCGAGTGGGTGGGGCGCTGTCGAGAGAAGAACGTGTCCGAGGCGTCCAGCCCTTGGGGTGGGAAGATCCGGGTCCGGTTCCGGGCGAAGAGCTTGCCGATCTGTTCCTTGGCTCGGCGCACGGTCGCGGTGGAGGCGATGACCTTGGGCCGCACCTTGTACCGGGTCTTTCCTCCGGGCGCCGTGTACTCCCAGCCGCACAACAGGTCCACCGCCGTCTCGTACAGTCCCACCAGGGAACCGAGCGGGCCGGTGATCAGGTGGAGTTCGTCCTGCACGATGAGGTCGGGTGGTCGAACCGCGGCCGCGGGACCCACCTGGGCGGGCGGTAGGTTGACGCCCTTGGCCACGGAGTTGTGCTGGTGGGAGCCGCCGCAGACCCTTTCGTGCATCTGTCCGGCCAGGTGGCCGTGCCGGGTGCAGTATCGGGAGGCTCGACCGAACAGGCTCTGTGCTTCCCCCTTCCAGGTGATCTGGGCGAACTTGTCGACGGTGGCGATGATGAGCGAGGGCACGAGCCGGTAGATCTCCTCGTCCACCACCAGTACCGGCAGCCCCTCTCCGTCGCTGAGGAACTCCCCGAACGGGCATTCCAGGTCGGGGCAGATGATCCGGACCCGACGCTCATTGCCCTCGGCCTCGATGTCCTTGCCGGGGTCGATGCTCGACCCGCACCACGGGCATCCGGTGAGCTGGTGCGGGGAGCCGTGAGCGCTTCCGCCCCGGTTGGAGCGCTTGTCCCGGACCCAGTCCCTGGCCTGGTCGAACCTGTTCGGGGTGACCCGACCACCGACCCACAGTCCCAGCCGGAAGGGCACCGAACTCCAGCGGGCCTCGTCGTCTCGACGTTCCACCTCGCAGGCGCAGATCAGCGTGGCGGCGCGCTGGAACTGCTGGATGGTGAGCAGCCGGAGCGTGTAACGCATCAGGACGGCCACCCCGGTGTCGGAGTGGAGCCCTTGGCCGGTGTGCTGGAGCCGGCGGATGGCCAGGGTGTAGGCGGTCAGACCCAGGTAGGCCTCGGTCTTGCCGCCACCAGTGGGGAACCACAACAGGTCGGCGACGCGCTGTTCCCCGGAACCGACGCCCGAACGTTCGGGGTGGGCGGGGTCGGTCAACGAGGGCAGGTTGAGCAACAGGAAGGCCAGCTGGAACGGGCGCCAGCTGCGATTGCGGGCAAGGTCCACCCCGTGCAACCGGGCGGGCAAGGAGACCTTCGTGTCGCCCTGGGCCGCGATGCCGTGCACTCGTTGGCGGTGCATGACCCGGTTGGCGAACCGGAAGGCGGCCAGCGCCTCGGGATCGGATTCGAGCAGGTCGATGGCGGCGGCGATCCGGTCCGCCGCGTGTTCGGCCTCGTCCATGTTGGTCTTGGCCAGGCGCCGGAAGTCGGTCCCGTCGTGCCGTAGCCGGGACTCGGGGGTGTCGATGCGCTCGCGTTGGCGTTCGATCCACGCCCGATACCCGGTGACCAGGGGTTCCAGCACCCCGCGAACGTCGATGGCGTCCGCGCCCTCCGCACCGAGGTGCTTCATGTCCAGCACCAGGTCGGCCAGCTCGGGCAGGTCCGTGTCCTTGTCGGCGCTGGGCACGTCGGTGTGCCGCAGCTCGTAGCCGGGGGTGGCGTTGGTGGCGACCCTGACCGCGCGCATCGGGTCGTCGGCGGCGGTGCGCACGTCCACGGCGACGCTGTGGCCGACCGCGAACTCGGCGTGGAACCGGTGGGTCATGGCCAGGTTGCGCTGTTCCTCTTGGTCCCGCTCGTCACCACCGGAGAAGTTCTGTGGGCGCGGCACGAACACGGGCGCGGATCCATCGGCGGCGGTCAGGGCGAGTTCGGCCTGGAAGAGCCACAGGTGCTGTTCCTTGCTCTTGCCCTGTTGAGCGTTGACGAGGAAGACGGTGACCAACCGGCGCCCGTCGTAGGTGCGGACCCTCCCGCGCAGGACCACCCCGGGTTGTTCGGGGTCGAGTTCGATCGGCCCCAGGTGGGCGTCCTTCTCCGGGGGGGAGAGGGCGATGTCCGCGGTGTGCGGGAATCGGCGGTGGAACCTGGCCCGCCCCTCGGGTGCCTTGACCTTCTCGTAGTGCGCCCAGGCCACGTGGGCGTGCAGCTCGGTGGTACCGGGCTCCACGCAGACGGTGAAGCCGTGCGCGCTACAGAACATGCTGGTCGTGGCGGGGGCGTCGGCCCCGGCGTCGGTGCTGTCGGCCTCTCCGTCGGCGGCGGAGTCCTCCATCCCGGACCCGGCGAGGGTGTCCTGCTCCTCGGGTTCGATGACCGCCCCGTTGGGGGCGAGCCGACCGAGGATGTAGCGGTCGGTGGCCCGCTCGGAGGTGGGGAACTCCTCGTGTTCGTCACCTCCGATGGGTCCGTGGAGGTCACGAATGACGAGCTCTTCGAGTTCGGCTCGGATGTCGCGGGGGGAGGGGGCGTGCAGCACCTGGTCGGCCATGGGGTCAGCCTAGAGCCCGGTGGTGACAGGCTGTCCAGCGTTCGCGACGAAACCCTGAACGAACCGGGCACCACCCGAACGCCCCTTGGGAGCCGGAGAACCCCGGCACCTGCCTTGGTGCGGTGGGTGCCGGGGCGTGGCGGGTGGTGGGGCGTGGGGTACCGGGTCGGTCAGTGTTGGAACTGGAGGTTCCGGGGCAGGAGTCGGCTCTGGGATTGGGCCCACAGATGGGCCAGCAGGTCGTCGTAGGTCTTGGCCTCGTACATGCCGGTGGCCGAGGCCACCCAGAAGGATTGGGTGGCCTCACCCCACCACACGAGCAGACCCCGATGGCGGGCCTGGAGGGTGACGGCCTGTTGGTGCTCCAAGGCGAACTCGGCGCGGTGTCCACCCAGCCGGGGCAGGGTGCGGGCGCGCTGGGTACGGCAGGTGCGGTGGACGCAGGAGGCGCAGGCCGGGCCGGTGGTGGGTGCCGGGCGCGGTGGTGCGGGGGTGAAGGTGGTGCCGGTGGGGCGGGTGGTTCCAGCCGACCGAAGCGGGTG
>NZ_FRFF01000078.1 GCF_900143625.1 Nocardiopsis sp. JB363
CGGCGACCACCGAGATCTACACCTCTCTATTCGTCGGCAGCGTCAGATGTGTATTAGTGACAGGACACGGACGACACGCAGGCCACCGGGGACGAGGATCATCTCTTGGTCGAGGAGTTCGGTGATGTTCTCCGCGCCGTTGTAATCGGCCCACTGATGGAGGAAAACCGAGAGGTCGGTGGGTGAGAGGCCACCGGACAGCGGCATGAAAGTGCCGTCGGGAGCTCCAGAACGGGCTCGATGCGGATCATGATCGGATCATGATCGGATCAGGTCCGCGTCAGGTCCGCGTCAGGGCCGTATCAGGGCCGCATCAGGTCCGCATCAGGTCCGCGTCAGGGCGTGGATGTGGTCGGCCGCGGCCTGGGCGCCGTCGATGCCGGCCACAAGTGCGCGCAGGTCCTGTGCGCGGGTGCGTAGGGCGGGGTCGTGCAGGACCGCTTCGAAGGCGCGACGGAGGGGCTCGCCGTGGGCTTGGCGGGGGGAGAGCCCCACGGCGTTGCCGAAGCGCACGCACTCGTCGACGTTCCAGCGCTGTTCGAACTGTAGACCGATGCCCACGAATGGTTTGCCGGAGGCCGCCGCCGTCTGCACGGTGCCCTCGCCGCCGTGGATGACGGAGGCATCGATCAGGTCGTCGAGCAGGTGTGCGGGGAGAAGGTCGAACACGTGCACGTGCTCGCCGAGGCCGGGGTGGTCGTCGGGGCGGAGGTAGCGGGCGACCGGGGCGAGGACGGTGACGGGCAGACGGGACAGTTCACGGAGGACGCTCAGGACGATGTCCCGGTTCGCGGAGCTTCCCATGGCGAAGTACACCACCGGCCGCTGCCTCTTGCGGGCCTTGCTCACCACGCGCGGTACCTGGGGTGGGAGTTCGTGGTCCAGGTGGGCGTAGATCGGTCCGACCCAGCGGTAGTTCGGCGGCAGCAGGTAGGGGCGCAGCCGGATGGAGGCGACGAGGTTGAGGTCGCCGTCCAGCGCGTCGACGGTGCGCCGGGGTAGGCGCACACCGTTCTCCCGGGCGACCCGGACCCACCCCCGGGGCTTGAGGGTGGTGTGCCGGGCGGTCTCGCGCAGGAGTCGGGCCGTGGTGGCGTTGACGGTGCGGGCGAGACGGCCGCGCCCTGGGAGGACGGGCAGCGCGGGGGACTGTCGCAGGTGCGGCCAGGAGTACGCGAACGGTTTGATGTAGATGAGGGGCACGTTGTCGGCGCGCGCCGACACGAACTGGCTGAGGGTGCTGCCGATGACGGTCGCGGCCGGCCGCAGCAGGGTGTTGAGGGCGCGTTCGCTCTCCACCCGGGCCCGGAACATCTCGGGGGTGAACGGGTGGTCGAGTCCGCGGCCCTGGTCGAAGCGGATCGCCTGGTCGGCCTGTTCCTCGGTGAGCGGGGGAGCGAGCGCGTGGTAGTCGAACCCGGCCTCCTCGATCAGCCCCGCGTAGCGCTCGGAGTACCCGGTGAACACGCACTCGTGCCGGTCCCGCAGTCGCCGGGCCACCTCGATCGCACGTGTGGTCTCGGCGAGGTTGAAGGTCTCCGGGGCGAACAGGACCGTGTTCACGGCGGGACTCCTTCTCTGGGAGGACTTTTATGCAACTTACTGGCCTGGTCGGGACACGGCAATGTTGTCCACAGGCTCGGAGCGAGAACTTCGGGAAGGTCCTAACCTGGCGGAGCAGTGCAGTAGACCGGAGTGGGGGAAACGATGTCGGGACGGCAGGGGAACGGTCACGGTGGCGGCGGAGGTCGTGGTGGTGGCCGCGGGGGCGGTGGCCGAAAGCCCGAACCCGAACCCATCCGCGGCGTGCGCGACGAAGCCCGCCTGTCCCAGGAACTACTGAAGATGGACGGCGCCTCCTACGGGCGCTACAAGTCCCTCAAGGGCGACTGGGACTTCGGGGACTTCACCCTGACCGTGCAGCGGGTCCAGTCCGACCCGTTCGCGCCGCCCTCACGGGTGCGTATCTTCCGCCCCGACGCCGGGATCCCGAGCGACGCCTACGCCGACCCGGTGCGCCGCCGGGCCACCGCGGACTTCCTGGGCCGGTTGGCCCACCGCCGACTCAAGGGGTCGCTGCTGCGGATCGACACCGGCGGCCAGGAGGTCATCGCCCGCTCGTCCTGCCAGGTGGGCGCGGACGGTTCCCTGGACCTGCGGATCGGCCTGGACCTGCCCGGGAACGGGCGTCGCATCGACGGCCGCACCGCCGAACGCGAGCTGTGCCGCAAGGTCCCCGAACTGGTCGACGACCTCGACTGGGAGGAGATCGACCAGGGCGCCGCGCGGGCCTTCGCCGACAGCGTGGCCGACACCGTCGTCCTGCGCGCCTCCTTGGCGGAGCGCGGCCTGGTGGCGTTCGTCGCCGACGGGGCGATCCTGCCCCGCCACAGCGGGATCAGCGACGAGCCCATGCGCGGCGAGGGTGTGGTGCCCTTCGCCTCCCCCGACTCGCTGCGGGTGAGCGTGGAGTTGCCGCATCGGGGCACCGTGACCGGCCTGGGGGTGCCCGAGGGCATCACGTTGATCGTGGGCGGTGGCTTCCACGGCAAGTCCACCCTGCTGCACGCCTTGGAGCGAGGGGTGTATGACCACGTGCCCGACGACGGCAGGGAACTGGTGGTGACCAGGGACGACGCGGTGAAGATCCGTGCCGAGGAGGGCCGCGGGGTGGAGCGGGTGGACGTCAGCCCGTTCGTGCGCAACCTGCCCACCGGCGCCGACACCCGTGACTTCCGTACCGAGAACGCCTCCGGATCCACCTCGCAGGCGGCCAACATCTGCGAGGCGGTGGAGATCGGCTCGCGCACCCTGCTGGTGGACGAGGACTCCACCGCCACCAACCTGATGATCCGCGACGAACGCATGCAGGCGCTGGTCCACGGTGACCGGGAGCCCTTGGTGCCCTTCGTCGACCTGGTGCGCCCGCTGCGTCGCGAGCACGGGGTCTCCACCGTGCTGGTCATGGGCGGCAGCGGCGACTACTTCGACGTGGCCGACCACGTGATCATGCTGGACGCCTATCACCCGCACGACGTCACCGAGCGCGCCGGTGAGCTGGCCGGGGAACGCGCCGACGCGGAGTTCGCGCTGCCACGTGCCCGGGTGGTCGACCCGGGGTCGGTGGACGATCGCACCGATCGGGGCCGGTCCAAGCTCAAGCGACGCGACATGGACGTGTTGGTGTTCGGTGAGAGCGACATCGACGTGCGATCGGTGGAGCAGTTCGTCGACGCCGGGCAGATCACCGGTGCCGGGCTGGCGCTGCGCGCCTTGGTGGCCGGTGGTCACCTGGACGGAGAGCGCACTCTGGCCGAGGCCTTGGACTCCTTGGAGGGCGGCTTGGCCGACCGGGGTGTGACCCTGCTGGGCGAGGACTTCGGCGGGGACTACGCGCTGCCGCGCAGGCAGGAGATCGCCGCGGTCCTCAACCGGCTGCGCACGCTCAGGGTGACTGGACAGCGCTGAGTCGTCGGCCGGCGCCGACAGAGCGTTCAGTCAGAACGAACGGATCAGGAGGATCACCAGGATGGCGGCGCCGACCGCGGTGTCGTAGACCATGCACCACTCGGCCAGGGACCGGGAGATCACTTTCCGGGTCCACCAGTGCACGGCGTCCCAGGTGGCGTGCGCGAGCAGGCCGAGCGCGACCACCGCGACCGCCGCCTGGGCGGACATCGCCAGCGCGAGGAGCCCCGCGACGCCGAACACGACCAGTGCCGGGATCTGGAGCGCGAACACGCCCGGACGGCGCAATGGCCCGCGCACCAGCCCGACCGCCACCAAGACGACCCCCAGACCGAGCACCACCGGCCAGGCCACCACGCCCGCGGCCTCCAACAGGAAGTAGAGGGCGGTCACCGCTCCCACCATGAGCCAGCTGGTCCAGGGTCGGTCCAGGACCGCGATGGCCAGATACATGACCGGCAGCGTGAACAGGAGGAAGACCAGACCCCCGCCGTCCCCTCCGCCGGAGACGGTGAGCGCGGCGGCCAGAGCGGCGGTCAGTGCGGGCCACCACCGTCCGAGCACCGCCGTGGCCGCGCCCCGCGCAGCGGGTCTGGTCTCCGCTGAAGTCGGCGTCGAAGAGTCAGGTGTGGAAGTCATGCCCTCCAGCCTCGGCGGGTGCGGGTCCGAGGGCCAGGCGTAACCTGGTGCTGGTCCGCAATCCTGGGAAACCCGTCCGAACGGACCAGGTCCGTATGAGCAGCCGGGTCCGTCCGCGCGGTCGAAGCAAGCGTGGGAACGGGGCGACGTGGAAGCACGCAGGGTCGTGGTCGTGGCCTACGACGACGCCGAACTCCTGGAGATCTCCTCGGTCACCTCCACCCTGGCGACCGCCAACGACCTCATCCCCGGCGGCACGCCCTACGAGACGACCCTCGCGACCCTGGGCGGCGGTCCGGTTCGCTGCTCCTCCGGCCTGACCGTCCTGGGTCAGGCGGCGCTCGAAGGGCTCAGGGGGCCGCTCGACACCCTGGTGGTCGCGGGTGGGTGGGGGCACCGGCGCGCGGCGGAGAGCCCCCCACTGGTCGCGCACGTGCGTCTGTTGGCCAGGGAGAGTCGACGGGTGGCCTCGGTGTGCACCGGGTCGAGTGTGCTCGCTGCCGCAGGGCTGTTGGAGGGCCGCCGCGTCACCACCCACTGGCACTTCGCCCGCGAATTGGCCGAACGCCACCCCGGGGTGACCGTCGACCCGGCACCGATCTTCGTCCGCGACGACCCCGTGTCCACCTCGGCCGGTGTGACCGCCGCGCTCGACCTGACCCTGGACTTCGTCGCCGAGGACCACGGGCCGCCCCTGGCCCGCCTGGTCTCCAGGGTCCTCGTCACCTACTTCCAACGACCCGGAAACCAGACCCAGATGAGTGTGCTCACCACTCTCGACCCGGAGAATCTGCTGGTCCGCGATGTCCTTGCCCACATCCGGGCGCACCTGGTCGGCGACCTGTCCAGCACGGAACTCGCCCGAGTGGCGGGGGTGAGCGCCCGTCACCTCCACCGGCTCTGCCTCGCGCACACCGGCCACTCGCCCAGCCACCTGGTGCGCCGGGCCCGTGCCGAGGCGGCGGCCGACCTCCTGGAGTCCACCGCCCTCTCCGTCACCGAGGTGGCCTCCCGCTGCGGTCTCGGCTCCGCCGAGGCTCTCCGTCAGATCTTCGTCGGGTACTACGGGACCCCGCCCTCCCGCTTCCGCGCCGTCCACCGCGGTCCCTGAACCCCACCCGCCTGATCACCCCGGGGGTCGGCGCCGGTCGTTGGTCCGGGCGGGTCGGTATTGTGGAAGTGCAGGGTGAGGTAACCCCGAAGGGCATCGAAACGGATCTTTTCGGACCGATGTCGGTGTGAGTGGTCACCCTGCGCTCCCGACCCCTTTGGAGACGAGAATCCGGTGCGTGACCCCGCAGATCTGTACCAACTCCATCCCGGTTTCGACGACGTTGCCGGGCAGGCGATGCTGGTCTGTCTGGACGGCTTCGTCGACGCCGGACACGCGGGACGGCAGATGGCCGAGTGGCTCTTCGAGCAGTTCACCGCCGAGGAGATCGCGACCTTCGACACCGACCGGCTCGTGAACTATCGCGACCGTCGACCGTCGATGACGTTCCGAGAGAACACCTGGATCGACTACACGGCGCCCAAACTGGCCCTGTACCGGATGCACGACGACGAGGGCGCGCCCTTCCTCGTCCTGCACGGGCCCGAGCCCGACCGCGAGTGGGAACTGTTCGTCGGCGCCGTCCAGGAGCTGGTCGACCGCTTCACCGTCTCGCTGTCCATCAGCACCCATGGAATCCCCATGGCGGTTCCGCACACCCGCCCGGTGACGGTCACCCCGCACTCCACCCGTCCCGAACTGGTCGCCGGTCACACACCCTGGATCGGTCGGGTCGAGGTGCCCGGCAGCGCCGCGTCGCTGCTGGAGTTCCGACTGGGCGAGCACGGCCACGACTTCATCGGCTACGCCGTCCACGTGCCCAGCTACCTGTCCCAGTCCCAGTACCCGCGTGCCGCCATCGCGGCCCTCGGCTACGTCACCGGCGCCACCGGCCTGGCCGTGTCCACCTCCGAAATGGAGGAGACGGCGGCGGCCACCGACGTGGAGATCGCCGAGCAGGTCGCGGCCTCCGAGGAGATCCAGCGCGTGGTCACCAACCTGGAACGCCAGTACGACGACATCATGTCCTCGCGCTCCGAGAGGGATGCCCCGGGCTCCCCGCTGGGCGAGGACGAAGCGGGACTGCCCACCGCCGACGAACTCGGCGCGGAACTCGAACGATTCCTCGCGGAGCGCGAGGGCGACGGAAACGGATAGCCGTGTTCTACCAGATCCTCTTCAGCTCGGTCCTGCGGCACATGGACGCCGAGAAGGTCCACAAGCTGAGCTTCGCCGCGCTGCGCGGTGTGGTCGCGGTCCCCGGCGTGGCCGAGACCATGACCCGGGTCCTGGGACCGCGTGAGCCCGAGCTGACCGTGCACGCCCTGGGCCGGGAGTTCCCCGGCCCGCTGGGCATGGCCGCCGGATTCGACAAGAACGCGGAGAGCCCCCGCGGCCTGGCGGCGCTCGGCTTCGGTTACGTGGAGGTGGGCACGGTCACCGCCCACCCCCAGCCCGGTAACCCCCGACCCCGTCTGTTCCGCCTGGTCGCGGACCGCGCCATCGTGAACCGGATGGGCTTCAACAACGAGGGTTCGGCCCTGGTCGCCGAGCGTCTGCACCACGAGCAGGCCCGGCTGGAACGCCAGGCCGGCCGCGCCGGGCAGGAACGTCCCCTGCTCGGGGTCAACATCGGCAAGACGAAGGTGACCCCGGAGGCCGAGGCGCCCGCCGACTACGCGCTCAGCGCCCTGCGACTGGCCCGCTACGCCGACTACATGGTCGTCAACGTCAGCTCGCCCAACACCCCTGGACTGCGCGACCTCCAAGGCGTGGAACGGTTGCGACCCCTGGTGACCGCGGTCCGTGCCGCGTTGACCGAGGCCGGGCGCCCCGAACTGCCCCTGCTGGTCAAGATCGCCCCCGACCTGGCCGACGAGGACGTCGACGCCGTCGCCGACCTGGCCCTGGCCGAGGGCCTGGACGGCATCATCGCCACCAACACCACCATCTCCCGCGAGGGTCTGGACACCTCCGGTGAGAAGGTGGCGGAGGCCGGCGCCGGCGGCCTGTCCGGCGCACCGCTCAAAGCGCGTTCCCTGGAGGTGCTGCGCCGACTGCGCGCCAAGGTCGGTGACCGCGTCACCCTGGTGGCCGTCGGCGGTATCGAGACCCCCGAGGACGCCTGGGCGCGCATCCGCGCCGGGGCGACCCTGGTGCAGGGGTACACGGGCCTGATCTACGGTGGTCCGCTGTGGCCGCGCCGTATCCACCGTGGGCTGGCCCGCCTGGTGCGCGCCGCCGGATACCGGTCGATCCAGGAAGCCGTGGGCGTGGACGCCCCGGCCCCCGCCCTGAAGGTGGTCCAGGAGACCTCCGAGACCGGTTGATTCCCGGGACGGCGACCGGCTACCAGTCGCCGTCCCAATCCTCGGGGAAGCTGTAGCCGGGGTCGGGGTGGCCCATCGCCTGGGTCGGGGTGACGAACACGTAGTCCAGCTCCCGCAGGCGTTCGATGATCTCGGGGACGGCGACCAGCGTCTCGGGCAGCGGGTCGTGCATCAGCACCACCGCGCCCGGTTCCACCCGACCGACCACGTTCTCCACGATCTCGTCGCGCTTCAGGTCCTGCCAGTCCTGGCTGTCCACCGTCCACATGGTCTCCACCATCTCCTGGTCGGCGATGGCCTCGTGCACGGCCTCGTTGCTGGCCCCGAACGGTGGTCGGAACAGTTCGACGGTGTGCCCGGTCTGTCGGCGGATCATCGCTCCCACCGCGGCGACCTGGGCGGGCAGTTCCGCGGCGTCCATCTGGTTCATGTGGTCGTGCAGGTCGCCGTGGCTCGCGATCTCGTGACCTTCGGCGTAGGCGCGCCGCAGCGGCCCCGGCCGGGTGAGAGTGGGTCCTCCGTTCAGGAAGAACGAGGCGGTGACCTCCTCTTCGGCCAGGATGTCCAGCAAGTGCGGTGTGGTCTCCACCGGGCCGTCGTCGAAGGTCAGGGCCACGCATCTGGTCGCGCCGTCGTAGCAGTCCACGTCCGGGACGTGGGGGACGAACACCCCGGGCGGCGGGACGTCGCCCCCGTCGTCGCCCTCGGCGGGTGGCAGCGCCAGGTCGGTCTCGTCCACGAGGGAGGCACGGTGAGCACGTTCGCCCAGGTCGGACAGCAGAGGTGCGGCGGTCTCGTGGTCGACCACCACGACCTTGCGGCCGAACTCGGCGGAGGGCACGTGTCCCTCCTCCACGGGCGACAGGTGCCCGTCGTCGAACTCCACCACCAGGTCGCCGTCGCCGTTGAAGCCGATGGAGTCATAGGTGCGCAGGACGGGGAACAGTGAGTCGGGGTCGACCTCCTCGTCCTCGGAGAGGTTCTCGCGGACGATGTCGTTGAGCGCGGCCAGCTCCTCCTGCCCGGCGAGCAGTTCGGTGGAGTAGGCGGCGTGCCGGGCGGTCCCGTCGTACCAGTAGGTCGCGTAGCCCTCGCGCAGGCCGTGCATGTCCTCCTCGGTGCGCAGCAGGCGCACCCCGAGCACCCCGTCGGAGGCGGCCACCAGTTCCCACTCGATGCCCAGGCTCACCGGGTCGCGGGTACCGGCGCGGAAGTCCTGGACCTCTTCGTCCGCGCGGGCGGCGAGGGCCTCGGTGAAGGGCTCGGCGTTGGTGAACTCGGGGAGGGTGACGGAGATCTCGACCTCGGTCTCCGGAACGTAGGGGTGGCCCTCGTAGTCCTCCGGGCCGGTGGCCCGTTCCCGGATGGTGTCACCGGCCTCCGCCCGCAGCACCGTGATCGACTCGGGATCGTCGCCGCCGGCCGCGTCCTCCTCGCACGCGGCCAGAGGGAGCGTGAGGGCGACCGTCAAAACCCCGGACCAGAGCCGTCCTCCAGGGCCCTTGCGACGTCGGGCGGCGGTGCGTCCCGGTGCGTTCTCGCTCGACGACAAAGCCCGACTCCCTCTCCCTGAAGCGGATGCTCCCGCACCTGATGGGAGCAACATAAAGGAGAAGAACGTCGGGCCCGGGGCGATGTCCACATGTGGACATCGCCCCGGGCCCGGTAATCCCCTGTCCCCCGTCAGTCGTCCTGGTCGTCGTCGTCCTCGGGGGCCTCCGGCACCCCGTCGACGTAGCTCTGACCCGGTTCCGGGGTGCCGAGCAGCTGCGACACCGTGACCATGGTGTAGCCCTCCTCGTCCAACTCACGGATGATCTCGTGGGACGCGTCGATGGTGGTGCCGTGGATGTCGTGCATCAGGATGATCGCCCCGTCCGAGGCTCCGTCCAGGGCGCGGTCGGCGACCACGTCGGCCTTGCGGTCCTTCCAGTCGTTGGTGTCCAGGCTCCACAGGATCTGGGCCAGGCCCATCTCCTCGGTGACCTCGGCGACGGTGTCGTTGGTGGAGCCGTAGGGCGGGCGCATCAGGTCCATCGTGTACCCGGTCTCCCGGTACACCAGCGCCTGGACCGGGTCCAGGTCGCCGCGGACGCCACCGGCGCCGAGCGTGGCCAGGTCGGGGTGGGCCAGGGTGTGGTTGGCCAGTTCGTGGCCCTCCGCGTAGGTGCGGCGCACCGTCCACGGATCCTCCATCACCGGGTACCCGGTGACGAAGAAGGTCGCCTTGGCGTCGTACTCGGCGAGGGTGTCCAACAGCTCGGGGGTGCGGCCACCGGGGCCGTCGTCGTAGGTCAGCGCCACACAGCGCGTCTCGGGGTCGGAGCAGTCGATCTCGTCGTCGATGGGGGAGATCTCACCGGGGGAGATCGCGTCACCGCCGTCCTTGTCGGCCTCGGGAGCGGCGTGCACGGTGAACTCCTCGACGCCCTGGGTCGCCGCGTCGCGCGCCCGTGCCCCGAACTCCGACAGCAGTTCCTCGGCCTCCTCGCGTTCGATCACGACGTCGACGCGCCCCTCCTCGGTGGGAGCGACCTGCCCGTCGTCGAACTCCACGACCAGATCGCCCTCGGGGCTGAACGCGAGGGAGTCGTAGAGGCCGCTGATCGGGTGCAGGGACCCCGCGGTGACGGTGTCCGGGACGTCCTCGCGCACCAGGTCGTTGAGTGCGGCGAGCTCCTCCTGGCCGGCGAGCAGGCCGCTGGAACCGTGCACCGAACCGTCGTCGGTCTCGTACCAATAGGTGCTGTGGCCGACGCGGGTCTCCTCCGAGTCGGTCTCGGTGGTGGTGATCCGCACACCCACGACCCCGTCACGAGCGGCGGTCAGCCGCCACTCGCCCTCGAAGGACGCGGCGCCGGGGTTGGCGGCGTCGAAGGCGTGCACCTGGGCGGTCAGTGTGCGGTCGAGGAAGTCGGTGAGGGGGTCGGCGTTGGGGATGGCGGGGTAGGCGACGGCCACCTCGCTGTCACCCTCGTAGTCGACCGTGGTCTCCTCGGTGCCGGGGACCGTGGCCGCGTCCACCACGGTCGTTCCCTCCTCGGACCCTTCCGCGGGCGGGTCCTCCTCTGTCTCCACCGCCACGTTCTGTGTGATGCTGTCGATGACGCCGTTCTCGGGCAGGCCCGGTGGTCGTGTCGCCGACAGCACCAGTCCCAAAAGCACGACCATCGCGATCGCGGCCGTGAGAACGGGGCGGTCGGGGGCCATGGTCGGACCGTCTTGCTGCTTCACCTGGGGGCTCTCCACGCTCATCGTCAGACGAACGTTCGCGGAAGGACGGGGGTCTTCCGCGTAACGCTGGTATCGGGTGTGATGCCGGGCACAGGGCATGGGTTCGCGCGTGTGCTCCGGAAAAGGGGTCACGCCGGGTGCAGGGGCGAAGGGGGTGCTCCCTATACTTGCAGCCGTGGAAGGTACACACTCCCACCAACGAGTGTCGGGGTGTGTCGCAAGAGGGAACCCGGTGCGAATCCGGGACTGCCCCGCAGCGGTATGTGGGAACGAGCGTCACCAAGAACACTGGTGATCCGACCGGGAAGGTCGGAAACCGGGAAGTGGTGACCACTAGGACAACCGGCGTCGACGCCGGGAGCGCCCACGAGTCCGAAGACCTGCCTCCACCCGGCGGCGCACCCGTGCCGCCGGAGGTCCCGCGCCCCGAGGGAGGGCCGAGGTCGTCAGGCACGTGCGCGCTCGGCGCGCCCCTCCTCGTGCCGCGTTCCTCGCCTCGTCCTCATGGCCGGTACCCGGCTTTCGACGAGGGAGAAGAAGCTTCATGGTCACCAACCCCGCGGCCTCCGGGCCGTCCGTGCGCTCCACGGTCCACGGTTACCCGCGCATCGGTCCCGCTCGCGAACTCAAGCGCGCCAGTGAGTCCTATTGGAAGGGCGACACCACGGCCGCCGAACTCGACGCCGTCGCCACCGACCTGCGCAAGGGCGTCTACGCCCGACTGAGCGAGGCCGGGGTGGACGACATCCCGTCGAACACCTTCTCCTACTACGACCAGGTGCTGGACACAGCGGTCCTGTTCGACCTGGTGCCCGCCCGTTTCACCTCCCCGGCCCAGGCCGAGGAGCGGGACGAGGAGCTGCGCCGCTACTTCGCCCTCGCCCGCGGCGAGCAGGGCGCGCCGCCGCTGGAGATGACCAAGTGGTTCGACACCAACTACCACTACCTGGTCCCCGAACTCTCCCCGAGCACCCGCCCGCGCCTGGTCGGCGACAAGCCCCTCGCCGAGTTCCGTGAGGCCGCCGAGGCCGGCTACCAGACCCGCCCGGTCCTGGTCGGTCCGCTGACCTTCCTGCTGCTGGCCAAGGCCGCTGAGGACGCCCCCAAGGACTGGGAGCCCATCGAGCTCCTCGACCAGCTCCTGGACGCCTACGCCAAGCTCCTGAGCGACCTGTCGGCCGCGGGCGCCACCGAGGTCCAGCTCGACGAGCCGATCCTGGCCACCGACGAGGGACGCGCCGCCATCGGCCACCTGGAGCGCGCCTACCAGCGCCTGGGGTCGCTCACCGAGCGCCCCTCGCTCCTGGTGTCCACCTACTTCGGTTCCATCGGTGCCGCCGCCCTGCGCGTGCTCAAGGACTCTCCGGTCGAGGCCGTGGGCCTGGACCTGGTCACCGACTCCGAGGGCGCCTCCGACCTCACCGCCGTCTCCGGCCTGGGGTCCACCCGCCTGGTCGCGGGCGTGGTGGACGGCCGCAACGTCTGGCGCACCGACCTGCCCGCGGCCGTGGCCGAGCTGGGCACCCTCCTGGCACTCACCGACGAGCTGACGGTGAGCACCTCCTGCTCACTGCTGCACGTGCCCATCGACCTGGACGCCGAGACCTCCCTGGCGCCCGAACTGCGCTCCACCCTGGCCTTCGCCGAGCAGAAGACCCGTGAGGTGGCCCTGCTGGGCCGAGTGCTCTCCGAGGGCGCCGACGCCGACTACCAGGGCGTGTCCGAGTCGCGTGATCCGTCCTTCATCGACGCCCGGGTGCGTGCCCGCCTGGACGCCTTGGGCCCGGAGGCCTACGAGCGGCCCCAGGACCGGGACGTGCCCGCCCTCGGGCCGCTGACCACGACCACCATCGGTTCCTTCCCGCAGACCTCCGAGCTGCGCCGTGCCCGCGCCGCACATCGTCGGGGCGAGCTGCCGACCGAGGAGTACGAGGCGCTCCTGCGCACGGAGATCGACCGGGTCATCGCGCTCCAGGAGGAGATCGGCCTGGACGTGCTGGTGCACGGCGAGCCCGAGCGCAACGACATGGTCCAGTACTTCGCGGAGCAGCTGGAGGGCTACGCCACCACCGTCAACGGGTGGGTGCAGTCCTATGGGTCGCGGTGCGTGCGCCCGCCGATCCTGTTCGGTGACGTCTCGCGTCCCGAGCCGATGACGGTCGAGTGGATCACCTACGCCCAGTCGCGCACCGACAAGCCGGTCAAGGGCATGCTGACCGGCCCGGTCACCATGCTCGCCTGGTCGTTCGTGCGTATCGACCAGCCGTTGGGGGAGACCGCCCGTCAGGTGGGTCTGGCCCTGCGCGACGAGGTCGCCGACCTGGAGCGGGCCGGGATCCGGCACATCCAGGTCGACGAGGCGGCGCTGCGCGAGCTGCTTCCGCTGCGCGAGGAGCAGCGTCCGGCGTACCTGAGGTGGGCGGTCGACTCGTTCCGTCTGGCCACGTCCGGGGTCGCGCCGAGCACGACCGTCCACACGCACATGTGCTATTCGGAGTTCAACCAGATCGTCGACGGGATCGAGGCGCTGGACGCCGACGTCACCAGCGTCGAGGCGGCCCGTTCGCGTATGGAGCTCGTGGAGGCCCTGGGAGAGCGTGGTTACAAGCGCGCGATCGGCCCGGGCGTGTACGACATCCACTCGCCTCGGGTGCCGTCGGTCGAGGAAATCGAGGCCTCGCTGCGGCTGGCGGTGTCGCACGTGGACGCCGCGAACCTGTGGGCCAACCCCGACTGCGGCCTGAAGACGCGCGGCTACGCCGAGGCCGAACAGGCGCTGCGCAACATGGTGGAGGCGGTCCGCCGGGTGCGCGCCGACCTCTGATCCGGCCCCGAACACACGAAAGAGGGGGCCGCGGCTTCGTGCCGCGGCCCCCTCTCGTCGTCACTCGGCGCCGAGCTGCGCGATGGCCGCTTCGGCGGTGGTGGTGAGCAGGGCCTCGACATCATCGATCATCGTCAGGTCCGAGCCGTCGAAGGACGAGACCTGGTAGGTGAGCTCGATGTTCATGTTGGCCGAACGCACCAACATGATCGCCGTGGGGGCGGGGTCGTCGAGGATGATGTTCTCGGTGATGACGAGGTGGGCCTCGTCGCCGAGACCGTCGATCTCCTTGTCCTCCTCCAGGTTCGCCTCCGGGTAGTAGTCGCTGCCACCCGTGTAGTTGGCGAGGGAGTCCTGGAGGTCCGACGTGGCGCCCTCGATGGAGTCGCTGCCGCCGTAGGGCACCGTGTACGCCAGCGAGAGGCTGCTGTAGGCGCGCTCCGGGTTGCCGTCGGGGGCGTCGCCCGTGGCGGTGCAGTTGGAGCGGTTGTCGGAGACGCTCTTGCTGGGGTCGTCCCGCAGGTTGAAGTCCGCGGACACCTGGTCGGTGATGACTTCGCAGGGCTCGACGGGAAGCGCGTAGGGCGGCTCTCCGGCGGGCCCGTCGCCGCCACCCGTCGCGGGCTCCTCGGTGTCGTCGTCGACCGGCTCGTCGGTCTCCTCGGTGCCCTGCGTGGTGTCGTCGGGGCCGGTGGCGACCTCCTCGCCGTTGTTGCCGCGGGTGGCGAGCATCACGATCACCGCGATGACGAGCATCACGATGATCACACCGCCGCCGATGACCACCCAAAGGCCGGCCTTGCTGCCGCCACCGCCGCTCTGGGGCGGCGGCGGGGGATATCCGCCGGGTCCACCCGGACCGCCGGGGACGCCGTAGGGCGGCTGACCGCCCGCGTACATGCCCTGGTCCTGACCGGGACCACCCTGGTAGGGGCCCTGGCCGTAGCCGGGCTGTCCGCCGGTGCCGCCCCCGTAGGGGTTCTGCGGCGGCTGGTTATAAGGTCCGTTTTCGCTCATGGCTCCCCTCGCCCGGTGAAGTATTGGCCGTGTTCTCTGGGACGCGTGTGCGCTTTGGTGGGTTCTCACGAGTTTCCTGTGATGACCACCGGCGGATCGCCGGGTGGTGACAGCACGGGAGACCACGGGGAGGCAGAGCCCGGTATCGCCGCCGGCCCACGGGCGAGAGCGGCCGACGGAGAGCGGGAGTTCCCCGTGTCGTGAGCGGGTGCCCCGACTCTGGAGTGGGGGTCCTCTCCGACCGCCGAAATGGTGCCGAGGGGACAGGCCCAGCGGCCGGGGGTCGGGACGTCAAGCATCTTAGCCGTGACCATCGGGGGAGGGGCAGGGCGGACCAGGGGTTACGGGGTGAATCGTCACCGATTCGTTCCGCTGGAGCCGCACGTCACCCTTGGCGTGACTTGATCGTGATTCTCCGGTGTGTGCTTTCGATGCGTCCCACGGATAATGAGGTGGAGCGTCCTTTTGGGTCCTTGGTCCCGAGAAACGGGTTCGCCAGGGGTCAGAACATCGAGATGTGCACGTGGTCGAAGTGGTTCTCGGTGATGCTGCCGCGGTCCGACATCGCACGCCAGTCGGTGTCCCCCCGGCGCACGTCCCAGATCTGCTGGCGGTAGATCACGTACATGACCCCCAGGTCGTCGGCGTGGTCCCGGGCCCAGTTCGCGATGTCCCAACCGCGTTGGACCTGCGACTCGGAGGGCATGGAACCGTTGCCGTCCACCATGAAGTCACAGGCGCGACCCTTGGGGTGCTCGCCCACGACCCAGCCGCCCTCCGCGCGGTAGCAGCCGACGCCGCCCACGTCCGACCCGCGCCCGAATTCCTGGATGCCCAGCTCGCGCATCTGCTCGGTGCGCGGAGTGATGTTGTCCGGCGGCCGCATGGGCTGCTCCGGGTGGTCGGCGATGAGCCGGCGGACCTCCATACGGCGGTCCTCCAGCTCGTCCATGTCGGTCTCGGCCTCGGCCAGGCGCTCCTCGGCGTTGTCCTGAGCGACCTCGTCCCGTGACAGGGCCTGGTCCAGTTGGTCGATCTTCTCCTGGTTGCTGGTGGACAGGTAGTCGATGACGACCGCGCGTTCGATCACCTCGTCGGGTTCGGCCTCGACGAACAACGACATGGAGGGGTCGATGCCGCTGCTGGTGTAGGCGGCCACCGCCAGGGAGCGGACCTGTCCGCGAGCGGTCTCCACGTCCTCGCGGGTGGAGTCGGCGCGTGTCTGGGCGCGATCGGCCTCCTCCATCACGTTCTCCATGTCCCGGAGCTCGCCGTTGTACTCCTCGGTGAGGGTCTCGGCGCGCGACTCCAAGGTGCCCATGTCCTCGGTGTCACGGGGAGCCGGCGCGGCGATGGCGGGAGCGGGCAGGGCGAACACGGCCAGCAGGGACAGGGCCATCGCGGTGGTGCGTCCCGGTGTCGGGTTCGAGCGCAAGGCCGCGGGAAGCGGCCGCGCGCAGTCGGCGATCAGCTCCCGCCAGGTACGGACGGGAGGGTCGGGCGCCCAGAAGTCGGTGTGGTCGGCCACTCGGCTCGGATCGTCTGACTGCAAGGTGTGGTCGCTCCTCGTGCCCACGCGCGGACCCCCAAGCGGGTACGGGGGCGCTGTGGACGCAGCTGCTCGTCTTTCCCGGACAGGGCGCGGGGCACGTCGTCTTCGCGGGCCGCGCCGTCCTCACCCCGCTCGGCGGGGGAAGGTCACGGGACGGTAATGAGTCTAAGCATTCTTGTGGGTCCTCGGGAGGGGCGAGGTGATTACATCCCCCATCAAAGCCGTCAATGTGGTCTAAATAACCATATTCAGGTCAAGAATTTTGCCGAATCGAAGTCTTCGAAGTGGTTGAGTTGGTGTCGTGAAGGCTCCTGAGTGCAACGAGGCGACCCCCGCCACCACGGCGAACACCACCCGGCGGTGCGTACCGCTGCCCGGTGGCCGTTGTCGTCCGCTCCGCCGCTCCTGAGCCCAGGCGAGAACTCGCCCCGTCCGGCGCCACAGCGCCGCCCCGGGCCCGCACAGGGCCCTCCGACCGCCGTTCCGGCGCGTCGCCGCCGCCCGCCCACCGTGCGCTTCGTACGCTCGGGTGCGGGCGTCGCCCCCACGCTGAGTCCAGCGTCCCCCGCCCGCGCGTGGGAGCTGCGACACCACCGCCAGACGTCGATGGGAAAACCGTGATTGACGCAGTGGGTCTCCATAAGACCTACAGGTTGAAGAAACGTCGGGTCCAGGCTCTCCACGGGGTCGACCTGCACGTCGAGTCCGGCGAGATCTACGGGGTCGTGGGCCAGAGCGGTGCGGGAAAGAGCACCCTCCTGCGCTCCGTGAACCTCCTGGAACGCCCCGACAGTGGCACCGTCCGGGTCGGTGACGAGGAACTCACCTCCCTGCGCGGCGCTCGCCTGCGCGAGGCCCGACGCCACATCGGCATGGTGCACCAGCACTTTGCCCTGCTCTCCTCGCGCACGGTCGCCGGCAACGTCGGCTTCCCGCTGGAGGTCTCCGGGATGTCCCGCGCCGCGCGCGCCACCCGGGTCGGTGAGCTCCTGGAGTTGGTGGGTCTGGGCGACAAGGCCCGTGCCTACCCCTCCCAGCTCTCGGGCGGTCAGAAGCAGCGTGTGGGCATCGCCCGCGCCCTGGCGTCCGACCCCAAGGTGCTGCTGAGCGACGAGGCCACCTCCGCCCTGGACCCGGCCACCACCGAATCCATCCTCGCGCTGCTACGCCGGTTGCGCGACGAGCTCGGTCTGACCATCCTGCTCATCACGCACGAGATGGACGTGATCAAGCGGATCTGCGATTCCGCCGCGATCATGGAGGACGGCGAGTTCCGTGAGTCCGGTCGGGTGCTGGACCTCATCGGCACGCCCGGTTCGCTGCTGGCGCGTTCGCTGTTCCCCCTGCCGGAGAACGGGGGGCCGGAGACGGTGTTCATCACCTACCCGCGCTCCTTCGACGAACCGTTCATGTCCGAGTTGACCCGTCGGTTCGACGTGGACGTCAACATCCTCGGCGGCGGCGTGGAACAGGTCGCCGGTCAGTCCGTGGGTCGACTCAGCGTCGACATGCGCGGAAACCGCCGGAGCGAGGCGCTGACCTACCTGTCCGAGCACGGCCTGCTGGTCGAGGAGGCCGGAAAGTGATCACCAACGAGATCCTCTACCTGGCCCAAGAGGGCAACGCGGTGACCGCGGTCACCGACTTCGTCCGGGAGTGGCCGAACATGTGGCCCAGCCTGTGGCTGGGCACCATGGACACCGTCTACATGGTGTGGTGGGCGACGGTCGTCAGCGTCCTGTTCGGCCTGCCCCTCGGCGTGCTGCTCGTGGCCACGGACAAGGGCGGGCTCATTCCGGCGCCGGCCGCGCGCGCGGTGCTCAGCGCCATCGTCAACATCGGCCGTTCGCTGCCGTTCATCGTGCTGATGGTGGCGGTGCTGACGTTGACCCGCTTCCTGGTGGGCACCACGCTCGGCCCGACGGCCGCCATCGTGCCGTTGAGCATCGGCGCCATCCCGTTCTTCGCGCGCCTCGTGGAGACCTCCCTGCGGGAGGTGGACCGGGGCGTCATCGAGGCCGCGCACGCCATGGGCACGCGCAAGTCCACCATCGTGGGCAAGGTGCTGCTGCCCGAGGCCATGCCCGGACTCATCGCCGGTCTGGTGATGACCGTGGTCACGCTCATCTCCTACTCGGCGATGGCCGGCGCCATCGGTGGTGGCGGTCTGGGCGACCTCGCCATCCGTGAGGGCTATCAGCGCTTCAACGACCACTACCTGTGGGCGACCGTGATCCTGCTGGTGGTGATCGTGCAGATCGCGCAGAGTCTGGGCGACCTGCTGGTGCGCCGGCTGTCCAGGCGCTGACGCGCCCGCCCCGTGATTCCACCCCCCCCGTGACCCCCAGCGACCCCCCATGAGTCGTCCGGAACCAACGGCAAGGAGACAGCCATGACAGGGAGAGCCAACGTGTTGCGGGGCGCCGCGGTGTTCGGCGTCGCGACCGTTCTGCTGGCGGGGTGCGGGAGCCCCAGCGAGCGGACCGACGAGGGCGGCGGTGATGACGACGTGGTGACCCTGCGGGTGGGGGCCACACCGTTGCCGCACGCGGAGATCCTGGAGTTCGTGAACGAGGAGCTGGCGGCCGACGCCGGTCTGGCCATCGAGGTGGTCGAGTACACCGACTACAACCAGCCCAACGCGGCCCTCACCGAGGGTGAGCTGGACGCGAACTACTACCAGACGGTCCCGTTCCTGGAGGAGTACCTCCAGGGCAACACCGACGCCGACCTGGAGTACGTGAGCAACGTGCACCTGGAGGCCTTCGGTCTGTACTCGCAGGAGGCCACGGACCTGGACGACCTGTCCGAAGGCGCGGAGATCGGGGTGCCCAACGACGTGTCCAACATGGGTCGGGCGTTGAACCTGCTCGACGCGCACGACGTCATCACCCTGGCCGACGGCGCCGGTGACAACGCGGCGGAGTCCGACATCGAGGAGAACCCGCTCGACATCACCCTCACCCCGGTGGAGGCCGCCCAGCTGCCGCGTTCGCTCCAGGACCTGGACGCCGCCGTGGTCAACGGCAACTACGCGCTGGAGGCCGACCTGGCCGAGAACGCGAACGCGCTGGCCTGGGAGGAGACCGAGGGCAGCGTGTACGGCAACGGTCTGGTGGTGCGCTCGGAGGACGTCGAGTCCGAGGACATCGTGCGGCTCAACGAGCTGTTGCACAGCCCGGAGGTGCACGACTTCATGGAGGAGCGCTGGCAGGGCGTCGTCATCCCCATGGGCGGAGAGGACGACACCCAGAGCGAGGAGGACTAGACGTGGGTCGGCCCCGGTTCACACCGGGGCCGACCCATGTCGGTAACGGTTGGGTTGCGGGGGCCTATTGACGCGTTGACTTGACCGGTGGGTTCTGATTCGGTTATGGGAGCGCTCCCAAGCCGATTTCCCTCGTCAAGGAAGGTGCGTAGCAAAGAAGTGAGTAACCCCAACGATTTCCCTGAGGGCTTCCTCTGGGGGGCGGCCACCGCCTCTTTCCAGATCGAGGGCGCCACCACCGCCGACGGTCGAGGCCGCAGCATCTGGGACACCTTCGCGGAGACCCCCGGCAAGGTGCTCAACGGGGACACAGGTGACCCCGCGGACGACCACTACAACCGATACCCCGAGGACATCGCGCTCATGAAGCGCCTCAACCTCGGCGCCTACCGCTTCTCCATCGCCTGGCCGCGGATCCTTCCCGAGGGCGGCGGCAAGGTGAACCAGGCGGGCATCGACTTCTACGACCGACTCGTCGACGGTCTCCTCGAAGCCGGCATCCAGCCCTGGGCCACGCTCTACCACTGGGACCTGCCCCAGCCTCTGGAGGACGCGGGCGGCTGGCCGGCGCGTGACACCGCGCTGCGCTTCGCCGAGTACGCCAAGGTCGTCGCCGACGCCCTCGGCGACCGGGTCTCCCAGTGGATGACCATCAACGAACCCTGGTGCTCGGCCTTCCTCGGGTACCAGAACGGCCACCACGCTCCCGGCTACCAGGACGCGGAGAAGGCCCTGGCCGCCACCCACCACCTGCTCCTCGGCCACGGCCTGGCGGTCGACGCGATCCGGTCCACGGGTCACCCGGCCACCGTCGGCCTGGCCCACAACCAGGCGGTCATCCGTCCGCACGGCGCCAACGCCGCCGACACCCGGGCCGCCCGCCGGGCCGACGGCGTGCGCAACCGCATCTTCACCGACCCCCTGTTCAAGGGCGCCTACCCGGCGGACGTCCTGGAGGACCTCGCCGACATCAGCGACTTCTCCTTCGTCCAGGAGGGGGACCTGGCCACCATCTCCACCCCCCTGGACTTCCTGGGGGTCAACTACTACTCGCCCGAGTTCGTCGCCGGTTCCGCCAAGGGCCTCGACCCGGCCCTGGTCAGCGGCGAGGGCGAGGCCTGGCTGGGCGCCGACCCAGAGGAGGTCCACGTCTCCCAGGGGCTGCCCGTGACCCACATGGGATGGGAGATCGACCCCAGTGGATTGTTCGACGTCCTCCAGCGCCTGGCGGGAGACAGCGGCGGCATCGATCTGTACGTGACCGAGAACGGCTGTGCCTTCGAGGACACGGTGGAGGACGGCGCCGTCCACGACGTCGACCGCACCGACTACTACGAGGGTCACCTCCGGGCCGTGAAGGAGGCGATCCACGCCGGTATCCCCCTGCGCGGCTACTTCGCCTGGTCACTACTGGATAATTTCGAGTGGGCGTGGGGATACTCCCGCCGATTCGGCATCGTGCACGTGAACTACGAGACGCAGGAGCGCATCGTCAAGGACACGGGTCACTGGTACGCCGAACTGGCGAGGACCAGCAGGTTCCCCACACGGTGAACCACGTGAGTTCGTGGGGTGCCCCGCCGGGGCGCCCCACGAACTCCGTCGTACACGCCCGCCGTCCGGAAAGACCGGTCGGATCGGTAGAGCACGCGCAAGGAGCCTCGAAGTGGCCAAGAGCGGCGGTCGACAGCGGCCGACCCTGGAAATGGTGGCGCAACGGGCCGGGGTCGGTCGGGGCACCGTCTCCCGGGTGATCAATGGTTCCTCCCAGGTCAGTCCCCGAACCCGCGAGGCCGTCCACGACGCGATCTCGGAACTGGGCTACAGCCCCAACCACGCCGCGCGCACCCTGGTCACCCGGCGCACCGACACGGTCGCCCTGGTGGTCTCCGAGTCCAGGGACCGCCTGTTCGCGGACCCGTTCTTCGCCGACGTCATCCGCGGCGTGAGTTCGGTGCTGCACGAACGCGACCTGCAACTGATGCTCACCACCGCCCGAGGGGACGCCGAGCACAAGCGGGTGGGCGACTACCTCAGCGGTTCGCACGTGGACGGCGCCATGCTCGTCTCACTGCACCGGGACGACCCCCTCACCTCGGGCCTGGCCGACTCCGGTGTACCCGTCGTGCACGGCGGTCGGCCCTACTCCGAGGTGGCGCCCGCGCCCTTCTTCGTGGACATCGACAACGTGGAGGGCGGCCGTGTGGCCACACGCCGTCTGCTGGAGACCGGGCACGAGCGCGTGGGCACCATCACCGGCCCCCAGGACATGAACGCCGGCATCAGCCGGTTGCGGGGCTTCCGAGAGGCCATGGCGGAGGGCGGACGCGAGATCGACCGGAACCTGGTGGTGCAGGGCGACTTCAGCGTCGACGGCGGGGCCGCGGCCATGGCGGAGATGCTCGACGGGGGCGGGAACCCAGACGCCCTCTTCATCGCCTCCGACATGATGGCCATCGGCGCCATCCGCACCCTGCGCGAGCGCGGCTTGAGCGTGCCCGAGGACGTGGCCCTGGTCGGATTCGACGACAGCCTCATGGCCCAGCACAGCACCCCGCCGCTGACCACGGTCCACCAACCCACCGTCCAGATGGGGCAGGAGATGGCCCGTCTGCTCGTGGACGTGGCCATCCCGCGCACCGCCGACTCGGAACGGGTCACGCTGGAGACCCACCTGGTGGTCCGCGAATCCGCCTGAGCCCGGGGCCGGATCGGTACGAGAACCCCGGCAGTGCCGCTGACCCGGGCTTTCGTCCCTTTCGTCCCTCTGGACTCGTCGGTCCGGCCTGTGCGAGGCTGGTCGGGTTTTTCGGGGACGGTGGGAGCGCATGGATTCGACGGGGGAGCCCACCCACGCCCGATGCGCCATCGCCGGGTGCGGTTGGTGCGATCGGGACGGGCTGGAATGCCGGTACTGCCGTGGCACCGGATGGTGGCGGCCGGAACGGCCGTACCGGGAGGTCAGCGGTGTCATCGTCTGGTCACGGATCGACGAGCCCTGCCGGGGCTGCGCCGGGACCGGCAAGGAGCATGGCCCGGTGGTCGCTTCTTGACCAGCGATGGAATCATGGCGGCGTGGGCCGGACGAGTGCGGGGACGATCTCCGTGTCGGGTCGGATCCGCGTGGAGGAGTGGGCACATTGCGCTGGGTCACTTATCTGTCGCCGAGCGGTGGCGGTGCCCGCGTCGGCGCGCTCGACGACGGTGACGTGATGGGCAGCCCCGACGGGGGCGACCTGGGTCGGCTGCTGGAGGGCGGCCCGGCGGTCCTGGAGGCCGCCCACGACCGTGCCGTCGCGCACGCCATCGAGATCATCGTGGAACCGGAGGCGCGGATGTGCGCCCCGGTCGCGCCCACCGCCCTGGTCCCGGTCCGCATGGGCGACCGGGAACTGGAGATCCATCCGGAACTGGTGCGCGGCGTCGACGACATCGTGCTCTCGGAGGCCCGCACCGCCTGTGTGGGCGTGGCCGCGCTCACCGTCGGCCAAGGCGAGGCCCTGGCCTACACCCCCGCCTGCCTGTGGCTGGACGGCGCCGGGGACGCGGTTCAGCTGATGCTGGGCCCGGTCCTGACCACCGCGGACGAAATCGTCGGTGGTGCGGTGGAGACCTTCACCTCCGTGGAGGAGAAGGAGAACGGTCGCGGCCGGATCGACCTGGAGGACGAGTGGCTGGCCCGCGGGCCCGGTCGGGTACGGGCGCTGCTCTCGGTCGTCACGCCGACCCTGGAGGCCGACGACGAGCTGTTCGTCGACGTGGGCGAGCTCGGCACCTTCGAGGTCAGGGTCGGCTCCCAGGTCTGATCAGGGCGTGTATTCCCAGTGCCAGGGTTCGAAACCACCGCGCGCCCACTCGGGGTTGTCCCAGCCGTACTCGGGGGCGTGGTCGAGCATCCAGTGGTGCTCGACGGTCTCGGGTTCGTTGACACCGCCGCACAGGTCCACGGCCACGCCCAGCCCGTGCGCGCTCGTACCGGGTCGGGCGGCCATGCCGGGCAGCATCTCCTGGAAGAGTCGCACCTGCTCGTGGTAGGGCCGGTAGGAGTCGGTCACGCACACCGGGCGGCCGAACTCGGAACGGTAGGCGTCGTCCAGATCGATGAAGGCCTCGGCGGCGTCGGAGCGCAGGGTCTCCCCGGTCTGGGGGAGCGGGCACAGCATCGCGTCCGGGACGCGGCCGTTCTCCAGACCATCGGCCCCGCCTTCGCCGCACCCGCTCCGGTGTGCTTCCTCGGCCTCCTCCGGCCGGGGGACCTCCCGTGTGTCGGCCAGGACCTCGTCGCGGCGCTCCTCCAGATCCGTCTGCTGTTCGAGCAGCTCCCGCGCACGTTCCTCCTGCTTCTCGATCGCCTCTTCCGCGTCCTCACGGGCCTCGTCCGCGGCCTCGGTCGCCTCGGCCTGTTCATCCTCGGCCGTGCCGGCGGCCTCGGCCAGGGTGTCCGCGGCCACCTGGGCGGCCTCTGACCGGTCCAGGTCCGCGGAACGGTGTTCGCCGAGCAGGGTGAGGTAGGCGCCGCGTTCCAGAAGCCCCACGGGCCCCTCGGGGCCACTCCAGGCTCGGGTGATGCTCAGGTCGGCCCCCTTATAGGCGCCGGCGGCCTGCCTGGCCGTGCTCAGGCGACGGTCCTCGTGACGTTCGACCGCCGTCTCCGACCGTCGATCGGCGGCCTTCCGGGTTTCGGTCGCCTCCTCCAGCCGCTCGGACTCCTCCTTGTAGAGTCCGATCTTCTCCGTGGCTTTGTCACGGAGCGTGGCGACCTCGGATCGAGCTGTGGCGAGTTCGACCCGCAGGGCCTGGAGTTCGTCGGCGGGTTCGGCCCTGGCGGGGGCGGCGAGGGAGAGCGTGCAGAGCAGGGCGACACTCAAGGGGAGCAGACCCATAACCGGAACGTTCCCGGGCGTACAGGCCCGCACAGAGGGAAAGAAAGAGCCCACGGTGCCGGAATCATCACGGTGGGTACCCGCTTTTGGATGTGGCGTGGTGCGCATTCCCGAAACTCCCCCCGGACCTGCGTGTGTGTCCTGCCACGATGTCACGAGTCGTCGCTCTTGGTGACGAAGTGGGGGGTGTGTCCAAATAGTTACCTCAATGTCTGAGGTGGTTTCGGTCTCCCTGCCTGACCTGGCCGATTGGTCATAATGTAGACGTAGGGGGCATTATGTCCTCGGGTAAACGGAGATGATCTTGCCGTTCGGTGCCAAACGACCGAAGCGAGTGCTTCGCGCCCATTGATACGCTATCCACCGCACGCGCACCTCGAAAAACTTTTGGGTGCGCGGCTCCTCTCCTCCCAGGCGAGTCCGGCGGACAGTCTTCACATCTCCCCACACTCCCACCGCTTCCTGTATCTGGTGGACCATGTGGTCTAAACCGATTTTCCGGTGCGGAGCGGTCCAACCCCTGGGTTCAACAGCCGTTCGAGGCGGTGACACGAAAGGTTGCGAGGGTCCGTGTCGACACGAGCGACGAAATACGGGGCCGGCGCGCAGAGCGAGGCCGCACAGGCCGACAGCGCCGACGCCACGCCCCAGCGCAGAGCCAATTGGTGGCGGCCACGTAACTGGCGGGTGCGCTCCCGACTGGTGGCCCTCATCGTCATCCCCACCGCCGTTGCGCTCGCGCTCGGTGGTCTGAGGGTCTACGAGGCCTCGGTCTCCACCGTCACCCACGCGCATATCGAGGACAGAGCCGAAGTCGGTGTCCTCATCGTGGAGTTGGCCAACCAGCTGGGCCATGAGCGCACGGCCAGCGCGGTCTACATCTCCGACAGCGCGGACCCGAGCAGCCGTTCGGACTCCCTCCGTCAGGAGCTGGACGACGAGCGGGACTCCTCCCGCGATCTCCAAAGCACGCTGACCGCTCGCCTCGATGACATGGGCGAGATGGACGGGGAACTGGCCCAAGGCCGCCTCTCCACGATGCGCAGCCAGCTTGCCACCCTCGAAGCCCTGCGCACCGAGGTGGACGAGACCCGCATCACGGTCCTTCCGGTGGTCACCAAGTACCGCACCATCGTCCGGTCCCTGGCGGACTTCAACCAGACGATCGCGGACGAGACCGACGACACTGACCTGCGGGAGAGCGTCCGAGCCCTCACCGCACTGTCGAACTCGCGGGACCAGCTCTCCTACGAGACCGCGCTCATGGGACACTCCCTGGCGCGTAACTCGATGACCGGCGGTATCTCCGAGGCCATCGACTCCAGCCGGGCCCGCTACGAGAACGAGATCTCCAACTTCGTCCAAGCGGCCAGCCCGGACCAGCGAGCGATCTTCGACGAGAACTTCACCGGCCTGGAGGTCAGCCAGGTCTCCACCATGCGCATGCGCGTCATGTACCGCGCCGAGCGCGGGGACGACCTCACCGGTGTGACCGCCAACGACGGTCCCGACGACTACAAGGCCATCGCCGACGTCGCTCTGGAACGTCTCCAGTTGGTCGAGACCGGTCTGGCCGAGGGCATCGCCGAGGACGCCAACGATCTGCGCGCCGCAGCCCTGCTCCGCACGATCATGGACCTCGTGATCGTCGCCGGCGTGCTCCTGGCCGTCTTCATCCTCACCTCGCTGGTGGTCCGTTCCCTGGTGCGCCCGCTGCGCATCCTGGAGGACGGCGCCCGTCGCGTCGCCGAACGCGACCTGCCGGACGCGATCAACCGGATGCAGGAGGCCGGTACGGTCCCCGACACCGTCAAGGTCACGCCCATCGAGGTCGACACCCACGACGAGATCGGCGAGGTGGCCCGTGCCTTCGACGACGTTCACCGCGTCGCCCTGACACTGGCCTCCGACGAGGCCGCACTGCGCAGCAACGTCAACGCGATGTTCGTCAACCTGTCCCGTCGAAGCCAGACCCTGGTGGAACGGCAGCTGCGTCTGATCGACGGTCTGGAGCAGTCCGAGCAGGACTCCGATCGCCTGTCCGACCTCTTCCAGCTGGACCACCTCGCGACGCGTATGCGCCGTAACAACGAGAACCTGCTGGTTCTGTCCGGCCAGGACAACACCCGTAAGTGGGCCCAGCCCGTCCCGCTGGTCGACGTCCTCCGTGGCGCCGTCTCCGAGGTCGAGCAGTACGAGCGCGTCAACGTGCGCGCCCCCTCCCACATCTCGGTCCTCGGCCGTCCGGTCAACGACGTCATCCACCTCGTCGCCGAGCTGGTGGAGAACGCCACCGCGTTCTCCCCGCACGACACCGAGGTGCTCATCAGCGCCAAGAGCCTGGACAACGGAGCCGTCCAGGTCGACGTGACCGACAGCGGTATCGGCATGGCGCCGGAGGACCTGGCGGCGATCAACGCCCGCCTGGCCGCACCGCCGGTCATCGACGTCGCGGTCTCGCGCCGCATGGGTCTGTTCGTGGTCTCGCGCCTGGCGCACCGCCACGGCATCAAGATGAACCTGAAGGAGGCGCACGGCGGCGGTACCACCGCGGTCGTGACCTTCCCGCCGGACCTGCTCATCACCCCGGTCGACGGTCAGCACGCCCTCGGCGGTCCCAACGCCCGTCCCGAGCTCTCCGCGGGAACGCCCGACACCTTCGCCGACGCCCAGGCGGCCTTCGCGGCCTCCCCGGCGGCGCAGGAGCCCGGCGATCCCTGGGAGAACCAGGACGGAGCAGGCGCCGCCCCGGGCGACATGGGCGGCCTGCCCAAGCGCACGCCCGGCGGTGCCCGCACCGACGAGCACCCGCCCAGCGGCCAGGACTTGTGGAACACCGACAGGAGCGGTGACACCACTTCGGTCTGGGATCCGCCGAACCGGGCCCAGGGGCTCTCGCCCACCAACGGCGCCTTCGACAACAGCGCCGGGTCCGTGGTGGACCCCTACGACACGCCCGAAGAGGACGAGCCGCAGCCGGAACCGACCGGCCGCAGCCTGTTCGACCCGGCGCCCCGCAAGACCGACACCGGCTCGTTCGCCGGCCCGGACAGCGGCGCGTTCCGCCGCCCGGGCCCCGACACCGGTGCCTTCCGCCGGCCCACCGAGGCCGAGCGGCAGGAGACCGAGTCCTACGACGTCTTCGGAAGCCGTGGCGACGCCGCTCCCACGGATACCGGGACCCACAGCAGGGGTGCGTTCGACACCGGAGCCGGCCAAGGCGCCGAGCGCTACGACGACGCCAGCACCGAGTCGTTCCCGGCGGTCTCCGCCTGGGACCCCGCGCCGGCCCGTCCGGAGCAGTCACAGCAGCCGCGTCAGGCCGACCCCAACGAGACCGGTGGCCGCCGCAGCGGGATCGGTGACGGTCGCGAGGGATACGGCTCCACCGCCTACCTCTCGCGCCGCTATGGTGGCGCCCAGGGGCCGAACAACACCGTTGTGCCTCCCACGCCCGCCGGTGAGGGCTCCGACTCGCTGCCGATCTTCGACGCGATCGAATCCAACTGGTTCAAGCGCCGCAGCGGTGGCCCCACCGTGGACGCCACCGAGACCGGCCCGATCCAGCAGGTGCCGGCGCCCGAGAGCCGTCCCGCGGCCCGGGAGACGGCTCCGAGGGTCGAACAGAGCCCGCGGACCGAACAGAACCAGGGTTCCGAGCAGGATTGGAACTCCGCCGCCGACCGCGGTTGGAAGGCCGCACGCACCGCCGCCGAGCCGCTCGCGGGTGGTCTGACCACCTCGGGCTTGCCAAAACGAGTTCCCAAGGCAAACCTTGTCCCTGGGACCGCGCCCAAACCGGAGAACTTCAAGCAGATGCCCACACGAAGCGCGGACCACGTCCGCAACCGATTCTCGGGACTGCAGAAGGGCGTCCGGGACGGGCGTAACCGACGCGGAGACAGTCCGGTGGAGGAGTGACCCACGTGGCCAGTGGTGGGACGGGGTCCCTCTTATTCCGGGAAGCTGGATGCAATAGCATCTATCGAGCTTCTCGGACGCACCACACCCGTCACTTGACGAGAACAGAACACCAGACTCCCGGCTTCCCCCACGGGAGGGGCCGGGCAGTTCGCAGAGGCAGTGCTGTCACATGCCGTGCCGGCGGTAGCAGTGCCGAAAGACCGACCGGCGAACTTGGACAGGAGATCAGATGAGTCGACAGGTCAATGAACTCAACTGGTTGATCACTGACTTTGCCGACCGGGTACCCGATGTCGCCCACGCGATCGTCGTCTCCTCGGACGGCCTTCCGTTGGCGTCGTCCGCGGGCTTCCCAACCGACAGGGCGGACCAGCTGGCGGCCATCGCCTCCGGCCTGTCCAGCCTGACACAGGGCGCGTCCCGGGTGTTCGAGGGTGGAGCGGTCGCTCAGACCGTCGTGGAGATGGAGAGGGGGCTGATGCTCATCATGGCCATCAGCGACGGCTCTTGTCTCGCGGTCCTCGCGGCGGCCGAAAGCGACCTCGGGTTGGTCGCGTACGAGATGACCCTGCTCGTCGAGCGGGCCGGGAGGGCGCTGACACCAACGGCGCGGACCTCGGGAATCCACTGATCCACCACCGACAGGAGGAAGTGGTGGCACCTCACAGTAGAGATGCCGGGAGCGCCTCGTGGTTCGGTCAACAGCCGGGCCATCCCCCCACGGGTGGGATGCCGGCCGTGCCGGGCGGCGGAGATGTTCCTCGACCAATCCAACAACCGTTTGACCAACGACCCGCGCCGGGGAGCGCACCCAGTTCGCTGGTGCGTCCGTACGCGGTCACCAAGGGCCGTACCAAGCCGAAGTCTCAGCTTCCACTGGAAGCATTGATCTCGGCCACCGAAGCGGCCCGGAACGAGTCGGGCATGCTGACGCCTGAATGGCAGGCGATCAGTGACCTGTGCCGGGAATGGCGGTCCGTAGCGGAGATCTCCGCGTTGTTGCGGATGCCTCTCGGTGTGGCGCGGGTGCTTGTGGCGGACATGTCCGAGCAGGGACTGGTCCAGATCAGGTCTTCGCTCGATAACGAAGCTCGCCCCAACACCAACCTGCTTGAAAGGGTGCTCAGTGGACTTCGCAAGCTCTAGCCCAGCCGAGGAAGGCGGTGCTGGGGGAAACGCGATGACGTCGGTCAAGATCGTCGTCGCCGGGGGCTTCGGTGTCGGGAAGACGACATTCGTGGGCTCCGTCTCCGAGATCGTGCCGCTGACGACCGAGGCGGTCATGACCAGCGCGAGCGTCGGTGTGGACGACCTCGCCAAGACGCCGGACAAGCAGACCACCACGGTCGCCATGGACTTCGGTCGCGTCTCCCTCGACTCGGACCTGATCCTGTACCTGTTCGGTACCCCCGGACAGCACCGGTTCTGGTTCATGTGGGACGACCTGGTCAAGGGCGCCATCGGTGCCGTCGTGCTGGTGGACACCCGCCGGCTGGCGGACTGCTTCCCCGCGATCGACTACTTCGAAGAGGCGCGTCTGCCCTTCATCGTCGCGATCAACGGGTTCGACAGCTACTACCCCCACGCCGCGGACGAGGTCCGGGATGCGCTCACGCTCAGCCCGGAGATCCCCATCGTCCAGGTGGACGCCCGTGACAAGGCCTCCACCAAGTCGACGCTCATCACCCTCGTCGAGCACGCCATCACGGTGGGGGACCCCGAGGGCGCCGCAGGGCAACAGCCCACATCCACCGGGGGCCAGAACTCCTGGCGGTGACCGGGATCACTCCCGGGCCGGGGTCCCGCACGAGCACGGCCCGGTTCCCGTCTGTCGGGAACCGGGCGTCCGTGCCGGCATCATGGCCGGATGAGCTCTTCCTCCGACGCCGCTGCGATGACCCGACGGTTCCGTGAGGTCGCCGAGGGGGTGCTCGACGCGTTGCTGGACGACGCCCCCGAATGGGCGTTGGACCTCGGTGACGCCGGTGGCGCCCATCGGTTGACCGACCACACGGTCGAGGCCGACACGCGCCGCGTGGCCACACTCACCGACGCACTCGGTTCCCTCGACGAGATCGACCAGGACCTGCTGCCGACCGAGGACTCGGTCGACCTGGAGGTCCTGCGTTCGCGTGTGTCCGCCGACCTCTGGCACACCGCCGAACTGCGCCCCCACACCTGGGATCCCCTGACCTACGCGCCGGGCGAGTCCCTGTACGTCCTCCTCGACCGCGACTCCCTGCCTTTGCCGGAGCGTCTGGAGGCACTGGCCGCCCGCTGCTCGGCCCTTCCCGACTACCTGGCCACCGCGCGGGAGCGTCTCTCCGAGGGGCCGGGTATCCCGCGTGCACACGCCGAGACCGCCCTGGCCCAACTGGCGGGTGCCCGCACCCTGCTCACCGACGAACTGCCGGCGCTGGCCGCCACCGCGTCCAGCCGGCCTTCCCGGTTGGAGGGAGCCCGTGAGGCGGCCCTGGCGGCCGTGGACGAGTACACCTCGTGGCTGCGGGCGGAGAACGAGTTCGCCACCGCCGATCCGCGACTGGGGGAGCGGATCTTCGCCGCCCGGCTCTGGTACACCCTGGACTCCGAACTCTCTCCCGACGCCCTGCGCGTGCGCGCCGAGAGCGACCTCATCGCCACCGAGGAGGAACTGGCGGAGGTCGCCGCGGAGTACGAGGACCGCCCTCGCCGTCCCGGACAGGCCGCCGAGGTCCTGGCCGCCCTGGCCCGTGAGAACGCCACCGACGCCGACACGATCCGACCCATCGCCGAAGAGGCCCTGCGGCACCTCTACCGGCGGGTGCGCGAACTCGACATGGTCACCGTGCACGACGACCCGGTGCGGGTCGTGCCGATGCCCGAGGCGCGTCGTGGCGTGGCCGTGGCCTACTGCGAGCCGCCCGGTCCGCTGGACCCGCGCGTGGCGGAACTGCCCACCCTGGTCGCGGTCGCCCCGCCGCCCGCGGAGTGGCCCCGCGAACGCCGAGAGTCGTTCTTCCGCGAGTACAACGGTGTTCTGTTGCGCAACCTCATGGCCCACGAGGCGCTGCCCGGACACGCGCTCCAACTGGCCCACGCCGCCCGACACGAGGGCCCGACCCGGGTGGGAAGGGTGCTGTGGAGCGGCACGTTCGTCGAGGGGTGGGCGGTGCACGCCGAAGCGGTCCTGGCCGGGCACGGATGGACCGACGGCTCCGACGCCGCCGCCCGCCGCGAGAACCTGGCACTGCGCCTGGTCCAGCTCAAGATGCGGTTGCGCATGATCCTCAACGCCATCCTCGACGTTCGGGTGCACACCAAGGACATCACCCGGCCGGAGGCGATCGCCCTGATGGTCGAGCGCGGACACCAGGAGGAGGGCGAGGCCCACGGCAAGTGGCGCAGGGCCGAACTGACCAGCGCCCAGCTGTCCACCTACTACGTCGGGCACGCCGAGGTCGCCGACATCGCCCGTGACCTGGGGGTCGCCCGGCCCGAGCTGTCGGAGCGGGCACGACACGACGCCATGCTCGCCCATGGAGCCCCGCCCCCGCGCCACCTGCGCGCCCTGCTCGGCCTGTAGTCCTCGGAGCGGGGCACACGGGCCCCGTGTGCCCCGACGTGGGCGCTCCATCGCGCTTCTATGCTGGGATGAGACGCACGAAAACGGTCATCGAGGGAACGGACGAGCCATGCGCGGCGCCGACGACGAGCCCGACAACGTGACCCCGCCCGGGGCGGGGACCGGAGTCCCCGACGGTCGGGAACGGCTCTGGACCCCGCACCGCATGGCCTACATCAAGGGTGAGGGCAAGCCCACCGGGCCCCGCGCCGAGGACGGTTGCCCGTTCTGCCGGGCCCCCGAAGCGACCGACTCCGAAGGCCTTGTCGTGGCCCGTGGCAAGACCGCCTACGTCGTCCTCAACATCTACCCCTACAACAGCGGCCACCTGCTGATCTGCCCCTACCGACACGTCCCCGACTACACCGCGCTGGACGAGGACGAGACGGCCGAGGTCGCGATCCTCACCCAGGCGGGCATCCGGGCGCTCACCGATTCCTACCGCCCGCAGGGCTTCAACGTCGGAATGAACCTCGGTACGGTGGCCGGAGCCGGGATCGCCGCCCATCTCCATCAGCACATCGTGCCCCGATGGGGCGGCGACACCAATTTCATGCCGGTGATCGGCGACACCAGGATCCTGCCCGAGATGTTGGAGCAGACCCGGGTCCGGCTCTCCGAACATTGGCCACGGGGGTGACCCCGACCGGTCCCGGACCCGAGCCGTGAGACGGCGGATCCGGTGAAGCGCCACCCCCAGCGGGTAGCGGCTCCCACCCCCACGACCGTTCCCGCCCTACGATCACAAGAAGACATGCTGAGAATCCTTCGTCCCATGATTTCCCGGGTCACCGCTCCGCTCGGTCGGAGCCTGGCCCGGATCGGCCTGACGCCCAACATCGTCACCATCGTCGGTGCCGCGGGTGTCGTCGTCAGCGCCCTGTACTTCTATCCCCGCGGCCAGCTCTACGCGGGATCGGTGGTCATCACCGTCTTCGCGCTCTTCGACATGCTCGACGGTGCGTTGGCCCGGGCCAAGGACAGCGCCAGCGCCTTCGGTGCCTTCCTGGACTCCAGCCTCGACCGGGTCGCCGACGCCGCCATCCTCGCCGGACTCATGTGGTGGTTCGTCGGTGAGGGCGACGATCCGATGCTCGCGGGGCTCACCCTGTTCTGCCTGATCAGCGGGTTCATGGTGTCCTACATCAAGGCGCGCGCGGAGGGACTGGGCGTCAACTGCGACGTCGGTGTGGCCGAACGCACCGAACGGCTGGTCATCATCCTGGTCGCGGTCGGTCTGAGCGAACTCGGGGTGCCCTACATCCTCGCCGGTGGCCTGTGGCTCCTGGCCGGGATGAGTCTCATCACCATCCTCCAGAGGCTGATCGAGACCCGCGCCCGGCTCAACGACCCCGACTTCGCCGGCGAACAGGGCGAGGGCTCCGACAGCAAGGCCGACAACGAGGCCTGAGCCACACGGCCGGGCATCGAAGCGACGAAGAGGCGGGACGAGGAAGCACGACGTGGACGAACGCATGGCCGACCTGGCCTACGCTGCCGGGTGGTCGCTGGTCCGCCGCTCACCGGAGAGCGTCGGGCGGGAGGTGTTCCGACTGATCGCCGACCGCTCCTGGCGCGCTCGCGAGGGCGGCACCAGGGGGCTGGAACGCAACCTGCGCAGGCTGGTCGGCCCCCACGCCACGGAAGCCCAGCTCAGAGCGTTGTCCAAGGCCGGTATGCGCTCCTACATGCGGTACTACTACGAACTCTTCCGATTGCCCGCCATGGGTCGTGACCACATCCTCTCCCACACCCGACAGCGCGGTGTGGAGGTCCTGGAGGAGCACATCCGTTCCGGCCGGGGTGTGGTCGCCGCCCTGCCGCACATGGGCAACTGGGATCACGCCGGTGCGTGGATCGCGGCCCGCGGTACCCCGTTGACCACCGTCGCCCAGCGACTGCGTCCGGAGAGCCTCTACCGGCGCTTCACCTCCTACCGTGAGTCCTTGGGCATGGAGGTACTGCCGCTCACCGGAGGTGGCGCCAACACCGTCGGCGTTCTCGCCCGGCGCCTGCGCGAGGGCGGCCTGGTGTGCCTGCTCGCCGACCGTGACCTCCACGGCACCGGCCTGGAGGTGGACTTCTTCGGGGAGAAGGCGCGCATGCCCTCCGGCCCCGCGGCCCTGGCCCTGAACACCGGCGCCGCCCTGATGCCGGTCTCCCTCTGGTACGACGGCCCGTACTGGAACATCCGCGTGCACGAGGAGATCCCCGTCGCCGAGGCGCCCACCCGAGCCGAACGGGTGCAGGACACCACCCAGGCGCTGGCGCGGGTGTTCGAACGCGCCATCGCCGAACACCCCGAGGACTGGCACATGCTCCAGGCGGTCTTCGGTTCCGACCACGAGGCGGACCGGAGCCGATCCGGGTGAAGATGCGTGTGGGGGTCGTGTGTCCCTACTCCTGGGACGTGCCGGGCGGGGTCCAACAGCACGTGGGCGACCTCGCCGAGGCGCTCATCGCCATGGGCCACCACGTGTCCGTGCTGGCCCCGGTGGGCGACCCCGAGCACCCGACACCGTCCTACCTCGTCTCGGCGGGGCGACCCGTCCCCGTGCCCTACAACGGCTCGGTGGCCCGCATCCGCTTCGGCCCCCGCGCCTCCGCGCACGTTCGCCGCTGGCTCGCCGAGGGCGACTTCGATGTCCTGCACGTCCACGAACCGGCCGCGCCCAGCCTCTCCCTGCTGGCCTGTTGGTCGACGGACGGCCCCATCGTCGCCACCTTCCACACCTCCAACCCGCGTTCGCGGGCGATGTCGGCCACCTCCACCGCCCTGCGCTCCGCCCTGGAGAAGATCAACGCCCGAATCGCGGTGTCCGAGGCCGCGCGACGCACCCTGGTCGAACATGTGGGCGGCGACGCCGTGCTGATCCCCAACGGGGTGTCGGTACGTCGCTTCACGCGCGCGCGACCGCTGCCCGGGTGGCCCGGCGAGGGCGGCTCCATCGGTTTCCTCGGCCGCCTGGACGAACCCCGCAAGGGCCTGGGGGTGCTGATCGAGGCCTTCACCCACCTGGCCCCGCACCGGCCGGGCCTACGGCTGCTCCTGGCGGGTCCCGGCCGACCGGACCTGTCCGGGGTCCCCGACGACCTGCGCGAACGCGTGGTCTCGCTCGGTCGACTCGACGATGACGACAAGGTCCGCGCCTACCATTCCTCCGACGTCTTCTGCGCACCCAACCTGGGCGGGGAGAGCTTCGGCATCGTCCTCACCGAGGCGATGGCCGCCGGCGCCGCCATCGTCGCCAGCGACATCCCCGCGTTCGACGCGGTCCTGGCCGGCGGCGCGGCCGGAGAGCTCTTCCGGGTGGCCGACCCCCACCACCTGGCCGAACGGGCCGCCGTTCTGCTCGACGACCCCGACCGGCGCGCGGAACTCTCTCGTGCGGCCCGCGCCACCGTGCGCGCCTACGACTGGGACACCGTCGCCGCGGACATCGCCCACGTGTACGAGACCGTCCTGCTCGGTGCCCGCCATCGTCCCGTACCGCAGGGGTGAGCGATCCTGAGCGATGACGTCTCCTTCGTGGGCACGGTGGTCGCCGTCCTGCTGGTCCTGGCCCTGATCGGCTTCTACCTGTCCTGGCGAGCCACCCGACTGGACCGGCTCCACCACCGTGTGGAGACCGCGCGCGCGGCGCTGGACGTCGCCCTGCTCCGCCGAGCCGCCGCCGTCCTCGACCTGGCCGCATCCGGCCACCTCGGCACCGAGGCGTCGGTCGGACTCAGGGAGGCCGCCAACCGGGTTCGCCGAGCCGACGCCCCCCACCGGGAGCTCGCCGAGAGCGCCTTGTCGGCGACCCTGCGCGAAACCCTGGGTACACGCACCGCCCTCACCACCGGCCGGGAGTCCCAGGAGGTGCGGGTCGCGGCCCGCGGGGTCCACCTCGCCCGCGTGTTCCACAACGACGCGGTCGGCGACACCCGCCGCGCACGCCGTTCCCGACTCGTTCGGCTCCTGCGTCTGGCGGGCACCGCCGCCCTGCCCGACTTCTTCGAGATGGACGACCAGGCGCCCGAGGCCGCCCACCCGCGGCCGACCCCCCGCGGTTCCACCGTGGAGCGGGCATCCGGCGACAAACACCTATCTGGTCAAAGGTCCCGAAACGGCCCTGACTAGGATGGGGATCTGCACCGAGGCCCTCGCATCAGGGCCGATCCCCCGATCAGCAGACGAAAACAGGAGCCCACCACCGTGGCTGACAACGCAACGAACAGCTCCGACGACGCCGTCGGTACCCAGCGCGTCAAGCGCGGAATGGCCGAGCAGCTCAAGAACGGCGTCATCATGGACGTCGTCACCCCTGAGCAGGCCAGGATCGCCGAGGACGCCGGCGCCGTGGCGGTCATGGCCCTGGAACGCGTCCCCGCCGACATTCGCAGGGACGGCGGGGTGGCCCGCATGTCCGACCCGGACATGATCGACGGCATCGTCGAGGCGGTCTCCATCCCGGTGATGGCCAAGGTCCGTATCGGCCACTTCGTCGAGGCCCGGGTACTGGAGTCCCTCGGCGTCGACTTCATCGACGAGTCCGAGGTCCTCACCCCCGCCGACGAGGCCTACCACATCGACAAGTGGGCGTTCAGCGTCCCGTTCGTCTGTGGTGCCACCAACCTCGGCGAGGCCCTGCGTCGTCTCTCCGAGGGCGCCGCCATGATCCGTTCCAAGGGCGAGGCCGGCACCGGCAACGTCGTCGAGGCCACCCGCCACATGCGCTCCATCAGCGGCGAGATCAAGCGTCTGGGCACCCTGGACGAGCCCGAGCTGTTCGGCGCCGCCAAGGAACTGCGCGCCCCCTACGAGATCGTCAAGGAGGTCGCGCGGCTGGGCAAGCTGCCGGTGCCGCTGTTCTCCGCCGGTGGTGTGGCCACCCCCGCCGACGCCGCCCTCATGCGGCAGCTGGGCGCCGAGAGCGTCTTCGTGGGTTCGGGAATCTTCAAGTCCGGTGACCCGGCCAAGCGCGCCGACGCCATCGTGCAGGCCACCCTGCACTACGAGGACCCGGCCGTGATCGCCCGCGTCTCCCGAGGACTGGGCGAGGCCATGGTCGGCATCAACCTGGAGGAGCAGCCCGACTCCCAGCGTTACGCCGGTCGAGGCTGGTAACGGCGTTGAAGACGCGGGCGGGGTGTGGTGGGGGACCGGCGCACCCCGCCCGCGTCTTCATCGCGATTCCGCTGGACATTCGAATGAGGACGTACTTGACCGCTGTACCCACCATCGGTGTTCTCGCCCTCCAAGGGGACGTGGCCGAGCACGTCGCCGTCCTACGTTCCCTGGACGTGCCCGTGGTGAGGGTCCTTTCCCCCGAGCACCTGGACGCCGTGGACGGTATGGTCCTGCCGGGTGGCGAGTCCACCACCATGTCCAAGCTGGCGCTGCGCTACGGCCTCATGGAGCCGCTGCGCGAACGTGTCGCGGCGGGTATGCCCGCCTACGGGACCTGCGCCGGCATGATCATGCTCGCCGATGAGATCCTCGGCGGTACCGACGACCAGCGCACCGTCGGTGGGATCGACATGACTGTGCGCCGCAACGCCTTCGGACGCCAGAGGGAGTCCTTCGAGGCCCGCGTGCCGATCGACCGAATCGGTGGGGGACCCTTCGAGGCCGTGTTCATCCGGGCGCCCTGGGTGGAGCGGGTCGGATCCGGGGTCATCGTCCTCGGAGAAGTCAAGGGGCCGGGCGAGGCCGGTAGGATCGTCGCCGTACTACAGGGCGGCCTGATGGCCACGTCCTTCCATCCAGAACTCACCGGCGACGCGCGCATCCATCGCCTCTTCGTCGACATTGTGAAAGGACACGCATGAGCGGCCACTCTAAGTGGGCCACCACCAAGCACAAGAAAGCCGTCATCGATGCCAAGCGCGGCAAGCTCTTCGCCAAGCTGGTCAAGAACATCGAGGTGGCAGCGCGCACCGGCGGTGGTGATCTCGAAGGCAACCCGACGCTCTACGACGCCATCCAGAAGGCGAAGAAGAACTCGGTCCCCTCGGACAACATCGAACGTGCCCGCAAGCGTGGCTCCGGTGAGGAGGCCGGTGGCGCCGAGTGGCAGACCATCATGTACGAGGGGTACGCCCCCGGCGGGGTGGCGTTGTTGGTGGAGTGCCTCACCGACAACCGTAACCGCGCCGCTTCCGAGGTGCGCGTGGCGGTCACCCGCAACGGCGGCAACATGGCCGACGCCGGTTCGGTGTCGTACCTGTTCAACCGCAAGGGCGTCGTGATCGTGCCCAAGGAGGGCACCACCGAGGACGACGTCACCATGGCGGTGCTGGAGGCCGGTGCCGAGGAGGTCGAGGATCTCGGTGAGTCCTTCGAGATCATCTGCGAGGCCACCGACCTGATCCCGGTCCGTACGGCCCTACAGGAGGCCGGGATCGATTACGACTCGGCCGACTCCAACTGGCTTCCCAGCATGGAGGTCCCGGTGGACGCCGAAACCGCGAAGAAGATCTTGCGCGTGGTGGACGCCCTGGAGGACTCCGACGACGTCCAGAACGTCTTCACCAACGCGAACATCCCCGACGAGGTCATGGCCGAGCTCTAGAGCTCGGCCTTCTTCTTCGGCGCCTGTGGTCGCACTCCTCGGGGGTGCGGCCACAGGTCGTTCGAGGTCCGTGAGACCACGTGGGCGTCGGCACGGGTCGGTCCGGAGAACACCGCCGCCAGGGGTGAACCCAGGGCGTGGGAGATCGCCTCGGCAGGCTCCGCCGGCATCGGGGCGAGGACCGGGTCGGCGTCGGCCAGTCTCCGGGTGAGCGCGGCCTGCCGGTCCAGGTCCCCGGCCGGGCCCGGAGCGATGCGCATGGGTGTGCCCGCGCCATCTCGATACCCGGTGCACCAGAGCAGGTCCCGTCCGATCCGGGTGGGCGCGTCGGCGTGGGTCACCACCAAGGCGTCCACCCCGCCGGTGGCGGCCAACGCGTAGCGGGCCGCCACCAGGTCCAGATGTCCCACCCGGAACGCGCCCTGCCAGGGGTGGTCGCGGTTGTGCCGGTCGGGCAGCCGGGCGGCGAGCACGGGATCCTCGGTCACCAGAGGACCGGCCCCGTGCCTGGTGGTGAAGGTGCGCAGCACCCCGAACCGGCGGGCGTCGCCCGGCCGCCCCGCCTCGTCGAGCAGGGTCAGCGGGTTGGCGGTGGTGGTCGTGGACCAGGTGGTGTGCGGGTGGAAACCGTGCCACTCGTCCAGCAGCACACCCTGCGCCCCCTCGAACACCACCGGGGACCGGGCCAGCAGCCGGGGCAGGTACGTCTCGTCCACCAGACGGACCCGGTCGGCGAACGCGGCGTAGGCCTCCAGACATTCCTCCGGGTCGGGCCCGCCCTCCTCGCCCGAGGCCTCCGGCCCGAGCGCCTCGGCCAGGGCGACCAGTTTGCGGCGCAACCGCGCGGGCGTGGCGCAGTCGCCCACGGTGGGCGCCAGGTCGGGGTGGTCGATGGCGTACGCCATGGTCTCGCCCACGCCCATCCCGCAGGACCCGTGCCGGTCCGAGCCCCGTGCCCGCTCCCGTGCCCGGTTGGCCGCCCGGTGCCACGGCGTGCTGATCAACGCCCGCCGGTCCACGGTGACCAGCGACAACGGGTCCTCGACACCGAGCGATGCCAGGTGGGCCGCCTCCATGGCCAACGCGAACGGATCCACCACCATGAACCGGGAGAGGTGGGTGGGCACCGGCCCGTCCGGGGCGAGCGTGCCCGCCCCGAACTGGGAGAACGTGTGGTGCCGCCCGTCGGGGGTGACCACGTTGTGCGCCGCCTGGGCGCCCCCGTTGGCCCGCACGGCCGCCCCGTACCCACCGGTCGCGCACAGCAGGTCCACGGTCACCCCCTTGCCGGCGTCGCCGAACCCCAGGTCGACGACGATCGCGTGTGCGCTCACAGCCGGTCCACCCCCGGCCCGTCGCCGGCCAGACCGGTCATGCCCGGGTCGGTGACGAGCGGTCCCCGCCCGTGGGACAGCGGTCGCAGCGCCTTGCCGACGGCCTCGCCGGCCTTCGACCCGGTGTCGACCAGGTCCCGCAGACCTTCGTCCAGGTCGATGGCCTCCTCGCCCAGGCCCACGGTGACCGCGATGGTCTCGCACACCGCGTCCAGGTCGTCCAGCAGGATCAGGTTCTGGCCCAGGTGCTCCTCCCAGAACCCGCGGACCCGGTCGTCGCGGAAGTGGGCGCTGCCGGTGGGCATGATGTAGTACACCTCGAACCGGCGTCGCAGCTCGTCCAGGATGGCGGGGAACGCGATGTTCTCGGCCAGGTCGTCGCCGATCACCTCGCGCACCTCGCGGGCCTTGACCGCGCCGTAGGCCATCTCGTCTCCGACGATGAACAGGTACCCGCGCCGACCGCGCTTGTCGAGGCAGTCCATGGCGGTGTGCCGGGCCATGAAGTACATGGCCAGTTCGTAGGACTCGGTCATCTGACCCCCGCCCCCGCCCTCCAATAGCAGGTTGCCGAGGTCGTCCTCCAGTTCGTTGCCGGACTCGAACTGGCCGATCTGCAGGGGTACCCGGTCGCACGTGGCGTCGCCGATCGCGCCGAACAGGATCTGGGGGTCCTCCACGTACCCCTTGCGCAGCAGCAGCCCGAACAGGTCGGGCAGCTTGGTCCGCAGCACGCGGGGGACGCCGCCCATGGAGCCGGTGACGTCGAACAGCACCGACACCGCCAGGGAGTTCGGGTGGGCGTCGGAGTCGCGGCTCTCGCGGACGGTGACCCCGTGGGGGTCCAGGTCCGGGTGCGGCTTCCAGGTGCCGCGCGCGCCCTTGGTGGCGTTGTCGTGGTAGTCGAACGCGCCGATGCCGCGCGAGGACCGGTAGGCCTGTCGGGCGTGGTAGGCGTCGGTGGACCAGTGGCTGCTTCCCATGGCGGTCTCCTTCGATCGTGGTGAGAGGTGGGTTCAGGGGGTGGGCATGTGGAAGGGGCGGAACCGACGCGGCCCGAAGGACCGTTCCAGGGCATCGTCCAACTCCCCGAGCAGGGCGAACGCGTCGGAGGGCCGCCGTCGGGGTGCCGGCAGCGAGCAGCCCCGCGCGAGCGCCGACAGCCGTCGTGGCAGCCGGCCGGCGGTCACGAACTCCACGCACTTCGTCGCCATGTACACGTCGATGGCGGGCAGCGCGGGGCGCCGGTCGGCGACCTCGGGCGGGTACGTCTCCTCGCGGCGCGGCACCATCGCCGGAACGTGCGGCGCGCGGCGGGTCGCGTCGAAGGTCACCGAGTAGCACCAGTCCACGAGAACCAGACCGTGCTTCTCGGGGTGGATCAGGACGTGTTCGGGAACCACGGCTCCGTGCACGACCCCGGCGCGGTGGGCGTTGCCGATCGCCACCAGCAGCCGGCGCCACATCCAGGCGGCGTCCCTCGCGTCGATCCCGTCGGGGTACGCGCGCCGTACCTCGGCCAGGTCGTGGAACCCCGACAGTCGCCCCAGAAGGTTGCCGTGCCGTTCCACCCGCGTGGTCGGGTCCCGGTGTCGGAGCGTCCCGATCAGTGGGGGCGCGAACGCGCGGTAGCGTCGCTCGCCCCGTTCACGGACACGCCGCAGCGCGGTGGCCTCGGCCCGCAGCAGGTCGTTGTCGCGGGGAGCTCGGGGGAGTTTGAGCACCGCGTCCCGCCACCGGTCCCCGTCCCGGTAGCGCGCCGCGCGCAGGTCGGCGATGTCGCCTTCGGCCAGGGGACGACCGCGATCGACGTGGTAGGTGCGCTCCTCGGTGGTCAGGACCAGATCGTTCAGGCCCGGGCCGCCATGGACCGCGTCCCGGTAGCGGCGCCAGGAATCGGTGAGGCGGATGAACCCCCGCGCCGCGGCCACCCGATGTTCCGCGGGTGCGGTGTCGGGGTGCAGCCGCCGGGCGAGCCGACGGTAGGCCGCGGTGGCGGCGGACGGGACCCGGCCGTCCTCGGGCAGCGGCCCGAACAGGTCGGCGGGTCCGGCCGCCAGGTCGACCCGGCGCAGGGCGGAGTCGATGGTCTCGTGGGCTCGCGGTTCCGGGCCGGTCATTGGGCACCGCGGAGCAGCGGCGGGTGCAACAGGGCGGCCCCGCCCGCCCGGTACAGGCGGGCGCGTCGGCCTCCACCCGAGCCGCCCCGGTCGGCCAGTTCACCGGTGTCCTCGACGAATCCGGGGGTGGCGAGGATCTTGCGGTGGAAGTTGGCGGCGTGCAGGGTGCGTCCCCAGATCGCCTCGTACACCCCGCGCAGGGCGGTGATGGTGAATGCCGGGGGGAGGAACGCGGTGGCCAGCGACGTGTATTCGAGTTTGGAGCGGGCCCGTTCGACGGCGTCGTCGAGGATGCGGGCGTGGTCGAAGGCCGTTCCCTCCTGTCCCGTCCAGGGCGCCCAAGCGGCTTCGGCGGTGTCGCGCCCCGCTTCGGGGTCGGGCAGGTCGGGGGCGAACACCATGTACGCCACCGAGATCACCCGCATGCGCGGGTCGCGGCCGAGCGCTCCGTAGGTGCCCAGCTGTTCCAGGTGGATCTCGGCGGGCATCGGGGTCTTCTCGGTGAGGACGCGCAGCGCGGCGTCCGGAAGGTCGGGGTCCGCCGGTCCGGCCTCGGAGTCCTGAGCGCGGACGAACCCGCCGGGCAGGGCCCACAGTCCGCGTTGGGGGTGGGCGGCGCGGCGGGCCAAGAGGACGTGGGGGAGGCCCTCGCGGATGGTCAGGGCCACCACGTCCACGGTCACCGCGGCGGGCGCGAAGGCGTGCGGGTCGTAGGAGGACAGGAACCCGCGTTCGTCCCCGTCGTCGTACCGCCGGTCGATCCCCTCGGACACTTCCGACCCCTTAGTTGTGCTCAGCTTGAGTAATTCTCTTACTGAGAACAACATAACCCGCACTGCGCCTCCTGTCCAGCCCCGGACTCGACCAGGGCGGTAGCGTCGACACGCGTGAGGGGCGGCGGGCGCTGTCGTCCCACGCCGCTAGCATGGTGCGAACGAACGTTCGACCGAGTGAGAGAATCAGGGTGACCACGTGCGCGTGCTGGGGATCGACCCGGGGCTGACCCGCTGCGGCATCGCCGTCGTCGAGGGATCCATCGGCAGCCCGCTGCGCCTGATCGCGGCCGACGCGATCCGCACCACCCCCGACACCGACCTGCCCCAGCGTCTCCTGGGCATCGAACGCGGCATCGAGGAGTGGCTCGACAAGTACGAACCCGACGCGGCGGCCGTCGAACGCGTCTTCGCCCAGCACAACCTCAGCACCGTCATGGGCACCGCCCAGGCCAGCGGCCTCGCCCTGGTCTGCGCCGCCCGCCGGGGCCTGCCCGTCGCCACCCACACCCCCAGCGAGGCCAAGGCCGCCATCACCGGCAACGGCCGCGCCGACAAGGCACAGGTCGGCACGATGGTGGCGCGTATCCTCGGACTCGACGGCCCGCCCAAACCCGCCGACGCCGCCGACGCCGTGGCCCTGGCCATCTGCAACATCTGGCGCGGCGGGGCTCAGGCCCGGGTCGCCCAGGCCCAACAGGACTTCGCCCGCAAGGTGGAACTGGCCCGCCGAGCGCGTGGCCGCTGACACCGCTCCCAGGAAGGAGACGGGTACCCATCCAGGTGCCCATGACAGGTAAAGGGATCCCGGTCCTGAAGTACCGGGCTTTCAGCCCCGTGTGGCTGAGGGCCGTCTTTACCAGCACCAGCCATCACCCACGAGGAGGTGACCTCGATGGCTACGTTCCGCACAGGACAGCAGACCCACCCACCTGTACTTCCTCAGCAGGTGGCTCTGGAATCGGAGTCAGCAGACAAGCCCCGGATCGGGTACGAAACGGGACTCCGACACCACCCCACGGTGGTACCCGGTGCGGACCATGTGCGAGGGGAGACCACCGATATCTCACCTGATGTCGGTGGCGTCACCACCCGGCCCCTGGCTGGGGAGAGGCCGCGTGAGCGGCACCCGTCCGTCTTCGTCCTGGACAAGAACCAGGTCCCGCTTCAGCCCTGTCACCCGGCCAGAGCCCGCAAGCTCCTGTCCAAGGGTCGGGCGGTCGTGGCCCGGCACACCCCCTTCACCATCCGTTTGAAGGACCGCACCATCGACACCTCCGTGGTCGATGGTGTCCAGGTCGGTATCGATCCGGGCAGCAAACACACCGGCATTGCCGTGTTCACCCACCAGGCCGGAGAGCGTCGCGGCCGGTACGGCATCCAGCTCGACCACCGTGGCGCGCAGATCCGCAAGAAGATGGGGCAACGCTCCGCCTACCGTCGGGGGCGTCGTTCTCGGAACCTGCGTCACCGCGCCCCACGCTTCGCCAACCGCTCCCGGCCCGAGGGGTGGCTGCCCCCGTCCTTGCGACATCGGGTGGAGACCACCACGGCTTGGGTGGACCGGCTGACCCGGTGGGCGCCGGTGCGGGCGGTGCATGTGGAACGGGTCGCTTTTGACACCCACGTCCTGTCCGCAGGACGGCCGTTGGAAGGGGTGGAGTACCAGCGGGGCGCCCTGCACGGTTATGAGGTTCGTGAGTACCTGCTGGCCAAGTTCGACCGTGCTTGTGTGTACTGCGGGGTCACCGATACACCACTCAACCTGGACCACGTCCACCCGCGCTCCCGTGGCGGGTCGGACCGGGTGTCCAACCTGGTGTTGGCGTGCGTGCCCTGCAACCGGACCAAAGGCGACCGGCCGGTGGGGGAGTTCGTTACCAACACGCGCCTCCTAGCGCGGATTCTGGCGCGAGCGAAGGCTCCGCTTCGGGACGCGGCGGCGGTGCAGTCCACCCGATGGGCGCTGTGGCGGGCTCTGGATCAACGTCTGCCCGCCCATGTCGGTTCGGGTGGTCGGACCAAGTGGAACCGGACCCGCAACCACCTGCCCAAAACCCACACCCTGGACGCCTTGGCCGTGGGCGAGGTCGATACCGTCACCGAGACCATCTACACCGTACTGGTCGCCGGGTGTACGGGCCGGGGCTCCTACGCCCGCACCCGGCCCGACAAGCACGGGTTCCCACGCCTGCGACTGCCCCGAACCAAGGGGTTCTTCGGGTTCACCACCGGCGATCTGGTCCGGGCCGTGGTCCCCCAGGGCAAGAAAGCCGGGGTCCACACCGGCCGGGTCGCGGTACGCGCCTCGGGCAGCTTCAACATCACCACCACCCAAGGCACCGTCCAAGGCATCCGCTACAAGCACGTGCGTCTGCTCCAACGAGCGGACGGCTACGGCTACACCTGGAAAGGAGAGGGCGTTTCCTCCCGGCCCTGAAGGACCGGGTCTCCACGCCCAACAAAACGATGATCGCGTTCCTCACCGGCCGGGTGGCCGCACGCGGCGCGGGCAGCGCCGTCATCGACGTCGGCGGGGTCGGCATGACCGTCCAGTGCACCCCCTCCGCCCTGTCCCGACTGCACGTGGGGGAGGAGGGCACCCTGGCCACCAGCATGGTCGTGCGCGAGGAGTCCCTCACCCTGTTCGGATTCGCCGACGACGACGAGAAGCACCTGTTCGAGCGGTTGCAGACCGCCTCGGGCGTGGGCCCCCGCCTGGCGTTGGCGATGCTCGCCGTGCACAGCCCCGACAGCCTCCGTCAAGCCGTCCACACCGAGGACACCGCGGCCCTGACCCGGGTCCCCGGCATCGGCAAGAAGGGTGCCCAGCGCATCGTGCTGGAACTGCGCGGCAAGCTGGAGGCGCCCATCAGCACCGACGGCACCCTGCCCGGCACGGAGCAGACCGCCGCCGCGCAGCCCAACGGCGCCTGGCGGGGACAGGTCGTCTCCGGCCTGGTCAACCTCGGCTGGTCCAGCAAGGACGCCGAGGCGGCGGCCTCCGCCGTCGCGGCCGAGGCCGAGGACACCAGCGACGTCACCGTCCTGCTGCGCAGCGCCCTGCGCAAGCTCAGCCGCGCTTAAGGCCCGAAGGAGAACCCCGTGCACGAACGCGAGGCGGTCTCACCCGAGGCCGACGTCGACGAACTCCGCATCGAGGGGGCGCTGCGCCCCCGGGTGCTGGACGAGTTCGTCGGTCAGGAACGGGTCCGCGAACAGCTGTCCCTGGTCCTGCACAGCGCGCAGCGTCGGAATCGCGCCCCCGACCACATCCTCATGTCCGGCGGTCCCGGTCTGGGCAAGACCACCCTGGCCATGATCATCGCCGCCGAACTCGGCGCCCCGTTGCGCATCAGCTCCGGGCCGGCCATCGAACGATCCGGTGACCTGGCCGCGGTGCTCTCCACCCTTCAAGAGGGCGAGGTCCTCTTCCTCGACGAGATCCACCGTATGGCCCGTCCCGCCGAGGAGATGCTCTACGTCGCCATGGAGGACTTCCGGGTCGACGTCGTGGTCGGCAAGGGTCCCGGCGCCACCGCCATCCCCCTGGACATCGCCCCGTTCACCCTGGTCGGAGCCACCACGCGGGCCGGGATGCTGCCCGCCCCGCTGCGCGACCGGTTCGGGTTCACCGCCCACATGGACTTCTACGAACCCGCCGAGCTGGAACGCATTCTGCACCGGTCGGCGGGGCTGCTCGGCGCCCCCCTGGACGAGGAGGCCGCCCGCGAGATCGCCGGGCGTTCGCGCGGTACGCCCCGGATCGCCAACCGCCTGCTGCGCCGGGTCCGCGACTACGCCGAGGTGCGCGGCGACGGGCAGCTGACCCTGGCCAACGCCCACGCCGCCCTGGAACTGTACGAGGTGGACGAGCTGGGCCTGGACCGGCTGGACCGGGCCATCCTCGACGTGCTCATGAACCGTTTCCGTGGCGGACCGGTGGGGCTGTCCACCCTGGCGGTGTCGGTGGGAGAGGAAGCCGAGACCGTGGAGGTGGTCGCCGAACCCTTCCTCGTCCGCTCCGGTTTCCTGGCCCGCACCCCCCGGGGAAGGGTCGCCACGCCGCAGGCCTGGACGCATATGGGGATCACCCCGCCGCCCGACGCCGCGTTCGGCGCCGCCCAGGCGGTGGCCGACGCCACCGGCGCCGCGGGTACCAACGGCGCCACACCCTGAAGCCCCCACCGGAGGCCCCTCTCACCTGCCGCGACGGGGCCACGGGTGGAAACGGGGCCGAACCGTTAGCGCACCGACCCCCCGGGGATGGTGAGTGGTGATCCCCGCCACGTAAACTGGGATGTATTGGCCAAGAGCGGGGCACCACCCCGTGAGGTGTCGTTTCGACATCGGCGGAACGAGTTGGCATCCTGGTGCGTTGTATACGCCGGGTGCGCATTCGGCCGCCGTGGTCGGGCGACCCGAAAGGTGGTCGTCACGGCTGTCATGAACCAACAGTCGTCGTCCACGAGAAACGTCAGGAAGGACGCCCCGTGCAGGGCCTTATCAATCTCGCAGCGGAAGCCCCCGAGGGCGAGGGCAGCATCATCGGCATGTTGCTTCCCTTCGTACTGATCCTCCTGGTCTTCTGGCTGCTGTTCTGGCGCCCGAACCAGAAGCGCCGTCAGCAGGAAACCCAGATGCAGACCTCCCTGGTCCCCGGCGTCGAGGTCATGACCAAGGCGGGCATCTTCGCCACCATCGTGGAGATCCACGACCAGGACGTGCTGCTGGAGATCGCTCCGGGTACCCGTATCCGTATGCTCAAGGCCGGCGTCGGTGAGGTCATCACCCCCGCCGCCGACGACACTCCGGTCGAGGATCGTCCCGACTTCGGCGACGACGACAAGCCCAAGGACTAGGAACCCGACGGACTGGTCTCCTCCCGCGCCGGTGGCGCATCACAGACTTCGGTACCGGCCCCGGCGAACCGGGGCCGGTACCGCTGCTCTTCGGTGACTTCAGCCGAACCCGCAACCATCTGAAACGAAGGCCCGAGCCGCCATGCCCAACGACACCGTGACGCCCGACGCGGACCTCGCCCTGATCGAGGCCAACATCCGCGACGTCCCGGACTTCCCGCACGAGGGGATCCTCTTCAAGGACATCACCCCGCTGCTCAATCATCGGGAGGCCTTCGCCGCCACGGTCGACGGGCTCTGTGCCCCCTACCGCGGACTCGGTGTCGACCATGTCGTCGGGTTGGAGGCGCGCGGCTTCATCTTCGGCGCCCCCGTGGCCATGGCGCTGGGCGCGGGCTTCGTGCCGGCGCGCAAAGCCGGGAAACTGCCCGCGGACACCATCGATCAGGCCTATGATCTGGAGTACGGCACCGCGACCGTCGAGATCCACGCCGACGCGATCGCTCCGGGCAGCCGTGTTCTCATCGTCGACGACGTGCTCGCGACGGGTGGCACGGGCAGGGCTGCGGTGGAGCTGGTCCACAAGGCTGGTGGTACGGTCGTGGGATTCTCCGTCCTGATGGAGCTCTCCGCGCTCCGAGGACGGGAGAAGCTGCCCGACGTGGAGCTGCACACCCTCCTCTCGGTCTGACCGGACGGCCTCGCGCACACGGTGGGAATAGCGCGACGGTCCTTCCTCGTTGACGTACTCCAGCACTCGGTGTGACGCATCTGGTGACCTGGGTCACTACGCGTACCATCGGGCCGCCGGAGACGCCGGCGCATGAGGGGTCCGGTCCGTTTCCCGCCCCGCCAGGGCGGGCGCCACTAGACTGGTGGGAGAGGTGACCGCGGCGGCCACGTCGGCGACTGGCCCTGATGACACGCACGCGTTCCGGAGGCAGCCGATCCTTGGACTGTCGGCTCCACCGGGCGGATCCGCGGGAGGTAGGCATGCCAAGCGAAGTGGTCTCGACCGGAGCGGTGTCCGCACGGGAGCAGGGGTCGAAGACCCCGCGGGGTTCGGAAGCCGATCGGGAGACGCCCGCCGACGAGGGACGCACCTCGCAGGGGGACACCAGCGCCGGCATGCCGGGAGAGCGTAACGACGGGGCTCGATCGAGCGCCGACGACAGACCACGGGACGAACGCCCGGAGGGCGCCGCGGAACAAGCGGCGCCCTCCGACGTATCCGGGGAGGACCCCTCCGGGCAGGGGGCCCAAGGACGGCAACCGGCCGCCACCACATCCTCCACCGTGCGAGTACGCAGAAGGCTCGCCCGACTCGGCGCCCAGCGGGGAGTGACCATGAACCCGGTGCTCGAACCACTGATCAAGACGGTGCGCGCCACTCACCCCAAGGTGGACGTCCGTCTGATCGAGCGCGCCTACGAGGTCGCCGCCCACCATCATCGCCACCAGAAACGCAAGAGCGGCGACCCCTACATCACCCACCCGCTCGCGGTGGCCACCATCCTCGCCGAACTCGGTATGCAGGAAGCCACCCTCGCCGGCGCCCTTCTGCACGACACCGTCGAGGACACCGATTACTCCCTCGACGAGCTCCGGGCCGACTTCGGTGACGAGATCGCCCTCCTGGTCGACGGCGTCACCAAACTGGACAAGGTCAAGTACGGCGAGGCCACCCAGGCCGAGACGGTCCGCAAGATGGTCGTGGCCATGGCCCGCGACATCCGCGTGCTGGTCATCAAGCTCTGCGACCGTCTGCACAACATGCGCACCCTGCGCTATCTGCCCAAGAAGGCCAAGCGCGAGAAGAAGGCCCGCGAGACCCTGGAGATCTTCGCGCCGCTCGCCCACCGCCTGGGCATGAACACCATCAAGTGGGAGTTGGAGGACCTGGCCTTCGCCACCCTCTATCCCAAGCGTTTCGACGAGATCGCCCGGCTGGTCTCCGAGCGCGCCCCCCGGCGCGACGTGTACCTGCAGGAGGTCATCGAGGCCGTCTCGGGTGATCTGCGCGAGTCCAAGCTCAAGGCGACCGTGCGCGGGCGGCCCAAGCACTACTACTCGATCTATCAGAAGATGATCGACCGCAACTGCGGCTTCGACGAGATCTACGACCTCATCGCCGTGCGGGTCCTGGTGGACAGCGTCCGGGACTGCTACGCGGCCCTGGGGACCATCCACGCGCGGTGGAACCCGGTGCCGGGCCGGTTCAAGGACTACATCGCGATGCCGAAGTTCAACATGTACCAGTCGTTGCACACGACGGTCATCGGTCCCTCCGGCAACCCGGTCGAACTCCAGATCCGCACCCGTGCCATGCACCGACGGGCCGAGTACGGCATCGCCGCACACTGGAAGTACAAGGAGGACCGCGGCTCCGCCGGTGCCGAGGCCAAACCCAAGGCCAGCACCGACATGCAGTGGCTGCGTCAGCTCATCGACTGGCAGCAGGAGACCAAGGACCCGGGCGAGTTCCTGGAGTCGCTGCGCTTCGACCTTTCCGTGCAGGAGGTGTTCGTCTTCACCCCGCAGGGCGACGTCATCTCCCTGCCACAGGGCGCCACCGCCGTCGACTTCGCCTACGCCGTGCACACCGAGGTCGGTCACCGCACCGTCGGCGCGCGCATCAACGGCCGCCTGGTGCCGTTGGAGAACGAACTGCACAACGGCGAGGCCGTGGAGGTCCTCACCTCCAAGGACCCCGACGCCGGGCCCAGCCGCGACTGGCTCAACTTCGTCAAGAGCGCCCGCGCTCGCAACAAGATCCGGCACTGGTTCACCAAGGAACGCCGTGAGGCCGCGATCGAACAGGGCAAGGAGGAGATCGCCAAGATCATGCGCAAGCAGCAGCTTCCGGTCAAGCGCCTGTTCAGCGGAGAGGCGATCATGACCCTGGCCGGAGAACTGCGCTATACCGACGTGGACGCCCTGTACGCGGCGGTGGGCGAACACCAGGTGAGCGCCCAGAGCATCGTGAGCAAGCTCGTGGACTCCTTGGGCGGGTCGGAGAGCCACACCGAGGACATCGCCGAGTCCTCCCTGCCCACCAAAGCCGCCACCACGCGCCAGCGCTCGGGCAACCCGGGCGTGGTCGTGGCGGGCGACAGTGACGTGTGGGCACGCCTGGCCAAGTGTTGTACGCCGGTACCGGGGGACGACATCGTCGGTTTCGTGACCCAGGGGCACGGGGTGTCGGTGCACCGTGCCGACTGCGCCAACGCCGCGACCCTGGACCGCGAGCGCATGGTCGACGTCGAGTGGCGGCCCACCGAGGACTCCATGTTCCTGGTGGCCCTGCACGTGGAAGCCCTGGACCGGGCCCGACTGCTGTCCGATATCACCCGGGTGCTCTCCGACCAGCACGTGAACATCTTGTCCGCCACGGTGCAGACCAGCCGCGACCGGGTGGCGCAGAGCCGTTTCACCTTCGAGATGGCCGACCCGACCCACCTGGGCAGCGTGCTGCGCACCGTCCGTGGGGTGGACGGGGTCTACGACGTCTTTCGGGTGCGCAACTGAACGGTCCCTGGGCGGCGGAAAACCGGTGGTGATCTCGGGGTCCGGTGGTTAGCGTGCGCTCGTACGCGAACCCCACCGGTGAAGGCAGGTCCCGTGTTCGAACTCCGACCTCCGCGTCCCGAGGACACCCGTGCGCTCGAACTGCTCGCCCGGCGCTCGTGGCCGGTGGGCACCCACCCCGGGGGCCTGGGCTGGCAGCTGGCCACCGAGGACATGCCCCGGCCGATGGTGGTGGCCGAACGCGACGGTGAGATCGTCGCCTGGGCCGGGATCACCGGTGTCAACGCCATCTCCGCCCATCCTAGGATCACCCTCGAAGGGGCCGTCACCGATCCCGAGGCCGGGGCCGCCCTCCTGGAGTGGGCCCTGGCGCGGACCTCGGGGGAGACCCATCTGCCGGTCTTCCACGGTGACGAGGCGCTCCGCTCCCTGGCCGAGAAGGCCGGCTTCACCCACGAGGGGGCCGCGGACACCTGGATGTACCGGGCTGCCACCGAGGAGTCGCCGACCCTGCCCGAGGGGTATGTGATCCGACCGGTCCGGGAGGGGGAGGAGGACGCCCGGGTGGAGTGCCACCGCGCCGCCTGGAAACCCGCGGACCTGTCCTGGCCGGAGAGCGTCGGTCCGGTCGACCCGAAGCTGAACAGCCGCTTCTCCCGCGCCTATTACGACGACGCCCGTGCGTCCCTGCTGTACGACCCCGAACTCGACCTCGTGGTCCAAGCCCCGGACGGCTCCTTGGCCGCCTGCTGCGTGGTGTGGTTCGACGAGTGGAGCGGTGCCTCCGAGGTCGAACCCCTGGGAGTGGTCCCCGCCCACCGCCGTCGGGGACTGGCGGCGGCCCTGGTGTTGGCGGCGTGCTCCCTGACCGCCCACCGAGGCGGGGAGCGCGTGTTCATCAACACCGCCCCGAATCCGCTGTATCCGGCCCCGGCGAAGACCTACGCGACGGTCGGTTTCGAGGAGGTCGATCGCGGCCGCCTGTACGTGCGCCGGGATCGATGAACACCACGGCCCCGGGCACCCTCGCGGGGGTGCCCGGGGCCGCTCGTGCTCGGGTCAGATCCGGATGGTCGTGGACCGCACGACGCGAAAGACCGGGTGACGCTCCGCCTCGGCCACGAACGCCTCGACCGGGGCCTCCGGGGGCGCCTCGAAGTACGGGCCCACGATCGCCGAACGCGGGTGCTCCAGGTACTCCTTCAGCGCCGCTCCGGCCTCCTCGGCGTCGACCTCGCGCACGCTCACCAGTTCGATCCAGCCGCCCTGGCGCAGGGTCGCGAACCCGTCCTTGCGGATGTTGTGGACCCAGTTCACCTCGCCGTACGGGGAGACCAGATGCCGGCCGCTCTCGCTGTCCAGCACGCTCACCGGGGTGGTGCGCAAAAACCCGGACTTGCGGCCTCGGGTGGTGAGCAGGTGCATCTCCGGCGGGCAGACCCCGTACTTGACGAAGTTGCTGACGATCGCGTCCGAGACACGGCGCAGCTTGGTCGCCTCGAACCGCTTCGTCGGTTCGTTCACCATCTTGGGCAACTCCCTCACTAGGTTGCTCCCCATTGTGGTGGCTGGAAGCACTTGTCGGCACCCGGGATACCGGCGAGATCCCGCACACGCTAACGGAACGCGGAAATCCCCGTGACCGACTGCCCGATGCTCAGCGCGTGGATGTCCTCGGTGCCCTCATAGGTGGCCACCGTCTCCAGGTTCACCATGTGCCGCATCACCGGGTACTCCAGCGTGATGCCGTTGGCGCCGTGCAGTCCACGCGCGGTCGCCGCCACCCGCTGGGCGGCGGCCACGTTCGCGAATTTGCCGAAGCTGACGTGGTTGTGGTGGCACTCGCCCAGGTCCTTGAGTCGACCGATGCGCAGGGCGGTCATGCCGGCGTGGTTGACGTCCACGACCATGTCGGCGAGCTTGCGCTGGGTGAGCTGGAAACCGGCGATGGGCCTGCCGAACTGCTCGCGGGTGAGCGAGTAGTCGCGTGCGGCCGCGTAACAGGCGCGGGCGGCGCCGGCCACACCCCACACGATGCCGTAGCGGGCCTCGTTGAGGCAGGACAATGGGGCGCCCAGTCCCTTGGATTCGGGCAGGACCGCGTCGGCGGGCAGCCGTACGTCCTCCAGGACCAGCTCGGAGGTGATGGAGGCGCGCAGGGAGAGCTTCTTGTGGATGACGTTGGTGCTGAATCCGGGGGTGTCGGTGGGCACGGCGAACCCGCGGACGCCCTCGTCGGTGGCGGCCCACACCACGGCGATGTCGGCGACCGAGCCGTTGGTGATCCACATCTTGGTGCCGTTGAGCACCCAGTCGGAGCCGTCCTTGCGGGCGCGGGTGCGCATCGAACCCGGGTCGGAACCGGAGTCGGGTTCGGTCAGGCCGAAGCAGCCGATGGCCTCGCCCGCGGCCATGCGCGGCAGCCATTCGTTCTTCTGCTCCTCGGAGCCGAACTTGTGGATCGCGGTCATGGCGAGGGAACCCTGCACGGACACGAAGCTGCGCAGCCCGGAGTCCACGGCCTCCAGTTCGCGGCAGGCCAGGCCGTAGGCGACGGCGCTGGAACCGCCGCAGCCGTAGCCCTCCAGGTGCATGCCGAGCACGCCGAGGTCACCGAGGGCCTTGGCCAGGCCGCGCGGGTCGGGCAGGGTGCCGGCCTCGAACCAGTCGGCGACGTCGGGCAGGAGTTCCGCGGCGGCGAACTCCCGCACGGCGTCGCGGATGTCGCGTTCGGTGTCGGACAGTTCGGCGTCCACCGCCAGGTAGTCGAGCGGATCGGGGGCGGCGGCCTTACGGGAGTCGCTCATGGTGGGTGTCCCTTCGTGGGTGTGGTCAGTCGACGTCGGTCTGTTGGACGGCGCCGCGATCGAGCAGTGCCTCGATCCGGTCGGGGGCCATCCCCAGTTCGGTGAGGACCTCCTGGGAGTGCTGGCCGAGCAGCGGGGGAGCGGACATGGGGACGGGGGTGTCCGCCATCCTGAAGCCCGCCCGGACCTGTTCGAGGAGTCCGGCGGTGGGGTGTTCGACGGTGCGCAGCACGTCGTCACCCGAGGCGTCGGCGGTACGCAGCGCGTCCAGCACTCCGCGCACCCGCCCCACCGGGACCCCGGCGTCGACCAGGGTGCTCATCCAGTGGTCCGCGGAACGCGAGGTCAGCGTCCGGGTGAGTTCGCCGACCAGTTCCTCGCGGTGCGCCACCCGTTCCGGGTTGGTGGCGTAGCGAGGATCCTCGGCCAGGTCGGGGCGGTCGATGGCCGCGCACAACCGCCGGTACAGGGCGTCGTTGCCGGCGGCCACGACGATCTCCGCGTCGGCGGTGGGGAACGTCTGGTAGGGCACGATGGTGGTGTGCGCGTTGCCCACCCGCTTCGGTTCCGTCCCCGTGAGCAGCGCCTGCTGGGTGAGGTTGACCAGGCCGGACAGGGTGGAGTTGACCAGCGAGACGCTGATGTCCTCGCCTCGGCCGGTGACCTTGGCCCGCATGAGCGCGCCCAGGATGCCCACGGCGGCGTTGAGGCCGGTGAGCACGTCGGTCAGCGCCACCCCCACCTTGCTGGCCGGCCCGTCGGCCGGGCCGGTGGTCGCCATCAGTCCGCTCTCGGCCTGCACCACGATGTCGAAGCCGGGCCTGTCCTGGGGCTCGTGTTCGGGCCCGAAACCGCTCACCGAGCAGTACACGACCGCCGGGTTGCGTTTGCCGATCTCCGCGTAGCCCAGGCCCAGCCGGTCGATCACCCCGGGTCGGAAGTTCTGGATCACCACGTCGGAGCCGGTGCACAGATCCTGGACCGCGGCGAGCCCCTCGGGGTCCTTCAGGTCCACGGCCAGGCTGCGCTTGTTCCGGTTCACCGACAGGAAGTAGGCGGCCTCACCGGGGGAGTGCGCCGCGCGGTGCTCTTCGGTGGGTTCGGCGTAGGGCGGTCCCCAGGAACGGGTGTCGTCGCCGCGCCCGGGTTGTTCGACCTTGATCACCTCGGCGCCCATGTCCGCCAACAACATGGTGGCGTAGGGGCCGGCCAGGACCCGGGACAGGTCGGCGATCCGCACGCCCGCCAACGGGAGCGGGGCGTGACCTTCGGTGGGTTCGGCGGGGTCCCGTGAGGGTCGCGTGGATTCGTGATCGGAAGGGGTCAAGGGTCACTCCTCGCCGTCGGGGGCACCGGGCAGCTGGTCGCCGTCGCGCAGTTGGTAGTAGGTCTCCAGGCAGCGGCGCAACGCGGTGGTGAGGGCGGCGCCCGACTGACCCGCGTACCGCGTCTGCACCCGCTGGACGATCTCCACGATGTCCTCGGTCACCGAGGCGCCCTCCACCAGGGCACGGAAGAAGTCCTTGGCCAGGTCGGTGAGCAGGGTGGTGTCCGCGGCGACGATCCGGCCGTCGGCGGTGTCCACCGCGAGCACGACGCCGAGCCGCTGGTACTGGGAATGGCTCGCCACGGAATCGGGGAGACGGGCGTAGCCGGAGATGAGGACAACCCGGGGGTTGCGGAAGAGCTGCTGAATGCGGTCGTCGCCGGGCAACGGGACACACCTCTCGTCTGCGGGCACGCGAAAACTCCTACCGACTGGAGTCTCGCGCCTGAAGGGCGACCGGGGGAAACCGGACACCCGCGACGTGAGGGCAGTTCGAAACCAGTATGTCGTCACCGTCGCGCCGCCTGTCAAGCGGGGGGTGTCCCAGACCACACGAACCGTGCGGGTGCGTCGTGCACGACCCATGTGTTACATTTCGGCACAGGTCACGAGTACCAGCGTCAAGCCCCGGCTCGCTGGTCGGCAACCCTCCTTCCGCGGTGGGGTGCCCCGGGTGAGGACCAGGTCCCGACACGACCGTGTCGGACAAGCGCGGACCCCGGAAGGCGCTGCCGTCGAACGGCGTACCCCGTGGGTCCCACGACCCACCGAAGAGGTGCCGTCATGACCACTGTCATCCCGTTCGACCCCGCCCGCCCCCGTACCCGCCAGAC
>NZ_FRFF01000118.1 GCF_900143625.1 Nocardiopsis sp. JB363
CCCTGAGCCCCCGAAGCCCCCGCCGCCTCACCCGTACCGCGACGGCTCTGGTCGTCGTCAGCCTGACCACCACCGCCTGTGCCGACGGCGACGGCACCATGGCCGATCCCGGCCTGGCCGGGCAGAACCTGGAGATCGTGGGCCCCTGGGCCGGCGACGAACAGGAGGCCTTCGAACGCGTCCTCGCTGTCTTCGAGGAACGGACCGGCGTCACGGTCTCCTACAGCGGTGCGGGCGACGACCTACAGACCCTTCTGCAGACCCGCATCCAGGGCGGGGACGAACCCGACGTCGCGCTCATCCCACAGGCCGGCCTCATCGAACACTTCGCCGACGAGGGGGCGCTCGTCCCCCTCACCGATGACGTCGTGGACGCACTCGACGAGAACATGGCCGGCGCCTGGACCGAGTTCGGTTCGGTGGGCGAGACCCCCTACGGCGTCTACCTCAAGGTCGCCCACAAGTCCCTGGTCTGGTACAACGACGGACTCTTCGCCGAGATCGGCGCCGTCCCCCCGCGGAACTGGAACGAGTTCGTCGAACTCTCCGCCGACCTCGCCGACACCGGCATCAGCCCGCTGTCCGTCGCCGGAGCCGACGGCTGGGTGCTCACCGACTGGTTCGAGAACGTCTACCTGCTGACCGCCGGCCCCCGGATGTACGACCGGCTCAGCCGGCACCGGATCCCCTGGACCGACCCCAGCGTCGAGGTCGCCCTGGAGACCCTGGCCGAAGTCTGGGGCGAGGACCGCCTCATGCTGGGCGGCAGCGACGGCGCGCTTCAGACCGACTTCCCCACCTCGGTGCTCGACGTCTACAGCGACGACCCCGATGCCGCCATGGTGATGGGCGCCGACTTCATCGGCGGTGTGGTCACCGCCGGCACGAACGCCACCGTCGGCGACGACGCCCGGGTCTTCCCCTTCCCTCCCATGGCGGGGGACGAGGGCTCCGTGGTCGTGGCCGGTGACGCCGCCGTCGCCATGAACGACGGCACCGCCACCATGGAGTTGCTGCGCTTCCTCGCCACCGCCGAGGCCGCGGGGGAGTGGGCGGCCATCGGCGGGTTCGTCTCGCCCAACCGGCACCTGACCGCCGACGACTACGCCGACCCGGTCACCGGCCAGATCGCCGAGCAGATCGTCCTCGCCGGGGACGGTGTCCGCTTCGACCTGTCGGACCAACAGCCCGCCGTGTTCGGCGCCACCGTCGGCGACGGTATGTGGCAGACCCTCCAGGACTTCCTCGGGGACCCCTCCGACGTCGAGGGCACCATGGAACGTCTGGAAGAGGAGGCCGCCCACGCGCACGGACGGTGAACCGACGCATCACCCCCGACCGAGGCGAAAGATGACCACGCCCCACGACACCACGGCCC
>NZ_FRFF01000020.1 GCF_900143625.1 Nocardiopsis sp. JB363
ACACTTCCAAGCCACCGGCGTGCAACACCATCAGACTCACCCGGTGCGCCACCACGTCGTGCATCTCCCGAGCGATGCGCGTGCGCTCAGCCGTGATCGCCTGCTCGGCCATCATGTGCTGCTCACGCTCCAACCGCTCGGCCCGCTCCCGCAACCGCTCCACGAGCTCACGCCGCGTACCGATCCACAACCCGGCGATGGTCGGTAGGACCAGGATGGTCATGACGGTCATGACGTAGGAGATCACCGCGGTGTTGAACACGCTCGCCACGGCCAGACAGCTCAGGGCGAACCAGCCGGTGAGCAGCCTGCGGTCGTTGAAGTAGGCCGGGTAGGAGTACAGCCCCACCATCAGCGGGATCGGGTTGCCGTACAGCACCAACAACAGCAACCCGGCCAGCATCAGCCACTTGGGACGGCTTCGCCGCCACAGCATCGTCAACGAGGCGAGGATTCCGGAGATCAAGAGGACGAAGAACCCGGTGAGCAGGATCCACCAGGCGTCGCCCGTGGAGTCCATGGACTCCACGTACACCCCCAACAGCACCGAGAAGGCACCCAGCCCGCCGCCGAGCCCGGCCAGCATCGCCACTCCGCTGAAGGGCAGCGTGAACAGGGCGAAACACCAGTCGGCGATGCGCAGCCGACGGTTCCACCACCACTGTCCGTTGTGCCGCGCCAGTGCCGCCGCGCGATCCACCTGTTCTCTCAGCCGGGTTCTCACGCGACCGAGTGTAGGCCGGTGGCGGTGGGAGGCCATCGGCCCCCAGGGGGCGCGTCATCGCGTCGGTCCGATCGTCGACCCGCGGCGTTCACCCTGGTCCTCGGTGTCAGGAGGCCACGGCGGTTCCTCAGAGCCGGCGGGTCCCCGACGAAAGTAGGGGGCGCGAACCCACTTAGGCGTCCCGAAACCGCCCCAGGACATGCCTTTGGCCCATCCCCGGTTCGGCCCGTGGGTGGAGGTTTCGGGCGCTTTCCGAACCTAGCGTGCTGAACACGCCCGAACACGACCCCGTCCCCGGCCGCACAGCCCGGCCGCATGATCCAGGAGTCATCTCCGCCATGCTCCGCACCACCCTGGCCGGCCTTCGTATGCACAAGGCCCGCTACGTCACCACCACCCTGGCCATCCTGCTCGGAGTCATGTTCATCTCCGGCACCATGGTCTTCGCCGACACCCTCGAAGCGAGTTACGAAGAATCCGTGATGGGGTCGGCCACCAACGTCGACACCATCGCCGTGGCCGCCGAACAGCAGGATGAAGCGGGTCAGTACCTGGAGCCCGAACCCCTCACCGAAGAACACCTGGAACAGATCCGTTCCCTGGACGAGGTCGCCGCCGCGGACGGTGTGGTCAACGGCCACACGGTCCTGCTCGACGCCGAGGGACGCGCCGTCGGCAGCGTGCCGCCCCTGGGCGTCTCCGTGGGCGAGGCCACCCGTTTCACCGCGGGGGAGGGCGCCCTGCCCACCACCGCGGACGAGGTCGCCCTGAGCACCACCACCGCCTCCGAGACCGGTTTCGAGGTGGGCGACACCGTCACCCTGCTCGACCCCGATCGTCGGGAGCGGGAGTTCACCGTCACCGGGCTGGTCAATTTCGGAATCGATCCCCAGTACGTTTTCGGCGGCGCGGTGGTCATGACCGAGGACGTCGCCCGACAGATGACCGGGGCCGAGGGCTTCGGTGAGATCGACGTCCTGGCCGCCGAGGGCGCCACCGAGGAGCACGTCGCCACGAGCGTCGCCGCGCTCCTGGGGGACGCGGCCGAGGTCGAGTCCGGCACCGCCTACGGTGAAAGGCTCGCCGGGCAGGGAGGCGCCCAGAGCGGGATCCTGCGCATCTCCCTGCTGCTGTTCGGCGTGATCGCGATGTTCGTCGCCTCGATCGTCATCTACAACACGTTCGCGATCCTCATCGCCCAGCGTCAGCGCGAGATGGCCCTGCTGCGTTGTGTGGGCGCCAAGCGCGGTCAGGTCTTCCGTTCGGTGCTGATCGAGTCCTTTGTGGTCGGCCTGGTCTCCTCGGTCCTGGGCGTGTCGGCCGGGGTCGGTGCGGGCTTCCTCGGCGCCTGGATCGGTGGTCCCCTCCTCGGCGCCGACGTGGTCGCCGCGGTCGTGATCAACCCGAACGCGATCCTCGCCGGTCTACTGGTCGGCACCCTGATGACGGTGTTCTCCGCGCTGGTCCCGGCCATGCGCGCCACCCGGGTGTCCCCGTTGGCGGCGCTGCGCACCAGCGCCACCGCGGCCGGTCTGGAGAAGGGCACCGGATGGCCCCGCGTGGTGTTCGGTGTGCTGACCTTCATGGTCTCGGGTGTGTTGGTCACCGGGGTCCGGCTGGTCGGCCCGCACCCGGTGAACCTGTTCGTCGTGACCGGTGCGGCGCTGCTCGCCTTCCTGGGCGTGGTCGTGCTCGGCCCACTGCTGGTGCGCTGGTGTGCGGGTGTGCTGGGCCTGCCGCTGCGCCGTATGGGTGTGCCGAGCATGCTCGCGGTGGACAACTCCACCCGCAACCCGCGCCGCGCCGCCACCGCCATGATCGCCCTGACCGTGGGCGCCACCCTCATCACCGGGTACTCGGTGGTGAGCGCCACGGTCGAGTCGACCATGACCAAGATTCTGGACGACGAGTTCCCGGCGGACTACCGGATCGACCCGCAGTTCGCCCCGGAGGGTGAGGTCGCGGACGCTTCCGTCGAGGAGGACGCCGAGGAGACCGGGGACGAGCTCCCCGTCGACTTCTCGTTCATCCCCGACCAGGTGCGTTCCGACCTGGAGCGGGAACCGTCCATCGAATCGGTGTTCAGTGAGCGCTACGACTACACCGAGTCCGACGTCGCCATGGAGGGAAGCGACGGCACCATCCCGGTCACCACCTACCACGGCGCGGAACCCGGCACCGATCTCACCGCCGACCTGGTGGAGGGCGATCTGGCCGACCTGGGCCCGGGGACCGTGATCCTCTCCGAGGACTTCGCCGTCGACAAAGGCGTGGGCGACACCGTCGGCCTGGCCTCCCCCGAAGGCGAGCTGGAGTTCGAGATCGTCGCGGTGGCCGAGGAGATGCAGACCTTCTTCGGGGCGACCGTCATCACCGAGGACTACGAGCGGATCTTCCCCGAGGGGACCCAGGACTCCCACCTGATGATCCGGGGCGTGCCGGAAGCCGATCCCGCCGAACTGCGCGAGGCCGTCTACTCGTCCGTGGACGACCATCCGACGCTACAGGTCGCTTCGGACGCCGAGGTCAAGAACCAGTTCTCCGAGATGATGGACGTCGCGTTCTACACGATCGCGGCGATGCTGGGGCTGGCCATCATCATCGCGGTGTTCGGCATCTCCAACACCATGGCCCTGTCGGTGTTGGAACGCACACGTGAGTCCGCGATGTTGCGGGCCCTGGGGCTGACCAAGGCGCAGCTGCGCCGGATGCTCGCGATCGAGGCCGTGCTGCTGTGTCTGATCGGCGCCGGGGTCGGCATCGTCCTGGGCGTGGTGTTCGGGTGGGCGGCCTCCGTCGCGGTGCTGCCGAACCTGGTGTTCACCTTCCCCGGTCAACAGATCGCGGTGTTCATCACGGTGGCGATCGTGGCCGGTCTCCTTTCCGCGGTGCTGCCCGCCCGGCGCGCCGCGGGAACGTCCATCACCGGGGCTCTCGGAAGCGAATAGCGGCACGGTCGTGATCGGCCGGCCGCACGGGGAGGACGCGGACCCTCGCTTTCGGGCGGGGGTCCGTGTTCGGTCGGACCCGGATCCGGGGAAGAGTGGCACATGAGTGATTCGGTCTCGACGCCGTCCTCCGCAGGGCGAGTGGCCTGGGGTACGCCCACCGCGCGGTGGATGTTGACGGCCACGGTCATGGCTTCGGGCATGGCGTTCCTGGACTCGACGGTGGTCACGGTGGCGCTGCCCGCCATCCAACAGGACCTGGGCACCGGGCTGTCCGGTCTGCAATGGATCGTCAACGGGTACATGGTCACGTTGTCGGCGCTGATCCTGCTGAGCGGGTCGCTGTCGGACCGGTTCGGCAGGGTGCGGCTGTTCATGATCGGGGTGGCGGTGTTCGCGCTGGCCTCGGCGCTGTGCACGTTCGCTCCGACACTGGAGTGGTTGATCACGGGGAGGGTCGCCCAGGGGGTGGGCGGCGCACTGCTGACCCCGGGAAGTCTGGCCATCCTGCAGGCGGGCTTCCGCGAGGAGGACCGGGCACGGGCGATCGGCGCGTGGTCGGGGCTGACGGGCGTGGCATCGGCGGTGGGCCCGTTCGTGGGCGGGTGGTTGGTCCAGATCGGCGACTGGCGGCTGATCTTCCTCATCAACCTGCCGCTCGCGGTGGCGGTGCTCGTGATCGCCCACTACAAGGTGCCCGAGTCGCGGGACACCTCCGCCTCGGGAAGCCTGGACTACGGTGGCGCGCTGCTGGGCGTGGTGGCGTTGGGCGGGATCACCTACGCGCTGATCCAGTGGGGCGCCGAGGGCGGCACCCCGGCGGTGTGGACCGGTGCGGTCATCGGTGTGCTCGCGCTCGTGGTGTTCGTGGTGGTGGAGGCCCGCAAGCGCGACCCCATGCTGCCGTTGGGGTTGTTCCGGTCGGTGCCGTTCAGCGTGACGAACGCGTCCACGGTGGTGATCTACGCGGCTCTGGGGACGCTGCTGTTCCTGATGGTCATCTACCTGCAGGAGGTCGCCGGGTACTCACCGATCGCCGCGGGGGCGGCGTCCCTTCCATTGACGATCCTGATGCTGACGCTCTCGGCCCGTTCGGGGAAGCTGGCCGCGAGGATCGGCCCGCGCCTCCAGTTGGTGGTGGGTCCGCTATTGCTGGCGGGCGGGCTGTTCTGGTTGTCGCGGATCGGTGAACAGGCCCCCTACCTCGCCGAGGTGTTCCCCGGGGTGCTGCTGGTGGCACTGGGCATGTCCACCACGGTGGCGCCGCTGACCGCGACGGTGCTGGCATCCGTGCCCGAACGGCACGCCGGATTGGCGTCGGGGGTGAACAACACGTTCGCGCGCGGGGCGCAGCTGATCGGTGTGGCGGCGATCCCGGCCCTGGCGGGGATCGGCGGCGCGACCGGGGAGGGCGGTGGCACGGAGGGGACCACGGGGCTGGCCGAGCATTTCGGCACGGCGATGCTCATCCTGGCCGGGCTGGCCGTGGCCGCGGCGCTGTGCGCCTTGGCGTTGCCGCGCGGTCGGATGCCCGAAGCCGAAGCCGAGGGTCGGGACGCAGCGACCCGGGGCGCGCCCGCCGAGGTCGGGTCGGCGGCCGTGGAGGAGTCACCGCACGAGCGACCGCTGCGCTTCTGCGGTGTGTCGGGGCCTCCGATGCGGTCCTGTCCCGGGTCCAGCGCGGGTGTACGTCGGAACGGGGGTTCCCCCGGTGCGTCCGATCAATCGTCCTCGTAACCCTCGGGTGGCCGGTCGGTGACGGCGTCGGGATCGGGGACCACGCTCAGGGCCTCCTCCTCCGCGCTGCGTTCACCACCCCAGCGTTGGCGCGGGATGGCCACGCCCAGGTGTTCGGCGCGGACGCCGTCGGTGATCCCGGTCCGGCCGCGACTGTCGTCGTCCTCGAAGTCGTAGTCCAGGACGTTGAAGTCGGAGTCGATGACCATGTCGCGCTGGGCGACCTCCGTCGCCTGTGGGTCGTCTCCGAGGTCCAGGTTCACGTCATAGGGAATCTCGATCACGTGGACCACCTCCTCATCTCAGGTCCTTCCCCGAGTCACCGTCCTCATCACCACCGAAAGCGCGATGGTCGAGGAACGACGCCGGGGAACGCGAAGACCCCGGAGCCCGCTCGGGGCGTCCGGGGCCGGTGTTCACCTGTCGGGCTCGTGCGGGTCCGCCGGATCATCGGCGTCGGGAACGTATCCCCCCTGGTCCCTGGTGCGATCGGGCCTCCCGTGTCGGGTCGCCGGTGAGAACTCGTCCCGCACCGGACCGCTCTCGGGTGTCTCGAACCGACCGTCCCTGACGGCCGCTCCCTCCCCGGTGTCCTCGGTGGCACCGTCGTCGACCACCCGCATGGCCTGTTCCTCGGTGCTCTCGGTCTCCCCGCCCCAGTTGTCCTTGGGGAGGACATCGCTGCGTTCGTCGCGCACCGCCTCGTCGATGCCGCGTCCGCCCCCGGTGTCGTCATCCTCGAATTCGTACCCCTGGATGTCGTGCTCCGGTTCGACTCGTCGCTCGACCTGGGCGATCTCACTCGCCTCCGGGTCGTCGCCCATGTCGGTGTCGACGTCGTAGCGCTTGTCGGTCATCACGCGTACCTCCTCTCCCTCTCCTCCCTTGGTACCCAAGGGCGCGGCGGAGGCACAGGGATCCGCGCGATTCTCCGCACCGGAGGGTGCGGGACCCCCGGACGGCGTGCGGTCAGGTGCGGCGTCTTGAGCTCTCCGCGCGACGCAGGCGCAGCGGTCGCAGGACCGCTTCCAGGGCCACCGCCCCATCGAGCTTGCTCTCGCCCTCCACCCGATCCTCGAAGTGGATGGGCACCTCCACGATCTTCTGACCACGACGGAACGCCCGGTAGTGCATCTCCACCTGGAAGGCGTAGCCGGTGCTCTCGATGCCGGGCAGGTTCAGGGCGCGCAGAGCCGAGGCACGCCAGATCTTGAAGCCCGCGGTGACGTCGCGCACCGGGATGGCCAGTACCGCCTTGACGTAGGCGTTGGCCCAGCCGCTGAGCAGGCGGCGGCGCAGCCCCCAGGCCTCGGACAGGCTGCCGCCGGGCACGTAGCGGCTGCCGATGACCACTCCGGCGTTGGTGGAGTGCAGGGTGCCCAGCAGTTGGGGGACGTACCCGACCGGGTGGCTGAGGTCGGCGTCCATCTGCACCACGTAGTCGGCACCGTCGTCCAGGGCCCGGGTCATGCCCTCCACGTAGGCCCGGCCCAGTCCGTCCTTCTTGGTGCGGTGCACCACGGTGAGCTTCCCGGTCCGGTCACCGCCGAGCTCCACCGCGAGCTTGTCGGCGATCTCCCCCGTGCCGTCGGGCGAGTTGTCGTCGACGACCACGATGCGCAGCTCTGGCAGGTCCAGTGCGACCAGGCGGGCGACCAGCCGGGGAAGGTTCTCGGCCTCGTCGTAGGTGGGCACGACCACAGTCAGTCGGGAGCCGCGCCAGGGTTCGGGGAGCGCCACGGGTTCGGGTGTGACCCGCACCGGCGCGGGCGGAAGGTGCGTCGGTTCGGAGGGCATGCGTGTCGGCTCCTGGCGTCGAAAGGGTCGTGTGCGGACGGTCTTACCGGCGAGTAAGTGTGTACAGGATCACGCATCGGGCCTTCACCGCACAAGTCGGCGCGAATCGCGGGCGATGTGTTCTTCCGGAAGTATCCGACGCCGACGCGCACTCGCGTCGAGTCGTCATTGACCCCGTTCTTCGGCGGCCACGACGACGTGCACCAAGGCTCCGATCTCCTCCAATGTCATGATCACCTCGGGGTCGGCGCCCGAGTCGGTGACCAGGTGCGCGATGTTCTCCGGGGCGACGGTGGGCATCATGGTCTCGGCGCCGACCTTGGTGTGGTCGGCCAGGACGATGGTCTCCTCCGCGCAGGCCGACAGGGCCCGGTCGATGCCGGCCACGGCCGGATTCGGGGTGCTCAGGCCCCGTTCGGCGCTGACCCCGTTGCCGGACAGGAAGGCCCGATTGACCCGAAGCCCGGCGAGCGCGGCCTCGGCGGCGGCGCCGACCAGCGCCCGCATGGGCGCGTGCACCGTGCCACCGGTCATGACGACCTCCACCCCGTTGGCGCCGGCCAAGGCGTCGGCCACCGGCAACGAGTTGGTGACCACCGTCAGGTCGCCGTGGCCGCGCAAGGCGCGGGCCAAGGCCTCCGCGGTGCTGCCGGGGCCGATGGTGATGGCGTCGCCCGGACGGGCCAGGCGCGCCGCCGCGACGGCGATGGCGGCCTTCTCCGCGGCGCACTGGTCGCTCTTCCCGGTGTAGCTCTGTTCGTGCCCGATACGGCCGGGCAGGGCGACACCGCCGCGGCGGCGGTCGAGCAACCCCTCGGCCTCCATGGCGCGCACGTCACGACGGATCGTGACCTCCGAGGCCCGCACCTTGGCGGCCAGGTCGCGCAGGGACATGCTGCCGTTGGCGCGGACCAGCTCCAGGACGCGTTCTCGCCGTTCGGCGCCGAACGTCGGACGGCTCTCCTCGGCCATGCTCACCGGCCCTTCCTCGATCGATCGGTGGTGCGCGGCACGGGCGCCGCCTCCACCATCGAATCAGAGTACGGACCGGTCACGCCGTTGCGCGTCCGGGGCCTGTGCTTCCTCGCTCTCCTGTGTTCGCTGTCCCACGGGCCTCTCGGTGAGGAGGGTCACCAGGAAGACGACGGTGAGGGCGACGAGCCCGATGAGGGCTCCCGCTCCGAACATCATCACGACAGACATCTGAGCCTCCAAGGGGACGGGCCGACCTGCCACTTACCGAATGCCCGCTCCCACTCGCGCTCACACCCCCATGACCGGGGGATCGGCCACAATGGAGGACATGACCCTTGGTTCATCGACCCTTGAGCCCACGGTGTGGTGGGCCCACACCTCCGCCGCGAGCGACCGTCTGCTGAGTCTGCTGGACGAGGCCGAACGCACCCGCAACACGCGATTCCGACTTCAGGCCGACCGGGACCGTCACCTGATCGGGCGGGCCCTGACTCGCCTGGTGCTCGCCGAACACGCCGGTTGCGCGCCCGAGGACGTCCTCTTCGATCTGCGTTGCCGATCGTGCGAGGACAAGGCGCGTACCGGGGCCGGCGGGCAGGACGCCTCCCCGCACGGCAAACCGATACCGGTCGGTGCCGCCGACGGCTGGGAGATGTCGGTGAGCCACTCCGGCGAGTGGGTGGTGCTGGCCTTGGCCGCGGGAACCCCGGTGGGGGTGGACGTGGAGCGGGTGTCGGACTCGCGCGACCTGGACGGGCTGGCCGCCTACACGCTGGCCGACGTCGAGCGTCAGGAGTGGGACGCACTGCCCGAGTTCGAGAGGGTGGGAGCCTTCTTCGGTTACTGGGCACGCAAGGAGGCCCTGCTCAAAGCCACCGGGCTGGGGTTGTCGGGTGGCCTACGCCGGGTCTCGGTGACCCCGCCGCACGGCCGGGCACGGCTCGTGGACTGGGAGGGCGGGGGGCGCCCCGAGTCCGCGTGGCTCGGTGACCTGGAGCGCGGCCCCGACTACCGGTCGGCCTTGGCGGTGCTCACCGATCGCACGGTCGAGCCGACGGTGCACCAGGCCGAGGTCACCCTGGAGCTGTTGCGTCGCTGAGGACCGCCCAGGGCCCGGCGGCCCGTCGGCCTGGGGAACACCGCTCAGGCGGCGGCCTCACGGGCCAGGTGACGACCGATCACCAGACGCTGCACCTGGTTGGTGCCCTCCACGATCTGCAGGACCTTGGCTTCGCGCATGTAGCGCTCGACCGGGAAGTCACGGGTGTAGCCGTAGCCGCCGAACACCTGGACGGCGTCGGTGGTGACCTTCATGGCGGTGTCGGTGGCCAGCAACTTGGCCATGGCGGCCTGTTTCCCGAAGGGGCGTCCGGCGTCGCGGAGGCGGGCCGCGGAGAGGTACAGCTCGCGTGAGGCCGCGATCTGGGTGGCCATGTCGGCGAGCATGAAGCTCAACCCCTGGAAGTCACCGATGGCGGAGCCGAACTGGTGGCGTTCGCGGGAGTAGGCGACGGCGGCGTCCAGGGCGGCTTGGGCCAGGCCCACGGCGCAGGCGGCGATGCCCAGGCGTCCCGAGTCCAGAGCGGCCAGGGCGATGGAGAAGCCGCGGTCCTCCTCTCCGACCAGCGCGGTGGTGTCGAGTTCGACGTCGTCGAAGAGCATTCCGGCGGTGGTGGAGGAGCGCATGCCCATCTTGCGTTCGGCGGGCGCCGAGCCCAGTCCCGGAGCGTCGGCGGGCACGTGGAAGCAGCTGATGCCGCGGCCGCCGGAGTCGGGGGCTCCGGTGCGGGCGAAGAGCGAGTAGTAGTCGGCCTGTCCGCCGTGGGTGATCCACGCCTTGGCGCCGTTGACCCTGTATCCGGACTCGGTGCGTTCGGCGCGGGTGGTCATGGCCGCGGCGTCCGAACCCGAGGCGGTCTCGGACAGGCAGTAGGCGCCCAGGAGTTCACCGCCGAGCATGTCGGGTAGGAGCGCGGCCTTCCGCTCCTCGCCACCGTAGGCGGCCAGCGGGTAGCAGGACAGGGTGTGGACGCTGACGCCCAGGCCGATGGCGAGCCAGCCGCTGGCGAGTTCCTCCACGACCTGGAGGTAGACCTCGTAGGGCTGGTCTCCACCGCCGTACTCGCCGGAATAGGGCAGCCCCAGCAGACCGGCGCGGCCCAGGGTGGTGAAGGCCTCGCGAGGGAAGACGGAGTTCTCCTCGTCCTCGGCCACGCGCGGGGTGATCTCCTTGGCCACGATCTCCCGGGTCAGATCGAGGAGTTGTTCGGCCTCGGGTGTGTGCAGCGTGCGTTCGACCGCCATGAACTCCCCCACGGATACGCGCCCTGGTGCGCATGGGACCCACCTCGCGGGTCTCGCGATTTAGTAGGTCGTCCAACTATATGGTGACGCTGCGCACCTTATCCCACAAGTCCCCCGCTGTGGACACCCAGGTACTGGACGACGACATTCCCGGAGGCGTTCGTGCTGGACACGACGTTCACCACCAGGCTTCCGGTCAAGCCGTCTGTACACAGAGGGGGTACGCGGCTTAGATTCCACGCATGGACCTCGAACTCCGCCACCTTCGCACCGTCTGTCTTCTCGCCGACACCGGCAGTGTGACCAAGGCGGCCGCGGCACTGTCCACCTCGCAACCGGCGTTGACCACCCAGTTGCAGCGGATCGAACGCGAGGTCGGCGGGGCGTTGTTCCACCGGGGACGCTCGGGGGTCCGCCCGACCGAACTGGGCGAGTTCGTCCTGGTCCGAGCACGCTCCGTACTGTTGTCCATGGACGACCTGATGCACGACGTCAGTGCACGCGGCGCCTCCCCCACCGCACTGCGCGTCGGCGGGGTCGGACAACTGACCGTGGAACTGTCCGGGCGGCTCCCGGAGGTCTTCCCCGGGATCCCGGTGCACGTGCGCACCGAGTACTCCCCCAAGCTGGTCACCGACCTGGTCCGGGCCGGCCGCCTCGACCTGGGAACCACCATCGACTACGTGGATCGCGACCTGACCACGGACGGGCCGTTGGCGTGGGCGATGCTCGCGGTGGATCCGCTGCACGTGGCGCTGTGGGTGGACCACCCACTGGCCGAGAAACCCTCCATCCACCTGGAGGACCTGGCGGACTACCCTTGGGCGCTCACTCCCCCGGACGGCACCGGCTGGCCCGAGTGCTTCTACGTGGCCTGCCAGCGGGCGGGGTTCAGCCCCGACGTGCCCTACCGGCTGCACGACCGATCGGAGATCCGCGACCTGATCGCCGACCGCCGGGCGGTGGCCCCCTGTCAGTCCGACTTCGATACCGGTCGGGGCGTGGTGGTCCGCCAGTTGGAGGGGGCCCCGATACAGCTTCGACACCTGCTGGTCTGGCGGCGCGACGGCCCGGTGAACCAGGCCGCGGATCAGATCGCGCGCGTGGCGCGGGAGATCATCGACCACAGCGCCGAGAAGATCTGACGCAGGTCGGGGAAAGCCACCGACTTCGATTCGAATAGTGATCCCATGATCGGACTTATTACCCGAAACTCGGCATCACAATGAAAACCGTTACCCATAAAGGTTTCGTGAAAAATGCGTGGCGACCCTCGCGCGGCCTTTGATGCCGAAGGTCCCCAACCGGCCCTTCGGCCCACCTTCGCGTCTGCGACCTGGAGTGACACAACCCAGCGTTACCGGCGGTTGCAGTGGTCGCTCTCATTCGTATGATGTTTACTAGCCGGTAACGTACTGATGAGTAGGAACCAGCCCCCGAACCCTCTCTCCCGAGCTACGAAGCCGTCTTCCCCCACGGGCCGAACGGGCCTCCCGCTGCGCAGGCACCACGAAAGTTCAGGAAGACCACATGCGACCACTGAGAATCATCGCTTCGACGCTCACCGTGGCGATTCTCTCGACCTCGTGCGGCGGCTCCGGGTCGAGCGAAGAGGAGTCCGTCACGGACGTCCTCACCACCGGGGTCACCGACGACAGCGTCGTCATCGGAACCCATCAACCCCTCACCGGTCCCGCCTCACCGGGCTTCGTGCACGTTTCGACCGGCACGAGCGCGGTGTTCGACTACATCAACGACAACGGCGGCATCCACGGCCGCCAGATCGACTACCGCGTCGAGGACGACGTCTTCGACCCCGCGCAGACCATGGACGTCACGCGCGACCTCATCGACGAGCAGGAGATCTTCGCCATGCTCGGCGGGCTGGGCACGCCCACCCACGAGGCCGTGATCGACGACCTCAACGACAAGGGCATCCCGGACCTCTTCGTCTCCTCCGGGGCCCTGGCCTGGGACTCACCCGAGCAGTACCCCTACAGCTACGGCTTCCAGGTGGACTACTCCAAGGAAGCGAAGGTCCAGGGCGCCTACATCTCGGAGAACTTCCCCGATGACAGCGTCGGTCTGCTCTACCAGAACGACGATGTCGGCCCGGCCTCGCACGCGGGCATCGAGCAGTACCTCATCGACGACATCGTCGCCTATGAGGACTACGACCCCGGTGTCGCCGAACTCGACGGTCAGATCGCGGCCATGAAGGAGTCCAAGGCCGACGTCGCCGTCTGCTACTGCATCCCGGCCTTCCTGGGCCTGGCCATCCTCCAGGCCCAGTCCATCGGATACGAGCCGCAGTGGGTGGCACCCAGTTTCGGTGGTGACGTCGAGGTCGTCACCGATCTGATCAGCCAGTACTCCGAGGGAACACCCGCCGAGGACGTGCCGCCGGAGGCCTTCACCGACGGTCTGATCATCACCTCCTTCCTCCCGATGGCGGCCCAGACCGACGACCCGTGGACCGCGTTCTTCCGTGAGATCCACGACGAGTACAACGAGGGCGCGCCCTTCACCGACACCACGATGTACGGCATGGTGCAGGCGGTCCTGCTCGCGCAGTTGCTCATGGAGGTCGGCCCCGACCTGGACCGGGAGACCCTGATCCAGGCCCTCAATTCCCAGGAGTGGGAGGGCCCTGGGCTGGTGCCGTTCGTGGCCACCGAGGAGGACCACAGCGGCTACTCCGGCGTCATGGTCGCCCAGAACCACGCCGGTGAGGAACCGGAGATCCTGCAGGATCCGCGGGTCACCGACAGCGACGGCGGGGAGATCCTCCCCTACGAACCGGACCGACCGGCCCCGGACGAGGTCGCCCTGCACGACGGCGACCGCTAGCGGGGACCGTTCCGGGCGTTCCCGGACCGCACATGGTCGAGGAGGGCGCGGACCGCATCGGACCCGCGCCCTCCTTCCCTCTTCCGTTCCCGGGATCGGGGACCGACCCCGGTGGCGGAGTGGTCAACGCCGCTCCAAGCGCGGGAAGACCACCTTCTTCAGCACCAGGGTGAGCGCGGCGACGGTGGGAATGGCCAACAGCGCCCCGACCAGCCCGAGCAGCGCGCCGCCGACCAGGGCCGCGGTGATGTTGGCCGTAGGGGCGACGTCCACGGCGTGCCGCATCACCCGCGGCGAGATCACATAGCTCTCGATCTGTTGGTAGACGAGGAAGAAGAGCAGCGTGGCCAGCCCCAGCCAGAGGTCGCTCACCCCCACGGCCAGCGCGGCCGCGAGCGCGCCGATGGTGGTTCCCACCAGCGGGATCAACGCGGTGACGGCGACCACCAAGGCCAGGGTGAGCGCGTAGGCCGAACCGATCGCCCAGAGGAAGAAGAACGCCACCACCCCACCGAAGGCGGCCACCACCAACTGCCCGGCGATGAACGCGCCGATGCGCCGTACGATCTCGTCACCGATCTCGCGAACCCCGTCCCGGCGCGAGCGCGGCACGAACCGGTAGGAGACGTCCATCATGCCGGGCAGCGAGGCCATGAAGAACAGGGTCAGGACGAACACGGTGAAAAGGGCGAACAACCAGTTGAACACCACCTGGCCCACCCCGACCAGACCGCCGAAGAGCCGCTGTCCGAAATCGCCCCCGGTGACCAGCCCCTCCAGGCGTTCCAACACGTTGTAACGGTGGTCCACCGCGCGAAAGAACGACGTGTTCTGCAGGTGATCGATGGCGCCGGGCAGGGCGGCGGCGAAACCGCTCACCTGCTCGGTCAGGGGCGGCACGATGGCCCACGTGAACACCGCCACGAAGGCCAGCAGGACCAGGCACACGGTGACGATCGCCGCCCATCGGGGCATCCGCAGCCGCCGACGCAGGAGTTCGATGACCGGGTTCAGGCCGATCGCGAGGAAGAGGGCCACCAGGATGTAGAGGAAGACCGCCCGCACCCCGGTCAGGGCCTCCACCAGCAGCCAGGCGCTGAGGACACCGAGCGCGCCGACAAAGCCCATGACGAAGTAGTTGGGGCGGCGCGCCCCGTCCCCGGTGAGTCCTCCGGAGGGGTCGGTTCCGGCTCCCCCACCGGAAGCGTCGGGCGCGCGTCCCCCCTCCGCGCCTGTTTCCGGCTTTGGGGAGGGTGATCCCTTCGCACTCGTGGCCGGAGCGTCGACGCTCATGTGCGCCGCTCCGGCTCGTCCCCGTCCTCGGCCTCTTCACGGTCGGGGAGGCGCAGGGTGAACAGGGCTCCGCCGAGCATGTCGCTGTGGCCGGCCACGAGCGTGCCGCCGTAGGCGTGCACGATCTCACGGGAGATGGCCAGACCGAGGCCGCTGCCGCCCGGGTCGAGTTGCTTGGACTCGGGCAACCGGGAGAAACGCTCGAAGACGCGTTCGCGGTCCTTGACCGGGATTCCCGCACCGTCGTCGTGGACCTCCAGGATCGCGGCCCCTCGGCCGTGTCCGACGATGATGTCGATACGGCTATGGGCGTGGCGCTCGGCGTTGGCGACGAGGTTGGTCAGCACCCGCACCAGACGCAACCGATTGACCACGACGTACACGGGTTCGGACTCGTGTACGTGCGCCTGTGTGTGTCGGCGCGGGTCGGTGAACTCCTCCCGTACCAGGGAGCCCAGTTCGATACGTTCGCGGATCATGGCGACGTCGGTGTCCATCCGGGCCAGTTCCAACAGGTCCGAGACGATGTTCTCCAACCGTTCGGTGTCGGAGAGCAGACCGGTCAGCAGACGTTCTCGGGCGCGTTGGTCGGGTTCGGGGTCGGAGATCTCGACCTCCAGCTTGGTACGCATGCCCGCGATGGGGTTGCGCAGTTCGTGGGAGGCATCGGAGACGAAGCGACGTTGCCGGACCATCGACTCCTCCAGTCGCCCCAGGGTGGAGTTGGCGGTGCGCGCCAGGTGGGCGATCTCGTCGTCGCTGCGGGGGACGGGGAGCCTACGGTGCAGGTCGCCGACGGAGATCCGGTCCATCTCGGCGCTGATACTCTCCACCGGGCGCAGCGCCCGTCCCACCCCGTACCAGAGGATCAGGGCGGTGCCCGCGAGCAGGACGATCGCCATCCCGCCCAGGACCAGTTCGAGCGTGTGTCCGGCCAGCACCTGGGGGGTGCGGGTGGCGGCGAGGACGACCACGTCACCGTAGGCGGAGTCGGTGACGCCGTAACCCACCACCTGGAAGCAGTCGTCGGGTGCGGTACCCGCCGTCTCACCGCAGGCCAGCGTGTCCATGCGGAAGTCGTTCTCGTCCGGTTCCTGGAGGGTCAGGGCGGGCAGGCCGCTCAGGGCGACACTGGAGGCGAGGACCTCGGAGGTCTCCCGATCGACGATCTGCAACCGCAGGATCGGTTCGGAGACCGGGATATAGGAGTCAAAGCGGTCCGCCATGATGTACTCGACGACGTCGCGCGCCGAGTCCGCGGCCTGGTCCCTCAACTGCTGCTGCGTCACCTCCCGGAGGAACATGAGGGAACCCACCGAGGTGACCAGCATGACAAGGGTCAGCAGGGTCGTGGCCCACACCGTCACCCGGGCTCGGATGGATCGGGGGCGCAGCCATCGCCACCTTTTCCGTCGCCGTTCCTGGGGTTCTGACACGCCTTCATTGTCACCCAGGGTCATCCCAAAACCGAGAACTGGCAACGGTGTGGCGGGACCACGGCCCCATCGGGCCGAAGGACGGGCCCCTTACTCGTAGGGGTCCGGTGGGTCGGTGACCTCCTCCATCTCCTCGGTGGCGAACTCGTGCTCGGAGACGTCGTACAGGTCGCCCTCCGGCTCCACCCAGGTGCCTCGGACCGTCCACCAACTGTCGGTCTCGGGCGCCGGCTCGTCGGTGATGAGGACCTTGTTGACCACGGCGTCCGCCGCGCAGCAGGCCATCTGCAGTCGGGCCAGGTACCAGCCCTCACCCTCCTCGTTGGGGACCGCGAAGCCGGTCAGCTCGATCTCGCGGTCGGCCATCTCACGCTCGTCGTCGATCCAGGCCCGCATCACGAACTCCTGGATGTCGAGCCGGGCCGCCTCGCCCGGCGCCGCCTCGGAAAGGGCGTCGTTGAACTTGGAATCCCGGCCCTCGTCCCGGGGCGGTGGGCCCGCCGAACCACCGGTGCTCTCCACCGTGTACGAGCCCAGGGCCGGTGGGGCGACCACGAACACCGCCAGTACCGGGAGCAGGAGCAACCAGGCCACCCATGGGGCACGGGAGTGGTCGTGGCCGTCGTCACCGTGCCCGTCGTGGCCCTCGTCATGGCCGTGGACTTCGCCGGTGTTCCGGCCCGAGGCGTCCATCGCGACCGTGGCGGGGGCGACCTCCTCTTCCTTCGAGGTGTCCCCCTCCCCGCGAACCTCGGCCACGACGACCAGGACACCGAGCACGACCATGACGACCCCGGCGGCGATCAGGAAGGGCCCGAAACCCGCCTTGACCCAGTTCAGGTAGAGGTCGGTGGGCACGGTGCTGGTCAACGCGGCGGCGCCGAGCAGTACGAGCGTGAGTCCCTGCGCGATGCGGTTCACAGGATCAGAGCTCCGATCAGGAAGGTACTGAGGAGGCCGACCACCAGGCACAGGGGGGCGAAACGGACGACGAAGCGCCAGCCGAACACGCCCGCCTGCATCGCGATGAGCTTGAGGTCGACGATGGGGCCGATGACCATGAACGCGAGCTTGGCGGTGGGTGAGAAGTCGGTGAGGCTGACCGCGACGAAGGCGTCGGCCTCGGAGCAGATGGACAGCAGGATGGCCAGCGCGGCGAGCACCAGCACCGAGAGGATGGGGGCCTCGGCCACCGTCAACAGCCATTCCCGAGGCACCATCACGTTGAGCGTGGCGGCCGCCAGGGCGCCCACCACCAGGTAGCCGCCGGCGTGCATGATGTCGTGCAGCATCGACTCGCGGAAGACCTGCCACGAGGAGGCCCCGGGGGTCGTGCTCTGTGAGGGCAGGCGCAGCCAGTCGGTGCGACCGAACCGCACCCAGATCCAACCGATGACCACCGACGCCAGCAGGGACGCCGTGAAGCGGGCGAGCACCATCTCCGGCTGCCCGGCGAAGGCCACCGCCGTGGCGATCATGACGATCGGGTTGATGGAGGGCGCCGCGAGCAGGAAGGTCAACGCAGCGGCCGGCGCCACCCCCCGCTTGATCAGGCTGCCGGCGATGGGCACGGAGGCGCACTCGCACCCTGGCAGCAGGGCGCCGGAGGCACCCGCGACCGGGACGGCGTAGCTCGCCTTGTCCGGGATGAACCGTCGGTAGGCCGAGGTCGGGACGAAGGCGACCAGGGCCGCGGACAGGGCCACCCCGAAGACCAGGAAGGGCATGGCCTGGAAACTGATGGCCGTGAAGATGGTGGCCCAGGCCAGGAAGGCCTGACCGGTCAGCTCATCGGAGAACCACGCGTGGCCGAAGGCCATCGCGGTGATGATCAGGGCGAAGAGCCAGACCGTGCCGGTCCTGCGTGCTCCGGGTCGCCTCCCCCAATCGGCGGGGGGCAGTTCGTCTCCGCGGTCGTCCCAGCCACGGGCGAGCGAGTCGCCGAGCGAGGAGGACGGGGCGGACTCGTGTGTGGTCCGTTCGGACACGGGTGTACTCCGTGAGATTCGGTTGGGAACTCCTCGCATGGTAACCGAAAACCGTTTTCGTTCGCGCGGGTGGAAACCAACCTGTGGACGACCCCGGGAGAAGACCACATGACCGAGAGTGCGCGTATGGCTTCCACCCCTATGGCCACGATGTGACCCAGGTCTCTATCGTTGGCGCCCATGGAACCGAGAACGACGCCGTCCCCCTCCGGCGAGAGCGCTCCAAAAACCCCCTTCCACAAGGTGGTCACCGCCAGCCTCATCGGCACCACCATCGAGTGGTACGACTTCTTCCTGTACGGGGCCGCCGCCGCGTTGGTCTTCAACGTGGTCTTCTTCCCCGAATCCGACCCCCTGGTCGGCACCATGTTGGCCTTCAGTACCTACGCCGTCGGGTTCGTGGCCCGGCCCCTGGGCGGTGTGGTCTTCGGACACTACGGTGACCGGATCGGCCGCAAACAGCTCCTGGTGCTGAGTCTGCTGCTGATGGGCGGCGCCACCTTCGCGATCGGCCTGTTGCCCACCTACGCCGCCATCGGAGTGGGCGCTCCCCTGCTGCTCACCCTGTTGCGGGTCATCCAGGGATTCGCCCTGGGCGGAGAGTGGGGCGGCGCGGTCCTGCTCGTCGCCGAACACGGAAAACCGGGCAACCGCGGTTTCTGGGCGTCGTGGCCCCAGGCCGGGGTGCCCTGCGGCAACCTGTTGGCCACCGCCGTCCTCGCGGTCCTGGCCGTGGTGATGACCGACGAGGCCTTCCTCGACTGGGGTTGGCGGATCCCGTTCCTGTTGTCCGGGGTCCTGGTGTTCATCGGTCTGTGGATCCGGCTCGCGGTCACCGAGTCGGAGGTGTTCAAGGACGCCTCACGCAAGGCCCGCAAGTCCCAGGGCCCCGAGCGCGCCCCGATCCTCGACGTGCTGCGCCACCACTGGCGCGAGACGCTCGTGGCCATGGGGGTCCGGCTGGCCGAGAACGTCTCCTACTACGTGGTCACGGCGTTCATCCTGGTCTACGCCACCCAGCAGGCGGGACTGGCCAACGAAGCCGTGTTGAACGCGGTGCTGATCGCCTCCGCGGTGCACCTGGTGACCATCCCGGCGTGGGGCGCCCTGTCCGACGTGATGGGGCGGCGGCCGGTCATCGCGTTCGGGGCCGTGGGGATGTCCCTGTGGGCGTTCGCGTTCTTCCCCCTCATCGACCAGGGCACCTTCGGCTCGGTGACCTTGGCCGCGACCATCGGGTTGATCCTGCACGGGGCGATGTACGGTCCGCAGGCGGCGTTCTTCTCGGAGTTGTTCAGCACCCGGGTGCGGTACTCGGGCGCCTCCATCGGCTACCAGTTGGCGTCGATCGTGGCCGGTGGTCTGGCCCCGCTGATCGCCACGGCGCTGCTGGCGTCCTTCGGTTCCAGTCTGCCGATCTCCGTGTACGTGGCGGCGGTCGGCGTCGTCACCGTGGTGGCGGTGACGTGGTCCAGGGAGACCCGGGGAACCGACCTGGCCGCGGTGCCCAAGGGCGGTGACACCGACCCCGACCTCGACTCCTAATGGTCCTTGGACTCCGGGCCCCGGTCGTCTCCACGGCCGGGGTCTTCCTCTTCGGGGGCCTGCCCGTCGTCTCCGACCTCCGGGTCCGTGGCTTCCTCCTCCTCGATCTCGTGGTCGTCGGGCGGACTCCCCGTGGCCGATCCCCAGGCGGTGACGTTCCGCAGGTCGGGCATCTTGGCCAGGCTGAACTGCGGGTCCAGGCCGTTGCGGAGTTGCCGGCTGTAGTCGGCGAGCAGACGGAAGGCGACGGTGGACAACGGGGCGATCGCCAACAGGTTGACCGTGGCCATGACGCCCATGGAGATGTCGGCGAGGGTCCAGATCACGGCCAGCGGGGCGACGGAGCCGACGAAGACCGCGACCAGGACCGCCGAACGGAAGTAGGTCATGTGACGGGGCGTGGCGTCCAGGAATTGCAGGTTGGACTCGCCGTAGTAGTAGTTGCCCAGGACCGACGTCCACGCCAGCAGGAACAGGATGACGGTGAGGGCGTGGATGGACCAGCCGCCCAGCGAACCCTCCAGCGCGGTCTGGGCGACCTCGATGGGGGCGACGTCCGGGTTGAACTCGGTTCCGTACAGCAGCACGATGAACGCGGTGACCGAGCAGACCAACCAGGTGTCGAAGTAGACGCCCAGGGTCTGGACCAGGCCCTGTTTGGCGGGATGGGAGACCGACGCGGTCGCACCGGCGTTGGGCGCCGAACCCAGGCCCGCCTCGTTGGAGAACATGCCGCGCCGCATCCCCCACAGGATCGCGGTACCCACGCCGCCCGCCGCGACCTCGCGCAGCCCGAAGGCGTGGCCGAAGATGGCGCCGAAGACGCCGGGAACGGCCTCGATGTTGAGGATCACCACGGCGACGCCGAGCAGGATGTAGAGGATCGCCATCAGCGGGACGAGGGCCTGGGCGACGGTGGCGATCCGGCGCACTCCGCCGAAGATGACGGCGGCGGTGATGGCGACCAGGAACAGACCGACGGCCACGTCGAGCACCCACCCGCTGGTGCCGCCGATGGCGTCCATCGTGGTGCCGACCGCCCCGGTGATGCTGTTGGACTGGACGGAGTTGAAGACGAGGCTGAACGTCACGGTGATGATGACGGCGAAGAGCGCTCCCATCCACCGCCGGCCCAGCCCGTGGAGCATGTAGTAGGCGGGGCCACCGCGGAATCCGGTGCTGGTGCGCACCTTGTACAGCTGGGCGAGGGTGGACTCCACGAAGGAGGCCGCACCGAGGACAGCGGCCATCAGCCACATCCAGAACACCGCGCCGGGCCCGCCCAGCATGATCGCCAGAGTGACGCCGACGATGTTGCCGGTACCCACACGGGAGGCCGCCGAGAGCGCGAAGGCCTGGAAGGAGGAGATCTCCCGGCCCCCGTCGGGGGCGATCCCGGGGCTGCTGCGTATGACGCGGAACATCTCGGGTAGCAGCCGGACCTGGACGAACCCCGAGCGCACGGTGAAGTAGAGGGCCAGGATGACCAGCAACGGGATGACGAAGAAGGTCCAGAAGGCGTCGTTGAGGGCGACGAGAGCGTTGTTGAGGACGGTCACGCGTTCCCCTTCAGGTGGCGTGGTGGTCCCGAGTGCGGCTTCGGGGTTTCCCGACCACTTTCGTCTTCGGGGCGGTTCCGGACCCTCGGGGACACGCGAAGGGGTGGTAAAGGACCGTAAACACACATGTTCCGACCCATGACGAAGGGGCCCGGGCCGGCATGTGCCGGTCCCGGGCCCCTCGTCTGTTCAACCTCTAGCGCGGAGCGGAGTCGAAACGCTCACCGCGGCGGGGGCCGCCGCCACGACGGTCGCCGCGGAAACCACCGCGGGGGCCGCCGCCACGACGGTCGCCGCCGTAACCGCCCTCGGGACGGTCGCCGCGGTAGCCACCCTCACCACGGTCATTGCGACGGTCGCCGCCGTAACCGCCCTCGGAACGCTCGCCGCCGCGACGCTCGCCACGGTAGCCGCCGTCACCACGGTCGTTACGACGATCGCCACGGTAGCCACCGCCCTCGCCACGGTAACCGCCTCGGTAGCCGCCACCGTTACCGCGGTAACCACCGCGACGGGGGCCGCCACGGCCGCGACGCTCGCGAACGGGCTCCGGCGGCTCGATCCACGGCTCCCAGGAGGGCTCCTGCGCACCGGTGACCTCGGAGAGCAGTTCGTCCCCGGGGTTGACCAGGTGCTGCTTGGGCTCGATGCCGGCGTCGCCGAGCAGTCGGCGGGCCATACGGCGCTGGTTCGGCGCGACCAGGGAGACCACGGATCCCGAGGCCCCCGCGCGAGCGGTACGCCCACCGCGGTGCAGGTAGTCCTTGTGCCCCGTGGGCAGGTCGACGTTGACGACCATGTCGATACCGTCGACGTGGATGCCGCGGGCGGCGACGTCGGTGGCGACCAGGGCCTGGATCTTGCCCTCACGGAACTTGGCCAGGGTGCGGGTGCGCACGCTCTGGGTCTTGCCACCGTGCAGCGAGGCGCTGGGAACTCCGGCCTCGGCCAGCTGCTCGCTGATGGTGTCGGCCCGGTACTTGCTGCGCACGAACAGGAGCGTGCGGCCATCGCGCGCGGCGATCAGGGTGACGATCTTGTTCTTGTCACGGGGCAGCACCTTGAGCAGGTGGTGCTCCATGGTGGTGACCTGGGAGACCGGCGGGTCCACCGAGTGGGTGCGCGGCTCGTTCATGTACCTGCGCACGAGCTTGTCGACGTCGCCGTCCAGGGTGGCCGAGAACAGCAGCGTCTGTCCGTCCGGGCGCACCTGGTCCAGGAGCTCGGTGACCTGCGGCATGAAGCCCATGTCGCACATCTGGTCGGCCTCGTCCAGAACCGAGACCTCGACGTCGCCCAGGTCGCAGGCGCCCTGTTCGATGAGGTCGGTCAGACGGCCGGGGGTGGCGACGAGGACGTCGACGCCACGGCGCAGTTCGTTGATCTGGCGGGTGTAGGAGCTGCCACCGACCACGTCGCCCACGCGCACGCCCACGACGCGAGCGTAGTCGCGCAGGGAATCGCGCACCTGGTGCGCGAGTTCACGGGTGGGCACCAGGATCAGGGCCCGGGGGCGGTTGGCGGCGGCGCGGCGCTCGGAGCAGCGCATCAGGACCGGCAGGCCGAAGGCCAGGGTCTTGCCCGATCCGGTGCGGCCACAGCCGAGGACGTCGCGGCCCTCGATAGCATCGGGAATGGTGGCGGCCTGGATCGGGAACGGGGTGGTCACACCGTTCTTGGCCAGCTCCTCGACGATGTCCTTGGGCAGGCCAAGGCTGTCGAAGGCAGGCATTACGGCAGTGTCCGTCGTCAAGTGACGTGTACCTTCCTCATCGTTTGGCGGCGTTTCGAGGAAGGCTCCACACGGTCACAGCGGACCCAGCGAAGAAATCACACAAACGCGCCTGATCACACGCGGAAGCGACCCCGCTTCGTGTGGGGTTCGTGATGCTCTTCGGGTCAAGAGTGACGTCGACCGGGTCGACACGCTCTCCGCGTCTTGGCGGCCCGGCGCGCTCTTATGCGCGCGGCATTGAACGACCGCTTGCAGCAGCGTACTAGAAATCGCCTCGGACCGGGGACGGGACGGGTGCATTACCCCGGTGATACGGGTCTCTCGCCCGCCCCCGACGGCACGGGCCGCGCTCCAGGATCAGGAGCCGGCGGCCATGCCCTTGGCCAGGGCGGTGAGACGCTCTGCCTGGGCCTTGCGCTCGGCGGCGCACTGCTCCTCCAAGGTGTTGCCCGCGGCCTGTTGGAGGAGCGCCTTGGTGGCGACGGCGGCGACGGCGTCCACCGCGAGGAGCCCGGCGATGGCGTCGTCGACGGCGCCCGCGAGTTCGTCGGTACCCACCACGAGGGTGGCGAGACCGAGTTCGCGGGACTCCTCCGCGCCGACCTTGCGGGCGGTCAGGCAGATCTCGATGGCGCGGTGGACGCCGACGATGTCCACCAGAGGCTTGGTGCCGGTGAGGTCCGGCACCAGCCCCAGGGCGGGTTCCTTCATGCAGAACTTGGCGTCGTCGGCGAGGATACGCAGGTCACAGGAGAGGGCCAGCTGGAACCCGGCACCGATGGCGTGTCCGCGCACGGCGGCGATGGTGACCAGGTCGGGACGGCGCAACCAGCGGAAGCCCTCCTGGAGTTCGGCGATGTAGGCGTCCAGGTCGGCGTCGTCCGTCTCTCCCTCGGCCAGCCCGGCGACGATGGAGCGTTCCCCGTCCACCCCTTCGGGGGTGAACATGTTGAGGTCGATGCCCGCGGAGAAGATGTCGCCCTCTCCGGCGATGACCACGATTCGGACATCCCCGGGGAGCGTCTGGCCGATGTGGGCCATCGTCGTCCAGGTGCGTCCGGTCATCGCGTTGCGACGCTCGGGTCGGTCGATGGTGATGCGGGCGACCGCACCCTCCACCGACAGGCGCAGGCCCGCGCGGGTCAGCTCCTCCTCGGTGGGCGCCTGCCGCGCGCCGGTCTCCTGCTGGACCTGGGACATGTGTTCCTCCGTCGGGTCGGTGACACCCCGACCTTACTCGTCGGTAACCACGGCGACGCCATCGGCCGTCACGCCTTGCGCGTCGCTCCACCGCGTCCGCGCAGTTCCACCCCGGCCTCGCCCAACAGTCGGTGGACGAAACCGTAGGAACGGCCCGTGGCGGCGGCCAGACCGCGGATACTCTCCCCCTCGTCGTAGCGGCGCTTGAGCTCGGCGGCCAGCTCCGCGCGACCGGCACCCGAGACCCGGGTGCCCTTCCTCAATTCGTCACTCACAGTTCTCTCCCGTTCAAGACAGTCCGACGCCACGAGGGCCGGAACCACAGTCATGATCAGGCATGAGGGTCGAGTGCCGCCACAACCCACGACGGCCACACCCAGTAATCGGGGTTTCGGCGCAGCACAAACCCCGACCGAAAAGGAAGAGGAGTGAACCTCCCAGCGTTCTGGGCGTCCACTCCTCGTCACCGTGTTCCCACGGGTCACCTCAGGCCAGGGCGATGAGGTCCTCGAAGTCGGGGTTCCACATGTCCTCCACACCGTCCGGGAGCATGATGACCCGCTCCGGCTGCAGGGCGTTGACGGCGCCCTCGTCGTGTGTCACCAGGACGATCGCGCCCTTGTAGTTGCGCAGCGCCGACAGGATCTCCTCGCGGCTGGCCGGGTCCAGGTTGTTCGTGGGCTCGTCCAGCAACAGCACGTTGGCGCTGGAGACCACCAACGTGGCCAGGGCCAGCCGGGTCTTCTCCCCGCCCGAGAGCACACCGGCGGGCTTTTCGACGTCGTCACCGGTGAACAGGAACGAACCCAGGGTCTTGCGCGCCTCCATCTCGGGCAGGTCGGGGGCCGCGCTCATCATGTTCTCCAGAACGCTGCGTTGCACGTCCAGGGTCTCGTGTTCCTGGGCGTAGTACCCGAGCTTGAGCCCGTGCCCCGGAACGACCCGGCCGGTGTCGGCCTCCTCGACCCCGCCCAGCAGCCGCAGCAGGGTCGTCTTGCCCGCGCCGTTGAGCCCCAGGATGACCACCCGACTGCCCTTGTCGATGGCCAGGTCCACCCCGGTGAAGATCTCCAACGAACCGTAGGACTTGGACAGCCCCTCGGCCATGAGCGGGGTGCGACCGCAGGAGGCCGGATCCGGGAAACGCAGCTTGGCGACCTTGTCCGCCTTGCGAACCCCCTGCACACCGTCCACGATCTTGTCGGCACGGTTGAGCATCTGCTGGGCCGCCCGGGCCTTGGTCGCCTTGTAGCGGAAGCGCTCGGCCTGCTTGCGCAGGGTGTCGGCCTTCTTCTCGGCGTTGGCCAGTTCACTGCGGCGTCGACGCTCGTCGTCCTCGCGCTGGATCTGGTACTGCTTCCAGCCCATGTTGTAGATGTCCATGACGCTGCGGTTGGCGTCCAGGTAGTAGACCTTGTTGACCACGTGCTCGACCAGTTCGACATCGTGACTGATCACGATGACCCCGCCCTGGTGGGACTTGAGGAAATCGCGCAACCAGACGATGGAGTCGGCGTCCAGGTGGTTGGTGGGCTCGTCCAGCAGCAGTGTGTCGGCCCCGCTGAACAGGATGCGGGCCAGCTCGACGCGGCGTCGCTGGCCACCCGAGAGGGTGTGCAGCGGCTGTGTGAGGACCTTGTCCGGCAGGCCCAGGCTGGAGGCGATGGACGCGGCCTCCGAATCGGCGGCGTACCCGCCCAGCACGTGGAGGCGTTCCTCCCACCGCGCGTACTGACGCACGCCCTTGTTACGGGTCTTCTCGTGGTCGCTGGCCATCTTCTTCTCGGCCTCGCGCAGCCCGCGCAGTGCCTCGTCGATACCGCGGGCGGACAGCACACGGTCCTTGGCGATGACGTCCAGGTCTCCGGTGCGCGGGTCCTGGGGCAGGTAACCGATGGTGCCGGACGAGGTGACCGTCCCACCGGTGGGCAGTCCCTCACCCGCCAGCACCTTGGTCATGGTGGTCTTGCCCGCACCGTTGCGGCCTACCAGACCGATCCGGTCCCCAGCGGCGACCTGGAAGGTCGTCGGCTCCAACAGGAGTCGGGCTCCGACGCGCATTTCGAGGTCGGTGGCGATCAGCATGGGTGGAGCTTCCTCAAGGTGGTGTGACGGTCGGTGGCGGCCCGGGACCGCGCGCGGCCGGGCCTTGTACGTGGCGCCGGCGGGTGGGGTCGGGCGGGGAGTGCCCCGGACGGACCGACCCAGCCTAACGGCACGGGTGAGGGGGTGGGCTAAGGGTTTTCCCGAACGCCCACCGCACGGGGACCTGGGGCGCGCATGGCCGCGCCCCCGACCCTGATAACGGGGTCGGGGGCGCGGCGCATTCCCCCGCGCCGTGGGCGGAGGCTCACATCCGGTCGTTATTCCTGTTCCCTGTCCTTGTCCACCTTGTCCTTGGTCCCTTTGGTCGGCTCGACCGTCGCCTCGTTCTGGGCCACCACGACGACCGCTTTGTCCGGGGCCCCCGTGCGGGGCTCCGCTTTCTCATCCGAGTTGTTCTCGGTGTTGACCGGAGGACGGTTGCGCAGCAGCGCGGCCAGGACGGCGGCGATCGGGGTCGCCAGGAACATGCCGGGGATGTTGCCGAGGATGCCGCCCGCGGTGATCGCGATCAGCACGACGGGCGAGGGCAACTCCAGGGCCTGCCCGTAGATCCGGGGGGCGAAGAAGCTGCTCTCCGCCTGCTGGACCACGACGACCGCGGCCACGATGATGAGCGCGACGACCGGCCCTTCGGCGACCAGGGCGACCAGGGCCGCCAGCAGGCCGGTGAGGAAGGCGCCGATGACCGGTAGGAACGCGCCGATGAACGTCAGCACGATCAGCGGGATCGCCAGGTTCACGTCCAGGAAGATGATCAGGAAGATACCGATGCCGACGGCGTCGATGACACCGACCATCGCCACGCCCCGCACGTAGCGACCCATCACCCCGTAGGCGACGCCACTGGCGTGACGCAGGCCCGGACGGGACTTGGGCGGCAGGAGGGTGACGACCCAGTCCATGAGTTTGTCGCCGGAGTGCACGAAGTACACGGTCATGGCGATGACCAGGACCAGACCGAGCAGGATCTGCACCACGGCCGTGCCGGCGGTCCAGGCGCCGCTGAGCAGCTGGTCGGTGTTGTCGGTGATCATCCCCTGGACCTGCGCCCAGGCGTTGTTCAACATCTCGGTGAACAACGCCGGGTCGACGAAGGGGATCTCCACCTTCTGGAGCTGCATGAAGGCGCTGCTGACGCTGGCGACCAGCCCGTCGAAACCCTGTATGGCGGGCGAGACGATCATGGTGACCACGCCGCTGAGCACGACCAGTGCCGAGAGGACGGACAGCGCGGTCGAGGAGCCCCGGCCCAGACCCTTGCGCCGCAGCCAGTTGGCCATCGGCATGAGCAGGGCGGTGATGAAGACGGCGAGCACCACGGGCAGGGTGATCACTGACAGGTGGAGCACCGCGTAGACGAACAGGCCCACCACGATGCCGATGAGCAGGATCCGCCAGGCGACGTCACTGACCATCCGCAGCAGGTCACCGGCGCCGACGTCGTCCTGCTCGGCCGCGGCCCGCTTCTCCTGTTCCACCTTGGCCTCGGACTCGACGCGCGCCTCTTCCTGCGCCTCCAGATGGGCGAGGCGGTCGGCGCGGGCTCTGCGCGAGACGAGCCACTTGTTCAGGAGCGCCCAAACTCCCGGCCGCTGGGCTTGCACATGGACTCCATTCTCCGGTGATCACACCGAGGTCGCTCATCGACGGCGACCATCCGTATGCCGTTGTCGTCTTATGCGGGGGATGGGAAGGGATGGTGCACTGATGTCGTAGTGGGGTTGATGCACGTTACAGGGCCCCGGTTCTGGGCGGACCCCCGTGATAGGCACAACTTCGTCAGAACTGCCAGGGTTCCCGTGCGTGTCCGCTGTCGACGATCTCGTTGCCGAAGGGGGCCAGGGCGACGGGGATCATCTTGATGGAAGCCCAGGCCATGGGGATGCCGATGATGGTGACGGCCAGGCCGGCCGCGGTGACGATGTGACCGATCGTCAGCCACCATCCCGCGACGATCAGCCAGATGACGTTCATGAAGGTGGCACCGCCGCCGGAGCCCTGACGGCGCACGAGGTCGCGGCCGAAGGGCCAGATGGCGTACTTGGCCATGCGGAAGGAGGCGACGCCGAAGGGGATCGTCACGATGAGGACGCAGCAGATGACGCCGGCGAACAGGTAGCCGAGCGCCAGCCAGAAGCCGGCGACGAAGATCCAGATGATGTTGAGAATGAGCCGCAAGAGGGCCACGGTGATTCGTCTCCTTGAGTCTGTCCCTGGACACGGGTGCGCTTCGTCGGGTACCCGATCGAACACATCCTGTTCTCTATCGTCTGGGACTCTCGCACACCACGCTCTGTTCCACCTTCGACCCCTGGCTTTGCCCCTAGGGGATGGCGCGGGGGTCTCGGCGACGTTCCGGACACCATCGGGGGCTTTCGAGCACCCCGGTCGTTCCTCGCGGAGAGTGAGGACATACGGTCATGCCCAATCTCGGAGACCTACAGCGGCCAGAATGTGATGGGCGCATCAGAGGGACCCCCTAGGCAGGGGCGGCATGGCCCCATACGATGTCCCTTGTCCTTCACAAGACGGTCGTACATGTGATCTGCGACGAACTCGGACAAATATCCATAGACCTGGTGTCAGGCATCAGGTTTCGGTAACAGTTGAACGAGTAATTTCCCCACCCCCCGTGCACGATCGGGAGTGGGGATGGCATGATTACGTACCGGCTCGGACGGAGGCTGTCACCGCCTCCGCAGCCGTTCGCGTGAGCGCACCCCTTCATCGACAGGCATCGCCTGCTGTGATGGTGCATTTGGTGGTCTCAGCCACACCGGGGAACAACGCCTACACCGCCCGACGTTTGCGTCGTGCGGGGTGTCTCGCGCCAAGTGACCGACTTGTTGGTGACTGAAGCTTTTCAAGACAGCTTACTAGTGATTTCAGTAGAGGTGGTTCAAGCATGTCTCAGGTACGTCGGCAGGCCGCGCTGCGCCCCCGCCCGAGCTGGGGGTGGCAGGATGCCGCCGCGTGCCGGGGCGAGGACCTTGTGCTCTTCTTCGGCCCGGATGGCGAACGTCAGCCGGAGCGAGAGATTCGCGAGCGCAAGGCCAAAGAGATCTGTGCGGCCTGCCCGGTTCGAACCGACTGCCTGGACTACGCGATCTCGCGTCCGGAGAAGTACGGCACCTGGGGTGCTCTGAACGAGGACGAGCGCGCCTCCGAGCGCCGTCGTCGTATGCGTCGCGCCAACGCCGCCTAAGTCCGCGCGTCATTCCCCACGCGGAACTCTTCCCGGATGGCCCCGGCCCCGATAACCCGCGGCGCTCCGACATCGAATGTCGGAGCGCCGCGGGTTTTCCCTTGTCCGGGTCACGGAACGGTCGCGAACGTCTTACCCGGAAGGTATCTCGGACCGGCCCGGTGTACCCTTCCGGCCTCGTGTCGGCCCCGATCTACTCGGCACGACGGAACAGGTGCCGGTCGAACCAGTCCAGGCTCCGCACCGCGACCTCACGCCACTGCCGCGTCCCGCCCAGGAGCCGGTCGGCCCCGGAGACCACACCCAGCTCCGAGGGGCCGCCCAGACGGGACATCGTCCACTCCCCCAGTTCGCGCACGAACGACTCCTCGCTCTCCAACAGGATGAGCGTGGGCGCCCGGACCTTCCCCAGCGCCGGTTCGGCCAGGTCCACACGACCTCCGTGCACCACGACCGACGCCACGTCCTGAGGCAGCTCCGCCGCGGTCACCAGAGCCGCGGGCGCCGCGTCGCCCCACCCCATGACGCCCAAGGGTTCGCTGGCCGCGTCGGTGGCCCGGCGCAACCAGGTGACCGCCGCGCTCAATCTCTCCCCCAGTACCTCGGTGTCCCCCTCGTCGTCGCCGTCGTCCCCGGTCAGCAGGTCCAACAGCAGGGTGGCGTAACCGGCCCGCTGCAACGAGGAGGCGATCGCCCGCCGTTCCGGGTCCCCGCGTCCACGCCCGAAGGCCATCACCACCACACCGCGCAGAGCCGTGGGCATGGTGAGGTCACCATCGAGGTAGACCTGCCCGGCGCGGATCCGTACGGCGCGGGCCACCTCCGGCCGCGGACGCGAGCGTTCCAGGTCGAGCAGGATCGTGGTGACGTGGTCGTCCGAGAGCTGATCGAAGTCCCGGTACCACTCCCCCACGGCGCGGAAGTTGTCCGGCGCGCTGATCACCACCACGGCGTCGGCCTCACCCTTGAGTGCCTCCAACACCTCGGAGGAGGCCACCGGCACCGCCAACACCAGGCTCGACGGCCCGGCCTGGCGCACCATCCTCAGGGCGGCGCGGGCGGTGCCGCCGGTGGCCACCCCATCGTCGACCACCACGCAGTCACGGCCGGCGATCCGAGGCATGGAGCGCTCGCCCCGGTAGACACGACGCCGACGGTCGAGTTCGTCCCGTTCGGAGGCGACGGTGTCGGAGAGCGCCTGGCGTGGGAGTCGCATCCGGGCCAGGGCGAGGTCGTCGTAGAAGACGTGGCCGTCCTCGGTGATCGCGCCGACCCCGGTCTCGGGCCGACCGGGCAGACCGATCTTGCGCACCATGAGGACGTCGAAGTCCGCGCCGAGTCCGCGCGCGAGTTCGGCACCCACCGGCACTCCGCCGCGTGGCAGGGCCAGAACGATCGGATCGTCGACCGCGTGTGGACGCACACGTTCGGTGAGGCGTCGCCCCGCCTCGGTTCGGTCGGTGAAGGGCAGGGATACGGGTACCGGGTTCATGTCGTCGCCGGTGCCGGGGGCGTGGGCCCGGCACCCCTCCTTCCGGCCGTCCGTCGAACACGCCGCTCGAAAAGTGCTACCGGCATACCCCGCCGTACACGGATTACAACCCCGAGTCCGGGCAAAACCCGCATGCCTCACGAACACGCCACACGTCCGGGGCCGGGCCGAAGGGGGGCCGACCATGGTGTGTCAGGCCGGACGGAAGCCGTTGCGCAGCACCGCCATCTGCAGCGCGTCGTGTCTGCGCCCCTCCCACAACAGTGATTCGCGCAGGCGACCCTCGACGTAGAAACCACAGGAACGGTAGACAGCGATGGCACGCATGTTGAACGCGTACACCTGCAACCAGAGTCGGTGCAGGCCGATCTCCTCGAAGGCGTGGCCCAACACCAACTGAGTGGCCTCCCGCCCCAATCCCTTGCCGGTGAACTCGATGGCCGACAGGGCTATGCGGTAGCCCGCGGTCTCGTTCTCCGGGGAGACCGCGTAGATGGAGAGCTCGCCGAGGTAGCGGCCGTCCTTGGGCGAGATGATCGCCAGGTCCAGACGGTCGTCCCCTTCGGCGCGGCTGTGACACCACCGACGCGCCTGATCGTAGGTCAGGTGGCCGTGCGAACCCGTGAGCCTACGGACCTCCTCGTCCAGTCCCGCGGCGAAGTAGGCATCGGTGTGCTCCGGGCCGAGGGGGACCAGAGACACGTTCTCGCCGGTGAGGGTGGGCTTGTCTCTCAGCGCGCTCGTGTTGATCATGCGGGTCTTCCGGTTCCGGCCGGGACCGTGGGGCACGGCATTACCCGGGTGAGGGAGACGGCGGTCAGGGGTGCCGCACGCGGAACGGGTCGCGGTGGCGTGGCCTGGGGACATGGGCCGGGACGGGGGCGAAGTGGGGCGAATCCTTCCGGGTTCTCGGTGGGGGTACGGGCTCCCTATGTAAAACACCTCCGCCCCGAAAGGCAAGCCCGGCGGGAGAGTGGTCGACAAAACGCTGTTCATCCGATGATCGGACTGGATAGGATCTGCCCGCATCGAAAGCGCCCTGGGAGCCGCCCGTGAACACCCCGACCGACATGTCCACCACACCACCGCCCGAGGCCCGACGTGCCCGGGTCGCGGTGTCCACCCTGTTCTTCGTGAACGGGTTCACCTACACCAACGCGGTGCCCTGGCTCCCCGTGATCAAGAACGGGTTGGGTCTGAGCAACGCGGAACTGGGGTTGGCGATCGCGGCGATGCCGTTCGGCGCGATCCTCACCGGCATGCTCGCCGGTCCGCTCATCCATTGGTTCGGCAGTGGCCGGACCGCGGTGGGGACGAGCCTCATCAGCCTGGGAGCGCTCCCATTCATCGCGCTCGCGCAGAACTGGTGGATGCTCGCGGGCGCCCTCTTCGTGCTGGGCTGCGCCGACACCTGGACCGACTCCGCGCAGAACTCACACGGTCTGCGGGTCCAGCGACGCTATCGGCGGAGCATCATCAACACCTTCCACGCCGTGTGGAGCCTGGCCGCGGTCTCCGGTGGGCTGCTCGGCGCCACCATGGCGGGCACGGGGGTGCCCATCCTGTGGCACCTGGGCGGGGTGACCGTCGTGCTCGTGGTGATCAACCTCCTGGTCTCCCGCATGCTGCTGCCCGGGCCGGAGAACAGCGAACGCGAGGACGGGACCAACGGCCACGACGGTGGCCGCGTCCGCATGTCCGGTCGCGCCGTGGTCCTGCTCCTGGCGCTGGGCGTGCTGTTGATGATGGCCGGCGGCATCGAGGACTCCGCCGCCTCCTGGGGCGCGGTGTACATGACCTCGGAACTGGACGCGGCGCTGTTCCTGGCCGCCATGCCGTTCGTGGCCTGCCAGGCGATGATGACACTCGGGCGGCTCATCGGCGACCGGGTCACCGACCGCTTCGGCGCGGTGGTCGTCGGACACGCGAGCGGTCTGCTGTCCGCGGGCGGGATGGCCCTGGCGCTGGCGTTGCCGCACCCGGTCACCACCATCATCGGCTTCGGGGTGATGGGACTGGGCGTGTCCACCCTGTTCCCGCTGACCCTGGCCGCCGCGGGGAACGTCCCGGGGGTGCGCACCGGCGACGGGGTGACCCTGGTGGGATGGCTGGGCCGGGTGGGTTTCCTGGCCTTCCCCCCGACCGTGGGGTTCCTCGCCGACTCGATGACCCTGGGCGGCGCCCTGTGGGTGATCGCCGTCGGGGGCGCGGCCGCCTTCCTCCTGGCCCCGGCCCTGCGGCCACGTTCCTGAGGACGCCCCGGCCGGCGGTCGAACCGACCGGCGGGAACCACGGGCATGACGGAGGGCCCCGACCTCGACGGTCGGGGCCCTCCTCACGTCAGAGCCCACGGGGTGGACACGGACGCGGTGTTACCCGATCAGACTCGGACGGCGGCTGCCGGCCCACAGGGCCAGAGCACCGATACCGGTCACCACGGCGCCGCCGAGCACGAAGCCCGACAGGTCGACGCCGGTCGCGGCGAGGTTCGGGTCGCCGGCGTTGTCGGCCGTCGAGGACGGCGTGGTGGGAGTGGTCGCACCGGGGCTCTGGCCCTGGTCACCCTCACCGTTGTCGCCCTCGTCGCCTTCGCCGCCGTCACCCTCGTCGCCGCCATCGTCGCCATCACCGGGAGGAGGCGTCTGGCCGTCGTCCGGCGGCGTCGTCGGGTCGTCGTCCTCGGGCGGAGGCGTCTCGCCACCGTCCTCGTCGTCACCGTCGTCACCGTCGTCACCGTCGTCACCGTCGCCGGGGGGAGGGTCCTCGCCCTCATCCGGAGGATCGGTGGGGTCCGGCGGATCCACGGGGTCCGGAGGATCGACCGGGTCCGGCGGCGGCTGCTCTTCACCACCGTCACCAGGGGGAGGCGTCTCACCGTCTTCGTCCGAAGGGAAGAACGGCAGGATGTTGACGTTCTCGACGGAGCTCTCCACAGCCGCGCCGAGGTCGATCTCGACCTCGACCGGCTGGGACTCGACGGTCTCCTCGGTCACCTCGGGGGTGACGTCAGGGGTGGTCTCGTCCGCGGTCACGGCGAACGCCGGGCCCACGGAGAAACCCGCCATGAAGAGACCCGCCGCGGTAACGGTGAGTACCCGATTCTTGGGGGACATCCGACTCCTTTCTTTTCTCTTGTGAGTGATCACTCAGGGGGGATGGCGTACAGGTGGCCCTCGTGGACCACCACCGCGCGGTCGCCGAGCAGGCCGCGCGGAGTCTCTGCGCCCTCGGGAACGTCGGTGGGCTCACCGGAGGCGTCGATCGCCACCGGGGCCCCGTCGAGTTCACCGAAGACCTGGTCACCGAGGGTGACCTCGGGTTCGAAGCCCGGGACGACGTTGGTCCCACCGCTGCCGGGGGCGAACAGCACCGGGCCGTAGGCGGCCAGGTCGGGGCCGAGGGGGCCGGTGCGGTGCTGAACCTCCGCCAGGTCCTCCTCCTCGACCTCGGCGGTGCCCAGCACCGAACCGTCGGAGTTGTCGTGGAAGGCGAGGAGATGACCGTCGCCGTCCTCCGTCTCCCAGTGGACGAGCGCGTAGCCGCGCAGGAAGGTCATGACCTCGTCCAGGTCGCCGGCGCCGTCGGGCTGTTCGGGTTCCACTCGCTGGGGGTCCTCGCCCGGGGCGACCCAGTGCCAGGGGCCCTGGAGAACGCCGGCGAGCGCGCGGCCGTCCTCGGCGAGCAGCGCCGCGGAACCTCCGGGGGTGTCGACCTCGGCGAGCTCCCCGTCCACCAGGACGTAGGCATCGTCGTCGTCGCGCACCAGGACACCGTCGCCGACGAACTGGGCGGAGGCGGACTCGTTCAACTCGACGTTGACGGCGGTTCCTCCCCCCTCCGGCCAGAACCAGAGGGCTCCGGGGGTCTCCAAGGCGATGTGCGTGGCGCCGTCGAACTCCACGAAACGGGGGCTGCCGAGCGCCTTACCCGCCTCGAAGGGCAGATCGACCGACCATTCGCGGGACCCTTCCGCGTTGAGCAGGTTGAGCCGCTCCGCCGGGTCGATGTAGACGAGGCGCTCCCCCTCGCGGTCGACCGCCGGCAGGGTGTCGGGGGCCAGCTCTTCGGTGATGTCCACCGTGGCGGCGTAACCGGGCGGCGCGGGGTGGCCCAGTTCCACCACCGTGTCGTCCCCTCCCTCCTCGGAGGCCGCGGTGGACCCGGAGAGGAACCTCGCGGCGACCAGTCCGCCTCCGGCCAGGAGCAGCAGGGCCAAGCAGGCGGCGCCGACGATGAGGAGCACGCGTCGACGTTTGGCCCCGTCGGCACGGCCCTTCGGGGTGGTGGGTGCCATGGCGGGCACGGGCCCGGTCGGAGGCCGCGACGGCGTTTCCTGCGGAGGCTGTGCCTGAACGGGCTGGTCGGCAGCCTGAACGACCCCGTCGGGGGTGGCGATCAGACGCCAGAAACCGTTGGCGTCACGTGCTTCCACGAGCACCGGCTGCCCGATGTGCGCGGCGTAGCCGGTGGCGACGTCCAACGCCGCGCGCCGGGTCTCTTTGGGGGCCTGACCCTGGACGACCTGTCGCCGACCCTCGATGACGATTTCGGCGTTGCGTTCGTCCGGCGCGATGACGATGACGGCGGTGGGCCGGGGATGCCCCGGGCGGGACGCCCGGCTCATGGTGCCTCCGAAGGCGTGTGGAACATGGACCTGTCCGTGGACTGGAAAGAGGAGAGCGTGATCGACGATGACGTGCGGTGGCGGCCCGGCGGGGTGACCGAACAGGGGGTTACGGCACAGACGTAGTCATTGCTGGACGTGATCATACTGATCCCCACAGGAGCCGACCGAGCCTATCGGATGCTGGGAAAACGGACATGGTTCGCACTCACTCCCACGGTTTTCACTGGATGCGGCCGATGACCTGCGCTGTTCCGGAACCACCCACCGAACGCCGGGCACGCTTCACTCCCTCAGCACTGGTTCGGACACGCAGAAAGGGGTCGAGGTTGACGCCGAAACTGGCCGGATCCGGCCACGGAGGGTCCCCGGAAACTCACGGGTACGGTCCCTGCGCACCGTTGCAGCACCGGACCGGAGCCCCCGAGCGACCGCCCCTGGATCGTGTGCGGCCCGGGGGTGAGGCCGATCAACAGGGTCTGCCCCGGTGCCGATCCCCCCACCCGGGCACCGTCCACGTACACCCGGTAGTCGACGAGGATCCGGGCGCGCGTCCCGAAGAGATGGCACTCCATGGCCGGGTTTCCTTGGGGGGGAGGTCACACGGGACCTTTCGTGGGCGGTCCGGCTCGGGGCGACGGGATCGCGGCTTCCCGCCGGACGTCGTGAGGATACCGACAACCGCCGTGACGCGGGGGTTTCGGCCGTTTGTGGTCAGCGACCGTTCTGTTCGTTGATGGTGTCGATGACCGCCTGCTCCCGACGCTGGGCGATGCGGTCGGCCCGTTCGAAACGTCGGTTGGCGAGTTCCGCCCGGGCGGCGGCGGTGCGCACCGTCGGCCACAGGGCGTCGATCTCGGAGTTGAGTGAGGATCCCACGAGCACCGCGATCGCCATGACGTACAACCAGGCCAGGATGGCGATGGGGGCGGCCAGCGACCCGTAGATGCTGACCTGCCCGAAGGAGGCGTCCAGGTAGACGCGCAACAGCGCGGAACCGCTCAGCAGGACCAGCGTGGCCAGCGCAGCCCCGGGCAGGTGACGCCACAGCGGGGTGCGCACCGGGACGCTGAGCGCGTACAACAGCGTCACCGCCGCGGTGACCATCAGCCCCACGAGGGGCCAGTAGAGGAGGTTGAGTCTGCCCACGGTGACCGGCAGCAGCTCGTGGACCAGGTCCGGACCGGCCACCATGATCGGCAGCACCAGCACCGCGAAGAACAGACCGCCCAGGTAGGCGAAGAAGGCCAGCAGACGCTGGCCCAGCCATCCGCGGAGCTCGTCCAGGCCGTAGGAGATGGTGATGGAGCGGATGAACACGTTCATCGCGCGCGAGCCCGACCACAGGGACACCAGGAACGTCACCGACAGCAGCCCGCCCTGGACACCGCCGAGGAAGTCGTCCACCAACGGCTCCACCACGGAGGCGACCGTTTCGGGGGTGAGGATGCGCGCGGCCAGGTCCAGCATCCACTCGCGGATCTCCACCACGAGTTCCTCGCCGAACACCATCGCCAGCGGACCGAGGGCGCCCAGGAGACACAGCAGGAGCGCCGGCAGGGAGATCAACGCGAAGAAGGCCGACTCGGCGGCCAGGCCGATCACCCGGTCGCGGGACAAGGCGCGGATGGTGCGCAGGATCAACAGGGTGCCGTTGTGGACCATGGGGTGCCGGCCGAGCCACACGTCGGCCGCTCTCCACAGGCTCTCCCAAAAACCCACCACAAGGAGAACGTTAGCGGTAGTGGCGCAGCTCGGGCGGCCCCACCCCGTGGCCGGGAATGCCGCAACATGACGTGAGTCACTCACGCGCGGGGTCGGCACACCTGGACAACGGCCCGATGGGCGTGCCATTCTCGAAACATGATCGCTGCTTTGGACCCCATGCTCCGCGTGCGCCGCCACGTGGACTTTCAGCGGGTCAGCAGCGCGATCTGTCGCAGCGTCGGATAATCCCCTCGCCGCCTTGACGCACCCGTGAATTCAGTGGGTGCCCGCGGCCCCGGCGCTCCACACTCTTCTTGAACTCCCACACACGCGGGCTTCACCCGTTGCACCTGTCACGACGACGTGCGGTGCCGGCGGGTCCTGTGGTGATGGCACCGGGACCGTGGTCACCCCCGTGACCCCATCGGAGACACCCGCGATGCCTCCCTCTTCCGCGCAGCCCGGCAAGGCCACGACGGCCGCCGCACCTCGGCGCCGCCGTGGCGAGGGCCAATGGGCCCTCGGCTACCGTGAGCCGCTGAACAAGAACGAGGAGAACAAGAAGAACGACGACGGGCTCAACGTCCGCGATCGGATCATCAACGTCTACTCCAAGGGCGGGTTCGACTCGATCGACCCCGCCGACCTTCGAGGGCGGTTCCGCTGGTTCGGGCTCTACACCCAGCGGGCCCCGGGCATCGACGGCGGCAAGACCGCCGTCCTGGAGCCCGAGGAGCTCGACGACCGCTACTTCATGCTGCGGGTGCGCATCGACGGTGGTCAGCTGAGCGTGGCCCAGCTGCGCGCGATCGCGGAGATCTCCCGTGACCACGGCCGTGACACCGCCGACATCACCGACCGACAGAACGTCCAGTACCACTGGATCCGGGTCGAGGACGTGCCCGCCATCTGGGAGAAGCTGGAGTCGGTGGGGCTGTCCACCACCGAGGCGTGTGGCGACACCCCCCGAGTGATCATGGGCTGCCCGGTGGCGGGGGTGGCCGAGGACGAGGTCCTGGACCCCAGCGAACAGATTCGGCAGATCTACGACGAGCACATCGGCAGCCCGGAGTTCTCGAACCTGCCCCGCAAGTTCAAGACCTCCCTGTCCGGGTGCACCGTGCACTGCGTCAACCACGAGATCAACGACGTGGCGTTCGTGGGCGTACGCAACGAGGCGGGCGAGACGGGCTATGACCTGTTCGTCGGCGGCGGCCTGGCCACCAACCCGATGTTCGCCAAGCGTCTGGGCACGTTCCTGCGCCCCGACCAGGTCAGCGAGGTCTGGGCGGGTGTGGCCGGGCTCTTCCGCGACTACGGCTACCGCCGGCTGCGCACCCGCGCGCGGATCAAGTTCCTCATCAAGGACTGGGGCGCCGAGAAGTTCCGTGAGGTGCTGGAGAAGGAGTACCTCGGCTACGAGCTCCCCGACGGCCCCGAGCCGATCCTGGACCCGGGCGTGCGCCGTGACCACGTGGGCGTGCACCGCCAGAACGACGGACGGTTCTACGTGGGCTTCGCGCCGAAGGTGGGCCGGGTCTCGGGTACTTCGCTGCTGCGGGTGGCCGAGATCGCCGAGGAGCACGGGTCGGACCGTGTGCGCACCACACCCGACCAGAAGCTGATCATCCTCGACGTCGAGGAGGAGCGGATCGCCTCGATCAGCGCCGCTTTGGAGTCCGAGGGCTTCGAGGTCGACCCGAGCGTGTTCCGCCGCCAGACGATGGCCTGCACCGGCATCCAGTTCTGCAAGTTGGCGATCGTGGAGACCAAGGACCGCGCCTCCACCCTGATCGACGAGCTGGAGAAGCGCCTGCCGGACTTCGAGGAGCCGATCAGCATCAACGTCAACGGCTGCCCGAACTCGTGCGCGCGCGTCCAGGTCGCCGACATCGGTCTCAAGGGCCAGCTCATGTTGAACGAGCGCGGCGAGCAGGTGGAGGGCTACCAGATCCACCTGGGCGGCGGTATGGGGCTCACCCAGGCCTTCGGCAAGAAGATCCGCGGGCTGAAGAGCACTGCGGACGACCTGCCCGACTACGTCGAGCGGGTGTTGCGACGCTTCCAGACGCAGAAGGAGGACGGCGAGAACTTCGCGGCGTGGGCGGCCCGCGCCGACGACGCCGACCTCAAGTGACGCCCTCCCGGTAACGAACGCACGGGCTCCACGAGCCCCGCCCGGCCCCCGATTCCCCGGGGGCCGGGCCCGATCCGAAGAAGGAGGTGCGCCGTGTCCGAAAGGGCCGCACCTTACTACTGCCCCTACTGCGGCGACGAGGACCTGGTGCCCGAGGAGGGCGCCGCCGTCAAGGGCGAGGGCTACCCCTGGGCCTGCCTGTCCTGCGCCCGAGTGTTCCGGGTCAAGTACGTGGGTCTGCGCTCCGCGTCGTTCTCCGCGGGCGGCGCCCCCTCCAGACCGACGGAAGGGAACGAATGAACGCCACCATCACCGAGGGTCCCGAACTGGCCGAGCGGGCCGCGGCCGAGCTGGAGGAGGCCACCGCCAAGGAGATCATCTCCTGGGCCGGCGAGACCTTCGGCGACCGTCTGTGCATGACCTCCTCGATGGCCGACGCCCTCATGGTCGACCTGGCCGCCGAGGCGCTGCCGGGGATCGACGTGATCTTCCTCGACACCGGCTACCACTTCGCCGAGACCATCGGCACCCGTGACGCCGTGGCGTCCCTCTACGACATCAACCTCGTCACCGTGGAGCCGAAGCGAACCGTGGCCGAGCAGGAGCTGGTCCTGGGTCCACGGCTGCACAACCGCGACCCCGGCATCTGCTGCCACCTGCGCAAGGTGGAGCCCCTACAGCGGGCGCTGGAGCCCTACTCGGCGTGGCTGACCGGCCTGCGCCGGGAGGACTCGGTGACCCGCCGCGACACCCCGGTCGTGCAGTGGGACCGGCGTCGAGGGATGACCAAGGTCAACCCGATCGCCCGATGGTCCCGGGAGGATGTGGACACCTACATGAGCGAACACGGTGTGCTGGTGAATCCGCTCCAGTACGACGGCTATCCCTCGATCGGCTGCGAGCCGTGCACCCGAAGGGTCGCTCCGGGCGAGGACCCCCGCAGTGGCCGTTGGGCCGGGACCGGCAAGACCGAGTGCGGGATCCACACGTGAGCGGGGACGCGCGGGCGCCGCGAGGGCCCGTGTCCATCCCGTTGCTCGCGGTGGCCCATGGGAGTCGGGACCCGAGGGCGGCCGAGGCCGTGTCGGCGCTGTTCGACCGGGTGCGCTCGCTGCGCCCGGAGCTGGACGTCCGACTGTCCTACCTGGACCACGTGGCGCCCAGCGCCGAGGCCGCGTTGGACGAACTGGCCGCCGGTGGGGCCGGCGAGGTGGTGGTGCTGCCGACCCTGCTGACGGCGGCCTTCCACAGCAAGGTGGATCTGCCCGAGGTGCTCGCCACGGCCCGCGAACGCAGCCCGTGGTCGCGGGTGCACTACGCCGACACGTTGGGGCCGCACCCGCTGCTGTCCGCGGCGGTGGAGCGGCGTCTGACCGAGGTGGGCGCGCACGCCGACCCCGAGACCGCGTTGGTGCTGTGCTCCGCCGGGTCCAGCGATCCGGAGGCCAACGCCGTGGTGGCTCGGCTGGCCGAAGAACTGGGCGAACGCGGCCCGTGGCGTGAGGTGGTGGCCGCCTACGCTTCGGCCGCCTCCCCCACACCCGATGAGGCCGTCGCGGCGGCGTGTGGTCGCGGGGCCGGGCGGGTGGCGGTGGCCACCTACCTGTTGGCGCCGGGGTTCTTCGCCGACCGGATCCACGACCGGGCGATGGCGGCGGGTGCGTCCGTGGTCTCCCCCACCCTGGGCGACTCCCCCGAGCTCGCCCGGATCGTGGTGGAGCGCTACGACGCCGCGGTGGCCACCCGGCACTCGGTGGTCTGAGCTCGAACGAACACACCGAGCGGGTGGCTCTTCGGGGCCGCCCGCTCTCCGTGTTCGGGATCGTCCGCGTTCGTGGTCATCTCGCGGCGATGGACGCGGTGGCCAGGACCACCGCGGAGAACAACAGGGCCCCGGGCGCGCCCACCACACCGGCGACACCGGCCGCCGCTGCCGGGATGGCGACCTGGCCCAGCCGGTTGCCCCAGATGCGCAGCGCCAGGGCCGCGCCACGGGCCCCTTCGGGGGCCAGGGTGGTGACCTCGGCCATGGTGAGGGGTTGACCCACGCCGAGGAGGAACCCGCCCACCACCAGGACCACCGCCAGAGCGGCGAAATCGCTCGTGGGCAGGGACACCAGGACCAGTGCGACGGCCGTCACCCCCGTGCTGGTGATGATGAGGGCCTTGCGGGACCAACGGCGCAGCATCCACGGCAGGCTCAGCCGGGAGAGCAGGGAGGCTCCGGCTCGCAGGCTCAACAGCACCCCGACGAGCATCGGGGAGATGCCACGGCTCTCGGCGATGAGCGGCAGGTACGCGGTGAGGATGTCCACCGCGGTGAGCAGCGCCAGGCTGGTGAGCAGGGCGGAGGGCATCCGCCGACGGCTCAGCAGGACCCGGGTGGGAACCGGGGGCGCCGCCTTCTGCTCGGCGGTGCGCCGAAGCGGGCGCAGGCGTGCGAGCGGCAGCAGTGGCAGGATGCCCAGGGCCGCCACGACACCGGCGACCACCAGCGCGGAGGAGGTGGCCGAGAGCAGGGCGGGGCCCGAGGCGTCGGCGAGGATGACACCGGAGATCAGTGGCCCCGCGAGCTGCCCCAGGGACGCGGCGGCGGTGAACCAGCCGAAGTCGCGGTCCAGGTGTTCGGGACGCGAGTAACGGGCGATGAGGGCCTGTGAGGCGATCATGCACAGCAGCTGTCCCACGCCCACGACGGTGCTCGCCAAGGCCAGCCCGAACAGGCCCACGGAAGCGGCCAGGAAGAGGCCGCCCGCGGCGAGGATGATCGAACCCAGGCCCGCGATCCAGGCGATACGGGCCGTGCGGTCGATGAAGCGGCCCACGGAGACCGCGATGAGCAAAGGGAGCAGGGCGTAGGCGGCGGTGACCAGTCCGACCTCGACCGCGTCGCCGCCCAACGCGATGGTCCGGTAGGAGATGAGTGGTCGGATGAGGTTGAGCGCGGTGTGGACCGACATCACGCTGCCCAGGAGGCCCCAGAGCCACCGTGAGCCTCCGTCGGTTCGCTCGCCCGCCATGTTCCCCCTTCGCGCCGTGCCCGCCGTGACATCCCGGGATTCATCCCGTCACGGGATCACTACTCGTGTGGGGTGCCGATCGGCGTCCGGCATCGTATCGGGAGCCCCCTGTCGGCCTCTCCACCGGGTCGACGTCCTTCCAGGTGGACCCGGCAGGACAGGGCCTCCACGCTCCTCGTCGACCTCGATAGGTTCGACGTATCGACGCCGATCCGACGGGGAGCACGAGATGGCCGAGAGTATGCGGGACCTGTTGCGGGGGTTGACGGTGTTCGCCGGGCCCCTGGCCTCCTTCGATCCGGAGACCGCACCACGGGATCCGCTGGAGCTGTTCCGGGAGTGGTTCGCCGAGGCGGTCGACACCGGTGTGGCCGAACCGCACGCGATGACGGTGGCCACCGTCGACGCCGACGGCGCGCCCTCCGCCCGCGTCCTCATCATGAAGGACCTCACGGAGGAGGGGTGGTGGTTCGCCACGACCACGACCTCCGCGAAGGGGCGGGACCTGGCGAAGAATCCGAACGTGGCGCTGCTGTTCTTCTGGGGGCCACAGGGGCGCCAGGTACGGGTGCGGGGCCGGGCCGAACTCGCCGGCGCCGAGGCCCGCGCGGCCGACTTCCGCAACCGGCCGTTGGAGGGGCGGGTGGCCGGACTGCACGGACGCCAGAGCGAACCCCTGGGTGCGGCGTCGGAGATCCACCGCGTGGCCGAGCACAGTCGCGCCCGATTGGAGGCCGATCCCGACCTGGCGCCCGACGACTGGGGCCTGTACCTGGTGCGGCCGCGGGAGGTGGAGTTCTGGCAGGGCGACCCGGACCGCAGGCACACCCGGCTGCGCTACGAACGCGAGGGCACGGAGTGGCGTCGCGGGCTGCTGTGGCCCTGACCCGAACAAGACCGAACGCAATTCGGTTCGGAGGTGGCGGACGGATATGCTGCGGCTCACCCACCCGCCGCCCTCGGACCAGGAACGGAGCCGGTATGCCCGCTACACACGAGGTGTTCAACCAGGCCACCCCGCTCGGCGACCACAACGCCGCCGACGACCCCGCGCTCGTGGACGGTCTGCGCCGTGAGGGCGCGGGCTGGGCCGAGGCCGAAGTACGCGAGGTCGGTTCGGCCGCGGGTTCCGAGCGTGTTCGTGCCTGGGGCGAGTCCGCCAACACCTACACCCCCGTGCTGCGCACCCATGACCGTTTCGGCCACCGCGTGGACGAGGTCGACTACCAGCCCGCCTACCACGTCCTCATGGACCAGGCCGTGGAGCACGGCATGCACGCGGCACCGTGGGCGGACGAGCGAGCGGGCGCGCACGTGGCCCGTGCCGCCAAGTTCTTCCTGTGGTCCCAGGCCGAGAGCGGGCACGGTTGCCCCATCTCGATGACCTACGCGGCGGTACCGGCGCTACGCCACTCCCCCGAGCTGGCCGCACAGTACGAGCCGCTGCTCACCGCGCGCTCCTACGACTTCGGGTCGCGCCCTCCGCTGGGCAAGAGCGGTCTCCTCGCCGGAATGTCCATGACCGAGAAGCAGGGAGGTTCGGACGTGCGCGCCAACACCACGCGCGCGGTGCCCACCTCCGAGGGCCACTACCTGCTCACCGGACACAAGTGGTTCACCTCCGCGCCGATGAGCGACGTGTTCCTGACACTGGCGCAGGCACCGGAGGGCCTGACCTGTTTCCTCGTGCCGCGGGTGCTGCCCGACGGAACCCGCAACAAGCTGTTCGTCCAGCGGTTGAAGGACAAGCTGGGCAACCGGTCGAACGCCTCCGCCGAGTTGGAGTACGACGGCGCGGTCGCGCACCTGGTGGGCGAGCCGGGGCGGGGCGTGCCCACCATCATCGAGATGGTCAACGGCACCCGTCTGGACTGCGTGATCGGTTCGGCGTCGGGGATGCGCGCCGCCCTGGTGCAGGCGCTGCACCACAGCGAGTCGCGCAGCGCGTTCGGGGAACGCCTGGTGGATCAGCCGCTGATGCGCAACGTGCTCGCCGACCTGGCGCTGGAGTCGGAGGCGGCCACGGCGCTCATGATGCGTCTGGCGGGGGCCGCCGACCGCTCCGTGCGGGGCGACGAGGGCGAGATCGCGTTCCGTCGGCTCGGTGTGGCCGTGGGCAAGTTCTGGATCACCAAGCGTCAGCCCGCGCACGCCGCCGAGGCGTTGGAGTGCCTGGGCGGCAACGGGTACGTGGAGGAATCGGGCATGCCGAGGCTGTTCCGGGACTCCCCCCTCAACTCCATCTGGGAGGGTTCCGGGAACGTGGCGGCGCTGGACGTGCTGCGCGCGATGGCCAAGTCACCGGAGTCAGTGGAGGCCTTCCTCGCCGAGCTGAACGCGGCCGTGGGCGCCGACGACCACTACGACGCCGCCCTCAAGCGCCTGGAGCAGACTCTGGGCGACGTGGACGAGATGCAGTACCGGGCGCGTTCGGTGGTCGAGCTGATGGCCGTGACCCTGCAGGCGTCGGTGTTGCTGCGACACGCGCCGACCCCGGTGGCCGAGGCGTTCACCGCCTCACGGCTCGGCGGCGAGTGGGGGCACGTGTTCGGGACGCTGCCCCGGGGCGTGGATACCGGTCTGATCCTGGAACGAGCCCGACCGCGCCGATGAATTCATCGCCCTCGCCGTTTTATTGAACAACCTCGCAAATCTGGCATAAATCACCATAAGAAGACTCGCGAAACAGGCCGGTGCAGGAACATCGGTCTGTTTCGGCATACTTTCGCGGCCTTGGCGGAAGGAAAGAAGGCGCAACGCCAAAGCGCCCTTCCGGGCCCCGACCACAAGAGACTGACGACGCCTATGGTGGAAGTCTGGCCAGGTAGTTCGTATCCGCTCGGTGCGACCTACGACGGCTCCGGCACCAATTTCTCGCTCTTCTCAGAAGCGGCCGAACAGGTGGAACTGTGCCTGTTCGATGACGAGGGGGTGGAGACCCGCATACCCCTGACCGAATACGACGGCTTCGTCTGGCACGGGTACCTTCCCGGGGTGGGCCCGGGCCAACAGTACGGGTACCGGGTCCATGGACCCTACGCACCCGAACAAGGCCTGCGCTGCAACCCGAACAAGCTGCTCACCGACCCCTACGCCAAGGCGCTGAACGGCGAACTGACCTGGCACGAGTCGCTGTTCAGCTACCATTTCGCCGACCCCGACCGCAAGAACACCGCCGACAGCGCACCGTACGTGCCCAAGTGCGTGGTGGTCAGCCCGTTCTTCGACTGGGGCAACGAGTCGCGTCCGAGCACCCCGTACCACCAGACGGTGATCTACGAGACGCACGTGCGCGGCCTGACGATGCGCCATCCGGGCATCCCCGAGCACCAGAGGGGAACCTACTCGGGGCTGGCCCACCCGGCGATGATCGAGTACCTCACCTCCCTGGGGGTGACCGCGATCGAGCTCATGCCGGTGCACCACTTCGTGCCCGAACACGCCATGGTGGCGCGCGGCCTGACCAACTACTGGGGGTACAACACACTGGCGTTCCTGGCCCCGCACAGCGGATACGCGGCGCTGGGGTCCCGCGGTCAGCAGGTCCAGGAGTTCAAGGCGATGGTGAAATCGCTGCACGAGGCGGGCATCGAGGTGCTGCTCGACGTGGTCTACAACCACACCGCCGAGGGCGACCACATGGGGCCCACGCTGTCCTGGCGGGGTATAGACAACCTGGGCTACTACCGGGTCTCCGACGAGGACCAGCGCTACTACCTCGACTACACGGGCTGCGGCAACAGTCTCAACGTGCGGCACCCGCACTCGCTCCAGCTCATCATGGACTCGCTGCGGTACTGGGTCCTGGAGATGCACGTGGACGGGTTCCGCTTCGACCTGGCCTCGGCACTGGCCCGGGAGTTCCACGACGTCGACCGACTGAGCACGTTCTTCGACATCGTCCAACAGGATCCGGTGATCTCCCAGGTCAAACTGATCGCCGAGCCCTGGGACGTGGGCCCGGGCGGCTACCAGGTGGGCAACTTCCCACCGCTCTGGACCGAGTGGAACGGCAAGTACCGGGACACGGTGCGCGACTTCTGGCGTGGTGAGCCGGTCAAGGGCGAACTGGCCTCACGGCTGGCCGGGTCCAGCGACCTCTACCAGGACGACGGACGCCGTCCCGTGGCCTCGATCAACTTCATCACCTGCCACGACGGTTTCACCATGGCCGACCTGGTGTCGTACGACAACAAGCACAACGAGGCCAACGGCGAGGGGAATCGGGACGGCACCAACGACAACCGTTCCTGGAACCACGGGGTGGAGGGACCCACCGAGGACCCCGCCATCCTCACCCTGCGCCGCCGCCAGGTCCGCAACTACCTCGCCACCCTGTACCTGTCCCAGGGCGTGGTGATGCTCTCGCACGGCGACGAGATCGGTCGCACCCAGGGCGGCAACAACAACGCCTACTGCCAGGACAACGAGATCGCGTGGATCGACTGGGAGGGCGCCGGACTGGCCGGGGAGTACCCGGAGAACGATCTGTTGGACTACGTGCGCGGGCTGGCACGGCTGCGCAGGGAACACCCGGTGTTCCGCCGCCGCCGGTTCTTCCGCGGCAGCCCGGTGGAGGGAGGGCGGGCCGGCGAGGACGGGCTGCCCGACATCTCGTGGCTGCGCCGGGACGGCTCGGCCATGGAGGGCGACGACTGGAACAGCGGTGACCGCGCCCTGGGAGTGTTCCTCAACGGGGACGCCATCACCGAACCCGATCCTCGGGGACGCACGATCCGGGACAGCTCGTTCGTGATGCTGCTCAACAGCGGTCCGGACGCGGTGGAGTTCAAGCTGCCGGGGACCGAGTACGGCATGGCGTGGGAGACGGTCCTGGACACCGCCGAACCGGACGTGGGCGGGCGTCCGTTCGTGACCGCGGGCTGCCCGGTGCGGGTGATCGACCGAGCCCTGATGCTGCTGCGCCGCGTCTCGCCTCGTCACGCTTGAGGTCCGACCGCGCCCCTCTCGGTACCGCCCGCACGCGCGCCGAGAGGGGCCCGGTCCCCCGGATCCTTCTAGCCTGGTGGTTATGTCGAACACTCACGCCGCGGGTGGATCCGCGCCCGCACGACTTCGCGAGCTCCTCCCCGACCCCGGTCGCACGGACGTGCGACCGGAAGAGGCCTACGCCTACCCCACCGACCTGGACCGGCCCTGGGTGCGCGCCAACATGGTCGCCAGCGTCGACGGCGGGGCCGTGGGGCCCTCGGGGCGCAGCCTCGACCTGTCCTCGAAACCGGATCGCAGGGTGATGGGGGTACTGCGGGGCCTGTGCGACGTCGTGGTGGTGGGCGCCTCCACCGCCCGGCACGAGGGATACAAACCGGTGCGCCCACGCGAGGTGTGGGCGAAGCTGCGCGAGGGCCGACCCGCCACACCACGGATCGCCGTGGTCTCACGGACCCTGGAAATCGACGACGAACTGCTCACCGCGGCCCCCGACGACGCCCGCACCCTGGTGTTCACCGTCGAGAACAGCCCCGCCGACCGGCGGGCGTTCGTGGCGCGACACGCCGACCTGGTGGTGGTCGACGAGTACTCGGTGCGCCCACGGCACATCCTCGACGCCCTGTCCGAGAGAGGTCTGTACCGGGTGTTGACGGAGGGAGGTCCACACCTGCTGGCGGAATTCGTCGCGGCCGACCTGCTCGACGAACTGTGCCTGACGGTGAGTCCGCACCTGCTGGGCGTGGGCTCGCCCCGGATCGTGGCGGGAGGGCCACCGGTCCCGGGCGTTCCGGGCGTGGGCACGGCGCAGACCACTCCGCTGCGGTTGGCGCATCTGTTGGAAGCGGAGGGCAGCCTGTTCTCGCGCTACCTGCGGGCTTGAGGACTTCCCCCGGAGGGTCCGCCCTAACCGCCCTGTTTCGGTCCCCCCACAATGACGCATGAACCATCCCGCAACCGGACATACCCGTGGTGTGCCATCCACTGAAAACGCTGTGACCGGACACACCGCATCGACGGGGCTCACCGGTGTAGTCCCCTGGGCGAGAGGATGAACGTAGTGCCGACGTCCGAAAACGGGTCACCTCCGGTCTACAGGGAGATAGCCGAGGAACTTCGAACACGGATCCGCTCCGGACGGTACGCCGACGGCGACCGTCTTCCCGGGGAGAACACCCTCATGGAGCGTCACGGGGTCGCCAGGGCGACCGCGCGCCAGGCGCTCTCCGTACTGATCAACGAAGGCCTGGCCGTGGCCGTCCGCGGCTCGGGCATCTACGTCCGCTTGTTCCGTCCCCTGCGAAGACACGGCGCCCGACGTCTGTCCAAGGAACTGTGGGGCGGCGGGCGGGCCATCTGGCAGACCGACAGCGAAACCCGAGGATACGAGGTGGAAGGCCTCGTGATCGAGGAGGTGGCCCCCGGAGCGCACGTCCTGCGCGCCCTGGACCTACCGGAGGGGTCCACGGTACTGCGCCGTTCCCGGCGCTACCTCGTGGACGGTAGACCGGTGCAGAGCGCCGTGTCCCACCTGTCCCCGTCCTCTTGGGAGGGGCGAGAGACCTCCGACGCCGCGCAACGCCTACAAGCCCACGACAGCGGCCCCGGCGGGATCTACGCGCGATTGACCGACCTCGGCAACGGACCGGCCCACTTCACCGAGGAGATCCGGGTCCGTATGCCCACCCCCGAGGAGACCGTGGAACTGGAGCTGTTCCCCGGCACCCCCGTGCTGGAGGTGGCGCGCACCGCGCTGACCGCCGACCACCGTCCGGTGGAGTTCAACGAGATCACCATGGACGGTTCGGCGTACGTGCTCCAGTACGACTTCGACGCCTGAACACCCCCGCCCACCCCCCTGTGG
>NZ_FRFF01000043.1 GCF_900143625.1 Nocardiopsis sp. JB363
CCCCGCCCAACAACCCCAAGGAACACGACCTCAGGCGCACCACCACAGGCCTACGAGACGCCCGACAACCCCAAGGACTCCCTCCTCAGGCGCCCCACGCACTCCACACAGCTCCACGCGCCTACCCGCGAGGCGCCCACCCGCGAGCGCCCAACAAGCCCGACTGCCTGAGACCTGATCCGGAAGTTCCTCCGGCTCTGGGACCAAGGGCAGCGCCAGCCACCGGTGCAGCAACCGGAGCTCCCCTCGCCCCCCGAACCCTCAACCCTCCGAACCCTCAACCTTTCGTGCCCTCGCCCCTCCAAACCCTCAGCCCTCCGAACCCTCGCCCCTCCGAACCCTCAACCCTGCTCCTCCAAAGGCGGGACGTGCTCGCCTTCCGGGGTGGGGCCTGGCGGAGTACCGTCCCCGAACGGACGACCGCCCAGCTCCTCCCGACGGTGCGGGGTGAGCCAGCCCTGGGGGTCCGGGCCGACGGCCACGATCCCGGTGGGGTTGATGGCGGTGTGCACCGCGTAGTAGTGGACCCGGATGTGCTCCAGGTTGGTGGTGTCGCCGAACCCGGGGGTCTGGAACAGGTCGCGGGCGTAGGCCCACAGGGCCGGGTATTCGATGAGTTTGCGCCGATTGCACTTGAAGTGGCCGTGATAGGCGGCGTCGAAGCGCACCAGGGTGGCCCACAGGCGCAGGTCGGCCAGGGTGATGTGATCGCCGACCAGGTAGCGGCGTTCGGTCAGGCGTTCCTCCAGGGCGTCCAGACGGGCGAACACACCTTGTACCGCCGCGTCGTAGCGCTTCTGGTCGGGGGCGAAACCGGAGCGGTAGACACCGTTGTTGAGGTCCTGGTACACCTCGGCGCTGACCGTGTCGATCTCCTCGCGCAGCTCCTCCGGGTACAACGGTGGCGCGCCGGCGCGGGCCAGGCCGCCCCACTCGGTGGCCATGTCCACACTGATCTGGTCGTAGTCGTTGGAGACCAGGTGGCCGGATGCGACGTCCACGAGCCCGGGCACACTCACGCCGCCGTCGTAGGCGGGATCGCGAGCGAGGTAGGCCTCGCGCAGGGCGTGGATGCCCAGCACCGGGTCCTTGTCGTCGGGGCTGCCGGTGCGTTCGGTGAACACCCAGTGCGGGTCGCCTTCGATGATCTCCTGCACCGGGTCGGTGATGGCCAGCGAGACCACCTGTTCCAGTCCCATGAGACGGCGGGTCATCACCACCCGGTGCGCCCAGGGGCAGGCCCGGTTGATCACCAGCCGGTACCGCCCTGGTTCGGCGGTGCGTCCGAAGCGCCCGTCGGAGGTGACCCGGTCGGCGAAGGCCGCGGCGTCGCGCTTGATCTCCTCGGTCGGCATTCGGTTGGCCCGCATGTCACACCCTCCGTGTTCTGGGAACCTGTCTCTCCCCCGATCCTAGATCGACCCCACGCCGCGAGGCCGGTTGTCCACAGGCCGAATTCGTGTGGGTTCACTCGCGTAGGGCGGCCACGGACTCGATCTCCACCAGTTGGTCCTGGTAACCCAGGACCGTGACGCCCAGCAGGGTGCTGGGAACGTCGTGCTCACCGAAGGCGTCCCGGACCACTTCCCAGGCCGTCACCAGATCCTCCTGGGACGTGGAGGCGACCAGTACCCGGGTGCTGACCACGTCGGTCAGTGCGGCGCCGGCGTCCGCGAGGGCGGTCTTCAGGTTGGCCACGCACACCGCGGCCTGCCCGGCGTAATCGCCCACGGCGGCGGTGGTGCCGTCATCGTTCAGCGGGCACGCGCCGGCGGTGAAGACCAGGCGCACCCCCGGCGGGACCGTGGCGGCGTAGGCGTACTCCGCGACGTCGGACAGGGCGGCGGAGCGGATGAGGGTGACGGCGCTGTTCATCGGGTTCCTTCGTGGTGGTGGTGGGGGGGGAATCGTCGGACACCGGGCACACTAGCGCCGGCCCGAAGGTCCCCCCAACGGGTTTTCGCGGCGGGCCGGTCGCACGGCAAGGTTCTGGCAAATCACAAGGACAGCGGCAAAGAGGACGTTTCGCCCCCCGCGTCGAACGAGCAGGGGACCCATAAGCCGGATGGAGGGAATCTCATGGCCTACGCGACCACGAACCCCTACACGAACGAGACCTTGGCGACGTTCCAAGGCATCGGGGACGAGGAACTGGACCAGGCCGTCCACACCGCGCAGAGGACCTTCGAGTCCTGGCGCACCAAGTCCTTCGACGAGCGCAAGGAGGTGGTCGGACGCGCCGCGAGCATCCTGCGCGAGCGGCCCGACGAGTTCGCTCGTCTCCTCACCTTGGAGATGGGCAAGCTGTACAGCGAGAGCATGGGCGAGGTCGACCTGGCCGCCTCGATCCTCGACTACTACGCGGACAACGCCGAGGAGTTCCTCGCCCCCGAGCGGGTGGCCACCGAACACCCGGACGCGGGAGAGGCCGTCGTCGTCAGCGACCCGATCGGGGTGCTGCTCGGGGTCCAACCATGGAATTTCCCCTACTACCAACTGGCCCGGTTCGCGGGCCCCAACCTCATGGCGGGGAACGTGGTGATGGTCAAGCACGCGTCGATCGTCCCGCAGTCCGCCGCGGCCTTCGAGCGGCTCTTCCGCGAGGCCGGCGCGCCGGAGGGCGCCTACACCAACGTCTACGCGAGCAAGGATCAGGTGAGTCGGACGATCCGGGACTCCCGGATCCGCGGGGTCGCGCTCACCGGCAGCGAGGGCGCGGGCGCCAGTGTCGCGGCGCACGCGGGCGAGGAGTTGAAGAAGAGCACCCTGGAACTCGGCGGCAGCGACGCCCTGATCGTGCTCGCCGACGCCGACCTCGACCTGAGCGTCGAGCGGGCACTCTGGGGCCGGCTCAACAACGCCGGTCAGAGCTGCGTCGCCGCCAAGCGGATCATCGTCGTGGAAGAGGTCGCGGACGAGTTCCTGCGGCGGTTCAGCGAGGGGTTCGCCCGGCTCAAGGCGGGTGACCCGTTCGACTCCGACACGACCCTGCCGCCGCTGTCCTCGCAGAGCGCCGCCGACGACCTCGACGCGCTGGTGGACGAGGCCGTCGACCACGGCGCCTTGATGATCACCCCGGGCGATCCCGTGCCGGAGGAGGGCGCGTTCGTCCAGCCCAGGATCCTCACCGGCGTCTCCCGGGACAACCCGGTCTACGACAAGGAGTTCTTCGGCCCCGTCGCCCTCTTCTTCCGCGCGGCGGACGAGGACGAGGCGGTGCGGATCGCCAACGACTCCACCTTCGGGCTGGGAGGGTCGGTGTTCACCGAGGACACCGCCCATGGTGTGGAGGTCGCCAAGAGGATCGAGACCGGGATGGTCTTCGTGAACCACCCGACCTGGACCAGGCCGGACCTTCCATTCGGTGGCACCAAGAGGTCCGGCTACGGGCAGGAACTCTCCGAGGCGGGGATCCAGGAGTTCGTCAACAAGAAGCTGATCAACGTGATGCCGACCGGTTAGGGAGCGCGTCCCTCACCTGACGGGCGACGGCACGCCCGGCCCGGTTGGCGCCGATGGTGCTGGCCTGTGGTCCGTAACCGGCCATGAACAAACCCGGTCTACGGACCGCTCGGCCGTCCTCCACCCACAGCCCTCCCTCGGGTTCACGCAGGCGCAACGGGGCCAGGTGGGAGAGTTCGGCGCGGAAACCGGTGGCCCAGATGATGGCGTCCACCGGTTCGAACGTGCCGTCCGCCCAGCGCACTCCGTCGGGTTCGATCGCGGTGAACATCGGCCGCTCCACCAGCAGGCCGCGGTCGCGACCGGCCAGGTTGGCGGGGGTCGCGGGCAGCCCGGTACCGCTGATGATGCTGGGCAGCCGCCGCCCCGCCCGCGCCGCCTCGTCGGCGGCCCGTACCGCGTTGATCGGGCCCTGGGGATCGTTCACGAAGGTGACCGGTCGCCGGGTGGTCCAGACCGTGCTCGCGGCGACCCCCTCCAGTTCGCGCAGGAATCCCACCGCGGAGGTGCCGCCGCCCACCACCAGGACGCGTTTGCCGGCGAAGTCCTCGGCGGACCGGTACTCGGGGGTGGAGACCTGGATTCCGCGGAAGTCCACGGCGCCCGCGAAGTAGGGCCGGAACGGGCGCGCCCAGGTGCCACTGGCGTTGACCACGACCCGCGAGACGACCTCGCCCCGGTCGGTCACGACCCGGAACCCCTCGTCGTGGTCGTGTACCCCTCGTACCCGGACCGGGCGGACCACCCGCAGATCGAAGGCGTCCTCGTAGCGGCGGTAGTAGTCGCGGACCACGTCGCGGGCGGGGCGTTCGGGGTCGGCGGTCTCGAAGCTCAGCTCCAGTTCCCGCATGCCGGGCAGGTCGTCGACCTTGTGGGCGTCGTCCAACCGCAGCGCCTCCCAGCGGAACTGCCAGGCCCCGCCGGCGTCCGGGCCCCGGTCCAGGATCACGAAGTCGACCCCGGGTTCCAGTCCGAGCCGGCGCAGGTGCCAGGCCGCCGAGAGCCCGGCCTGCCCGGCGCCGATGACGACCACGTCGGTCTCCTCGGGCAACCCCACCACGTCCGTCATCGTCTCTCCAGTCCTCATGCCGGCCTTCGAGCATGCCAGGCGTCGACCAACAGCGCCTCGACACCCTCCCGTTCCGGTGCGCGCGGGTTGGGGTAGGGCCGCGCGGTGGCGAGCTCGGCGGCCCGCGCCAGGTCTGCCTCGGCCATGCCGAGGTCGCGCAGCGATGTGGGGCCCCCGACGCTCACGACGAGGTCGTGGACGCCGCGCGCGGCGTCGTCGGTCCCCATCGCCTCCGCGACGCGGCGCATCACCTCGGGAGCGGCGGGCGCGTTGTAGGCCATCACGTGCGGCAGGACGACCGTGTGGGTCGCGGCGTGCGGCATCGCGAACGACCCGCCCAGGGTGTGGCAGAGCTTGTGGTGCAGTCCCATGCCGACGGCTTCGAGGCACGTCCCGGCGAGCCAGGCCGCGCGCAGCAGGTCCCCTCGGGCCGCCACGTCGGCCGGCGAGCCGGCGACCACGGGAAGGGCCCGGGTGATCAGCGTGATCGCCTCCAGCGCCTTCTCCTCGGTCGCCGGGTCGACCTCCGGTGCGTACAGGGCCTCCACGGCGTGCGCCATGGCGTTGACCGCGCTGGTCACCGACACCGCCACCGGCAGGTCCAGGGTGAGGTCGACGTCGTAGACCACCGTGTCCGGAAGGATCTCCGGTCCGGATCGGGTGGTCTTGCGTCCGTCCACGGTCTCTCCGAGAACGGACGTGACCTCGGATCCGGCGTAGGTGGTGGGGACGATGACCTGCGGCAGCCCGGCGCGTACCGCCAGGGCCTTGGCGAGTCCGGTCGTCGATCCGCCACCGATGGCGACCAGGCAGTCGACGGAGTGCTCGCGCACGAGTCGAAGCGCGCGCTCGGTCACCTCGACCGGGGTGTGCGGAGCCGCCCCCGCGAACTCCGCAGCCAGAAGCGGACCGAGGGCCGCACGCATCCGGTCCACCGCACGCCCCGAGGGTGAGGAGAGCAGGAGCGCCCGGGACGCACCAAGCCGCTCGACCTCCTCCCCCACCCTGTTCACCGCGCCCGCGCCGAAGACCACCATGGAGCTCACACCTTCTGTGCTTCGGGGTTGTTCTCGGCGGGCAGGTTCAGCTGCGGAAGCGCTCTCTGGATCTGCTCGCGTCGGGGCTCCAGCCACGGCGGTAGCTTCAGGGCACGGCCGAGTTCGAGCAGGGGCTCATCGACGTCGAAACCGATGTCGTCGGTGGCGATCTCGAACAGGGTGCCGCCCGGTTCCCGGAAGTAGATCGAGTGGAAGTACTCCCGGTCCAGGATCTCGGTGACGTTCATGCCCTTGTCGATGAGCTCGTCCCGCCACGCGCGCTGGGTGGCGTCGTCGGGCACCCGCCAGGCGACATGGTGGACCGTGCCGCCCGCGACCAGGCCCTGTGGAGCGTTCGGGGTGACCAGGACGTCGACCAGGGTGCCCGGGCCACCGTCACCGGCCGCGAAGCGGAGTTTGTCACCGTGTTCGCCGATGTAGCGCAGGCCCAGACCGTCGGTCAGCATGTCGACGGAGGCGTCCTCCTTCGCGACCTGCATGGTCACCGAGTGGAGCCCGCGGATCGCGTATTCGGCGGGAACCAACGGGGTGTCCCACGGGTTGCGCGGGTCTCCCTGAGGGTGCGCGACCAGGGACAGGCGCAGCCCATCGGGGTCGAGGAAGGTCAGGGCCTCCTCCTCGCCGGGGATTCCGCTCCGTGTGCTCTCGACGCCGACCTTCTTCAGGTGCTCCTCCCACCAGCCCAGGGAGAGCTCGGGGTTGGAGAAGGACGTGGTGGTGGCCTGCCCGGTGCCATGGCGGCCGGGGGTCACCCCCTCCCAGGGAAAGAGGGTCATGAGCGTGCCGGGTGTTCCCTCGGCGTCACCGTAGTAGAGGTGGTAGACGCCGGGATCGTCGAAGTTCACGGTGGTCTTGACCAGGCGCAGACCCAGCGTTCGCGCGTAGAAGTCGACGTTGCGCCGGGGGCTCCCCCCGATCGCGGTCACGTGGTGCAGCCCGTCGGTCTTGATCGCCATGCCCTCACTCCTCAGATTGCCTCGCTAAGATGAATCTATCTCAGAAATTTCTTCCTAGCAAGACATTTGCACAGGAGTCACCTCTGCGCACTCGTGAAAACACGAAAGGGCCCACCTCATGGTGAGCCCTTCGTCGAACCGCTATTTCGCTGTCGGGACGGCGGGATTTGAACCCACGACCCCTTGACCCCCAGTCAAGTGCGCTACCAAACTGCGCTACGTCCCGGCCGTCGGACCGGCACCGTCTCCGGTGCGGCCAACGGAGTCGACTCTATCGCATCCCCCGGACCGTTCACGCCACCCGCCAAGCTGCGCAAGATCGGTCAAGCGCATCCGAGGGCCGGGTGAACATACTGGGCACATGACCGACCCCACCACCGGGCGCGACCGGCTGCGTGAGCTGCTCGACGCCGTCCTGGACGAGGACAACGCCCGCCTGAGCGACATGGCCGGGCAGGCACACGCCTCACCGTTCCACTTCAGCCGCACCTTCGCCCGTGACACCGGAGAATCACCCGTGGCGCTGCGCCGCAGGGTGTTGTTGGAGAGGGCCGCCTGGCAGATCGGCCAGGGCAGCGGTGTCACCGACGCCGCGTTCGCCGCCGGATACGAGTCCGTCGAGGGGTTCACCCGCGCGTTCGCACGCGCGTTCGGTCACCCGCCCAGCGCCACCACGGCCGGCAGTGGCCGGTGGCTGACCGCACCCAACGGGGTCCACTTCCATCCGCCGTTCCACCTGTGGGTGGAGGAGAACCCGAAGGGACGACCCGGCATGGACCTCACCACCTTCCAGGTGCACCACGACATCGACGACACGGCACTGCTCATCGACCTGGCCGCCGGCCTGTCCGAGGAGGAGTACCGGAAGGTGCGCTCCCCCGGTCGGACCGTACTGATCTGGGACGGGCCGGAGGAGTCGATCGCGCAAGGGCTGGAGTGCCTGGTGCGGTCCAAGGAGATGTGGCTGGCCTCCATCGAGGGGGCCGACTTCCCCGAACACGGGGACGACGACCCGGCGTCGCTGCGGGAACGGCACCGTGAGGCGGGGGCACGGTGGATCGCCACCATCGGTGACATCGGCCGCCGGGGCGCCTGGAGCGACCGGTTGATCGACGCGCTGTGCGATCCACCGGAGAGCTTCGTCCTGGGCAGCGTGGTCGTGCACGTGCTCACCTTCGCCGCGCACCGGAGGCAGTCGGCACGGCACATGCTGCGCGAGGCGGGCGTGGAGGTGGGCCACGGGGATCCCATCGAATGGCTACAGGACCGATACGGAGGAACGACATGACCAGGACCGTCTACGAGACCGCCACCAGCTTGGACGGGTTCATCGCCGACCAGGACAACTCTTTGGAGTGGCTGTTCGCGGTGGAGGGCGCTCAGGAAGGTGAGGCGATCGACTCCACCGCCGAGTTCATCAACGGCGCGGGCGCGATCCTCACCGGGGCGACCACCTACGAGTGGATCCTCCAGGAACAGGGGCACAAGCCCTGGCCGTACCAGACCCCCACCTGGGTGCTGACCCATCGCGACCTGCCCCGGGTCGAGGGGGACCTGCGGTTCCTCAGCGCCGACACCGACGAGGAACTGCGCGCACTGCACGAGGAGATGGTGAGGACCGCCGACGGCAAGGACATCTGGGTGGTCGGCGGTGGACGCGTCGCCGCCGAATTGGCCAGGTTGGGGCTGCTCGACGAGGTACGGGTGTCGGTGGCCCCGGTCAGTCTGGGCGGCGGAGCACCCCTGTTGGACGGCCGGGTCCGGCTGCGACCATTGTCGGCCCGGCTCGCGGGCGCGTTCGCCTGCCTGAACTACGCGGTGATCAAGGACTGACCTCTAAGGTGCGTCCAGCAGGGTCGCCGCCTCCGCCACCTGCTCCTCGTCCAGCACGGGGATCCCGTGTTCGCGAAGCAGGTGCGCGGTGACCCCCTCCCCCGGGACCTTGCGCCCGGCGAAGGTGCCGTCGTAGACCACGCGCGAACCACAGGAGGGGCTGGACTGCTTGAGCAGCGCCACGGCCACACCGTGCGCCTGCGCGGTGGCCAGCGCCGCGCGGGCGCCGGAGACGAAGTGGTCGGTCACGTCCACGCCCTCGGGGGTGAGGATGCGGGCGCGACCGGCGAGGACGTCGGCGGCGTCGGCGCCCGGTTCGATCTCGGCCGGTGGCCGGGGCACGGGCAGCCCGCCGGCGATCTCGGGGCAGTGCACGACCAGACGCCCCTCGCCGCGCCAGCGTTCGACCGTGGTGTCGTCCACCGGTTTGGCCCGCCCGTCATAGCGGACCCTGCGGCCCATCAGACAGGCGCTCACCAGCACTTTGCGCATACGACCACGCTACCGGGCCGTCGGCACGTCCACGTCCCACGCTTTGGTCACTCATGGTGCTTACCTGGGTGCTTCAGGTGAGCACTTGGAGGGGAAGACGTGAGCGAGACACCATCCGAGAGCGGGGCGGACCCCAAGGGAACCCGGGTACTGGAGACCGACCACCGCACCACGCGCAAGGCCGTCACCGCCGCGGCCATCGGCAACGCGACCGAGTGGTTCGACTTCGGTGTCTACAGCTATCTGGCCACCACGATCGGTCTGGTGTTCTATCCGTCGCAGTCGGGCGGAGTCCAGTTGATCGCCACCTTCACCACCTTCGCCGCGGCGTTCCTCGTCCGACCGCTCGGCGGCATGTTCTTCGGCCCGCTCGGCGACCGTGTCGGCCGTAAGCGGGTACTCGCCTTCACCATGCTGCTCATGGCGGTGAGCACCTTCGCGATCGGGCTCATCCCCTCGGCCGAGACGATCGGCGTCGCCGCCCCGATCCTGCTTCTGGTCGCACGCATGTCCCAGGGCTTCTCCACCGGCGGCGAATACGGTGGCGCGACCACCTTCATCGCGGAGTACTCGCCCGACAAACGTCGAGGGTTCCTGGCCTCCTGGCTGGAGTTCGGCACCATCAGCGGCTACGTCGCCGGCGCCTCCATCGTCACGCTGATGACGATGGCCTTGGGCGACCAGGCCATGCTGGAGTGGGGTTGGCGGGTCCCGTTCCTGTTGGCGCTTCCGCTGGGCGCCATCGGCCTCTACCTGCGCGTCAAACTGGAGGACACCCCGATCTTCGAGGGCTCGACCGAAGGCTTCGCCAAGGATTCCGCCGGTGGGCGCCGCAAGGGTCAGCTCCGTGAGACCTTCGTCGGACAGTGGCGCGCCATGGTGCTGTGCATGGGGCTGATCCTGGTCTTCAACGTCAACAACTACATGGTGACGGCCTACCTGCCCACCTACCTGGAGACCGAACTCGGCTATGGCGCCTCCACGGGGCTGGTGGTCACCCTGGGCGGCATGGTGTTCATCCTCGCCACGGTCGCTCTGGTCGGGCATCTCAGCGACCGGGTGGGCCGCAGGCCGGTGTTGTTCTCCGGAAGCCTGCTCTCGATCGTGCTGTCGTTGCCGGCCTTCTGGCTGATGCAACAGGGCAACCTGTGGGCGGTCGCCTTCGGCGTGGTGGTCCTGGCGATCACCCTGGTGCACTTCTCCGGCGCGGGGCCCGGTGCCCTACCGGCGTTCTTCCCCACCAAGGTCCGCTATGGCGCACTGGCCGTCAGCTTCAACGTCTCGGTGGCGCTGTTCGGTGGTACCACCCCGCTGGTCTCCGAGTCGCTCATCCAGGCCACCGGCAACCTCTACGCCCCCGCGTGGCTGCTCATGGCCGCGGGCGTGGTGGGCGTCCTCGTGGTGTGGCGGATGCGGGAGAGCGCCGGCCGGCCGTTGCCGGGCGCACCGGCCATCCCGGTTCCGAGTCCACGGAGGAGCGGGGAGTCGGGCCCGAGGGTGCGTAACAGTAACGTCCGTCGGCTGCCCTCGGACTCCTGACCGAAAAACGAGGAGAGGGCTCCCCGCCTTCGGGGAGCCCTCCTTCGTTCACGCTCGGACCATCAGCGGCGGCCGCCGCCGGACTTGCGGTCGGGGCGCACACTGCCCTTGGAGGCACGACCCGGGGCCATGCCCTTCTTCTCCCGGATGCGCATGCTGATGTGCACCGGGGTGCCCTGGAAACCGAAGTCCTCGCGCAGACGCCGCTCGATGAAGCGGCGGTAGTTGTCCTCCAGGAACCCGGTCGTGAACAGGATGAAGTGCGGCGGACGCGAGCCCGCCTGGGTCCCGAACAGGATCTTGGGCTGCTTGCCACCGCGCGCCGGCGGCGGGGTGGCCGCCACCAACTCCTTCAGCCAGTTGTTGAGCTGACCAGTGGTGATGCGCTGGTTCCATCCCTGAAGGCTGGTCTCGATCGCCGGAACCAACCGCTCCATGTGGCGACCGGTGGTCGCGGAGATGTTCACCCGGGGCGCCCACGCCACCCGCGACAGCTGCCGGTCGATCTCCTTCTCCAGGTAGGTCCGGCGCTCATCGTCCAGGATGTCCCACTTGTTGAAGGCCAGGACCAGACCGCGCCCGGCCTCGACGACCTGCTCGATCACCCGGATGTCCTGCTCGGCGAGCGGCTCGCTGACGTCCATCAGCACCACCGCCACCTCGGCCCGCTCCAGGGCGCTGCCGGTGCGCATGGTCGCGTAGTAGTCGGCGCCCTGCAGCGCGCGGAACCGGCGACGGATACCTGCGGTGTCGATGAACTTCCAGGTCTGACCGCCCAGCTCGATGAGTTCGTCGACCGCGTCACGGGTGGTACCCGCGACGGAGTCCACGACCACCCGGTCCTCACCGGCCACCCGGTTGAGCAGGCTGGACTTGCCGACGTTGGGCCGACCCAACAGGGCCACCCGAGGCGGACCGTCCTCGCCGTCGCTCTCGTCGTCGCCCTGGGGCGTCTCTGGGAAGGCCTCCACCACGGCGTCGAGCAGGTCGCCGGTACCGCGACCGTGCAGGGCACTGATCGGGAACGGCTGCCCCACACCGAGGTTCCACAGGTTGAGGGCGTCGGCCTCCTGCTGACCACCGTCGACCTTGTTGGCGGCCAGGATCACGGGACGCTTGGTGGCGCGCAGTACCCGGGTGACGGCCGCGTCGGCGTCGGTGATGCCGACCGTGGCGTCCACCACGAACATGATCACGTCGGCGGTCTGCGCCGCGTACTCGGCCTGGCGGGCGACCATGGCGGCCAGCCCACTGACGCTGGTCTCCCAGCCACCGGTGTCCACCAGGGTGAATCGGCGGTTCTGCCACTCGGCGTCGTAGGCGACCCGGTCGCGGGTCACGCCCGGGACGTCCTCGACCACGGCCGCGCGGCGACCGATGATCCGGTTCACCAGACTGGACTTACCGACGTTGGGTCGACCGACCACCGCCACGACGGGCAGGACCGACTCGGTGTCCTCGGACTCGTGTCCTACATCGGACACGTCGAACTCACTCATTGCTCACTACTCCCGGTTCGAGGTCCTCGCGCGCCCAGGATGCGTGCCGCGAGGATGCTGAAGGATTCGACGCGATCGCCACGTGAATCACTGCGGGCGCCCCTGGTGAGGCGCCCGTACTGCCACAGGGGGCAACCCCCGTGGTGGGTTCGATGTTCCCCCGAAGGGGAGGGTGTGACCGGCGCTACCCGACCTTGGCCTCGTCGGCCAGCTGGACCACCAGGGCGACGACCTCGACCAGGGTCAGGCCGGTGGTGTCGAGCTCGGTGGCGTCGGCGGTCTGGGTCAACGGCGAGTGGGCGCGGCTGGAGTCCAGCTTGTCGCGGCGGACCAGGTCGGCCTGGGTGGCGGCGATGTCGCCGGTCCGGACCTCCTTGCTGCGCCGCTGCGCGCGGGTCTCGGCGCTGGCGGTGATGAACAGCTTCACCGGGGCGTCGGGGGCGACCACCGTGGTGATGTCCCGGCCCTCGACGACGATGCCGGTCGACTCCGCCCTGGCCGTCTCGATGACCTCGCGCTGGGTGCGCACCAGCAGTGCGCGCGCCTCGGGCACCGCCGAGACCGCACTGACGTTGGTGGTGACGTCCTTGCCGCGGATGTCGGTGGCCACGTCACGACCGTCGACCGCCACCGTGGGCGCGTCCGGGTCGGTTCCCATGGAGATCACGGGACGCTCGACGTTGGCGGCCACCGCGGCGGCGTCGTGCACGTCCACCCCGTGGTGCAGCATCCACCAGGTCAGGGCCCGGTACATGGCCCCGGTGTCGAGGTAGCGCAGCCCACGCGCCTTGGCCACACCCTTGGCCGTGCTCGACTTGCCCGACCCGGAGGGACCGTCGATGGCGATGACGATTCCTGTGCCCTGCGCACTCACTACTGCTGTCTCCCTCGACCGATCCACTGCTTGCCGACGCCCCAGCCTACCTTCGCGCGGCTCGCCCCCGGACCATGCGCCGGGTGGTCTCACACCCCCGGGTGGACCGACCATCCGTCGGCCGACAGCGCCTCGGCGAGGGTGTCCACCGCCTCGGGCAGCACGTACAACTCGGCCACACCCAGCGGCAGGCCCGGACTGTGTTCGATCCGCACGTCCTCGATGTTGACCCCGGCGGTGGCGGCCGCCGCGAACAGGCGACCCAACGAGCCGGGTTCGTCGGGGATGACCACGGGGATGACGGTGTACTCCGGGCGACGGACCGAACCGTGCTTGCCGGGGAGGCGACCGTGCCCGGAACGGCCGCGCTCCAACAGGTCCCGGACCGGTTCGATCGGTGCGCCGTCCGCGTCGTCGGCGGCGTCGATGACGGCCCGCGCGCGCAGCGCCTCGGCGGTGGCCGCCAGGTCCGCGGCCACCTCGCCCAGCACCCGCGCCACCGGGGCGGCGTTGTGCGTGAGGATCTCCTCCCACATGAGGGGGTCCCCACCGGCGATGCGGGTGACGTCGCGTACGCCCTGCCCGGCCAACGCCAACGCGGTCTCGTCCCCGCCCAGCAGCCGCGCGGCCACCGCTGAAGAGGCCACGTGCGGAACGTGCGAGACCAGCGCCACCGCCCGGTCGTGCGCGTCACCGTCCAACACCAGCGGGTCTGCGCCGCAGAGCCGGGCCAGTTCGATCACCGCCGCCACCGATCCGGGGTCGGCCTTGCCGGTGGGACACAGCGCCCAGGAGCGGCCCAGGAACAGGTCGGCACGGGCCGCGCCGGGTCCGTGCTTCTCCCGCCCGCCCATGGGGTGCCCGGGCACGAACGTGGCCATGTCACAGCCCGACCGTTCGGCCTCGCGCAACACGCTCGCCTTCACGCTGGCCACGTCGGTGTACACCTGGGCCAGTCCGCGGTTCTGGGCGTCGCGCAACACCGAGGGGATGACGGCCGGAGGGGCGGCGATCACCGCGAGGTCCGCCGGGGCGGTCTCCGTCGCCTCGTCCAAAGGGCGTCCGGCGCCCAGATCACAGGCCAGGCGAAGGGACGCCGCGTCGGGGTCGGACAGCGTGACGTCGACACCGCGCCCACGGAGGGCCAACGCGATCGACGTACCGATCAGACCGGTGCCGACCACGATCACCCGACGTAGGTCGGTCCGCCGTTCCCCGGCCGTGCCGATGCTCACTCGCCTGTCCCCCGACTTCGACTTCGTCCCGAAAACCCCAGGGTACGGCCTCGCGCCTACTGGGCGATGTCCAAGCGCAACGCCTGGGCGCCGCGAAGATAGACGTGCTGGACCTCCGAGCGGGGAAGGTCGGTCTCCACGTGCGCCATGAGCCGCACCACCCGAGGCAGGGCGTGCGGCACGGCGATCTCGGTGGCGCACATCAGCGGCACATCGGCGAACCCGAGACCACGCGCCGCCAACGCCGGGAACTCACTGGTGAGATCGGGTGTGGCGGTGAACACCACACTGATCACGTCGTCCGTGGTGAGATCGTTGCGCCGCATCACCTCCGAGACCAACTCGGTCGTGGCCTCCAACACCTGCTCACGTTCGTCCGCGTCGACCTGCACCGCTCCACGGATGGCCCGTACCGCCACGTTCTTCCCGCCTCGTCCTCGTGCCCGCGCCGCCCGCGTACACGGGTCCGTGTACGCGTGACGGCGGCCACCCCGGTTCGGGGCGACCGCCGTCAACTGTATCGACAGCGCTCGGTTACAGCGCCGCCTCCTTGTACAGTGCGCCGACCTCACGCTGGCTGAGCGCGCGCATGGTGCCCAGCTTGAGGGTGTTCAGGTCGATCGGACCGACCTGGGTGCGAGCCAGGTCCGCGACCGGGTGACCCACGGCCTCCATGAGACGACGCACGATGTGCTTGCGCCCCTCGTGCAGGCGGATCTCCACCATGGCCTGGTGGTCGTCGTTGTCGACCACACGGAAGGAGTGGACCTGTACGGGGCCGTCCTCCAGGTCCACGCCCTTCTCCAGCTCGCGCACCACCCGGTGCGGCACCGGACCGGCCACCTTGGCCACGTAGGTCTTGATGACCTTGTAGCGCGGGTGCGTGAGCCGGTTGGCGAGTTCCCCGTCGTTGGTCAGCAGGATGAGACCCTCGGTCTCGGTGTCCAGCCGACCGACGTGGAAGATGCGCTCGGAGGTCTGACCGGCGTAGTCGGCCAGGGTCGGGCGCCCCTGCGGGTCCCACATGGTGCTGACCACGCCACGGGGCTTGTTCAGCGCGAAGTAGAGCTTGTCCGGGGCGGTGACCACACGCATGTCGTCCACGCGGATCTCGGAGGCATCCGGGTCCACGCGCGCACCGAACCTGCGGACGATCTCCCCGTCGACGCTGACGCGACCGGCGGCGATCATCTCCTCGCTGGCGCGGCGGCTGGCGACACCGGCCGCGGCGAGCGCCTTCTGTAGGCGGATGCCATCGGGCACGTCGGTGTAGGAGTCACGGTCACCGGTGGGACGGTCATCGTCGCGCGGGTCGTAGTCGGCGCGCAGCGCGTTGAGGCGCTCACGGGCCGCCTTGGAGAGCTCGTTCTCGCTCTTGCCCCCGACGGCCGGGGCGGGGCCACGGTGGTCGGGGCGCCCGCCGGACCGGTTGTCGCGGCGCGGACGGTCGTCACGTCGGTCCTGGGAACGGCCACCGCCGCCACGCCGGTCGTCGCGCCGGTCCCGGTCGTTCCGGAACCCGCCACGGTCGTCGCGGCGCTCGAAGGAACGACCACCACGGTCGTCCCGACGGTCGTCACGAGCCTGAGGACGACGATCGTCACGGCCACGGAAACCACCGCGGTCGCGGTCGTCCCGACGCGGACGGTCATCACGGTCGTAGCGTCCGCCACCACCACGGTCATCACGAGCCTGGGGACGACGGTCGTCACGGTCATAACGGCCACCGCCGCCACGCCGATCATCGCGGCGTTCGAAGGAACGACCACCACGGTCATCGCGACGGTCATCACGGGCCTGAGGACGACGGTCGTCACGGCCACGGAAACCACCGCGGTCGCGGTCGTCCCGACGCGGACGGTCATCACGGTCGTAGCGCCCGCCACCACCGCCACCGCCGCGGTCGTCACGGCGGTCCCGGTCGCCCCGGAACCCGCCACGGTCACGGTCTCGGTCGTCGCGCTGGAAACGTCCGCCGCCCCGGCGGTCGTCGCGACGGTCACGGTCGTAGCGTCCGCCACCTCGGCGGTCGTCTTGTTGCTGGGGGCGGCGGCCTCGGCCACCGCGGTCGTCATGGTCGCCGCGCTCACCGCGCGGGGCGTGTCCGTCGCGCCGCTCACCGCGGGGACGTTCGTTATCAGTTGTGCTCACCGGTGTCGTCAAGACCTTCGATGTCGTCGGGGAGGAACGGCGCCAGATCAGGCAGCTCGTCGAGGCCGCGAAGGCCCAACCGTTCCAGGAAATAGGAAGTCGTCCGGTACAACATGGCACCGGACTCGGGGTCGTGACCGGCCTCTTCGATCAGGCCCCTCAGTACGAGGGTACGCATGACTCCGTCGCAGTTGACCCCGCGTACGGCGGAGACCCTGCCCCGGGAGACCGGTTGTCGGTAGGCGACCACCGCCATCGTCTCGAGTGCGGCCTGGGTCAGGCGCACTTCCTGCCCTTCCTTGAGGAAGTGCTCGACGATGTCGGCGCTTTCGGGGCGCGTGTAAACACGCCATCCCTCGGCCACCGCCCGTAGGTCGAAACCACGGCCCTGGTCGGTGTATTCCCGGGACAGGTCCTCAAGGGTTCGGGTGACGATGTCGAGGGGGACGTCCAAGGCGCGCGCCAGGTCGAACTCGGACACCGGCTGGTCGATGACCATCAGGACGGCCTCCAGGTCACGGCGCAGCGTGGGCGGCGCCTTCTCCTGGTGGGCGGTGTGTTCCGCGGTCATGTGCCCTCCCCCGTGTCGGCGGTGTGTTCCGCCTCGTCGTAGTCGCTGTCCACCTCGACCTCGCCTCCGCCGCCGGTCCAGGTGACAAGAAGCTCACCGAGCGGTTCGGGTTGGTCGAACCCCACGTTGGAGGCCCGGTACAGCTCCAGCAGTGCCAGGAAGCGCGCGACGATCTCGAAGGTACCGGTACAGGCGACCGTCAGCTGCGCGAACGTGAGGCGCCCGTGCTCGCGCAGTTCCGTGACCATCAGTTCACCCTGTTCCTTGACCGAGGTCTTGGTCTGGTGGATGTGGGTGACGGGGACGCTCGGCGGTTCCTTGGGAGTGAAGACCATCCCGGCCAGGGCCGCGAACTCCTCGGGGCCGAGTTTGAACAGCACGTCCGGGCGCATGCCGGCGAACCGTTCCTCCAACGGCACCGCACGGGCGTAACGGCGCCCTTGGGAGGCCAACCGCTCGCGCAGGTAGGAGGCGACCTCCTTGTAGGCGCGGTACTGCAACAACCGGGCGAACAGCAGGTCACGGGCCTCCAGCAACGCCAGGTCCGCTTCGTCCTCCACGTCGCCGCGCGGCAGCAGCCGGGCCGCCTTCAGGTCCAGCAGCGTGGCGGCCACCAGTAGGAAGTTGCTGGCCTGGTCCAGGTCCCACGCGTCCCCGTGGGCGCGGATGTGCGCGATGAACTCGTCGGTGACCTTGGACAGCGACACCTCGGTGATGTCGAGCTTGTGCTTCGAGATAAGCCCGAGGAGCAGGTCGAAGGGCCCCTCGAAGTTGTCCAGGTGCACCTGGAAGGCGTTCTCGTCGACCTCGTCGACGTCCGCTGCGGGCGGGGCCGTCCCCTTTCGGTCAGCCGCCATGGTCGGCCCACGTCGTTTCGCACATGCGACAAGGGTGCCACCAGCGCGGACCCTCCGGTGACAGGACGGGCCCGGGCCGCCCGCTCCCCCAGCGTTCGACCCGGGTCCTGCGTGTCATTCCTCGTTCAGCCGACGTACCAGCATGCTGCTCGATCCGTGCTCCTCGAAGTCGGCGAGCAGTACCGCCACCGCTTCACGGACGAGTCGGCCCCGGTCGGCCGACAGGCCGTGTTCGGCCCGCAGCGACAGCCTGGTCTGTTCCAGGGCCAGCAGTTCGGGTCCGGAGACATAGACGGTGATCTTCTCGTCGTGGCGCTGGCGACCGCTGGGCTTGGGCGCCCGGCGGTCGTTCTTGGAACCGCGCCCGGTCTCCTTGGACCTGTCGGCGTCGTCGGATCCGTTGGCCTTGCGCGCGGTGCGCTTCGACGAGCCCTCGGCCGCTTCGTGTCGTGTCTGTTCCGGTACCTGGTGCCGGTCGTCGGTCTCCGGCTGTTCCGGCGCGGGACCGGTGGGGCGGAAGAACATCTCGTCCGCCCCTGGTAGCGTCACGCGCCGTGAACGCTGAGAGGCCACCTCGCCAGCACCTCCTTGGCCAGAGCCCGGTAGGCATTGGCCCCGGCCGAGGACGAGTCGAACCTGGTGATGGGTTCGCCCGCCACGGTGGCGTCCGGGAAGCGCACGGTGCGGTTGATCACCGTTCCGTAGACCTTGTCGCCGAACCCGTCCACGATCGTGGAGAGCACCTCGCGTGCGTGCAGGGTGCGCGGGTCGTACATGGTCCCGAGGAAACCGTCGATGACGAGGTCCTCGTTGAGACGCTCCTGGACCTTCTGGATGGTGTCCATCAGCAACGCCACACCGCGCAAAGCGAAGAACTCGCACTCCAGTGGCACGATGACACCGTCGGCGGCGGTCAGCGCGTTCACGGTGAGCAGGCCCAGCGACGGCTGGCAGTCGATCAGGATGACGTCGTAGTCGTTGATGACCGGGCGCAGTACGCGCCCCAGCATCTGCTCGCGGGCCACCTCGCCGACCAGCTGCACCTCGGCGGCCGACAGGTCGATGTTGCTCGGAATGAGGTCCAGACCCTCGATGTCCGTCTTGAGCAGTACGTCCTCGACCGCCACGTCCCGCTGCATGAGCAGGTTGTACACGGTCAGGTCCAGCTCACGCGGATCCAGGCGGCCCAGCCCCACCGACAGCGCGCCCTGCGGGTCGAAGTCGACCAGCAGCACCCGCCTGCCGTACTCGGCGATGGCGGCGCCGAGGTTGATGGTGGTGGTGGTCTTACCGACCCCACCCTTCTGATTACAGAGTGCTACAATCCGTGCCGGGCCGTGTTCGTCCAACGGCTCGGGCTCCGGATATGTGCGCACCGGTCTCTTGGTGTGCAGATCGGCCCCCGTGTTGCGTGTCGTCCCCCACGGGTTGTTCACCGGGTCGGCGAGTTTCCCCTCGCCGACGGGTGCGGTGTTCGCCGCCTCGTCGTACTCCGACCAGTTCACAACCCTTGACCTCCCCTACGGACCGGCCACGGCCCGTGGGACGCTTGATGTCTCCCACGACTGGCCGCCGTCGGAAACTCAATATGTCGACAGCAACGTACCTTCGTGCGGCGACTCTAGAACGGCGACACGGCGCACTTCAACATGATCCGATGAGTATTCGTCGCCGTGCGTATCCAGGAGGTCCGACCGCACGTATCCTTCCTTCTCGTAGAAGAAGGGTACACACCAGGCACCCTCCTCTCACCCCGAACGACGGGCCTTCCGGCCCCACCTGCCCCGATCCTCCGCCTCGCCGGCGATCACCGTCGCGCCCTCGGATGGCTGGAGGCGTACACCTCCCGCAGCCGCTCCACCGTCACCAGTGTGTACACCTGGGTCGTGGTGACCGAACTGTGCCCCAGCAGCTCCTGCACCACCCGGATGTCGGCGCCGCCGTCGAGCAGGTGCGTGGCGAAGGAATGGCGCAGGGTGTGCGGAGAGATCCCCTCGACCCCGGCCCGCTCGGCCACCGCCGACAACAGCGCCCACCCGCCCTGTCGGGTCAGCCGCCCCCCGCGCGCGTTGACGAACAGTGCCGGACCACCACGGCCGGAAGCGGCCAAGGTCGGCCGTGCCCTGGTCAGGTACCCGCCCAGAGCGCGCCGAGCGTGCGAGCCGAGGGGCACCAGACGTTCGCGCCCGCCCTTGCCACGGAAACGCACCAGCCCGACCTGTGAGCTCTCCCTCACCGCCTCGGCCACATCGTCCGCGTCCAGCCCCACCGCCTCCGACACCCGGGCTCCGGTGCCGTAGAGCAGCTCCAACAGGGCCCGGTCGCGCAGAGCCAGCAGATCCGATCGGGCATCGGAGGCCGGGGCCTCCTCCGGCCCGGACGCCGCCAACAACCGCTCGACCGTGTCCAGGGGGATCGCCTTGGGCAGACGCATCGGCGACGCGGGCGGCGCCACCTCCGCGGCCGGGTCGGTGGCCGCCCATCCCTCGCGCACCGCGAACCTGTGCAGCCCGCGCACCGCCGCCAGTGTGCGCCCGGCCGAGGCGGCACCCAACGGAGCGTGCTCCTCGTCCCCCTCGCGCAGCGCCGTGAGGAAACAGCCCACCTGCCCCGAGGTCACCCCGCCCAGGTCGGCCACACCGAAGGCGTCCAGGTACTCCACGTACCGACGCAGGTCACGCCGGTACGCGGACAGGGTGTTGACGGCCAGCGCCCGCTCGGCGCTCAGATGATCCAGGAAGGCGGCGCGGGCCCGTCCCAGCGGCCCACCCGCGAGTTCGTCCTCAAGGTCACCCGGGCGATCGGTCAACGAACCTCCCCGACTCAGTGCTCGCCGGCCACGGGCAGCGACGCGAACCCGTCACCCGCCGCCGCGTGCGCCGCGAGGATCCCGATGACCGTCGCACCGTTGTGCAGCCGTCCGGAGAGCACGGCGCGCACCGCCTCCTCCAACGGCAGCCACTCGGCGGCCAGGTCGGTCTCCTCGTGCTCGCGCACGAAGTCGATCTCCTCCTCTGGCACCTCGGACAGGTCCCGGGCGAGGAAGAGATGGATGCGTTCGTTGGAGAACCCGGTGCTGGGGAAGAAGTCCGGCAACCGGTGCCAGGTGGCGGCACGCAGGCCCGCCTCCTCCACCAGCTCACGGCGGGCGGTGGCCAGCGGCCCCTCCCCAGCCACGTCCAGCACACCGGCGGGCAGCTCCCACAGGGTGTGTCCGACGGCATGCCGGTACTGGCGCTGCAACAGCACCCGACCACGCTCGTCCAGGGCCAGGATCGCCGCCGCACCCGGATGGTCCATGTAGTCGCGGGCCGCCACGGTACGTCCCTCACCGTTGGCGCCGGGCATCTCCACCCAGTCCGTGCGCATCCCGCACTTGGCTCCGCGGAATCGCTCCTCGGAGCGTTCCACCGGCCACGACTCGGGGGCGTCCGCGACCCTCGCGTACGCCCCCGTCGTCTCTTCTGCGACCCGGTCGGTCATTCGGCCCCTCTCACGGCTCGGGCCCCACCGACCGACCGCCTCAGGACTCCTTGTACTCCAGCGCGGCGGAGATCAGCCCGCGGAAGAGCGGATTGGCGTTGGTCGGGCGGGACCGCAGCTCCGGGTGCGCCTGCGTCGCGATGAAGAACGGGTGGACGTCCCGGGGCAGTTCCACGTACTCCACCAGCTTGCCATCAGGGGAGAGTCCGGAGAACACCAGGCCCGCCTCCTCCAGCTTGGGCCGGTAGGAGTTGTTGACCTCGAACCGGTGACGGTGACGCTCGGAGACCTGCGCCTGCCCCTCGTACAGGTCACGGGCCAGGGTGCCCTCGCCCAAGGCGGCCGGGTACAGGCCCAGCCGCATCGTGCCGCCCATGTCACGGTCACCGGCGACCACGTCCTCCTGGTCCGCCATGGTGGCGATGACCGGGTCGACGGCCTTGTCGTCGAACTCCAGGCTGTTGGCGCCCTCCAGCCCGAGCACGTTGCGGGCGAACTCGATGACCATGCCCTGCAGGCCCAGGCAGATGCCCAGCAGCGGGATCCCGTTCTCACGGGCGTAGCGGATGGCGCCGAGCTTGCCCTCGATGCCGCGCACCCCGAAACCGCCGGGGATGAGGACGCCGTCGGCTCCGTCGAGCTCGGCCGCCGCACCCGAGGGGCTGGCGCAGTTGTCGCTCGCGACCCAGCGGATGTTCACCCGGGTGTCGGTGGCGAAACCACCGGCGCGCAGCGCCTCGCTGACCGACAGGTAGGCGTCGGGCAGGTCGATGTACTTGCCCACCATGGCGACGGTGACCTCGTGGTCGGGCTGGTGGACGCGGCGCAGCAGTTCGTCCCACTCCGTCCAGTCCACGTCCCGGAAGGGCATGCCCAGGCGGCGCACGACGTAGGCGTCCAGGCCCTCGCGGTGCAGCACCTTGGGAATGTCGTAGATGGAGGGGGCGTCGGGGGTGGAGACCACACCGGCCTCGTCCACGTCGCACATGAGGCTGATCTTGGCCTTGAGGCTCTGGGTGATGGGCCGGTCCGAACGGCACACGATGGCGTCGGGCTGGATACCGATGCTGCGCAGCGCCGCGACCGAGTGCTGGGTCGGCTTGGTCTTCATCTCGCCGGCGGGGCCCAGGAACGGGATGAGGGACACGTGCAGGAAGAAGCAGTTCTCCCGGCCGATCTCGTGGCGGATCTGACGGACCGCTTCGAGGAAGGGCTGCGACTCGATGTCGCCGACCGTGCCACCGATCTCGGTGATGACGATGTCGACGTCGGGTGCGTCCATCGCGTAGATGCGCGACTTGATCTCGTTGGTGATGTGCGGGATGACCTGCACGGTGTCACCGAGGTAGGCGCCCTGCCGTTCCTTGGCGATGACGCTGGAGTAGATCTGACCGGTGGTGACGTTGGCGGACGCGGACAGCTCCACGTCCAGGAAACGCTCGTAGTGGCCAACGTCCAGGTCGGTCTCGGCACCGTCGTCGGTGACGAAGACCTCGCCGTGCTGGAAGGGGTTCATCGTCCCCGGGTCGACGTTGAGGTAGGGGTCCAGCTTCTGCATGGTGACCCGCAGGCCTCGCGACTTCAGGAGTCGACCCAGGCTGGAGGCGGTGAGGCCCTTACCAAGACTGGAGGCGACGCCGCCAGTAACGAAAAGGTGCTTGGTACTCGCGGCGGATGCCAAAGTGTTGCTCCCGTGGTGTGAGTGGCTACGGCGGGCTCAAACGAGCCGAGCGGCCGTGCGGCGGTCCGGGTCCGAGCGGCGGCCATGCCGTTCCAACACGTCGGACTCCACGGGGCACCAGAATAACAGGCCCCCCGTTCGCCCACACCGGGCAACCTACCCCCACCGCGCCCGGTTCGCCGCACCCACCCGGACGCTCTCCCCCAAAGACCGCTGCGGCGGCACTTTCGCGCTTCGCCACCACCGGAGTGGTGGCGAAGGCAACACCGATCAGGTGGGAAAGTTGCCGGCGCGACCCAGGTAGGCGGGCGGGGACTTGTCGAGCCGCTCTCCCATCCAGTCACCCAGGGCCGCGGCCTCCGACAGGCTCACCCCGGTGCGCAGGCCACTGCGGTGCAGCAGGTAGAGCAGGTCCTCGGTGCCGATGTTGCCGGTGGCGGCCGGGGCGAAGGGGCACCCACCGAAGCCGCCGAGGCTGGAGTCCAGCACCCGCACACCCTCCTCGACCGCCGCCAGCGCGTTGGCGTAACCGGTGTTACGGGTGTTGTGGAAGTGACAGCGCAGGGTCCGCCCGGGCGCGGCCTCGGCGGTCAGCCGCAGTAGTTCCCGGACCTGGGCGGGGACACCCACGCCGATGGTGTCGGCCAGCGCGATCTCCACCGCGCTCGTCTCGGCGATCCGGCGCACCACCTCGGCGACCCGCTCGGGGGCGACCTCGCCGTCGAAGGGGCAGCCGAAGGCGGTGGAGACGGTGACGCTCAACGGCACCCCGGTGCCCTGGAGGGCCTGGTCCATGTCGACCAGGGCGTCGAGCATCTCCTCGACCGTGCACCCCTGGTTGCGCACACAGAACCCGTCGGTGGCCGGCACCGCGACGTTGACCTCCGAAACCCCGGCCGACAGGGCCCGGTCCAGGCCGCGCCGATTGAGCGCCAACCCGATGAAGGACACCCCCGGCTCCCGCCGGACCCCGGCCATGATCTCCTCGGCCCCGGCCATCTGCGGCACCCGCTTGGGGTTGACGAAGCTGACGGCCTCGATCCGCCGCACCCCGGCGGCGACCGCCCGGTCGATCAGCTCGATCCGGTCCTCGACCGACAACACGGTGGACTCGTTCTGCAGGCCGTCTCGCGGCCCCACCTCGATGATCTCCACGTGCTCGCCGCCCTCGGGCCCACGGTCGTTCGCGGTCATCAGGTCCACCTCTCCACGCTCCGTCGCGTCCGTCGCCCCCAGGCTAGGGGAGGACGAACGTGACCCCCCTCACCGGGGCTCGGAGTGCGGCCCTTCCCGCGGATCAGCGCAGGGCGAGGGCGGGTCGGACCTCCCAGGTGGTCCACACCGGGCGATAGCCCATGCGGTGCCAGAACGGCCCCGACAGCGGATTCATCGCCGCGTAGTTGAGCACCGACACACCCACCCCGTGGCTGTCCAGCGCTTGGTGGGCCTGACTGACCAGAGCGGTGCCGATTCCGTGACCGCGCTCGGCGGCGGTCACCACCCCGTAGCCGATGTGGGCGATCGGGCGGGCCCTCACCAAGGACTTGGCCCAACGGGAGCGTTCGGGTGGCGAGACCCACAGCAGACCGACGGCGCGGCCGCGACGCTCGGCCAACCAGATCCACGAACGCGACCGGTTCAGCGCACGCGCCGCCACCTTGCGGGTCTGCTCGGCGGTGTCGGGTTGGAGGAACACCCCACCGAAGTTCTGTTCGTAGCGGTGCTCCTCCATCAGCAGGCCCACCACCTGGGTCAGGTCACTGATGTCGGCGAGCCGGATGGCCACGTCGCGCGGGGGCAACGACGGCGGCACTCCGCGTCGGCGCCGGCGGGCCGCGAGCACGGTGTAGGGCTGGAGGCCGTGACGTTGCAGCGGGATGATGCCGCTGACGTCGCGGGCGGGCCAGCTGACCAGGGCCGCCGACTCCGATCCGGTACCGGTGGGCAGGTCTTCCAGCTGGTCGCGCCAACTGGTGAGCAGTGAGTCCAGGGCACGGGCGGGCTCGGGCCCACCGACGATGGGTGTGAGCCAGTGCTGGTCGGGCACGCCCCAGATCCGGCCGACCTCCCCCGGCTGGTACCAGGTGTAGTGCATGCTGCCGGCGGCGACGGGGAGACCGTCCTCGTCGCTGACGGTCAGAAGTGGATAGGAATCAGGGGCGAACCCCACGGGTTCGGGCAACAGGGGGTCGGATTCCGCCCATCGCTGTACGGCCGAACGCACCAACGGGTCGAGTCCGACGTCGCCCCCGGGCGACTCATCATGTCGCACCCGTGCGACATAACCGCTCATCCACCCCTCCCCTAGCGGGTTCTTCCCAAGTGAACACCCACGATCCTGGCGCGGATCGATCCGCGGTCGCCCTCGCGCCGCGTCGCGTCTCGGTCGTCGTAGCCACATCGCGGACATACCGGCGTCATAAGGGACCAGAACGACCGTACCGCCTCATCGCGGCACCGGCACACGGAATCGACGAAATGGGCGGCGATCCGGCCTCTCCCGCCCCGGAACCGTCCTTCTCGTACTCCCATACCGCGCGCGGGAGGACGGGGTCCACGGTAACGGATCGAAGGTCACTCTCCGGTGGCGGGTCGGTGTATCGATCGATACGAAGTCGCCCGTGACACAGGGGCTCCCGTCGAAGGTCAGTCCTCGGTGTCGCCCGCCGCGTTGACGGTGGTGTTGCGCCCCTGGTTGATCACCTCGGGATCGCCTTCGGCGAAAGTGATCTCGTTGTCCACTCCCACCAGCACGATCTTCTCGGCGCTGCCGACCTCGACCACGGAACCCCGCCCCGTGGCGCGCACCACCCCGCAGGCACCGGCCAGGACGACGGTGGCGCGGTCGGCGGAGACCACGACCTCCCGCTCATCGCAGTCCCCGCGCACGTCGGCCTCGTCGTCGACCACCAGGATCACCTCGTCGTCGATGACATTGCCCTCGGGTTCGGTCGCGGTCTCCTGGCCCTGCTCGGCTCCTGGCGAGGGGGCGGTCTCCTCGGGGGCCGCCCGGCCCATGCCGCACCCGGCCAGTAGGGAGCCCAGCAGCACCACACCCCCCATACCTCTGAGCACACGACCGAGCATGGAACTCCCCCACCAGAAAACGGCAATCACGACATACCTCTTGAGCAAGGCCCAAGACTATGTCACGCGAAGGTAACTGCGCGACCCAAGCGTTCTGCGATCGTTTCCGATTCGATACACATCAGGTGGGATTTCCGGGCCGCACAGGCGTTGTCACTTCACCCCGGCCGCGTCCATGCCGCGAAGCTCACGCTTCAACTCACCGATCTCATCGCGCAACCTCGCCGCCAACTCGAAATGCAGATCCATGGCGGCCTGGTGCATCTGCTCACCGAGCTGCTCGACGAGAGCGGCCAGTTCGGCCCGCGGCATGTTCGCCACATCGGCCTTCTCGCCCAACGCGGGCACCGGCGCCTTCGCGGACTTGCCGCCCTGGCGGTACCCGGTCGCCATGAGCTCCTCGGTGTCCACGTCCTCCCGGTTGAGGGTGTCGAGGATGTCCGCGATCTGCTTGCGCAGCGGGGTCGGGTCGATGCCGTGCTCGGCGTTGTACGCCAACTGCTTCTCCCGACGACGGTCGGTCTCGTCGAGCGCCGCACGCATGGAGTCGGTCACGTTGTCGGCGTACATGTGCACCTGACCGGCCACGTTACGAGCAGCACGACCGATGGTCTGGATCAACGAGGTCTCCGAACGCAGGAAACCCTCCTTGTCCGCGTCCAGGATCGCCACCAGCGACACCTCCGGCAGGTCCAGCCCCTCACGCAGCAGGTTGATGCCGACCAGCACGTCGAACTCACCCACGCGCAGCTCGCGCAACAGCTCCACACGCCGCAGTGTGTCCACCTCGCTGTGCAGGTACCGGACCCGGATCCCCAGCTCCGCGAAGTAGTCGGTGAGGTCCTCGGCCATCTTCTTGGTCAACGTGGTCACCAGCACCCGCTCGGAGCGTTCGGCCCGCTCCCGGATCTCGTGCACCAGGTCGTCGATCTGCCCCTCGGTCTCCTTGACCAGTACCTGAGGGTCCACCAGCCCGGTCGGACGGATCACCTGCTCGACGACCTCGCCACCGCCCTGGCGCAGCTCGTACTTGCCCGGCGTCGCCGACAGGTACACCGACTGGTCGATCCGCTCGGTGAACTCCTCCCACCTCAACGGCCGGTTGTCCATCGCCGAGGGCAACCGGAACCCGTGGTCCACCAGGGTGCGCTTGCGAGCCGCGTCGCCCTCGTACATCGCACCGATCTGCGGGACCGTCACGTGCGACTCGTCCAGGACCAGCAGGAAGTCCTCGGGGAAGTAGTCCAGCAAGGTGTTGGGGGCGCTGCCCGGCTCACGATCGTCGAAGTGCCGCGAGTAGTTCTCGATCCCCGAACAGGTCCCCAGCTGGCGCATCATCTCCAGGTCGTGGGTGGTGCGCATGCGCAGCCGCTGTGCCTCCAGCAGCTTGCCCTGCCCCTCCAACTCGGCGAGGCGCTCCCCCAGCTCCGTCTCGATCGTGCCGATGGCGCGCTCGGTCCGCTCCTCACCGGCCACGTAGTGCGACGCGGGGAAGATGAACATCTCCTCGCTCTCCCCCAACACCTCACCGGTGAGCGGGTGCAGCGTCATCAACCGCTCGATCTCGTCACCGAACATCTCGATGCGGATCGCCAGCTCCTCGTAGACCGGGATGATCTCGATGGTGTCCCCGCGCACCCGGAACGTGCCCCGCGTGAAGGCGGTGTCGTTGCGCGAGTACTGCATCTCCACCAGCCGGCGCAGCAGATCGTCCCGGTCGACCTCCATGCCGACCGCCAACTGCGCCATCCGGTCCACGTACTCCTGCGGCGTGCCCAGACCGTAGATGCACGACACCGACGCCACCACGATGGTGTCGCGCCGGGTGAGCAACGAGTTGGTCGCCGAATGCCGCAACCGCTCCACCTCGTCGTTGATCGACGAGTCCTTCTCGATGTAGGTGTCGCTCTGCGGAACGTAGGCCTCGGGTTGGTAGTAGTCGTAATACGAGACGAAGTACTCGATCGCGTTGTTCGGCATCATCTGCCGCAACTCGTTGGCGAACTGCGCGGCCAGGGTCTTGTTCGGCTGCATCACCAGAGTGGGCCGCTGGAGCTGCTCCACCGTCCACGCCACCGTCGCCGTCTTACCGGTACCGGTCGCGCCCAGAAGCACCGTGTGCTCCCGCCCGTCCCGTACCCGTTCACTGATCTCCTCGATCGCGCGCGGCTGGTCGCCCGCGGGGGTCATCTCCGAGACGACCTCGAACGGGGCCTCACTGCGTTTGATGTCGCTGACCGGTCTCACTAGCCCTCAATCTCCCGTCGAACCACGGATCGACCTTCCGTCCCCTCATCCCAACGCTACAGACGGCCTCGGACATCCCTGGCCGAACGGAACCGCCGAGTTACCATCAAGAGAGCGATAAGTGCCCCGAAAAGTGAGGTACGCGCCGTGTCCCACCCCTCCAGACCCACTTTCGATCCGGCACTCCCCGACAGGACCATCGAACGGCTGCGCGCCCACACCGACCGGCTCATCCCCGCCGCCAAGGGTCCGCCGCGCCGCCCCACCTGGCGTGAGAGCGCCCTGGGCCTGCTCCTGGGAGGCACCTCCGCCGCCGCCCTCGCCCTCCTCGTGGACTCCCTCCTCGTCCCCCTGACGCTCCTGTTGTGTCTGGGCGGGACCATCCTCCTACTCGGACTGGTCTCCCGTCGGGGCAGCATCACCGACGACTGGCCCGACCTGATCATGCACGCGTTCTGGGCGCTGCCCACCTCGCTCGCCGGGGTCCTCGGCGCGCACTGGATCGCCTCCGAGGTGCTGGGCACCGCCCTGCCGGGCGACCCGGCCCTGGCCGCGCTCTACCTCACCGCCGGCGCGGCAGGCAGCGCCGCCATCATGCGCCCGGGCATGCATGCCCGCCTGGCCGCCGAACACCACGACTCGTACGTGCTGCCCGAGGACTTCGGTCGTCCCTCCTCCTTCGCCACCCGCCGGGAGGAACCCGAGTCGCACCTGTTCGCGCGCCTGCAACAGGCCACCGACCGGGTCGAGGAGGGTCGCCACGTCCTCGGCCATTCCTTCGACGCCTCCCACACCCTGCCCCTGTTACGCCAGGAGGAGTGGCGGCTGTCCCAGGAGCTGCTCCGGCTGCGCTCCCTGCGCCGCGAACTCGTCCAACGACGCAAGGACGCCGTCTCTGACCAGGTCACCCGCGCCCTGGCTCCACAGAACGAGGCCGTCGCCCGCGCCCACAGGGCGCTCTCGCACCGGGTCGACGAACTCGCCGCCTACGGCGAACGCGTCCACGCCGCCGTCATCGCCCACCACGAATGGGAACAGTGCCAGGAGATCGCCGACCGGGCCGCCGACTACGCCGACCTGGCTCTCACCTCCGGGCAGGACCCCGCCCCCACCGAGGAACTCGACTCCAGCCTGCTGAGCGTGCGCGCCGCGCACAGCGTGCGGGAGGAACTGGTCCGCGAAGCCGTGACGGCCGGCACCACGCTGTCCGACGCCCTGGACAAGGACCCCGAAGCCTAGAGGTCACGCGGCCCGGAAGGCCGCCTGCACGGTCTCGCCGATCCGTCGTTGAATCGGATCGGCGCCGGCACCGAACAGCTGTTCGTCGACGCTACCGACCGCTTTCATCGCCTCGCCCAGGACCCGCCGCCCCTCGTCGGTGAGCGTGATCCTGGACGCGGCACCGGCACGGGCCGTGTCGTCCTGTACCAGGCCGGCGGTCTTGAGCGCCTTCACCGCGGTGTGCGTGCTCTGGACCGTGATGCCCGACATCCGGGCCAGGTCACTGAACGAAGCGCCCGGAACACCCGCGATGTGCCCGAGCAGCCCGAGCCGACCCACCGTCAGCCCGAGTTCCGAGAGGGCATCGCTCAGCTCCGACTCGATCGTCCGGGCCAGTGTGAGCAGCAGCACCGACGTGCTCGTCACAGGGGCGCCGGGCCACACTTCTTCGTCCGCCATGGCCTCATTCTCCTCCAGGGGAAACCCCGGTCGTCTCCGATGAGCGGCGCACTGTTATCCTTCAGCATGCCTGAAGGTGGGGGGATGGCCAACGCGCCGGCCCCGGTTTTCGGCCCCGCCCCTCTCTACCGAACGGAACTCGTGTCCATGCTCGAAATCATCCAGTCGTGTCTCCTGACCGCTCACCTGTTCGGCATGGCCGCGATCGTCGGCACGTTCTTCGTGCAGATGCGCCGAAGCACCGGCTTCGCCACCGGCCTCATGCTCGGAGGAGCGATCGTCCAGGTCGCCACCGGCATGGCAATGGTCGGCGTCGGCTACGCGACGGGCACCGAGGTGAACCACGTCAAGATCGCCGTGAAGCTCGGTATCGGGGTCACCGTGCTCGTCACGGCCCTCCTGGCCGCACGCGCTCGGAGCCGCGAAGGCAGGGTCAAGCCCCTGTTCCACACCGCGGGAGGACTGGCGACCGTGAACGTCCTGGTCGCCGCGCTCTGGCAGTGATCCCTACCTGAGTCAGGGCGCGCGTTCCAGGAGCTCACGCCACAGTTCGGCGACACGGTCGGACAGGTCCTCGCGGGTTCCGGAGTTGTCCACGACGAAGTCGGCGGCGGCCAGGCGCGTCTCACGGTCGGCTTGGGCGGCCATGCGTGCCCGCACCTGCTCACGCGGCATACCGCGGTCACCGGACACCCGCTCCACCCGCACCTCGTCGGGGGTGTCGACCACGACCACCACGTCGTAGAGGGACTCCAGACCGTTCTCCACCAGCAGCGGGACGTCGTAGACCACGACCTCGGCGTCGGAGGCCACGGCCTCCTCCATCAACCGGCCGCTGCGCTCGCCGACCTTCGGGTGGACGATGGCGTTGAGTCTGGCCAGCCGGGCCTCGTCGGCGAACACCAGCTCACCCAGCCTGGGTCGGTCCAGACGACCGTCGGGGGTGAGCACCCCTTCCCCGAACTCGGCGATGATCTCGGACAGCCCGGGCGTTCCCGGTTCCACCACCTCGCGGGCGATGGCGTCGGCGTCGACGACCACCGCCCCGTAGCCGGCCAACGCGGCCGAGACCGCGCTCTTGCCCGAACCGATCCCGCCGGTGAGTCCCACTTTCAGCATGCGCCAAACCCTAGAGGTCGAACCGCGCCGTCGTCACACCGACCCCGCCGTCACCTGCTCCAATTCCTTGCGCATGTGCACCATCACCCGGTGGTCGGCGACGCGCTCCCGGTGTGTCTCGGCGAACCCCAGCCTCCGGTACAGACGCTGCTCGGTGGTGTTCTGCGCCCCCGCGAACAAGGTCAACGCCGCCAACCCCGGGCGACGGCTCCGCAGGTCCTCCTCCAGCCGCTCCATCAACGCCCGGGCGATCCCGCGCCCGCGAACGTCGGGGGCCACGACCAGCCGGCTCACGATCCCGGTCGTGTCGGTGGTCACCGCGCGCACCGCACCCACCAGGCGGTGCCCCACCACCGCCTTGAGCACCAAGGCGTCGCCCGAGGCCAACAGTCCCTCGATCCGGGACAGCCCCTCGGTGAGCGGCAGGATGAACGGGTCGCCGTAGGTCTGTGCCTCGTCGACGTAGGCGGCACGCTGAAGGGTGAACAGCTCCCCCGCGTCCGCCACGGTGACCGGGTGGATGTCGAACAAAATCGCCTCCTCGGACACGGCGAGGGGCCGCCCCCACGAAGTGGGGACGGCCCCTCGAACAACCGTCACTCGGGCAGAAGCCCGGCGGAAGAGGCCTAGGCCTCGCCGCCCGCGAGCTTCTCGCGCAGAGCGGCCAGGGCCTCGTCGGAGGCCAGGGCACCGCTGCTGGAGTCGGAGGTGCCGGCGGAACCGGTGCTCGGGGCACTGTCGCCGTCGGTGTACTCCTCCTCTTCCTCCGGAGCAGGAGCGTTGGCGGCGTCGGCCTCGGCCGCGAGCGCCTCCTCGACCTGCTTGCGGTGAGCCTCGAAGCGAGCCTGCGCCTCGGCGTAGCTGCGCTCCCAGTCGTCCCGCTGAGCCTCGAAGCCCTCAAGCCATTCGCCGGACTCGGAGTCGAAGCCCTCGGGGTACTTGTAGTTCCCCTGCTCGTCGTAGTCCGCGGCCATGCCGTACAGGGTGGGGTCGAAGTCCACCTGGTCGGGCGAGACGGCCTCGTTGGCCTGCTTCAGCGAGAGGCTGATGCGACGACGCTCCAGGTCGATGTCGATGATCTTGACGAAGATCTCGGTACCGACCTGAACGACCTGCTCGGGCACCTCCACGTGGCGCTCGGCCAGCTCGGAGATGTGGACCAGGCCCTCGATGCCCTCTTCGACACGCACGAACGCACCGAACGGAACCAGCTTGGTGACCTTGCCGGGAACGACCTGGCCGATCTGGTGGGTCCGGGCGAACTGCTGCCACGGGTCTTCCTGGGTCGCCTTGAGCGACAGGGAGACGCGCTCGCGCTCCATGTCCACGTCGAGAACCTCGACGGTGACCTCCTGGCCGACCTCGACAACCTCGCTCGGGTGGTCGATGTGCTTCCAGGAAAGCTCGGAGACGTGAACCAGACCGTCGACGCCGCCCAGGTCCACGAAGGCACCGAAGTTGACGATCGAAGAGACGACGCCCTTGCGGATCTGGCCCTTCTGCAGGGTGTTGAGGAACGTCTGGCGAACCTCGGACTGAGTCTGCTCAAGCCAGGCACGGCGGGACAGGACCACGTTGTTGCGGTTCTTGTCCAGCTCGATGATCTTGGCTTCGAGCTCACGGCCCACGTAGGGCTGGAGGTCACGGACTCGGCGCATCTCGACCAGGGAGGCCGGCAGGAAGCCGCGGAGGCCGATGTCGAGGATGAGACCACCCTTGACGACCTCGATGACGGTGCCGGTGACGACGCCGTCCTCTTCCTTGATCTTCTCGATCGTGCCCCAGGCCCGCTCGTACTGAGCGCGCTTCTTGGACAGGATCAGACGGCCTTCCTTGTCCTCCTTCTGGAGAACGAGGGCTTCGACCTGGTCGCCGACGGCAACTACTTCACCGGGGTCGACGTCGTGCTTGATCGACAGTTCCCGAGAGGGGATGACACCCTCGGTCTTGTAGCCGATGTCGAGCAAGACCTCGTCTCGATCGACCTTCACGATGGTGCCCTCGACAATGTCACCGTCGTTGAAGTACTTGATGGTCTCGTCGATCGCCGCGAGGAAGGCTTCCTCGGACCCGATGTCGTTGACCGCTACCTGGGGTGTCGAGGTGGCCTCGGTGCTGCTCGTCATTTGTGGGTGGACTCCGGATACGGACAGGTTCAGTAGATGGGCACGCCGCGGGGTTCGGGCTGTTCGATCCGTCGTCCAGATGTGGGAGAACAGGGCCACATGTACGGAACGAGCCGTCCGTGACCGCCGACTACCTGGTCCAGAGTGGTGACCGATGCGGTGCAACCCTTCGCCCCCAACGGGGACGACAGACGGCACGCACGAAACCCACAGCACTCTGGCCAGAATATGAGACAAGGGCGTCCTGGTCAATCGGAACCCGGGACCGCCAACCCGACGAAGGGCATATTGGCGGCAACCTACCCGAGCACACCGGTCAAGATCAACCGGACGACGTCGCATGTCCGACGGTGCTTACCGGCACGTAACCTCCTGGCCGCCATGCGCTCGCGCACCGGTCCGGGATGAGCGGGAAATCACTCCATCGGAGGCCGTGAACGTGCCCGTTTGACCTCGCCCCGTCGTCGTTTGGCGTCCACTCGACGCCGTTTGGCGCCCTTGGAGGTCTTGCGCCTGCGCCGCTCCGGTGGCGGAGGCTCGATCGCCTCCGCCAGGACCGCCGCCAGTTTCTCCCGGGCCTCCAGCCGGTTGCGCACCTGCGACCGGTGGGTCTGCGCCGACACCGTCAGCACCCCCGCCACCAGCCGCCCCTGCAAACGCTCCAACGCCCGGTCCCGCCGGGTCTCCCCCAGTGCCCGACAGGACGCGACGTCCAGCGACAACGACACCCGGGTATCGGAGGTGTTGACGTGCTGTCCTCCCGGTCCCGAGGATCGGGAGAACCGCCACGTCAACGCGTCGGATGGAACGGTCACGGGCCCTACGGCCAGACCTCTCGTGGTCTCGTCCTGCCCCGTCACCGTTCTCATCCCCTCCATCGCCACGCCCTAATGCGCGGCGTCATGCCAGTTCTGTCCGTTTCCGACCGAAACACCCATCGGAACACGCAGATCATAAGCCGAGCCCATCTCGTGCGTCACGAGGTTTTCCACCGCCTCGCGCTCACCCGGGGCGATCTCCACCACGAGTTCGTCGTGCACCTGCAACAGCACACGGGAGTCGTACCCTCCCTCGGTGAGCGCCGCGTCCACCTGCAACATCGCCACCTTGATGATGTCGGCCGCCGAACCCTGGATGGGCGCGTTCAACGCCATCCGCTCGGCCATCTCCCGACGCTGGCGGTTGTCGCTGGTCAGGTCCGGCAGGTACCGGCGCCGGCCCATGATCGTCTCCGTGTAGCCGACCTTGCGGGCCTGATCCACCACCTCGTTCAGGTAGTCGCGCACCCCACCGAAACTGGCGAAGTAGTCGTCCATCAGCCTCTTGGCCTCGTCCGGAGCGATCCCCAACTGCTGGGACAGCCCATAGGCGCTCAACCCGTAGGCCAACCCGTAGCTCATCGCCTTGATCTTGGAACGCGCCTCACCGTCGACCTCTTCCACCGCGATGTCGAACACCTGCGACGCCATCTGCGCGTGGAAGTCGTAACCGCTGTCGAACGCGTCGATCAGCGCCTGCTCCCCGGACAGGTGCGCCATGATCCGCAGCTCGATCTGGCTGTAGTCGGCGGTCAACAGCTCCTCGTAGCCTCCGCCGACCACGAACGCCCGCCGGATCCGCCGGCCCACGTCCGTACGCACCGGGATGTTCTGCAGGTTGGGATCGGTGGAGCTGAGCCGCCCGGTCGCCGCCACCATCTGGTTGAACGTGGTGTGGATGCGGTCGTCGTCGGCCACGGTCTTGATCAGACCCTCGACCGTGGTGCGCAACTTGGTCTGGTCCCGGTGGTGCAACAGCACCCCCGGCAGCTCGTTGTCGGTCTGTGTGGCCAGCCACGCCAGCGCGTCGGCGTCGGTGGTGTACCCGGTCTTGATCTTCTTCGTCTTCGGCAGTTCCAGGTCCTCGAACAGCACCTGCTGCAACTGCTTGGGCGAACCCAGGTTGAACTCACGGCCCACGATCTCGTGCGCCCGCTCCATCGCGGCGCGCCCCGCCGAGGCGAACTCTCCCTGCAACTCCTCCAGGTAGGGACGGTCCGCGGCGATCCCGGCCCGCTCCATCCGCGCCAGCACGTCCACCAACGGCAGCTCCACCTCGCGCAGCAGGTGCGCCCCGCCGCGCTTGTCCAGCTCCGCGGCGAGCACCACCGCCAGGTCCCGGGTGGCCGCGGCACGCACCGACAGCACACGGCCACGCCCGACGCCCTCGCCCTCATCGTTCAGGTCCAGGGCCAGCTGGTCACCGTCGGTGTCCTCCTCCAGCTCCCGCCCCAGGTACTTGCGGGTCAGGTCGCTCAGGTCGAACCGGCGCTGACCGGGCTGGGCCAGGTAGGCGGCCAGCGCGGTGTCGCTCACCACCCCGCCCAGAGACCACCCGTGCGCGCCCAGGGCCAGCAGGGCGCCCTTGTACTCGTGCACCACCTTGGGGCGGTCGGCGTCGGCGAGGAACGCCCCGAGCGCCTCGGTGTCGGCCGCGTCCAGCAGAGTGGGGTCCACGTACAGAGAGGCCCCACCGGCCACGGTCACCGACAGCGCGTCCACCCGACCGGTCCCCCGGCCCCAGGTGCCCTCCAAGGCCAACCCGGCCGGGGCCTGGGCGGTCACATCGTCGACGGCGGCGTGCTCGGTGAGCCAAGCCGCCACCTCGCCGGTACCGGCGACGGTCACCTCGACCTCGAAGCCCTCACCGGCGCCCTCGATGTCCGCGCCCTCAGCCGACTCGGCGGTGCGCACCACCGAGTACAGGCGATCACGCAGGTTGGAGGCGAACTCCAGGTTGTCGAAGAGCGCGTCGACACCGGCCCGGTCCGTCTCACCCAGCCCCAGTGCGCCCACCTCGACGTCCAGCGGCACATCGGTGACCAGCTTGTTGAGTCGCTGGTTGCGCAGCACGTCGGCCACGTGGTCGCGGAAGTTCTGCCCGGCCTTGCCGGTGACCTCGTCGGCCCGCTCCACCAAGTCCTCCAGGGACCCGAACTTACTGATCCACTTCGCGGCGGTCTTGGGCCCCACCCCGGGTACTCCCGGAAGGTTGTCGGCCTTCTCCCCCACCAACGCCGCCAGGTCCCGGTAGCGCTCGGGTGAGACCCCGTACTTGTCCTGTACCGCCTCCGGGTTCATCCGACGCAGGTCCGACAGGCTCTTACCCGGGTACAGCACCGTGCAGTTCTCGGTGATCAGTTGGAAGGCGTCCCGGTCCCCCGAGGCGATCAACACCTCCATGCCCGCCTCGCCGCCCTGATGGGCGAGCGTGGCGATCACGTCGTCGGCCTCGAACCCGGGCGCCGACAGGTTGGCCACACCGATCAGCCGCATCAGGTCCTGCGTCAACGGCACCTGGGACGGGAACTCCGGCGGGGTCTCCGAACGGCCCCCCTTGTACCCGTCGTACTCCTCGTCCCGGAAGGTGGGGCCCGACAGGTCCCACGCCACCGCGACATGCGTGGGCTCCTCATCACGCATCAACTTCACCAACATGGAGGCGAACCCGTACACGGCGTTGGTCGATTGCCCGGTACTGGTACCGAAGTTCTCCACCGGCAACGCGAAGAACGCACGGAAGGCCATCGAATGGCCGTCCAGAAGCAGCAGTCGGGGGCGCCCGCCATCGGCCTGGGCTGTCTGTTCGGGGGTCTCTCGATTGGTCACCACAGGAGAAATCTTAGGATGCGCTGGGGACACTCCGTGGCCATCGCCGCGGGAACACCGCCTCCCACCCCGGCACTTCGCCCGGGTAGGAGGCCACCTGACCGGATCGGAAGGCATCACACTATGAGCACGCAGGCTCAGGATCTCAAGGAAATGTTGGAGTCCGGAGCACTCACCGGCGGCCTGGGCGCGACCATGGGCATCGAGATCACCGAAGCCTCACCCGAACGCGTCGTCGGCCGCATGCCCGTCGAGGGCAACCGCCAACCCTTCGGTCTACTGCACGGCGGAGCCTCGTGCGTCCTCGCCGAATCCCTCGGCTCCATCGGTTCCACCATCCACGCCCATCAGTTCGGACGCATCGCCGTGGGCATCGAGATCAACGCGACCCACCACCGCTCCGCCACCGACGGGCACGTCACCGGTGTCGCCACCCCCGTCCACCTCGGCCGCACCCTCGCCACCTGGGACATCACCATCACCGATGACGCCGACCGGAAAGTGTGCACGTCCCGACTGACCTGCATGCTCCGCGAAGCACCCCAGGGCTGAACCACCGAGGCACCCCGAACACAAGTCGCACTTCACAGGCGAACCAAGGCGTACTGCACACGGCCCGGCCGTCGCACCACCCGGTCACCCGACCGAAGCGGTTCGACGGTCGGGCCACGCCATGCCGACACGTCATGACAGATTGCAGCCGAGTGACCGTCCTCGGTCACATTCGTCCAATAACCAGGACCAAGAGCCCTTACGTTGACCACAGGTTCATAACGGCATGAAGGCGAGTCGGACGCAACGCCCCCCTCCCGCTTCCCGAGACGGAACTTCCATGATTAAGCTCCACTAACGCTCCTGATTAAGTCATGCCACACATCGCGGACTTCAGGACGCATCTGCACCATCGGCACGGCTGCGCCACGCAGACCGTGCACCGCCGGTTGAACGGAGCGACCACGATCATGGCAAGCAAGAAGGTCCTAGGACTCACTGCCGCGACCGCGGCCCTAGTGCTGGGGCTGACCGCGTGTGGCAATGGTGACGACGGCGGAGACGGAGGAGACTCCGCGGGTGAGGAATTCACCTACGGCATCCTCTACCCGCAGACCGGTGCCCTCGCCTTCCTCGGCCCGCCGCAGATCACCGCGGCCGAGTACGCGATCTCCGAGATCAACGCCGCCGGCGGCATCCTCGGCACCGAGGTCCCCGACATCGTCGAAGGCGACGAGGCGGCCGACGGAGCCCAGGCCAACGAGGCCGCCAACAGCCTCGTCAACAGCGAGGTCAACGCCGTCCTCGGCGCCGCCGCCTCCGGCATGACCCAGGCGGTCTACGACACCGTCACCGGCGCCGAGATCGTCCAGTGCTCGGGCTCCAACACCGCGCCCGACCTCAGCGACATCGACGACAACGGCTACTTCTTCCGCACCGCCCCCAGCGACCTGATGTCCGGGCCCGTCATGGCCCGCCAGATCGTCGACAACAACCAGACCAGCGTCGCCATCGTCGCCCGCGCCGACGACTACGGCAACGGCTACCTCGAGGCCGTCCAGAACGAACTCGAAGCCCTCGGCGCCGAGGTCGCGCTCACCGAGACCTACGACCCCGACGCCACCAACTTCGACAGCGTCATCAACGCCGTCGACAACGAAGACCCCGACGCCGTCGCCCTCATCTCCTTCGAAGAGGGCGCCCAGGTCATCGCCGAACTCCTCGAAAGCGGCGTCGAAGGCGACCAGCTCTACATCACCGACGGCCTCAACAGCCCCGATCTGGGCACCACCGTCAACGAGGACGACCCGTCCATCGTCGACGGCATCACCGGCATCGCACCCGGCGCGGACAACCCCGAGTTCAACGAAGGCCTCAGCGAGTTCGACTCGGAGCTGGACGTCCTCCAGTTCGCCCCGCAGGTCTTCGACTGCGTCACCGCCATCGCCCTGGCCGCCGAGTCCGCCGACTCGGTCGACCCGAGCGTCTACGTCGAACACCTGCCCGAGATCAGCCGCCCCGAAGGCACCGAATGCACCTCCTTCGAGGAGTGCCGCGACCTGCTCAACGAGGACGAGGACATCGACTACCAGGGCACCAGCGGCAACATCGACTTCGACGACAACGGAGACCCCACCTCCGCCACCTTCGAAATCTTCGGCTTCGACGGTGAGACCCACGAGGTCTCGGGCTACGAGGAGTACTCCCTCGACGAGTAGACCCGACACCGGACACCACGTCCCGGAGTAGCCGAGTCATCGACGCACACGCAACACCGCGCCGACCCGGCTCCACGGCCGCTGCCCCCACGCCGCCACCCGCTTCCCGAACGGACCGACCGATGACCACCAACACGCGCCCCGTCCTGGCCCTCACCGCCACCGCGCTCGCCGCCGCCCTCGCCCTCACCTCCTGCTCCGACTCCACCAACGCCGAGGACAGCGCCTTCACCTACGGCCTGCTCTACCCGCAGACCGGCTCCCTCGCCTTCCTCGGCCCGCCACAACTCTCCGCCGTCGAATACGCCATATCCCAGATCAACGACGCCGGCGGCATACTCGGCGACCAGGTCCCCCCACCCATCCAAGCCGACGAGGCCGGCGACAACGCCCAGGCCAACGAAGCCGCCAACAGCCTCGTCAACGACAACGTCAACGCCGTCATCGGCGCCGCCGCCTCCGCCATGACCCAAGCCACCTACGACACCATCACCGGCTCCCAGATCGTCCAGTGCTCGGGCTCCAACACCGCACCCGAACTCAGCGACATCAACGACGGCGGCTACTTCTTCCGCACCGCCCCCAGCGACCTCATGGCCGGCCCCGTCCTCGCCCAACAGATGGTCGAGGACGGCCACACCTCCGTCGCCATCGTCGCCCGCGCCGACGACTACGGAACCGGCTACCTCACCGCCGTAGAGAACGAACTCGACTCCCTCGGCATCGACGTCCTCGTCAGCGAGACCTACGACCCCGACAGCACCAACTTCGGCGCCGTCATCGACGGGGTCTACCGGGCCGATGCCGACGCCATCGCCCTCATCTCCTTCGAGGAGGGCACCCAACTCATGGCCGCCCTCATCGAAAGCGAGGTCCGGAGCACCTTCTACCTCACCGACGGTCTCAACGACCCCGGCCTCGGCGAGACCGTCGCGGACAACCGCCCCCGCGCCATCGACGGCACCACCGGAGTCGCACCCAGCGCCGACAACCCCGAGTTCAACGAAGGCCTCCGCGAGTTCGACCCCGAACTCGAAGCCTTCCAGTTCACCCCACAGATCTTCGACTGCGTCACCGCCGTCGCCCTGGCCGCCGAGTCCGCGGGGTCCCCCGACCCGACCGTCTACGTCGAACACCTGCCCGAGATCAGCCGCCCCGAAGGCACCGAATGCACCACCTTCGCCGAATGCCGCGACCTGCTCGACCAAGACCAGAGCATCGACTACCAGGGCACCAGCGGCAACATCGACTTCGACGACAACGGAGACCCCACCTCCGCCACCTTCGAGCTCTTCCACTTCGGTGAGGACGGCTACGAGATCCTCGGCTACACCGACTACTCGCTCCAGGACTGAACCCGCGCACCACGAACACGACAGAGGGGGTGGGGCCGCGGCCCCACCCCCTCTTCACGCGGGCCCCAAGACCCGCCGAGTCACGCCTTCGCGAGCGTTCCCAGGTACAGCTCGATCACGTTCGGGTCGTTCAACAGATCCCGACCCGTACCCGTGTACGCGTTCCGACCCTGGTCCAACACGTACCCGCGGTCACAGATCTGCAGGCAACGCCGCGCGTTCTGCTCCACCATGACCACCGAGACACCCGTGGAGTTGACCTCCTTGACCCGCTGGAAGACCTCCTCCTGGTAGATCGGTGACAACCCCGCCGTCGGCTCGTCCAACAACAGCACCGACGGGTTCATCATCAAAGCCCGACCCATCGCCACCATCTGACGCTCACCGCCCGACAGCGAACCCGCCTTGGCCCGACGCCGCTTCCCCAACAACGGGAACAGCTCCGAGACCACGGCGAACCGCTCGGCGTACGACCGTGGCCGCAGGAAGGCCCCCATCTGGAGGTTCTCCTCGATCGTCAAGGAAGGGAACACGTTCCGCGTCTGCGGCACGTACCCCACACCACGCTCCACCAGAGAGTGCGCCGGCAGACCCGCGATACTCGAACCCCGCAGCGTCAAGGAACCATCACGCACCGGGATCAGCCCGAAGATCGTCTTGATCAACGTCGACTTACCCGCACCGTTCGGACCGATGATCGCCACGACCTCACCTTCGGTGAGAGTCAGGGTGCACCCGTTCAGGATGTTCACCCCCGGCACGTAACCGGCCACGATCTCCCTGGCCGACAGCAGGAAGTCCTCCGGACCACCCACCTCCCCGGCCTCCGCGCCCGCCTGCTCCAGGACCGCCTCGCGGTGCTCCTGGACGGCCGCGGCGTCCTCCGCCTCCACCGGAACCTCCTCCGGCTCAGGGCGCAGCCCACCGTTCTCCTCACTCATCGCCACTCTCCCCGGCCTCGCCCTCGTCCTCCTGGGCACCCAGGTAGGCGTCGATCACCTGCTGGTCGGACCGGATGTCCGAAGGACGACCCTCCGCGATCACCCCGCCCTGCGCCAACACCACGATCCAGTCACTGATGCCCATGATCACGTCCATGTCGTGCTCGACGAACAGGACCGTCTTGCCCTCGTCCCGCAACGACGTGATGTGCCGCAACAACGACTGCACCAACGCCGGGTTCACACCCGCCATCGGCTCGTCCAACATGATCATGCTCGGGTCGGTCATCAAGGCGCGCGCCATCTCCAACAGCTTGCGCTGCCCACCCGACAACGAACCCGCCATGTCCTGGCGCTTGTCGATGAGCTTGAACCGCTCCAACAGCTCCATGGCACGCTCGGTGTTGGCCCGCTCCTGCGAACGCCACATCGGCCGCAGGAACGCACCGACCATCCGCTCGCCCAACTGGCCCTGGGCGCCCAACAACATGTTGTCGAGCACCGTCATCCGCGTCAGCGCCTTGGTCAGCTGGAAGGTCCGCACCATCCCGGCCCGCGCAACCTGATGGCCGCGCCGACCGTTGATCTGCCGGCCCTCGAACGTCCACCGGCCCGTGTCCACCCGGTCGAACCCGGTCAACAGGTTGAAGAACGTCGACTTGCCCGCACCGTTCGGACCGATCAGCGCCGTGATCGTCCCCCGCTGCACCTCCAGGTGACTCACGTCCACCGCGGTCAGGCCACCGAAGGAACGCTTCACATCGTCGGCCACCAGGATCGGGTCCGACTTCGACGACCCCGGCTCGGGCACCGCGTCCGCCATCCGGTCGACCTCGACCGCCGCGGAGGCGTCCACCTCATCACTTGACATTGATCAGCATCTCCTTGCGGTCACCGATGAGACCCTGCGGCCGGAAGACGATCAGCAACACCAACAACAGGCCCACGAAGGCCAACTGGATCGCACCGTAGTCGGGACCATCCAGGAAGGGCAGCAGACCCTCACGGCCCAACCCCTTCAGGAACCCGTCCGTGAAGTTCATCAGGAACCAGAACGCCATCGAACCGATGATCGGACCGAACACACGGCCCGCACCGCCCAACAACAGGATCACCCACAGGAAGAACGTCACCTGTGGCTTGAACTGGTCCGGCTGGATCGCCCCCTGGTGCACCGCGAGCATCGCGCCCGCCAACGCACCGATCAGACCACCCAGCACCAACGCCTGCATCTTGTACGCGAACACGTTCTTGCCGAGGCTGCGCACCGCGTCCTCGTCCTCACGGACGCCCTTGATCACCCGGCCCCAGGGGCTGTGGATCAGCAGCCACGTGAACACGGCGAACAGCGCGACCAGGCCCCACGTCACCGCCATCAACCACATCTGGTTACCGGTGAACGTCATCGCACCGAACCCGTAACGCCCACCCGCGTCGAACGGGTTCACCTCACGAAAGCCCGACGACAGGTTCTGCAGGCCGTACACACCGTTGGTCACCGGCTCGGCGAAGCCCGCCCGATACACCAGGCGCAACACCTCCGCCGCCGCGATCGTCGTGATCGCCAGATAGTCGGCGCGCAACCGCAACGTCGGGATACCGAGCAGCAACGCCAACACCAGCGCACAACCCAGACCCACCAGGAAACCGACCAGCACCGGCAGATCGAACACCGCCACGCTGATGCCCACGCCATAGGCGCCCACCAGCATGAAGCCGACCTGACCGAAGTTCAGCAGACCCGTGTAACCGAAGTGCAGGTTCAACCCCACCGCGGCCAACGCGTAGATCGCCGCGACCGGGCCGACCGCGGATCGGGCGGCCTCGGCGAGGATCATGAGAATATCCATCGTTACCTCTCCTAGCCGACCCGCTCACGCGAACCGAGCAGACCCTGAGGCCTGATCAGCAGCATGAGGATCATCAGGGCCAGAGCCCACGCGTTCATGAGCTGTGCGGGGAACCACAGGGTGGACAACATCGCCACCAGACCGACGGCCAGACCGCCGACCATCGCGCCGTAGGCCGTGCCCAGGCCACCGAGGATCACCGCGGCGAACATCAGCAGCAGCAGGCGGAAGCCCATCTCGTAGTCCACGACCTGGTTCAGGCCGAAGAGCACACCGCCCAGCGAAGCCAGACCACCGCCGAGCAGCCACACGTACAGCGTCACCCGGTCCACGTCGATACCCGACGACTCCGCCAGGTCCCGGTTGTCCGAGACCGCGCGCATCGCCTTGCCGATACGGGTGAACTGCAACAGACAAGCCACCAGCACCAGGACCACGAGGGCCACACCGATGATCACCAGGTCGCGGGGCGGCATCGACACCGGACCCAGGTGCACCAACTCCTGCACCTGGAAACCCGCGTACCGCGTCCGGTTCGCACCGAACAGCACCAGGATCACGTGCCGCAGAACCAGCGCCACACCGATCGAGACGATGAACATCTGGATCAGCGCCACGTTGCGCTTACGCAGCGGACGCCACAGGTAGCGCTCCATCGTGCCGCCCAGCACCGCCCCCATGGCCACCGCGATCACGGCCGCCAGCCACAACGGCACCTGCCAGTCGATGCCGTCACCGAGCACACCCACCAGGGTCGCCAGGGCGATACCGCCAAAGATCGCCGTCCACTGAAGGACGATCAACAAGGTCCGGCCGAGCCTGCCCTCCATGAAGGCGCCCAACAGGATCGCCACACCCAGACCGGCGAAGATCGCCAACAGGGAGTTACCCATCCCGGCCGCGCCGCTGCTGAAGAGGAGCGCCATCATCGCACCGAAGGTGACCATGTCACCGTGCGAGAAGTTGATGATCTGCGTCGTCCCGAAGATCAGCGACAGACCGATCGCGGAGACCGCGATGACCAGGCCGAAGAGGAGTCCGGCCGCGGTCAGCTGAGCGAAACGATCGCCGAAGCCGCCACTGACACCCTCGACTTCGAGCGCCTCGTCGTCGGCGGGGGCCTCTTCCTCACCCTCCGTGGCGTCGCCCCCCTCGGGGGACTCCGTCTCCGCGGGCTCCTCCGCGGCCGCACCGGCCTCGTCCAGAGCGATGATCAACGGTCGCTGCTCATCGGCCTCGACCGCTACCTCGGCCTCACCTTCGACGAGGAGAACCGTCTCGCGGACCTCGTACTCGCTGGGGATGGACTCCTGATCCACCACGACGCGGTAGTCGCCCGGTCCGGGCAACCCCACTTCCCAATTTCCATCAGAGTCGGTCGTCGCCGCTTCGATCTCGTCATCACCCTCGAAAACCGCGATCTCAATGCCTTCGACACCGAGATCCCGATCATCGGGCTGACCGATCTGACCGTGCAGCGACTCACCGCCCTGTTCGTCTGCCGTCGCCACTGCCCCGGGAATCACCAGGAATGCGGTGATCAGGGCGAGCAACACGGTCACGAGACGTGTGCGCACGCGCGCTCCTTGCGCATCTGAGGTCACGTGGTACCCGGATGTGAGCATTCGGGCACCACTGTCCTTTAGCTGTTCGGTGCGCCGAGTTTAGCCCGGTTTAGGCTGGTCATTCAGCACAGCTAAAGCCACGTGACACAACCGTCACCCCATTGTGCGCAACCGAGATCAAACCGGTACCGGATGCGAGTTGAATCTGAACAGGCGTCTAGGAATTCGCCGTGCCGCCCAGCCGTTCTGTCACTTCGTCCTACCTATGGTGACCGGATGGCCACACTTGAGACCCGATCCCCGGCACGACGAAGGGGCCGCCCCATGGGTACGGCCCCTTGCGTCGATAGTTCAGTCCGCCTAAGCGGTGAGGATCAGTCCTACTGTCCGCCGAGCGTCTCGACGACGGTCTCGGCGACCTTGCGCATGGTCAGCCGACGATCCATCGAGTTCTTCTGAATCCAGCGGAACGCCTCCGGCTCACTCATGCCGTGCCGGCTCTGCAGTAGTCCCTTGGCCTGCTCCACCAGCTTGCGCGTCTCCAACCGGTCCTGGAGGTCACCGACCTCCGCCTCCAGAGCCGACAACTCGGCGTACCGCGAGGTCGCCATCTCGATCGCCGGCACCAGGTCCGACTTACTGAAGGGTTTGACCAGGTAGGCCATGGCCCCGGCCTCACGGGCCCGCTCGACCAACTCCCTCTGGGAGAAGGCGGTCAGGATCACCACGGGGGCGATGCGCTCCGCCGCGATCCGCTCGGCGGCCGTCAACCCGTCGAGCACCGGCATCTTGATGTCGGTGATCACCAGGTCGGGCTTGAGCTCTCGGGCAAGCCTGATGGCGGCCTCGCCGTCACCGGCCTCACCCACGACGGCATAGCCGTCCTCCTCGAGCATCTCCTTGAGATCCAGGCGGATCAGGGCCTCGTCTTCCGCGATCACCACACGGCTCTGCGTACTCGTCACGTGCACAAGGTTACAGAGATCCGCTAGTATGCTGTGCGTCGGCCCCGGCAAGACCGGTCAATCGTGATCCCACTGTTGACCGAACACCTCGGAAGCCAGCAAAATCAAGCAGACGCCAAGATGCCCGGCTTATGCAGCTTGCCCCGGTATTCCAACCGGCAGAGAAGGCGCCCTCAAAAGGCGCACAGTGTGGGTTCGAATCCCACCCGGGGTACAAGAGCCATCCTGATGGATGGCTCTTTTTGCTGTTCAGGGCACACCCCAGCCAAAAATGTCCGAAGCGTGAGCGAGCATTCACCCTATGCACTCACGCGAGACCGTCGACAAAGCCCTGAGACTGCGCAGCCTCGGCTGGACCCAGCAGCACATCGCCTTCGCCTGTGGAGTCTCCCAGAGAGCGGTCAGTCACTGGGTGAACGGACGTCGCCGCAACCTCGCCTCCGAGCACAAGCGAGTCTCGTACTGCCCACGGTGTTCGGAAGCCTCCATCCACGAAGAGGCCTACGCGTACCTCTTGGGCGCCTACTTCGGGGACGGTCACCTCACCGAGAACAAAAACCGGCTCGGCCTCTACACGCTATGGATCTATTACGACAACAAATATCCACAGCTGATCTCCTACTGTCAGGCCGCGATCGAGGCGGTGTTCCCAGTCAAGGCGTGCACGGTCGATCGCTCCGGTTGCACCGCGATCAAGGCCTGTTCGAAGCACTGGACCTGCATCCTTCCCCAGCACGGCCCCGGAAAGAAGCACGAGCGGCCCATGGTCCTGGAGCCCTGGCAGCAACGCATCGTGGACGAGCATCCCGAAGCGCTGATACGTGGACTCATACACTCCGACGGCTGCCGGGTCGTCAACCGAATACGCAAGAAATGCCCGGCGGGTGAGGTGGAGTACTACGAGTATCCGCGCTACCACTTCACCAACACGTCGAAGGGCATCATCGACATCTGCACCCGGACCCTGGACCGGTTGGGTATCGCCTGGAAGATCCACGTGAACAAGCTGGAACCCGTGCACAGGGACACCCACGTCGTATCGATCTCACGGAAGGAGGCCGTGGCCAGGATGGACGCCTTCGTGGGGCCCAAGCACTAAAGGTGCGGGGCCGTTCCGGTGGGCTGGGGTTGCCCTGCCGGAACGGCCCCGGAGCCCCGAAGGGCGAGTCGTGCCCGAAGCGTGTGGGGACTCCGCTCAGGCACACACGGCCGGACCACGGAAAGGGGGATATCCGGGGCACGACCTACTCAGAAACCCCCGTAGGAGGAGGGTCGGGGGTTCCTTCACCACCATTTTTAGCGGACCCAGCTCCTGTGAGCAGAATCAGAATTCCGCAGGATTTTCGTCGAGCCCGGCCCCGGCAACGGAAGGGGCCGTCCCGGTGGGAGGTGCGCCGGCCGGGACGGCCCCTGTGCCCCGAGGGGCGTCGTGGCGCGCGAAACCCCATGAGGTCAGGTTTCGGCCACGTATGACCGAGCTGCGGGGAGGGGGTCCCGCGAGCTCGGCCCAGGAGCCCCCTCAGGAGGAGATGAGGGGGTTCCTTCACGATCATTCTTAGGGGATCCGGGGCCCTCGTGTGGGGGAAACAGGGATTCTGTGCGGCACGGATTCCGACCGAGGTCCGATTGCCGTCCGGAACGTCCCGACTTGCGGCTTCTTCGCTGCGCACGGGGTTTCGGTGGCGGGTTCAGGTGGAGCGCAGGTGGTCGCGGAGGGCTCTGGCGACACGACCCATGAGGGCCTCGGCTTCGGGTTGGTGGCGGGCGGGGACCTGCGAGGCGGTGAGGGCGGCGATGGCGTAGGCCTCGCCGTTCGTGTGTTCGACGACGCCGATCTCGTGACGGTGGTTGAGGACGGTGCCGGTCTTGGACGCCCAGGTGGTGGCGTCGCTCATGAAGTCGGGGGCGAGGCGGTGGCGGATGAGGTTGTCGGCCATGAGCGCGCGGACGCCTTGGGCGACGTCGGGGTGGACGTGGGTGGGTTTCCAGAGGGCATGGAGGAGGTCGACGTGGGCGCGGGCGGAGCCGGAGTTGGCGGTGGTGACGTCGAGTTGGGGGATGTGGTGGCCACGTCCGTCGGTTCCGGCCTGGATGGCGAGGGTGTGGGCGAGGTGGGTCTCGTCGGGGGCGAGGCGTTCGGCCGGGGTGGCGTTGAGGGTGCCGATGCGGTGGCGGACGGTGATGCCGCGGATGTGGTGCTCGTGGAGCAGGCGGGTGACGTGGGTGGGCGGGGTGAGGTCGAAGAGGGCGTCGGCGGCGATGTTGTCGCTGAGGCAGGTGCTGAGGTGGAGGAGGTCTTCGATGGCGATGGTGACGGGGTGACGGAACTTGCTGATGCCGAAGGGGCCGGTGCCGGGTGGTCCGGTGTCGGTGTGGGTGGGGGCGATGTGGACGGGGGTGGCGCCGTCGAGTTCGTGCCGGTGGATGCGGTGGAGGGTGGCGAGGGCGAGGGGGACTTTGACGAGGGAGGCGGTGGCGTATTCGGTGTCGGGTTCGATGCCGATCTCGTGGCCGGTGTGGAGGTCGCGGACGAGGAAGGAGCCGTGGAGTCCGGCTTCGTGGAGTTCGGCGCGTAGGCGGTGGGTGATCACGGGTGTGCGGCTCCGAGGCAGCGGGCGATGTGCGGGTGGAGGTGGGTGCGCAGGATGTCGGCTTGTTCTCCGGTGGCGGTGTGGTCGCGGGTGGGGTGGATTTCTCCGATGGGACGCCAGTGGAGGTCGAGTTGTTCGGCTTGGTGCGGGGTGCAGAGGAGGAGGTCGTGGGTGGTGAGGACTTCGGCGGTGGCGGTGGTGAGGCTGGTGGCGACGGTGATCTGGGTGGGGTGGAGTCCGAGGGCGTGGCCGGTGCGGGTGAGGGGGTCTCGGGTGTGGGGTGTGTCGTCTTCGGGTTGGATCCAGACGCGTCGGCGCGGGGTGGTGTGGGTGCGGCCGGCGCGGAGGGTTTCGAGGTAGTGGGTGTGGGC
>NZ_FRFF01000098.1 GCF_900143625.1 Nocardiopsis sp. JB363
CAATGCCGCTAAGTTTGTGGGATCTTCGCTGGTCAGTCGGCCTGGGGTGGAAATCCGTGGTTGAGGGGTTATCGTGCTCTTCATGCCCGCCACCCCTGACACAACCCCTTCGGCTCGGTTGACCGATCACCTGGACCTGGGAGTGCTGGCCGCTTGCTACCCCCGCGATGTGATCGAGGACGTGCTGGCCGATACCGGTACCGGTGAGCAACGCCGCCGCAGCCTGCCCGCCCACGTCATGGTCCGCCACACCATCGCCTGGGGACTGGACGCCACCCAGGGAACCGACGCCGTCATGCGTCAACTCGCCGGATCCTTGCAACTGCTCGGCTCCTGGCAAGGGCAATGGAAGACCCCCACTACCTCGGCCATCGCCCAGGCCCGAGCCCGACTGGGGCCCCAACCCCTGGCCGAGCTCTTCCACCGCACCTGCACCCCGATGGCTGACGCCACCACCCCCGGCGCCTTCTTCAAAACCTGGCGGTTGATGTCGATGGATGGCACCACGTTGGACGTGGCCGACACCGCCGCCAACACCGACCACTTCACCCACAGCGGTAACCACCGCAACCGGTCGGCTTTTCCCCAGCTGCGAATGGTCACCCTGTCCGAGACCGGTACCCGCGCCATCGTGGGCGCGACCATGGGCCCCTTCTCGACCGGTGAGCGCACCCTGGCCGATGAGCTGGGCCCGTTGTGCGAGGAAGGCATGCTGGTGCTGGCCGACGCGGGGTTCTACTCCTGGAAGATGTGGACCAACTACAGCTGTGCTGGGGCTGAGCTGGCCTGGCGAGTGGGCTCCCAGCTGGAACTGCCCATGGTGCGGCCCCTGGATGACGGGTCCTACCTGGCGATGCTCTTCTCCCCCCGCGTCAAGAGCCGCAAGGCCAAGGACGCGCTGCTGGCCCAAGCCCGTACCGGCCAGGACCTGGACCCTGAGCGGGCGTTGGTGGTGCGGGCGGTGGACTACACCGTGCCCGACGCCAACCCCGAGGGGGAGCTGATCACACTGATCACCACCATCACCGACCCCACCCAGATCAGCGCCCAGGAACTGGCCGCGCTCTACGGGCGCCGGTGGGAGCACGAGACGGTGCTGAGCGAGGTCAAAACCCGCCTGTTGGGGGCGGGCACGGTGATCGCTTCGCAGTCCCCACCGATGGTGATCGCGCAGGTGTGGGGGGTGTTGTTGGCCCATTACGCGGTGCGGGAGTTGATGCACCGCTCGGCCGAACACCTGGGGTTGGCCCCGGACCGTTTGGGGTTCACCCACACGGTCCGCATCGTGCGCCGTACCACCAGTGGTGGTACGGCTTTTTCCCCCTGAACAGCGGGTGCTCCTGTGGGGTTGGGTGCTGGAGCAGATCAGCGAGCGCCCTCTCCCGCCCCGGCGGCCTCGTTCCTACCCCCGCAAGGTCAAGCGAGCCCGTCACAACTCCTACCCGGTCAAACACCAGGGTGATGAGGGGGTCCGCCATGAGCGGGCACCCCAACCGGTACTGATCCCCGCCGCCTAACTTAGCGGCATTG
>NZ_FRFF01000089.1 GCF_900143625.1 Nocardiopsis sp. JB363
CACGGAGTGGTTCTTCGCCACGCATCCGGTGGATCCGGACCACTTCACGATGGCGGTGATGTTGGACCTGGTCGAGCGGGTCGAGGTGGGGGCGCTGGAACGGGCTCTGCGTGCTCTGGCGGTCCAGCACGACATGCTGCGGTTGCGTGTGGATGAAGACGGGTCGCGGGTCCTGGGGGTGGAGGAGGCCCGGTTCGATCTGGTGGTCGTGGACCTGGAGGGTGTGGAGCCCGGGGATCGTGAACGGGTCGTGCGTGAGCGGACCGAGACCGAGCAGGCTTCCTTGTCCCTGTCGGAAGGTCCGGTGGTGCGCGCGGTCCTCTTCCGGGAAGAGGGTGTGGATCGGTTGTTGCTGACCGCCCATCACCTGGTGGTGGATGGTGTGTCCTGGCGGGTGCTGTTGGAGGATCTGGGCACGGCCTACCGACGGTCGGTCGAGGGATCGGAAGTGGACCTGGGGCCCCGTAGTACGCCCTTTCCGGTGTGGGCGGAGCGGTTGGCCCGACACACCGCCGAAGGCGGCTTCGACGACGAACTCCCGTTCTGGCGGTCCCTGTCCGAAGGGGAGGCCGTCCGATCACCGGGTGCCACCGGTGCCGATCACGGCCAGAACACCAACGCGACCGAGGACGTCGTCTCGGTCCGGTTGCCCGAGGGGGTGACGAGGGATCTGTTGCGTGAGGTTCCGGGGGTGTTCCGGACTCGGGTCAACGACGTGTTGTTGGCCGCTCTGGGGCGGGTGTTGTGCGAGTGGAGTG
>NZ_FRFF01000099.1 GCF_900143625.1 Nocardiopsis sp. JB363
GATTTCCACCCCAGGCCGACTGACCAGCGAAGATCCCACAAACTTAGCGGCATTGGGTCAAGGTGGAGCGCTCTCTCGGCGAAGCCGCCCCAGCGACGACCTTGACGCGCGTAGCGGAGACGGCCACAATCACGCGGCGGGGAAGGGGGAGACCACCCAAACCCCGCCCGACAGCCTCAGGGCACGAGACCCGAGGCGCACCACATACCCACCGCAACCCCGCCCAACAGCCAGCAGGAACACCCCCTCAGGCGCACCACCAACACACCCGACACCGCGCATCTGCCCCCAGGCAGCACGAAACCGGCGGAACCAAAGGCTCCCCCAATACGAGAAGACACCAATCCACCCACCTACCGCCACCCCTCCCTCACCCACCTGTGGATAACTCGAACCCACCCCTGCTGAGAACGGCTAAGGCCACCGCCGGCTCTTGCTAAGACTGCTAACGCTTGGACGGACACCTTCGGGTTAGCCTGGCGGAAACTACGGAACCCACGGAAACCACGGACGAGAACTGCGGGAACTGCCGGAACCGCCAGAACCGCGGAGACGTGAGGAGGCCACGGTGCGCAAGGTGTTCGCGGGTCCCCGGCTGCGCAGGCTGCGGCAGGAGCACTCCCTCAAACAGTCCGAACTCGCCCGGGAGCTGAGCATCTCCGCTGGTTACCTCAACCAGATGGAGCACAACCAGCGCCCGCTCAGCGTCCCCGTCCTCCTGCGCATCACCGAAGCATTCGGTGTGGACCCGAGCTTCTTCGCGACCGGGGACACGTCGCGGCTCATCGCCGAACTCCGTGAAGCGCTCACCGACGTCCCCACCGGGGACCAGGTCGGCTCCGAGGAGCTCGACGAACTCGCCTCCGCCATGCCCTCGGTCGCCCGAGCCCTCGTGGACCTGCACCGCCGGTACCGGGACGTCGCCGGCCAGGCCGCCGCGCTGGCGGAGGGTCGTGATGGGGGCGCTTCCTCCCTCACCCCGATGGCCTACGAACAGGTCCGGGACTTCTTCTACGAACGCCACAACTACATCGGCGAACTGGACGAGCTCGCCGAGGGACTGGCCCGCCGGGAAGGCGCCGAGCCGGGCAAGGCGCACCTGGTCCTCGCCCGACTCTTGGCCGAACGTCACGGGGTGCGGGTGGAGACCGTCGACCAACCCTCCCGGAACCGGACCTTCGACCCCGAACGGCGCGTGTTGTCGTTGGCCGCGCACCTGGGTCCGGGCCAACGGGCCTTCCAGCTCGGCACCCAGCTCGCCTTCCTGGAGCACGGCGATCTCTTGGACGAACTCACCCAAGGCGAGGAGCTCACCACCGAGCAAGCGGTCCGACTGGCGCGCATCGGCCTGGCCAACTATTTCGCGGGCGCGTTCGTCCTGCCCTACCGGGCCTTCCGGGAGACCGCCGAACGGGAACGCTACGACGTCGAACTGCTCGCCGACCGGTTCGGGGTGGGCTTCGAGACGGTCTGCCACCGCCTGTCCACGTTGCAGCGCCCCGGCCTGAAGGGCGTCCCGTTCTCGTTCGTACGGGTGGACCGGGCGGGCAACATGTCCAAACGCCAGTCCGCCACCGGCTTCCACTTCTCCCGCTCGGGTGGAACCTGCCCGTTGTGGAACGTCTACGCGGCGTTCTCCGCGCCGGGAGTCCTCCAACGGCAGATCGCGCAGATGCCCGACGGGCGCACCTACTTCTGGGTCGCGCGCACCGTCGCCCGGGGGTACGGGGGCTACGGGGCACCCGGAAAGACCTTCGCGGTGGGCCTGGGCTGCGAGCTTCGGCACGCCCACCGGCTCGTGTACTCCACCGGTCTGAACCTGGAGGACCCGTCGGCCGCCACCCCGATCGGTCTGGGCTGCAAGGTCTGCGAACGCCCGGCCTGCCCACAGCGGGCCTTTCCGCCGGCCGGCCGGGCGTTGCTGGTCAACGAGAACGTCGGCGCCGTCTCCCCTTACCCCGTGGCGGAACCCTAGGCGCAATCCTCCGCATCGGGGGACAAGGTGCCGGCGGGGGCGTCGTAACAGAGGCTCACCGGCGGGAAACCGGACACACCTGAGGCGAAGTCGGCGTCGGCGAAGGTGAGTTGTCCCTGGCCGGGGGCGTCGGGGAAGGTCAGGTCGAGTTCGTCGTCGATCTCCACCGGCCCGGGTGATTCCAGCGGCGCGAGCGGAGTCTCCGGGGTGGTGACGGTGAGCATCGCGGGAACGTCGTGCCCGTCCACCAGGTTGAGCACGCTCACGGAGAACCGCACCCCCTCGGACACCTCCTCCACCGAGGTCACGGACACGTAGGTGAGCGTCTGGAACTGGTCCGGGGTCACCTGGAACGTCGTGTACCCGTCGGGGGAGACGAACGTCTGGGCCTCCCACTCGGCGTTGATACCGAAGGGGGTCGGCTCGGGCGGGTCCCACTCGGGTTCCTGGGACGCTTCTCCGTCTACCTCCGTCCCCTCTCCGGTCTCGGCCGCCTGCGCGCCCACGGTCGTGCGCTCCCCGCCACCCTCCTGCCCGTCATCGGTGAGTGCCCGTGCGGCCAGCAGACCACCGCCCGCGGCACCGAGCACGAGCACGGCCGCGCCGGCCGCGAGCAGTGTCCGAGGCGTGCGTCGAGCCGGTGGCGTCGGAATCTCCGCACGGACCCCCCGCCACTCCCGGTCCAGGAGCGCGCCCACCGCGGCCGACGTCCCTTCCCCACCGGGGTGGCCGGTCAGCGCCGCCGTGATCCACGCCGCGGTGGGCCTGCGCGCGGGATCCTTGTCCAGTGCCGCGGTCACCAGGGGCAACAGGGGTTCGGGGACCCCGGCCAGATCGGGCGCCCGGTCCAGAACCCGGTGGGCCAGGGAATCGGTGGAACCCGAGCCGAAGGGCGGCCGACCGGTCGCCGCGAAGGCCACCAGCGCACCCCAGCCGAACAGGTCGGCGGCGGGTGTGGCTGCCGCTCCCCGCAGCACCTCGGGGGCGATCCACCCGGGTGTGCCCACGAGCCCACCGGTGCGGGTCAGGGCGGTTTCGTCGATGGCCCGGGCGATGCCGAAGTCCAGCACCTTGGGGCCGTCGGGGGCGAGGATGACGTTGCCGGGCTTGAGGTCGCGGTGCACGATCCCGGCGGTGTGCGCGGCGACCAGGGCCTCGGCGATCCCGGCGGCCGTCCCGCGCAGCAGGTTCGGCGGCAGTGGCCCGTGTTCTCGCACGTGGGCGGAGAGTGAGAGCCCGGGCACGAACTCGGTGACCAGCCATGGCACGCCACCGTCCCGACCGGACCCGAGCAGCGCGGGCACACAACGGCTCTCGACCCGCCCGAGCAGACGAATCTCCCGGGTGAACCGTTCGCGCAGCCCGGGGTCCTCGGTCAGTTCCTCACGGATGACCTTGATCGCCGTGTACTCGCCACGCCGCCCGATCCCGGCGTAGACGGTTCCCATGCCGCCGGTACCGATCCGGCCGACGACGCGCATGCCGCCGACGGTCTCCGGGTCGTCGGGGCGCAACGGGGAGAACACCGTGGTGGTGTGGCCGCTCATTCGGGTCGCTCCGCGGGACAGGGCACGTACTCCTCATCGGTCATGTCGACCGGAGGGTAGGGGTGCCAGTTCATGTAGCAGGTGTAGACACCGGCGACCTCGGCCTCGCCTCCGAGGGCGTTCGCGGCCGGCAGGTAGGTCAGCAGTCCGCTCTGCGGGGCGTCGGCGAAGTCCACGGCGAACTCCGCGTCGGGTGAGTCCGGGGAGACGGTGACGAGTACGTCGTCGGGGTCGGCGGTGTGCGCGGGACGTCCGTCGGCGGTGGGATCGTCGGGCAGCGGATCCCAGTCATCGCCCACTTCGAGGAGGCCGAGGTCGCCGGCCCGCAGGGTGAACTCACCCTCCTCGGCCAGATACTCCAGCTCACCGAACACCTGGACACCGCTCTGCTCTTGGACGTCGGCGAACACGGTGCCGACGTTGACGCTCGCCACCACGGACTCGGCCCGGTCCACCCCTTCCGGGAGGGCGGAACCGGCCCCGTCGAACCCGGGGGTGATGTCGAGGGTTCCGTTGGGATCGGCGTGCACCATGAACAGACCGTTCGAGGCGATCTCGACCGCCACCTGTTCGCCCACCCCCTGCTCGACCGCCCCCGCATCCGCCACTTCCCCGGTCTCCCCGGTCTCCACGGGCTCCTCCGCGAACCGGTCACCGGCCACCCACACGCCCGCCGCCACCAACACCAGCGCGGACACGGCGGCTCCCGCCGGCAGCCAGGGTCGACGCCGCCTCGGACGTCGACGCGGGGCCGGATCCCCGGTGAACACGGTGGGCGGGGGCGGTGCCTCCCACCCCTCCCGCAGCACTCGGGTGACGAGTTCGGTGGCCTCCGGTCCCGGACCGACCACCGTGGCCTGGTCCGCGCAGAGTAGTTCCGCGAGCGCCTGCTCCACGGTGGGCCTTCGGTTCGGGTCCTGCCCGGTCGCGGCCCGCACCAGCGGCATCAGTGCTTCGGGCACCCCCGCCAGATCCGGTTCTCCGTCCAGTACGCGAACGGCCATCGTCTCGGCCGATCCCGTCCCGAAGGGGGAGCGTCCGGTGGCGGCGTAGGCGACCAGCCCACCCCACGCGAAGACGTCCGCGGCGACGGAGGGCGGGCTGCCCCTCAGAAGTTCGGGGGCGACCCAACCCGGGGTGCCGAACAGTCCACCTGTACTGGTGATGGCGGTTTCGTCGATGGCCCGGGCGATGCCGAAGTCCAGCACCTTGGGGCCGTCGGGGGCGAGGATGACGTTGCCGGGCTTGAGGTCGCGGTGCACGATCCCGGCGGCGTGGATGGCGCGCAACGCCTCGGCGATTCCGGTCGCGAAGGCGTGCAGGGGCGCCCCGCTGAGGGGGCCGTGTTCGCGGACGTGTTGGCGCAGGGTCGGCCCCGACACGTACTCGGTGACCAACCAGGGTTGGTCCGCGTCGGTGTCCTGGGCCAGGAACCTCGGTACACACGGGCCGACGACCCGTCCGACCAGGTCGGCTTCACGGCGGAACCGCGCACGGAAGTCGGGGTCGGCGGCGAGGTCGCCATGGACGAGCTTGACGGCGACCAACTCACCGGCGGGGGACCGGGCCGCGTACACGGCGCCCATGCCTCCGGCACCGAGTCGACCCACGGTCCGGTATCCGCCGATATCGGCGGGATCGCGGGGCTTCAGGGGAGGAAAGGACGGAACATCGGCGGTCACGGGCGCTCCCGGGGGATGTGGACGCGAAGGTGTGCGCGGCGCGAGCGGGTGTTTCCTACTGGGGCCCGTGACCGTAGTACTGGCGCTGGCGTTCGGCGATCAGGCGACGCTGGAACCGGCCGCGTCGCACCGCCGTGGTGATGATGATCGTCAGTCCGAGCACCAGGCCCAGGACGGACGGGACGAGCGCCCACAAGAGGGTCGAACCCACGCCTCGCACGATCTCTACGCCACCGTCCCCGTTGTTCGTCACCGCGAACTCGGTGGTGGTGGAGGCGTCGGAACAGGACAGCGTGTACTCGCCGGCCTCGCTGATCTCCTGTGTCCCCACCAGGGACCAGCTCTCGGCGCCACTGTCGACGTTGTGGCTGTACCCCGGGCTGTCGAAGCCGGACTCGGTACCGTCGGGCAGCGTCAGGACGCACGCTTGCCCGTTACCGCCCGAGGACGAGTACAGACCGAGTTGGAACCCGGGGTCCTCCACGGTGAACGCGCTCTCCTGACCCGAGGTCACTCGGGCCTCGAAGTCGGCGATGCTCACCGTGGAGACCAGGGAGAACACGAAACCCATGATCGCCGTGACGAAGCCACCGACGATGACCAGCACGCCGATGACGAACCAGGCCCTCCCCGGTTTGATCTCGCGCGCGTCGACGTGGATGTTCGGGCGACCGTAGGGGCCGGGCTGACCGTAAGGCGGGGGATGGCTCATCGCAGTTCTACCTCGACCGGGGTGAAAGCGCCGGTGGGCGGTCCGCCGGCGGTTGTTCGTTGAGACGCGCGCCGGTCGGACTTCGTTGCACGAACCAGGTCAACCGTTTCGGCCGGCCGCCCCGCGTGCCCGTCGCGCCATGCGCTTCGGGTAGTTCGCCCTCCGGATCGCGAGGGTGATGAGCGTCGCGATCATCGTGACGACTCCGAGGAAGATGGTCCCGAAGATGGTCAACGCCAGGAACATGCCCCGCCGATCGGCGTCGTGGGCGGTGCGGGTCTCCGCGATCACGTGCGACTGTTCGAGGGCTCCTTCGCAGGTCAGTGTATAGAGGCCCGATGTGCGGACGTCCACCGAGTACTCCAGTCGCCAGTCGTCCCAGCGGTGGCCGACCTCGCGTTCGGTGATCCGGGGGTACCCGGGACCGTCGATGGCGCAGTTCCCCACGTGGAGTTCGGAGGGGGAGGAGTACAGGCCGAGCTCTCCGACGTCTTCGGGCGGGATGTAGAACTCGGTGGACCCGCGCCCCTCCACCACGTCGGAGACGAGGTCCGGGCTCTCGTCGGTATCGGACGCCCCACCGGCGAACAGCTGGAAGAGCAGCAACCCGGTGCCGAGGAAGACGAAGGGGATGAGCGGGCTGAGGAAGAACCACCTGCGCCGGGGGCGACGCTCCGCGGCCGGGATCGAGGGGGCCCGCGGGGGCGGCG
>NZ_FRFF01000100.1 GCF_900143625.1 Nocardiopsis sp. JB363
CCGTCGTCGGGGGCGGGTCGGGGGCGCGGGACCGGTGGAACACCGTTGGGCCGCTTGGGCAAGGGTCGCCGATCATCGCGTTCGGCCAGGCGGGCGGCGGGTTCGCCGGTGCGGGTGGGAGGCCGGGGCGTCCAGAGCGGAAGGACCAGGTTGGGGTGGGCCGCCATCTGGGTCAGGAGGTGCTGTTCCCGGACGTGCTGGCGGGCGCGCGAGGTCGCCATGGGCCGGGCCGAGGCCCCGGGGCGGGAGAAGCGCTGTCCCCGGGGCGCGTCCAGCACCGCGCGCAGTTCACCCGTGACCGGTGCGGCGCTCATACCAGGGCTCCGAAGGGGGCGAGGGAGCCGGTGAAGGCGAACTCGGCCCACAGGAAGGTGCCCAGCCCCTCACAGAAGGGGAAGTCCAGGACCTTGCGGCTGCCCCAACGTTGGGAGAGGTTTTCGACCAGGAGCAGGCCCCGGCCACGTTCGGCCTCCTCCCACTCGGTGAGGGTGCGGTCGGTAGGGATGACCGGTTCGGTGGGCCGGCTGCCGGGGGCGGGAGTGGTGCGGTGCCCGTCGTCGATAATGCCGACGCGCAGGATGGTGGCGGTGGGCATGGTCAGGGTGCGGACGACGTAGCCGTCGGGTTCACCCGAGCGACTATGGTCGATGGCGTTGGCAAAGAGTTCGCTGCCGCACAGGACGATGTCGGCGGCCGTATCGGAGTGCAGGCCGACCAGTCGGTCCAGGTCGCGGTGCAGGTCATGGCGCATGGTGGCCAGGTGGGCCAGGTCGCCCGGGTAGAGCAGGCAGGGCCAGCGCCGCCCCGCGAACCCCAGGGTGGGTACGGGCTTGGGGGCGGGGTGCACGTGCACGGACGGGCGTGACTGAGGCACAATGGACATGTCGGTCAGACTCCTTTGGTTCTTTGAAGAGGGACTGGTGGAACTTCGATCGGCCTGCTCTGGGGGTGTTGGCGCACCCGCCAGAGCTTTTTCATGCCGGGATGTGGGTCGTTCGATACTCGGTCAGTGGCCGGTGAGGGCCTGGCGGGGACTGGGGGTCAGCCGCGCGGCGAGTTCAGCGATGCGGTGCAGGGAGTCCTCAGCAGGTAGGGCGACCCCTTGGAGGGTGGAGTAGAGGTCGGTGTAGGCCTTGACCGTGGCCGATTCGCGGTGGAAGTGGCCGGTGCCGCAGGGGTGCGGGGTGTAGACGAGGGTGCGGGCCGGGGAGTAGCACAGCGTCCAGAAGGCGCCCCTCAGGCCGGGGTGGGGGCCGGTGGTGGCGGGGATGAGGTGCACGGTGACGTGGTCGTGCTGCGCCAGATGGTGCAGGTGCAGGAGCTGGGCCCGCAGGGTTTCGGCGGGTGCAAGGTGCCGGATCAGGGCGGTTTCGTCGACCACCAGGCAGTGGGACGTGGTGGAGCCGGTGGGGTGGAGCCGGCCGGAAGTCTCAACAAGAGCATCGGTGGAGAGCGGAAGGTTCATCGGCGCTTCGAGCCGGTGCAGCGCGGCGGCGTAGGAGTCGGTGAGGTAGGGGTCCGGCAGGACGAGGGGTGCGTAGGCGCGGACCTGGAGGGCTTCGGGCAGGACGTCGGTGATGGTGACGCGGCCCTGGAGGAGAGTGGCCAGGTGAGCGCTGGCCCAGACGTCCCAGAGCTGGCCGCCACAGTTCAGGACACGATCCAGGTCCTGAGCGACCCGACGCCCAGGGTCCAGGGCACCGGACTCGATTTCCTGGAGCATCTCGCTGGTGACGTATACCTGCGCAGCCAGATAGTCGAGAGGGACGCTGTGCTGACGCCGGGCCGTCCACACCCGCGCCCCGAAACCCTCCCAGCGATCCAGAGGTCCCACCCCTCCCCCGCCATCTACTGCCCGTATCGCTCGTTTGCCCACCACGTGACCTCTCCTCCGTAGCTCCGCGACCCCCAACCTCACCAACCGCCATTAGTGCGGCCTGGGGTTCGTCTCACCATCTAAGCTAGAGAGAGGCCTTCGAACTTACAAGGCCTGTATTTAAAGTGGTCCGCATTATGAACACATGTCCTTTTTCTGGTTGGTGAGATGATGACTGCGACCCCCGCCAACCGGCGCGACGTCGATGAAACGAAGGAGGCCGTCGTGGCCCAGGGCTCCCCCGTCCGCAGGCACTACCTGGTGAGTCAGCTCAAGCGCCTCAGAGCTCAGGCCAAGATGTCCCAGGAGCAGGTCGCGAAGGAGTTGGGGTGGGACACCAGCAAGCTCTACAGAATCGAGAACGGTCGGTTTGTCAGACTGACGACCGAGGCCGTGGCAGCTCTCTGCCGCCTGTACGGGTCGAGCGACGCGCTCCGAGAAGAGCTGGTAGAGATCGCCAAGGCCGCGAGAAAGCAGAAGCCCTGGTGGTTCCAGCACGAGGACGTGGCGGGCAACGCCTTCTACAGCCTGGAGAACGAGGCCACCAGAATCCAGGCGTATGCCATGGGTGTCATCCCGGGCCTGCTCCAGCACCCGGACTACATCGAAGCGCTGATGTCACGAGGACTTCTACCTGACCCAGAAGAACGGCAGAAGCGCGTCGCAGCTCGGATCGAGCGCGGCAAGAGCGTCCTGGACCGCGAAGTCCCGCCTCGCATCTGGGCAATCATCGACGAGTCCGCGCTTCGCTGCCTGGTTGGCGGCCCTGAGGTGATGCGCACTCAGTTCCAGCACCTCATGGAGCTGAACAAGCGCCCGAACATCGACATTCAGGTCCTGCTACTGTCCAAAGGCATGGCACAGCCCTGCGGCTATACCCTGCTGCATCTCGGCGATGCCGACCGCGTGGGCTATATCGACGTACTTCCGAGCGGGCACTTCTTCGAGGGCAGCAACGAACTAGCCGATCACGAGCACAGGTTCGAGTACATGCAGGCAGCTGCCTTGCCACTGGACGATACGCAAGACTTCATCCGCCTCCTCGCGGACGAACTGGAGAAGCCCTGATGACTGAGCACGACGCCACCAAGGCAACGTTGGTGCCCGCCTCCCCCTGGCACACCGCCAGCTATAGCGCCGAGCGCGGCGAGTGTGTAGAGGTTTCAGAAGGTCCGTTCACCGGAGTTCGGGACACCCAGAACCGCGAACTCGGAGCGCTGTTCTTCGAAGCCCACGAGTGGCAGACCTTCCTCGAAACCGCTAGGGAAGATCTCCGCTAAACCACCCAGGCGTGCCTGCCTACGAAGACAAGCTCCTAGAGCCGAACGGCCCTCGCTCCCTTCGGGGATGCGAGGGCTCTGTTCAATTCAGTGAATTCACCCGCCCAAACGCCTTCCCCTACCCCAGCGCTACCCACTCCCCTGACAAAGGCGCAGTAGAGGCCAAGCAGTGCCCCATTCCTCTAGAAAGACCAGAACTGAGTGACGGTAGTGGACCTCGACTACCCCGGTGGCCATGAAGAGCAACACCACCCTGGAACAGCAAACGCCTTTCTGCGCTTCGGCCGCCCGTGCCGCCGCCTACACCTTTCCTGGCCCTTATCGAAATAGGGCATACAACTAGAGAGACCTAATGAACGCGTCAATTTCTAGCATATTCAAATGATGTACATCGCTTGGATGTATCACCACAGTCAGCTCCCTACTGACCACCTCCTCACGGGACTGCGCCACAAAGGAAAGCAGAATAATTTTTAAAAGGCTTTCCCTGTTGACGCAGCCAATCCGCGCCAACTCAGATCCCACCAAACCAATACTGATCGGCTCCCGGTGTGCTCGCCTGTGAACCTCTTGCCACAGCTCACTCAAACTTCGCCATAGATCATCGATGCTGGATTGGGCAACTAGATCATTCCCCATTTTTGTATATGCAATGCAAAAATACAGAAATTTGTCACGCCGGATAGTGGCGACGGTAGCGAGAGGATAACGAACCCGCTTTCCCTTCGGCTTTCTACGACGAGACTCTTTCTGGACGTGCTTCACGCTCTTGAGCGCAGCGTCCAGGAGCCTGTTTAGGCCCGCCAGGTCACCGTGGAACACGCGCCCCAAAAGCTGACCTTGCAAACTTTTCGGATAGATAATGCCGTCAGAGGTATCCGTATCAAAGGTGTCAGAAAATCCAATGGCAAGATGAGTTTTCTGATCAAACAGGTCACCAACATTGACACGAATTTTGATATCTGGAACCTGAAACTCGCGGGTCAATGACGAGCGAGGGTAAGCACGGTAGACACCCCAACCCGCGGAGATAGCTACAACCGCACTGACAATCCAGGCCCCCGGAATTGGCGGAGGAGAAAGAACAGCAGTATAAAGCTGAACCACACCACCAAGAACGCCAAAGGCAGCCAAGGAGTTAATTGTTAGAGAAACAAGCCCGCGCTTCGTCCTGAGCAGTGTCGAAAGGCTGTGCATCACTAGAGGCCGAGCTCGTCATAGACCGTCCCCTTGTAGAAGTAAGGTCCAGACTTCCCATCCACGCGAGAGTTTCCCTGGAACTTCGCCACATAGTCATCGAGGGCATACTTAATGATTTTTGGCTGAAAGGAGACGCTCATAGTATAACGCTCTCGGAGCATTGTCGGGAGTTTCCCGGTCTGAGATCCTCGATTCCCGTTCAGATTCACAAAAACTACCGGAAGATCCAATTTTACGATCTGTTCTACCTCGTAAAAAAGGAAAGAAGTTGATCGCCCCGCCTTGGGCTTGGTTGTGTCGCTAATAAGCATCACGACCTGCTTCGCATTAACAATACGATCACGAAGTCTGCGGCGAATCGTCTCGGGCCTACTAGAGTCTCGTGCAGTGCAAATATCGTGTGCATCGAAAAAATTGAAGTCGATGTTTTTGTTGTCGCGCCATGCTTCCATCAGTCGGTAGCAGTGCAGGTCCTCGCCAGCGAAGGCAACATATGTTTTATTGCGGTATACCATGAACTCCCCAATTGTATCGTTAAGCCTGGACTTAAAACTAGTCAACTTGAAATATACTATCTACCCCTCAGGACGTGCTTCCGTAAAGCCGCTCCTCGCAGTCACGAAGGGAGCTCCCTAATTTCATCGGAAGCCTTTGATGGAATTGGGGTGACCTTACCTAAGGTGGGCTTTACCAAAGCTTCTTCACTTCGATTATTATTTACGCCCTTGACTCTCCCGGCCGATGCGTAGCCGGAACAGGACGACATGGAGGCCTTGTTCTTATGGCACTTCTTCCTTGAATTGCCCGGTTTCCAACCCGGCACCTCCAGCAGGACCTCGTGAGGAGGCGTGATCTGGAGGGACGTCCATGCCCCAGTGTTCTCGGTAGCGCAGTGCACGATTGCTGCCGCCGAAATCGGGGGCCTGGTCAGACCGGCCCCAGAGGATCGTGTTCCTGCCCGTGCGCCCTGGGTACTTGCAGGGGTTTCCGGTGTGGCCCGTGCCGACGAGCAGGGACGCCGCTGGGGGGGTTCGGATCGTCGACACCGTGTGTCACTGCATCCTCCGAATCCGCGGAGCGGAGAGGTCGGTCCCCTTCGGGACCTACGCCTCTTCATCTCCGCTAGTTGTTACTCCGGGTAAACCACGAGGCCTCCGGGACCGTCTTTGGTTCACAGGCCCGACGGTGTCGGGCGTTGAGGACAAACTACTCTCGTTGCGTGTGAACCGGGTTAACAATAGAGTCTCAGTGATCGACGGATCCCCCGATCGGCTCTAGCGTTATCCGTGAATCCAGGCGACAGCCCCCTGACAGGCGCGAGGTAGTCCAACGATGTCCACAACGACCGACGAGCTCCCCCAACCGAGTGCGCTCGTCGAGGTACGCGGCCAGAAGTGGGTCGTGAGCGGGATCGAACCCGGCGACACCTTCACCGTGGTCACCCTCCAGAGCATCCAGGAGGGCAAGTACGGCGAGACCCTCGACGTCCTCTGGGAGCTCGAACCCGGCCGCAGACTCCTGCCCAGCGGTTCCCTTCCCGACGTGTCCGGGATCGTGCCCGACCAGCCCGAGCAACTGGCCGCCTTCCTGGACGCGGTCCGGTGGTCGGCGGTCACCTCCGCGGACGTGCGCAACCTCCAGTCGCCGTTCCGGTCCGGGGTGGCGATCGAGGACTACCAGCTCGAACCGGTCTCGCGAGCGATCGGCGCCCCGCGCGTGAACCTGCTGCTGGCCGATGACGTGGGTCTGGGCAAGACCATCGAGGCCGGGCTGGTCACCCAGGAACTCCTGCTGCGCAACCGCACTCAGCGCATCATGATCGTGTGCCCGGCCGGGCTGACGTTGAAGTGGCAGGACGAGATGGCCGAGAAGTTCGGCCTCGACTTCACCATCATCAACTCCGAGCAGGCCGCCCAAGTACGCCGGGACTACGGCAGCACCGCGAACCCGTTCAACGTGCACCCGCTGGCCATCGTCAGCCTGCCGTGGCTGCGCGGGGCCAAGGCCCAGCGCCTGCTGCGCGAGGTCCTCCCCTCGGACGGTCCCAGCTACCCGCGCACCTTCGACCTGCTCATCCTGGACGAGGCCCACCACGTGGCCCCGGCCGCCCCCAAGCAGGTCTACGCGGTGGACTCCCAGCAGACCAAGCTGATCCGCTGGCTGGCCCCGCACTTCACCCACCGACTGTTCCTGTCCGCCACCCCGCACAACGGGTACCAGCAGTCCTTCACCGCACTGTTGGAGATCCTGGACGACCAACGGTTCGCCCGAGGGGTGGAGCCCGACCGGTCGGCGATCGAGGACACGGTGGTGCGCCGCCTCAAGCGGGAGGTCGAGAACCCCGACGGCACCCCGCGCTTTCGGGAGCGCGTCACCCGCGAAATCCCGGTCACCTACCCCGAGGACGAGCGGGAGATCCACACCCTGCTCACCCGCTTCGCGCAGCTGCGCCGGACCAAGCTCACCACCCGGAAGGGCAAGCGCGCCACCGACCTGGTCACCCTGCTGCTGAAGAAGCGGCTCTTCTCCAGCCCGGCCGCCTTCGGGCACACCGTCGAGGTCTACGCCGAAACCCTGCGCTCGCGTTCGGCCGGCCACGAGGCGATCGGCTCCGACTTCGACGAGGTCCCCGAGTGGATGGACGACTTCTGGGACGAGACGGCCACCTACGACGACGAGGAGCTGGCCGAGGCCGAGGACGCCGCCCTGGACCGCAGTCGCCCCCTCCAACCCGACGCCGACGAGGACGAGCAATCGCTGCTGGAGCGGATGCGCACGTGGGCGCAGACGCACGAGGCCCAACCCGACGCCAAGGCCCGTGAACTCATCACCTACCTGGAAGCCGTGTGCAAGCCGGACGGCGAGCACTGGACCAACGAGCGCGTGGTGATCTTCACCGAGTACCGCGACACCCAGTCCTGGCTCCGCGAACTCCTGGCCCAGCAGGGATTGGGCGGACAGCACGTCGCCGAACTGCACGGTGGCATGAACACCGACGACCGCGAGTCGCTGCGATTGGCCTTTCAGAAGGACCCGAGCGAGCACCCACTGCGCATCCTGCTGGCCACCGACGCCGCCAGCGAGGGCATCGACCTCCAGCGGCACTGTCACCGACTGGTCAACTACGACATCCCCTTCAACCCGAACAAACTGGAACAGCGGATCGGCCGGATCGACCGCTACGGGCAGACCGAGAACCCCGAGATCCGGCACTTCGTCGGCACCGGTTGGGAGAAGTCCACCGACTCCTTCGAGGCCGACCTGGAATTCCTGTCCCGGGTGGCCACCAAGGTCGCCCGCATGGAGGAGGACCTGGGTTCGGTCAACGCGGTCATCTCCGACGCCGTGCAACGCCGGATGCTCGGGCAGAAGGCCGACCTGGACGCCGAGACCTCGAAGGCGGACGGCAAGGGCCGAGTGCCCTCCAACTCCAACATCCGTGAGCAGGTGCGCCGGCTGCGCCGCAACCTGGACGAGACGGTCGAGTCACTGGCCATCACCCCGGCCCGGGTCAAGCGGGTGGTGGACACCGCCCTGAACCTGGCCCGCCAGCCCGCACTGGTCCCGCACGTGGACGAGGACGAGGAGCGCTTCACCCAGGGCCTGTTCCAGGTGCCCGCCCTCACGGGTTCGTGGGTGCACACCACCACGGGACTGACCGAGAAGCTGGCGGGTGACGCCCCCAAGAACGTCGTCCCCCGCCAGCTCCCGGTGACCTTCGACGCCAACGACGTCCAGGGCCGCGACGACGTGGTGCTGGCCCACCTGAACCACCCGCTGGTGGCCCGCTCCATCGGTCTGCTGCGCACCGCGGTGTCCAACGACCGGGTGGGACTCAACCGAGTGACCGCCGTGGTCAGCGACGATCCCGCGCTCGAAGACGTACTGGTCGGCGCCTACTCACGTTTCGTGCTGGTGGGCGCGGACGGGCTGCGTCTGCACGAGGAGGTGCTGCACTCGGGTGGCTGGCTGCCCGAGGCCGGTCGTTTCCGCCGCCTGGAGAACCTCACCACCCTGGGCGGCATCCTCAACAAGGCCCTGACCGACGGCCGACCGCTGTCGGACGCGGTGTGGAGCCGGATCCGCGACCGGTGGGAGCGGGCCGGCGGCAGGCTGGGGCTGGAACGCGCGATCGAGTGGCGCGCGGACACCAGGCTGGAGCAGCTGCAACGCCAGCTCCAGCAACGCGAGGAGAACGAGCGCAGCCGGGTGACCACGGTGCTGGGCCAGTTCGCCGAGAACCTGAAGAAGGCTCTGTCCAGTGAGGAGGACGAGGACGCCCTGTTCAGCGAGCGTTCCGTCACCCAGACCAAGGAAGAGCGCGAGCAGTACCGCAAGGACCGAGAGAACTGGGAGAAACGGCTGGCGTCCCTGGGCGGGGAGCGCGAGCGCGAGCTGGCGGCCATCGAGCAGCGCTATTCGCGGCAGGAGCCGCACACCTTCCCCGTCGCCGTCGTCTTCGTCATTCCCCGTAAGGAAGCAGTCCGATGAGCACCCCGCCCCTCAGTAGCAAGCACAGCCGAAACATGCAGAGCAGCAGCGATCTGGTCCGCGACCAGCACCTGAACTGGCTGGGGTTGCTGGAGGTCAGCGGCCCGTTCCTGACCCTGCCGGTGCTGCGCCAGGTGTGGTCGGCCGGGTTGGACCCGTTGGACAAGGAGCAGCGGCGAGAGCTGCGCCGCGAGCACACCCTCTGGCAGGAGGATCTCGCTGCCGGACGGGACGCGTGGATCCGGTACGTGCTGGGCGGGCTGCTCGGCTGGGGCGAGAACCTGCGCACCGACGGCCTGGAGTCGCTGGCCATGGAGGTCGCCGAACACGACACCCGGGTGGAGCCGTCGTTCGTGCTCACCGAGCCCGGGGGCGAGAGCGGTGACGAGGTCCAGGCGGACCGCGTCCGGCTGCTCGGGCTGGTCTGCCCCGCCGGGCAGTCCCCGCAGCAGCGGATCAAGGACGAGTCCTGGTCGGCCACCCCCGTGGACCGGCTGGCGCAGCTGTGCCGCCACCACGGTGTGGAGCTCGGGCTGGCCACCGATGGTCGCTGGTGGGTTCTGGTGTGGGCACCCAAGGGTGGGGTCACCACCACGGCGGTCTTCGACGCCTCACTGTGGACGGACTCCGCCGAGCGCGACGTGCTGCGGGCCTTCTACTCGTTGCTCAACCGACGCCGGTTCTTCGGGGTGCCCGACGAGGAGCGGCTGGTCAAGCTGCTGGCCCAGAGCATGGACTCCCAGGAGGAGGTCACCGAGGCGTTGGGCGTGCAGGTCCGCCAGGCGGTGGAGCTGTTGGTCGCCGCGATCGGTCGGGCCGACACCCGCGCCCGTGAGCACGGGGGCCGGGACCTGAGCGGGGTGTCCGCGCACGACGTGTACCGGGGTTCGGTCTCGGTGATGATGCGGGTGGTGTTCCTGCTCTTCGCCGAGGAGCGCGGCCTGCTGCCCTCCGACAACGACCTGTACGCACGGGCCTACTCGGCGGGTGGTCTGTACCAGGAGCTGCACGAGCAGGCACGTGAGGGCACTGAGGACGACCTGGAGCGGACCACGGCTGCCTGGCACCGGCTGCTGGCACTGTTCAACGCGGTCTACGGCGGGGTGGACCACCCCCGGCTGAAGATGCACCCGCTCGACGGGTCGCTGTTCAACCCCGAGACCTTTCCGTGGATGCCGCTGGACATCGACGACCGCACTGTCCTGCACATGCTCAAGGCCGTGCAGTACGTGCGGGTGGGACGTGGGAAGTCGGCCGAACTGCGCAAGCTGTCCTTCCGCGCGCTGGACGTGGAGCAGATCGGTTACGTGTACGAGGGTCTGCTGTCCTTCGACGGCTTCCGTGCCGGGGACCTCGTGGTGGGGCTCATCGGCAAGGAGGGTTCCGAGGAGGAGGTGGAGCTGCGCGGGCTGGAGGGGTTGGCGGCGCGGCACACCGACGTGGAGTCACTGGCGGCCGAGCTGGCCGTCAAGTACAAGGACTCCAAGATCGGGACGAAGGGGCAGCTGGCCAAGCGCCTGGCCCCGATGGACCGGTCCGAAGAGGAAGAGGCCCGTAAGAAGCTGCGCGGGGTGCTTCCCCGCGAGGATGAGTTGGTGGAACGGCTGCTGCCGTTCTTCGGGATCATCCGCCTGGACCTGCGTGGCCTGCCGCTGGTGATCCGTTCCGGCGAGCTGTACGTCACCGACTCCTCGCTGCGCAAGAACACGGGGACGCACTACACGCCGAGGTTCCTCGCCGAGGAAGTCGTGGAGGGCGCACTGGAGCCGCTGGTCTACGAGCCGGGGCCGTTGCAGACCGCCGACACGAGTGAGTGGAAGCTCAAGAGCAGCCAGGAGATCCTGTCGCTGAAGGTCGCCGACATCGCCGTGGGTTCGGCGGCGTTCCTGGTGGCGGCAGCGCGTTATCTGGGTGCCCGACTGATCGAGGCCTGGGTGCGGGAAGGCGATCAACGGGTCGAGGGGTACACGCCGCCGGAGGACGGTCTGCGTGCCGATGATGACAAGGTCGTCATCGAGGCGCGCAGGCAGGTCATCGAGCACAGCCTGTATGGGGTGGACATCAACCCGATGGCCGTGGAGATGGCGAAACTGTCGCTATGGCTGGTCTCGATGGATCCGGAACGACCCTTCACGTTCTTGGACGACCGCTTGGCTGCTGGCGACTCACTACTCGGGATCACGTCCCTTGAGCAGCTTGAGTACATGCACATGGACCCCAAGAAGGGCCGCAAACTACATGGCGATGACAACACACTCATTGACTTCACCTCCGGAATCAGGGAATTGCTCAGCCGAGTCGCCGAGTCTCGTCGCAAGTTGGCAAGCATCGATGGAACAACGCTGGAGGGCTTGAACCGAAAGCGTTCAATGCTGGGTGAAGCCGAACTGGAAACAGGCCGAGTAAAGTTGCTTGCCGACCTGACCGTAGGTGCGGCGCTTACGAAAGCGAGCCGTGGTGAACGAGGCCTGAATCAAGGTTCGTCTGAAGCCGTCGAACTGGCTAGCAACCTGGGCGCTGGCGAGGCTAAAGCCCGATTGGCGGCAAAAGAGTGGCTGGATTACGACCGGCCCACCGAAGCCTTCGAACGCCATCCTTTGCACTGGCCACTGACATTCCCGGAGGCGTTCGAGAACGGTGGATTTGATGCCATCATCGGAAATCCTCCATTTTTCGGAGGAAGCAAACTACTCCCCGCAGTCGGACAAAGCTATCGCGACCACCTAGTCGATCACCTCGGAAATGGAATCAGAGGAACACGCGGAAACGCAGACCTTTCATCTTACTTCACACTAAGAATCCACAACATCCTCAACAAATATGGCCAAATTGGGATAATTGCAACGAATACCCTAGCCCAGGGAGACAGTCGGAAAGTTGGCCTAGACCAAATTCTCAAGAGTGGATCAACCATCCGCAGGGCAGTGTCCAGCTCCCCCTGGCCGTCAAAAAGCGCAGCTTTGGAGTACTGCGCAGTATGGATCAGCAAATCCCTACTGCACGATAACTCACAGAGCATACTGAACGGAAAAACAACAAACGGAATCAACTCCTCCCTAGCTGAAATATCGCGATTCACCAACCCCCCAAAAAAGCTTCAGGCAAACTCAGGGATGTCCTTGCACGGAGTGAAAATCTGGGGCAAAGGCTTCACACTTAGCTCTGCCGAGGCAAAGAGTCTCATGGAATCGGACCCAAAAAACTCTGAAATCCTCTACCCATACCTGAGCGGACAAGAACTCAACTCCCAACCCAGCCTGACCCCAGAAACCTGGGTTATAAACTTTCACAACTGGAGCGAATCAACAGCAAGGGAATACCCCGATTGCTTCGAAAAGGTGGCCACCCAAGTAAAACCCGACAGGGATCGAGTCCAGACCAGAAAAAGCGTACGCGAGGTCTGGTGGCAGTTCGCTGAGCAGCGGCCCGAGCTAGCACGGGCAACCAAAAACCTCAGCGAGGTTATTGCAATCACACGAGTCAGCCGAACTGCAATGCCTTTGCTGGTTCCGACAAATCAGGTAATCAATGACAAGATCGTCGTCATCCTAAGTGACAGTCGAGAAATGCTATCCCTGATTTCCGGCAGCATTCACCATCAGTGGGCGGTAGCAAGATGCGCAACACTCAAAACTGACCTACAATATACTCCTTCAGATGCATTCGAGACATTCGCGATGCCTGATCTCACTCAGGAACTCCGGGACCTCGGTGACCGGCTCGACACCTACCGTCGGGACGTCATGCTCTCTCGCGACTCTGGGCTCACCAAGACCTACAACCTGGTTTTTGATCCCGAGTGCAGCGATCCTGACATCCAGGAGCTCCGCGCCATCCACCGTGCCATCGATGAGGCCACCATCCGTGCCTATGCCTGGGAAGAGCGTATCGAGGCCGTCGGCGGGCTCGACCACGGCTTCCACAAGGTCGGCCGCGAGACCCGCTACACCATCGGCCCAGCCGCTCAGCGGGAAGTCCTCGACAGTCTGCTCGAACTGAACCAGGAGCGCTACGCCGAAGAGGTCGCTCAGGGCCTGCACGACAAGAAGAAGTCCAAGAGCAGGGCTTCCAGCAACGAAGGGACCCTGTTCTGATGGCTGACGATACCCTCTTCCCCAACCCCAACGGCGAACAGACCTCCCTCGACACCGCCCCCACAGCGAAGAAGCCCACCAAGGCCGAACTCCGCGCCGCCGCCGACGCCGCCCGGGACGCCGCCGCGATCGCCTCCCTTGACCAGCCCCAGGAGTTCATCGACGCCTCCTCCTTTGCGGTGCGCGGCGAGCTCCAGAACCTGGTCTCCCGCGATCTCCTCGGCCCCTGGGATGGGCCCACCGAGGAACTTCCCCGCCGCTACTCCGGCCCGCGTGAGCGCTACCTGGTCGGGATGCTCGGTCCCCGCCACCAAACCCCCACCTCCGTCCGGGACGCGGCCGATCAGGTCATGAACACCGAGAACGGGGTCGAGGGCACCACCGGTGGCGAAGGTTCCGGGGAGGCCCCCGATGTGGTCACCCCGCAGAATCTCGGGCACATGTGGGCCTCCACCATGGGCCTGTCCTTCTCCGTGCCCGCCGATACCGGCGCCGTCAACGTCCGCGCGACCTGGGGTCAGTACGACAAGCCCGCCGTCCTGGAGGACGAGGGCAAGACCCGTCGCGCGTGGACCCGTGAGCCCAAGGAGTTCGAGAAGGAGGTCCGGCTGGACGAGAAGCCGGACCACCGGATCGGACTGACCGATCCGGACCCCGACGCCTCCTGCGTCTACCTCAACGTCACCGTCCGCGCGAACGGCGACCAGCGCACGGTCGAGCTGAACCTGGTCAACAACCGCATCCCCGTGCAGCCCAACGGGGACACCATGTGGCTGTTCCAGGCCGAGCTTTCCGTGACCGCCCTGGACGGGGTCTCCCCCGTGTTCCTTCCGGTGGACGACCCGCTCACGGACACCGAGCCGGTCACCACCGACACCGAGGACCTGCACCTGCGGCTCCTCTACCGGGATCAGCTCAAGTACGCGGACGGCCGCAACGTGGCCGTGCATGCCGAGGTCGCCGAGCAGGCCCGGCGCGCGCACCGGCTCGTCACCACCTGGCTCCCCCACCACGACGTGCCCGCCACCACGGCCGCCGTGGACACGGATTCGGCGTTGGCCTCCGCTGAGCTGTCCATGGACGTGCTGGCCTCCGCCGACACCACCACCGACGCCCTGCGCGCCGGGCTGTCCCCGCTCGCCGACGGTTACTCCGCCTGGTTGGGCGGGCGGGAGGCGGTCATCCCCGACCTTCCCGAAGCCCTACGGGAAACCGCCAACGCAGCGGTCTTCAAGGCCCGTGAGGCCGAAAAGCGCATCCGGGCCGGGATCGAGCTGCTGACCGACCCCGCGCTCCCCCGGCACGAGGAAGCACTCAAGGCGTTCCGGTTCGCCAACCGGGCCATGGCCGACCAGCGCCGCCACAGTGAGATCTCGCGCCTGCGCGAGGATCCCGAGGTTTCCTTCCCCGAGGCCGAGCAGCAGGTCCAGGATCGTGGGGCCTCCGCCGCCTCCTGGCGCCCGTTCCAGTTGGCGTTCGTGCTGCTCAACCTGCCCTCGATCACCGACCCCGACCACGAGGAACGCGCCGCATCCCCGCAGGCCACCGTGGACCTGCTGTTCTTCCCCACCGGTGGCGGAAAGACCGAGGCCTACCTGGGGCTGACCGCGTTCACGTTCGCGATCCGCCGTCTCCAGGGGATCGTGGGCTCCGGCACGGACGCCCGCAGCGGCCTGGCCGGGGTGGCGGTGCTGATGCGCTACACCCTGCGGTTGCTCACCGCCCAGCAGTTCCAGCGGGCCGCCGCATTGGTGTGCGCCGCCGAGGTGCAGCGGGTCGAGGACCCAGGCACCTGGGGTGAGGAGCCCTTCCGGATCGGTCTGTGGGTCGGCCGCGGGGTCTCTCCCAACTGGTACGACGACGCGGAGAAGCAGATCGCCTCGGCCCGGGAGCGCGGCCGCGGCGACTACGTCAACGTGCTCCAGACGTTGTCCTGCCCGTGGTGCGGTACCAAGCTCCAGGCCCACCGGGACCTGGACCCGCGCCTGGACACCCGCCGGGTCCTATTGTTCTGCGCCAATGGTGAGGGCGACCACGCCTGTCCGTTCTCCAGGACCCGGTCCACCGAGGGCCTGCCGATCCTCACCGTGGACGAGGAGATCTACCGGTACACCCCCAGCCTGCTGATCGCCACCGTGGACAAGTTGGCCCAGCTGCCCTGGCGCGGGTTCGCGGGCATGCTGTTCGGTCGGGTGGCGTCCTACTGTCCACGCCATGGTTTCCGGCACAGCGATCTGGACGCCAAGACCGGTTGCCGGGGTCGGCACAACGCCAAGGGGCAGCTTCCGAAGACGGAGAGCCGTCCGGTGCCGAGGCTGCGGCCGCCGGACCTGATCATCCAGGACGAGCTGCACCTGATCTCGGGCGCGCTGGGTACCACGGTGGGTCTGTTCGAGGCGGCCGTGGACGAGCTGACCTCGTGGACCACGCCGTCGGGGAACCGGACCTCGCCGAAGATCGTGGCCTCCACCGCCACCACCAAGCGCGCCGTGGACCAGGTGCGCGGGGTGTTCGGCCGGTCCTTGCAGATCTTCCCGCCGCAGGTGACGGAGGTGACCGACAACTTCTTCTCCAGCCAGGTGCCGATCACCGAGGAGAGCCCGGGCCGCCGCTACCTGGGCGTGTGCGCGCACGGGGTTCGGCTCAAGCAGGCGGAGATCCGGTTGGCCGAGATCCTCGCGTTGGCCGGTCAACACCTGTTCGACACCCATGGGGCCCCGGCCGACCCGTACATGACGATGGTCGGCTACTTCAACGCCACCCGTGAGCTGGCGGGGATGCGCCGGTACATGGACGACGACGTGACCGTGCGGGTGCGCAGGCACGGGAACGAGCGGGGTATGCGCAACCGGTTGACCAGGTCCGGGATGTTCAACCTCCAGGAGTTGACCTCGCGGATCTCCTCGGCCGACATCAGCGACGTGCTCAAGCGCCTGGAGGTGGGGTTCGACCCCGAACTGGACACCTCCGACCGGCGTCAGGGGATCTTCGCCGACCTGCGCGCCACCAACGAGGCGCAGAAGTCACGGTCGTCCTCGGCGGCCAACGTGCGACCCCACGCGCTGTCCCAGCGCCGCGAGGAGCGCAACCGGGACAGCCGTGTCCCGGTGGACGCGGTGCTGGCCACCTCCATGCTCCAGGTGGGCGTGGACGTGTCCCGATTCGGGCTGATGGTGGTGACCGGTCAGCCCAAGAACACCGCCGAGTACATCCAGGCGTCCTCCCGAGTGGGCCGTGAGGCGGCCCGGCCGGGTCTGGTGGTGACCTTGTACAACTGGACGCGGCCGCGCGACCTCGCCCACTACGAGGACTTCGGTTACTACCATTCCACCTTCTACCGGCAGGTGGAGGCGCTGAGCGTCACCCCGTTCACCCGGCGTTCCCTGGACCGGGGCACGGCGGCGATGTTCGTGGCGGCGGTGCGCAACGCGGTGGACGAGCACTCCCACAACAAGGACGCCCATGACGTGGACCTGGACGGGCCCGTGGTGGAGGAGGTCATCGGCCGGATGCTCGCCCGGGCCGAAAACGTGGCCGGTGAGCGCGGCCGTGACTACCTGTCGGAGCGGATCAACAGCCTGCGCGACCACTGGAAGCAGGGCCGGAACGGGTCCACCGCGTTGGGCTACGAGCGTTCGACCGAGACCAAGAACCAGCTGCGCGGACTGCTGACCAAGCCGGGAGAGGGTTCCTGGAGTGAGACCACCGTCGGTATGTCCATGCGTGAGACCGAGAACGAGATCAACCTGTTGGTGTCGGGCGGCGGTGACTTCTTCCAGCCGTTGTTGAACGCCCCGACGTGGTCGTTCGGCCCGCCGCGCCCAGACGACGATGAACCGGGCGACGGGGAACAAGGCGACGACCGGTCGGAAGAGATCTCGGCCCCGGCCGGGGCGGGGAAGGAGCAGGGTTGATGCGCGACGAAGGACACCGGCGCAGGGTCGGCGCGGTTCGGCCCAGCCACCTGATGTTCACCAGCGGGGTGGGGTCCTTGGTGGACCTGCCCAACTTCGCGGTGTTGGTGCGCGGGTTGGACGACTGGAACTACACCCACGCCTACGGGTGGGAGAAGATCAGCGAGCCGCGCCTGTTGGAGGAGCTGCGCAAGCTCCCCGGAAACCGCAAGGTGGAGGAGTTGCGGCCGGCCCCGTGGACCGAGGGCACGGAGCAGGAGCCGGGTGGGCCCGCCGCCCGGGTGGGTGTGCCCACCACGCCGTTCCCCTCGAACTTCCGCTGTACCTCCTGTGACTACCTGGTCCCCTTGGACTCGGGCATGCTGGCGTTCGAGAACGCCAACCCGCATCGACCCCACGAAGCGAAGTTCACGCACGCCATCGGCAGGCACAGGGGGAAGAAGCCGCTGGCGGTCGCCGCCAGGTTCGTTCTGGCCTGTACCTCCGGTCACCTGGACGACTTCCCCTACGACCTCTTCGTGCATCGGGGCGGGTCCTGCCCCAAGGCCCAGCGCCCCCAACTGAAGATGGAGGACCGGGGCGGCAACATCGGCGCGAACGTGGAGCTGACCTGCGTCAACTGTGGCGAGCACCGCAACATGCGCGACGCGAGCGGTGATCGTGGGTCGCAGAGTCTGCCCCGATGTCGGGGACGTCATCCGCACCTTCAGCAGCAGTTCGACCAGGACGGGTGTGGGAAGGCCCCGAAGGTGCTGGTGCTGGGCGCCTCGAACCAGTGGTTCTCCCAGATGCTGTCCGCCCTGGCCGTCCCCTCCGGGGGTGGTACCACCGAACTGGACAACCTCGTCGAGCAGTACTGGGACATGCTCAAGGACACCGCGAAGGAGGGGTACGCGGTCCTGCGCCAGTTCGCTCCACCCATGCGCGACCACTTCGGCAAGTGGGACGACGACACCGTTCATGAGGCCACCGAACGCCACCGTGCGGTACTCGAAGGGGCATCGACCGCGCAAAAGGCCGAAGGTTACCCGGACCTGCGTACCGCGGAGTGGGAGGCGTTCTCCTCCCCCGACCTCCACGAACCCACACCCGACTTCGCGCTGCGCCGCCTTAATGACGGGGTCCCCGAGGAGCTGCGGGGAATCTTCACCGACGTGGTCCAGGTGGAGCGGCTCCGGGAGGTGCGGGCCCTGACCGCGTTCACCCGGCTGGACTCCCCGGACAAGGATGACCCGACCATGGTGGAGAGCGTCCGGTTGTCCCGTGAGGACCCGACCTGGCTGCCGGCCAGTGAGGTGCGCGGTGAGGGCATCTTCCTTCGGGTCTCGGACGACCTGCTTTCGGCGTGGGAGAAGCGGGTCACCGAGAGCACGGCGATGCACCTGCACAGGGAGGCCTACGGGACCTTCCGGGAGAAGCGGTACTCGGACCGGGTCGGCTCGGGGTTCGAGCGGATGCGGCACTGGCCCGGTGAGCGCTACATCGCTCTGCACACCCTGTCGCACCTGCTGATCCGGGCGATCGCGCTGGACTGCGGGTACGACGCGGCCAGCCTGTCCGAGCGGATCTACGCCGGGAGCGAGGAGGACCCGCGTGGCGGCATCCTCATCTACACCGCCGTCCCCGACGCCGAGGGCACCTTGGGTGGGCTGGTCTCCCAGGCCGAATCCGGCCGCTTGCCCCATCTGGTGCGTCAGGCGCTGCGCGGTGCGATGCGCTGTTCCTCCGACCCGCTGTGCGCGGAGCGGCTACCGCAGCCGCAGGCGGACTTCCTGCACGGCGCGGCCTGCCACGTGTGCCTGTTCGTCTCCGAGACCACCTGTGAGAACGGCAACCGGTTCCTGGACCGGCGGTTCGTGGTGCCGGTCGGAGGCGCGGGGCAGGAGCAGGGGCTGGCCCTCTACCCTGAGGTTCCGTGAACCACAGCATGAACATCCCCGCTTTCGAGGAGGCCGCGTCCGCGGCCTCCTCCGCCCTCGGCGGCGCCGGTCTGCGTGAACTCGCCACTCGTGTCGCCGAGGGTTGGCCGGAACAGGCGATCCTGGGTTCGGTCCGGGACCGGCGCGCGGTCGCCCCGGTACTGGCCGCCCTGACCGCCGACGCCGTACCGGCCATCGAGGCCGCGGCGTTCCTGCGCGGACTGGCCGCCGGGCACGCCGCCGCCACCGGCGAGGTCTCGGTGGAGACGGTGTGGACCGGCCCGTCGAGCCACTCGGTGCCGGTGCGCTCCACCGCCCAGGCCCTCTTGGACGTGATCGCCGAAGCCCGCACCGAGCTGGTGCTGATGACCTACTCCGCCAAGCGTCGTCCGGACATTCGACAGGCCTTGGCCGACGCGGTGGCACGCGGGGTCTCGGTTTCGGTGGTGGTGGAGACCCTGGCCGGGGCGGGCGGGGCGATCAGCGGCACCGAACCCGGGCAGGCCTTCACCGGGATCGGCGGGGTCGACCTGTGGCACTGGCCGATGGGCCGGCGAGAGGGCAAGGGCGCCAAGGCGCACGCCAAGCTCGCGGTGGCCGACCGTCGGGCGCTGTTGGTGTCCAGCGCCAACCTCACCCAGTCCGGGGTCTCCACCAACATGGAGGCCGGTCTGTTGGTCCGTGGCGGGGCCGCCCCTCGACGGGTGGCCGAGCACGTCGCCGAGCTCCGCTCCCGAGGAGTCTTGGAGCGGATCCGGGTGGGTGACCACTGATGGGTGCGGAGAGATCTCCTTCCACGCGGGCCCTGGTGGGTTCGGCCGACATCGCCCGGCTGGCCGGGGTGCGGCGGCCGGCGGTGAGCAACTGGCGGCGTCGGTTCGATGACTTCCCGGCGCCGGTGGACGGGGCGGCCGACCGTCCCCTGTTCGCTTTGGAGGAGGTTCGGAACTGGTGTCTTGAGCACGGCAAGGACTTCGAGACCGACGACGCCGATCTGTTGTGGCAGCGGGTGCGCACCGAGGTACCGGACCTCCGCCGGACCTCGTTCTTGGCCTATGTGGGGCGGTTGCTGACCGGGGAGATCCCTCGGGTAGGCGGGGACCCCGCTCCGGTCCAGGGGTGGGAGGTCCTGGCCGAGCAGGTGCTCACGGCCGAGGATCCGAACAGGTTGTTCGAAAGGCTCGCCCTGCGTTGGGGTTCGGGGCTCGGCCGGGCCGAGACCGACCCCGATCTGGGCGATTGGATGGCCGAGTTGGCCGGGGTCGCGCCGGGGCAGCAGGTGGTGGATCCCTCGTGCGGTGGCGGTGGCTCATTGGTGGCCGCGGCCCGGCTCGGGGCGACCACCGTGGTGGGTCAAGAACGCGACGCCGACGCGGTGGCCATCGCCCATGCGCGTCTGCGTCCGTTGGCGAAGCTGTGCGTGACGGCGGTCGGCGACACCCTGCGTGCCCCGCGTCCGGTGTTGGCGACCGAGCCGGCCGACGTGGTGCTGTGCGACCCGCCGTTCCGGGACCGGGACTGGGGGCACGAGGAGCTGGCCGAGGACCCACGGTGGGTGTACGGGGTGCCGCCTCGGGGCGAGAGCGAGCTGGCGTGGGTGCAGCACTGTCTGTCCCTGGTGCGGCCGGGCGGCCGGGCGGTGGTGATGGTGCCGGCTTCGGTGTCCTACCGTCCCGGTGGTCGAAGGATCCGCGCCGCGCTGGTGCGGGCCGGGGCGTTGCGCGCGATCCTGGAGGTGCCCGGGGACGGTGGCGAGTCCGGGCGGCAGGTCTGGGTAGTGATCGGACCCGAAAAGGGCGTCGAATCCCGGGTCCTTCTGGTCGGGGCGGTGGAGCGGGAGGAGTCCCTGCGCCTGTACCGGGACTTCCTCGCGGGCGACCTTCCCTCGGATGAGCCGCGGGCCATCGCCGTGGACGCCGGCGAGCTGATCGACGACGAGGTGGACCTGCGCCCCTCCCGGCACCTGGCGTTGGCCTCCCGTGGCCGCGCGGACGTGCACTACACCCCGTTGTTGGAGGAGTTGGACGCCACCCTCTCCGAGGCCCGCGCACTGATCCGAGGGCTGGACTTCGATGGTGGCGGGGTGCCCATGACGACGTTGGGTGCCCTGATCGACCAGGGCGCGGTGGAGTCGCACCGGCCACCGATGGTCATGAGCACCGGGGAGGGAGACCTTCCGGTCCTGACCGTGGCGGACCTGCGCGCGGGTCGGCCCGCCGGTGAGCGATGCGGGCCGGCACCCGGCCTGGTGACCACGGAGCCCGGTGACGTGGTGGTGGCCGAGACCGTGCGCGATACCCCGGTACGGGTGGTGTGCGAGGGCGGTGAAGTGCTGGGACCGCGTCTGGTGTTGCTGCGGGCGGTGCCCGATCGGCTCGATCCCGATTTCCTCGCCGGGGCGGTGCGACCCGAGGTGGTGGCCGCCGGCCGTACCGCCTCCGGCCGGGCCGACCTGCGCGGACTGGCGGTTCCGGCGTTGCCGGTGGAACAACAACGCGAACACGTACGGATGTGGGACGGGCTCCGGCGTCAGCGGGAGCTCTCCGAACGGATCGCGGAACTGGGTGATCGCCTGGCAGAGTTGGGAAATCGAGGACTGCGGGAGGGTGAGTTGAAGCCGGGGAAGGCGGAACCATGACCGGGACGCGGGACAAGATGGTCCTGGAAGGGCGTTACGAGCTGGTCGCCGTACCCATGGGGCGCGGCGGCATGGGCGAGGTCTACGAGGGTCGCGACAGACGGCTGGAGCGGGAGGTGGCGGTCAAGTTCATCCGCTTCCCCGCCGACACCGACGAGGACGAACGCAAGACCATGGTGCGTCGGTTCGTGCGCGAGTCGCGGATCACCGCGGAGCTGCAACACCCCGGGGTGCCCGCGGTGTTCGACGCCGGGAGCCACGACGGTCGCCCCTACCTGGTGATGCAGCGGATCCACGGGGTGAGCGGCAGTGACCTGATCTCCGAACAGGAACGCCTGTCGGTGGGGTGGAGCGCGGGGATCGGCGCGCAGGTGTGTTCGGTGTTGGCCGCCGCGCACCGGGCCTCGTTGGTGCACCGGGACCTCAAGCCCGCCAACCTGATGCTGGAGCCCAACGGCACGGTGAAGGTGTTGGACTTCGGGTTGGCGGTGGCGTTGGACCGCACCGACTTCTCGCAGATCACCCGGACCGGGCACACCCCGGGCACCCCCGAGTACATGGCTCCGGAGCAGTTGATGGCGGGCATGGCCACGGCCCGCAGCGACCTGTACGCGCTGGGCTGCATCCTGTACGAGATGCTGACCGGGCAGCGGCTGTTCAGCGCCACGACCCCGTTCGCGGTGGCCACCAAGCAGGCCAACGAGGTGCCGGGCCGGGTGCACGCGGTGCGGTCGGACGTGCCCGGGGAGCTGTCGGAGCTGGTGGGGGCGCTGTTGGAGAAGCGCCCGGAGGACCGGCCCGAGGACGCCGTGGAGGTGTACGGGCACCTGGTGGGGTTCACCGACGACCTCGAACCGATCCCGGGGGTGCTCGATCCGCCGTCGCTGCCCAACCCGCACCGGATGTACGGGGCGGTGCTGTCCCGGGTGTTCGGCTCGGGCGGCTCCCCCGCCCCGACTCGTGAACCCTCCCCCGTGCCGCAACCGGCTCCCGAGGAAGGACCCCTGTCCGGTGAGGGAGATCCGGCTTCCCCGTCGGAGCGGTCGATGATGAAGCGGGCCCGGGACGAGGCCGCCGAGCTGGTGTCCTCCTCCCGGTACCGGCAGGCCTCCGACACCCTGCGCGAGGCCGTGGTCGAGGCCTCGGAGGCGTTCGGCCGTACCGATCCGGAGGTGGTGAACCTGCGGGTGGAGTGGGCCAACGTCCTGTTCGAGGGTGGTGACTTCCGGCAGGCCGGACCGCTGTACGGACGGCTCGCCGAGGACCTGGGGCGGGCCCCGGGCAGCGACCGGAGCCTGGTGTTCCGCTGCCGGTTGCAGGACGCCACGTGCCGGGCCCTGGCCGGGGACACCGCCGCCGCGCTGGAGTCGTTGACCGCGCTGTTGGCGGACGAGGTCGAGGCGTTCGGCTCCGATGACCACCGTCCCTTGGAGTTGCGCCGCCAGATCGGGCTGCTGGAGTTGGGGGCGGGACGGCGCGAGGAGGCGGGTCGCACCCTGCGTTCCCTGCGCGAGGACCTGGTGCGGTTGCGCGGTGCGAAGCACCCGGCCATCACCCAGATCGACGACCTGCTCAAGGCCGCTTGAGGCCGGGACCGGCCCGGGGTGGACGTCGTGTCCGCCCCGGGCCGTTCGATTGCTCCGGTCACAGGTCCCGGTGGTGCCAGCAGCGGGCCAGGAGTGGTTCGACCCGGTAGGTGTCGCCCTCGGCCCGGTCGAACACGCCCAGCGCGTCCAGGCACTCCACCGCGGTGTGGGGGTCGGGGTGGGCGTCCTTGAGCGCGACCGCCTCGACCAGGTCGCCGTGGGTGACCGACCCGTCGAGCAGTTCCACGATGGCGTCGAAGGCGGCGGCGAGGGGCCGGTGAGCGGTCAGGCCGACCTGGTCGACCAACTCGGCGGCGCGGCCGGGCTGGGACAGCTCCTTGGTGAGTCGTTCCAGCGCCTTCTTCTCCTGGTACCGACCGGCCAGTTCCTGGGCGCGGTCCACCAGGATCGGCCAACCCCCGGTGGTCTCCAGCAGGAGTTCCTGGCGTTCGGTCACCCCGAACAGACCGGTGTCCCGGGACCAGACCTGTAGAGACAGCCGGTCGTAACGGCGAAGTCGGACCACACCCACTCCACGGTGTTCGGGGTCGGCGAGCAGCGTCTCCCAGAACTTCGTCTGGCCGGGGTCTGAGACCAGGACCACCGACCGGGTCACACCACGGCCGAGCGGGTTGCGTTCCAGTGCCGCACCCAGACTCGCCTGGCAGGTATCGGAACGGGAAGTAACGCGGGACAGATCGGACAGGACGATGCGACGCTGCCCCTTACGCCCCTGTTGCAGGGCTTCCTCATAGCGGCGACGGTCCTGCGGTTCCTGAAGGTCGAAACGTCCGCCGAACTCATCACGGACCGCCCTGATCGTCTCGGTGACGTCGGCGATACCCATCGCGGCCGAACCGAGCACCAAGCGCACCTGATTGGTGTGCCCACCGAGAAGGTCGTCGAGCTGGGCGGCGGTGAGCGGCGCGCGACGTCCGTCGTCGAGAGGACGTCGTAGGGCCAGCGCGATGGATTCCGCGGGAACCGTCTCGGAGTCGGCATCCACGAGGGCCGTCATCACCGCGTCCTTGGTGCCCATCATTCTCAGCGCGTTGGCCGAACGCAGCCGCCATCCTCGCAGGTCACGGTTGTCGGCCAGCAACCCGAGTCCCACCATCTCCTTGAGGTAGGCACGGAAGGCCTCCGAGTCGAGCCCCTCAAAACCCCTGGGCCAGTAGGCAAGGCACTCCTCACGCAACTCCATCTCGCTCATACGCACGTCCAAGCCCTGTTCGTAGGCGTGGTGGGCGAGCACACAGGCGATGATGTTGTATCGCGGGTCCAAGTGGAGGGTGTCACGGAAGGTCTCGATGATGTCCTCCCGCAGTTCCGGGTCGCCTTCGACCGTCTCCACATCGGCGCGGGTGATGGTGTAGGGCGGTTCCTGTTCCCCTACACCGGTTCGACGCCGGTCATACATGTGGCGGAGCAGCCGATCACAGAACATCTGCAACAAGAAGGGCTGGTAGGAACAGTGCCCGAGGATCCGGTGAATCAGCTCTTCGTCGGCGAAGCGGAACCCGAGAGCTCCCATCGGACCGGTAACCAGGTCATAGGCGTGGCCAGGTCGGAGATGACCGATCATGGTCGGGCTCTGGGCCAGGTGTTTGAAGGTGTTATTGGACAGCTTCGCGAAACGCTGCACTGAGTGCAGGCCGGCGAAGACGACCTTGGCCCGGCCCTCAGCTCCGGCGAGCTGACCGAGTTCTTTGAGCCGGTTGGTCTCCAGGAACCGTGGAGCATCGGCCTCGAAAAATCCATCGGACTCGTCCAGCATGACCAGGAGCCTGCGCCGAGAGTCCACGGTCAGCCAGTCCAGCACGCCCGCCCGGACCCGGTCGTAGGCCTTACCGCTGTCCCTGCGCTGTGGTTGCGGGGCCACACCGACCCCACGGAGCTCACGCAGCAGGACGTCCCAGACCGCGTCCGCCCCTTGCGCCCCTTGGCCGATGGCCACCGTGCTCAACTCGATATGTACGGCCACCCGATCGGGGACACGCTCGAAGTGGCTCTTGGCGGAACGCAGCAGAGCCGATTTACCCAGCCCACGTCCACCGAAGACCACCTGTGTGTCCTCGGGATCGATCACGGCACTCCGTTCGGCCTCCCTGCCGTAGAACATCTCTGGAGGTACCAGGGAACGCTTCTTGCGCACGTAGGGCTGAACTGCGGCGAAGGGCAGCAGGACCGCGAGGGCGTTGGCGATCTGACGGTTGCCGTAGGCGGCCAGGTAGGCCAAGGCGGCATCGTCGACCACAATGACGGGGGTTCTGCTGCGTACCGCTTCCACGGCGAATCGACGTCGGACCTCGGCAGGCATGGTGCCCAGATAGGCGACCACCAGCGATTCGCCAGAGGTGTCCTTGTCCACCCAACTGCGCAGGAGGTCGGCGTGGGGCCGGCCCCAGCACACCATCACGCGTAGCCGTCCGTGCAGCTTGCTGCCGAACTCGGGAACGGTGGAGGCGCCGGTGCACGCGACCTTGGTGAACTCGAAGTAGCTCCGGTCGAGCCCCTTGTCCAATCGCAGTTCATGGAAGGAGGCCGTGGGCAGAACGTCGAAACCGACCAAGCGCAGAGACTGTACGAGCAGAGTACGGCGGCTGATCTGGTTTCGCTGCTTGGGCGAGGCCTCCCGGGCCTCACGCCAGATGTCCAGAGCGTCGGCGACGAGGTCCCGGGAGTCGCTGGGGAGCCCTCCGAAGTCCAGACCCGAGCCACCCCGTACGGCACCACCGGAGCGGGCCGTCTTCACGAGCGCGGGAGTGATGCCACGGGGCAGACCATCGGGGACACGAGGAAAGAAGTCGAGGAGGCGGTGGTCGTCCGTGGGTTCGGGGACGGGTTCGCCGATCTCACGCGAGTAGATGAGTTCCTCTGCGGTGAGCAACTGACCGTCCTCGATCAGGGAACGGATACGTCCCTCTTCCACGCCGGTGTGCACCGAGGGATCACCCAGTGCGTCGAGTCGCTCGATGAGTCGGGACGCCGCTTCTTGCCGGTACTCGGGCAGGCTCCGCTCCACTGCGTCGATCCTCGCCCGGGTCTGCGCCAGGTCGGCGTTCTCCGGTAGGGGTCCCACATCGAGGAGAGCACTGAGATCGCCGTCCTGCTCCTCGCTGATCTCCTGTTGCAGGCGGGCTCGGCGAAGGGTGGTGAGGAGTTCGTCGCGTGCGTGGGTGAGTTCGTCGCGGCTGCGGCGTTCGGCGGCGTCGATGCGGCTCCGAGTGTTCTCCGGCAACGGGTCGCCGGCGGGGACCAGGACTCCGGTCTCGGCGAGGTCGACCAGGTGCCGGGCGGTGGGGTAACGCTCGGCGCGGATCTGGACGTCGAGTGCCCGGGGCCAGTCGAGTTCGGCGGCCGCGGCGAGGTCGTCCGGGCCGGTCTTCGCCGGTGGGCTCACCCGGCCGGTGATCGGATCGACGGTGGCGTGGGCGACCTTGAGGAGTTCGACGGTGAGGGCGTGGTCGGGCAGGGGTTCGGCCTGGCCGGTGGGCACGCCTTCCTCGAACAGGCGGCCGATCTCGTCCAGGGCACGGGCGGCCGCGGTGTGGGCGGCCCCGACCAGGGTCACGGGCGAGGAATTCGCGGCCAGGGCGGTACGGGCCTGGGGCAGGTGGCGCAGCACGGTCTGGCGCATGTCGGTCAGATCCTCGGCGGCCCACACCCGACCTCGGCCGTCCCCCTCTTCGAGGGCGGATACGGCGTCGAGCCATTCGGAGACGACCGCCAACGTGGACTCCACGAGTGAGACCAGGTTGTTGCGCGCGGCGCCTTGCAGTGCCCGGTTGGAGGAGCCGCGCATGGCGGTGTCGGCCCGGTCGATCTCCTTGTCGAGGTTCTCCCTGCGGGTGAGGGTGGCCAGCCGTTCGGCGACCTCGGCGCGGCGGGCACGGTCGTCGGCGGCGATGGCCTTGAGGAGCGAGCCGACCGGGCCCTGTTCGGCGAACCAGGTCTGCGCAAGCTTGGTGGCCCGGTGGGAGCGGAGGTTGCGCGGGGTCTCCAGGCGTTGCGCCGCTTCGGTACGGGCACGGTCGAGTCGTGCCTTCAGCTGCCCGGGGTCGGCCAGGGTGGTGCCCAGCGGGTTTCCCACCAGCAGCCCTTTGAGTGCGCGCTGGCCGATGGCCTGCGCGATGGCGGCCAGGTGACTCTCCAGGTGTGGGGCGACACGGTCCAGGAGGGCTCCGGCGGTGGACTCCCCGGTGATCAGTGCGGTGCGCAGCAGGGCCGGGGTGGCCAGGAGCAGGGAGGGGGTGTCCTCGGTGAGCCGCTGGGGGTCGAGGTCGACCAGCTCGTTGCGCAGACGGGCGGCGCAGGGGCCGTTGGGGCCGCGCACGTGTTCGGTGAGGGCGGCGAGACGCAGTGCTCCGACGCGTTGCTTCGGTGCGTCGGAGGCTTGGGCCAAGGCGGTGGCCAGCGTGAAGCGACGTTCGGCCACGAGCCGCTGGAGGGCGGCCTCGGCCGGGTCGTGGATGGAGTCGTCGGCCTCGGGAGCCTCGTGGTGTTCGGGCTCGGGGACGGTGGTTTCCGGTTCCGGCGCCGTGGGCGCCTTGGGTGATTCGGTTCCGGGTTCCTGGGCGGCGGCCCGGTCCGAGGAGGCTCGCGGAGGGACCGTGTCTTCGGCGGGCGCGGTTTCGATGGGGCTCTCGGGGGGCCGGCCGGCCATTTGGGAGCGCATGATGACGGCCAGGGGTAGACCGCCGAGCTCCTCGGGCAGGGCCGGCACGATGGCAGTCTGCAAGGCCTGCATGCGAAGCAGGTCCGGTTCGGCCGTGGAGAGTTCGACCAGTTCCACCAGGTCCATGAGGGCCGCGCGAAGCGGGGTACCTTGTTCCTGGCGTGCGTGCTCGACCAGCTCCCGCAGCGTGGCGAGCTGTTCCTCGGAAGTGCGGGGCAGGTCGGCCAGGTCCAGCAACAAGAGGATCCGAGCGTCGGCCCGCTCGTGTTCCTCGCTCCGTTCCAGGGCGGCGTCGAGGTCCGCGAGCCGAGTGGCAGCGGGGTCCAGTGCCAGGCGATGGGCCCAGGTACGGAGATCGGTGTCGTAGGCCGGCAGGGCCGCGAGTTCGGTCTCGTCCAACCGGGCGCCCTCGGTGAGGGACTCGTTCAGGGCGGTGATCGCCCGTTGGGCCCGGGTGCGGCGCAGGTCCAGTTCGGCCCTGCCCCGTCGGATCTCCTCGGACGTGACGCCTGGTTTCTCCGGGAGCGTGGGTTCGGATTCGACGGCCCAGGGTTCGGTTGTCATGGCGGTGGGGTCCTCCGCTGGCTCGGTGTTCGGTGGTTCCGGAACCCGGTGGGTCCGGTGAACGAATTCGGGCGTTGCCTCGGTGACGGCGCCGGCCGCGACGAGCACCTCGGTCAGGGTCTCCTCCTCGGCCTCGATGCCGGGCCACCAGTGCTGTTCGGCGGCCCAGGTGAGGACCCGCGCGCCCTCCGCTCCGGCGGACAGGGAGTTCCACATGATCGCGGCGAGCAGGGTGGGCGACCAGTGGGGCGGAGGGCTCTGCGGATCGGCGATCGCGTGCAGGAGGGCGTCGACCACCGGTAGTGCGAGCATCCCGGTGAAATGACCGGCATCGCCCGAGCCGGCGTTGCCCAGGCGGTTGAGGACATCACGGCACAGGGCCCGGGAGATGGTGCGCGGGGTCAGACGTAGTCCGAGGAAGCGCAGGGCCTGGCCGCGCACCCGGGTGGGGGCGGGGGTGAGCAGGTTCCAGACGTCCTGTTCGGTCAGGTGGGCCAGGGCCCCGGTCCGTGCTCCGGGCAGCGCGTTGAGCGCGTCGGCGAACCGGTCCAGGGCGGGGAACGCGCTCTCGGGCGCGGTGTGGCCGAGTTCCTTGCGAACGGGTCGGAAACGCTCGTTGAAGCAGTGCGGACGTTGGGGAGGGTGGGGCTTGGTCACGGGGTGCTCCGCTTCTCTTCGGTGACGAGGGGGCGCCGGTCACGGCCGGTGGCCCCTCCTCGGGTCCTGCTGTGACCACGGACGAGGGTGAAGCCGTCGGGTAGGTCGCCCCTGATCCCGAACCGGGACAGGAGTCGGTGGTACTCGACGCGGGCGCCGACGCCGGCGCGTTGACCTCGGGGCAATCGACGCAGGAAGGGGGCGACCTCGTATTCGACGAGGTACTCCCAGGGGGTCAGGGGTTCGGGGCGTCGCTCCTCGGGTTCGGTGGTGGCGGGTGTGTCGGAGCGGTCCGCGTGGGGGCAGGCGATCCACCGACCGCCCTCGTGGTGGGGGTCGGCCAGGTGGATCCGCATGCCGTTGGGCAGCGCTCCCCCATCGCCGTGTTCGTTCACGTGGTCATCGACGAGGGTGTTGGCGTGGACGATGGCGTCGAGGTAGCCCGTGCCGGTGAGTTCGTGTTCGCTTCCGGACAGGGCTCGCAGGAAGGCCCCCACCTCGGTGACGCGTTCGCGTGGGCGGCCGGCGCGGTCGGGCGCGGGGCGGACCACGCTGCGCACCAACCAGTCCAGGTCGGGTCCGCCGAGGGGACCGTCACGTTCCATGCGGTGGGCGAGCCCTCGGCGGTGGAAGGCGTAGCCATTCCGGCGGCCAAGCGAGGGAAGGAGGGACAGGGCCCGGTCGATGGTGTTCAGTGCCGCGCGCAACGCCGCGGCCATCTGTGGCGGTCCGGCCTCGTCTCGAAGCAGGAGCGGCAACGGTCCGGCCATGAGTTGGGAACGTCCGGGGCCGAGGAGGTAGCGGACGAAACGCTCGTGTTCACCGATGCGTCGGTGCGCGTGTGCGGTGCCGCGGACCCGGTGGTGCAGATGGCCCAGGGGGTCGATCCAGCGGCGGTGCGCCCGCAGTCGGTCGAATCGGGCGTCACTGACGACGGTTCCGGGGCTGAAGGCGTCCACGTCGAACACCAGGCGTTCGGCGTATCCGGAGTCGATGTCCTGGGCAGGTCGGGGGTCGATGCGGCTCTCCCGGTGGACGATCTCCGCGTACAGGGGATCGTTCCCCGTCTCGATCGAGACCATCGCGCCCACGGGGAGGGGGTCCGCGGTCTCCTGCGTCGACAGGTGGGGGAAGGCGTCGAAGTCGACCGGTCCTCCCGCGTATCCACCGAAGTCGAGGTCGTAACCGAAGTACACGGCGTTGAAGGCGACGGTGGTGTGCACGGTGCCCCGACGGGCGACGAGCGCGTCGAGGTAGCCCAGGAGCCGGTTCTCGTCCGGCATCGCCTCCGGTCCTTGGAGCAGCTGTGGGGTGAAGAGGGGGTCGTCCTCGTAGGGGCGCCAGGGCGCCGGCGCGTCCGTGGAGTCCATCTCACTCCCCATCTAGAGAACCCTGTTCCGGTTAAAACACTGTCTCAATGCCTGTGAACATAGTCAACCCACAAAGTTCACAGAGTGGCTCATGTGACTGGTGACCTGATTTTCGTCGAGGGCATGCGAAGAACCGGCCGCCCGGGTAGGTTGGCCGCACACGACCGACCGGTCTTCCCCCGAGAACGAAAATCGAGCGCCGTGGCCCAGCTCGCCGTCCACAGGGACTTCCTGCAGGAATTCGCCAAGCTCCACAAGCCCGTGCAGAACCGCGTCACCGAGGTCTTCGCCAAGTTCGAACAGGCCACCCACACCGGCGTGCACCTGGAGAAGATCGCCAAGGCGCGGGACGACCGGTTCCGGAGCATCCGCATCGACCAGTTCTGGCGCGGCATCGTGCTCGCCCCCACCCGAGGTGACACCTACACACTGCTGCGGGTGCTGCCCCACGACGAGGCCTACGCATGGGCCAAGCGCCGCACCGCGTCGGTCAACCTGGCCACCGGCGGTATCGAGATCCGCGACGTGGAGGCGATGAGCACCAGCCTCCCGTTCCTCGAACAGATGGCGCAGAAGGCACCCGCCCGACTGTTCGAACACGTGGGCGACGCCGACCTCACACGCCTGGGCGTGGACGAGCAGACCCGGACCTTCGCGCGGGCGCTCACCGACACCGAACAGCTCGACGCCGCCCAAGGGCTGATGCCCCCGGTGCAGTGGACCGTGCTGTGCGGACTGGCCTCCGGGATGAGCCCCGAGGAGGTATGGGACGAACTGGGTTCCCAGATCACCGAGGAGATCGACCCCGAGGACCTGGACAGCGCGGTGCGTCGCAGCTCCGACCGGGTCCTGCTCGTGGAGGGGCCCGACGAGCTCATGGCGGTGCTCGCCCACCCCTTCGACCTGTGGCGCATCTACCTGCATCCGGCCCAGCGACAGGTGGTGGAAGCCGTATACCGCGGTTCCGCCCGGGTCAGCGGCGGCCCCGGCACCGGAAAGACCGTGGTCGCCCTGCACCGCGCCCACCGGCTGGCCGGACGTGGTCGGGGGGCGGTGCTACTGACCACGTTCACCTCGACGCTGGCGCAGTCCCTGGAACAGAACCTGACCCTGCTCGCCGAACACGCGGGCGACCCGCTGTCCGCCGGCCGGGTCCGGGTCGAGAACATCGACCGATTCGCCCACCGTGTGTTCCGTGAGCCCCACGGCCGGCCGAACCTGCTGACGGGCAACCGGGAACAGGAACTGTGGGAGCGTCTGGCCAAGGAACTCGGAGCTTCGGATCTGTCCCCCACGTTCCTGTCCCAGGAGTGGCGGCAGGTGGTGCTGGCGCGTCGGGTGGAGTCGGCCGACGCCTACCTGGCGGCCAAGCGCACGGGGCGGGGTCGCGGTCTGTCCCCCGCGCGCAAGGCGGTGGTCTGGCAGGTGATGTGGGCGTTCCAGCGCGAAATCACCGAGCGTGGTCTGTGGACCCACGAGACGGTGTGCGAGGAGGCCGCACGCCTGCTGGCGCGACTGCCGGACGCCGACAAGCCCTATCGCCACGTGGTGGTGGACGAGGCCCAGGACCTGTACCCGGGACAGTGGCGGCTGCTGCGCGCCGCGGTGGCCGAGGGATCCGACGACCTGTTCGTGACCGCCGACGCCCACCAACGCGTCTACGGCCCGCAGGTGGTGCTCTCCGACGTGGGCGTGGACGTGCGCGGCCGGTCCTCGAAACTGCGGATCAACTACCGGACCACCGCCGAGATCCTCGGCTGGAGTCTGGGGCTGGTCCATGGTCAAAGCTTCGACGACCTGGAGGGCGGCTCCGACCACGTCACCGGCTGCCGTTCGGAGATGCACGGACTGCCGCCCGAGATGAAGGGGCTGGCCACCTGGGGCGCCGAACTCGCCCATATGGCCTCGACCGTGCGTGGCTGGACCGATTCCGGGGTCCTTCCCGAGGAGATCGGGGTGGCGGCCCGCTCCCGGCGTCTGGCCCGTGAGGCGGCCCTGGCCATCGAGGAGTCCGGGCTGCGATCCCACCTGTTGGAGGAAGGTGAGGGGCCGGGCGGGGCGGTCCTGGTGGGCACCATGCACCGGATGAAGGGGCTGGAGTTCCGTTGCCTGGCCGTGGTCGCCGCCGGAGAGGCTCAGCTACCGGCCCCGCGGAGCGTGACCCCCGAGGAGGAGGACCCCGGCGCGCACGCTCGCGACCTGCTCCGTGAACGCAGTCTGCTCTTCGTGGCCTGTACACGTGCACGTGAACAACTCAGCGTGAGCTGGCACGGCCGGCCCAGTCCGTTCATCGAAGCGCTCCAAGGCCGCTGACCCCTCCTCTCCCCCGACGAAGATCCCCCGAGCAGAAGGACGGACCCATGGCGAAACTGTCCATGATCCTCGACCAGATCGACGCCGGAACGGTCCTGTTGCCGGAGTTCCAGCGCGGATACGTGTGGAACCGAGACCAGGTGCGCGGCCTGATGCGGTCGATGTACCTGGGCCACCCGGTGGGCAGTCTGCTGCTGTGGGAGACCACCGCCGAGGAGATGGCGGTGCGCGGCGGCAACGCGGGCAGCGGCACCCACCTGCTGCTTCTGGACGGCCAGCAACGCATCTCCTCCCTGTACGGGGTGATCCGCGGCCGGGCGCCGGCGTTCTTCGAGGGGGACGAGAAGGCGTTCACCGGGTTGCAGTTCAACGTGGACACCGAGGTGTTCGAGTTCCACCGCCCGTTGAAGATGAGCGACAACCCGCACTGGGTGGACGTCACCGAACTGTTCCGCCAGGGCCCGGTCCCCTACCTGACCCGGTTCGCCGACGACCCGGCCCGGGCCAACCTGTACCTGACCCGGCTCAACCGGCTCCACCAGATCGTCGACAAGAACTTCCCCCAAGAGGAGATCACCGGGGCGGACCGCACCGTCGACGAGGTCGTGGACATCTTCAACCGGGTCAACTCCGGCGGCACGAAGCTGTCCAAGGGCGACCTGGCACTGGCCAAGCTGTGCGCCCAGTGGCCGCAGGCGCGTTCGTCCATGCGGACGGCGTTGGAGCGTTGGGAGGGCTCCGGTTTCTCCTTCAGCCTGGACTGGCTGCTGCGCAACGCCACCGCCGTCGCCACCGGCCGGGCCCTGTTCACCGCGTTGGACAAGGTCGACGCTCCCGCCTTCCAGCGATCCCTGGAAGCGTCGGTGGACCACGTGGGCACGTTCCTGGACGCCGTCTCGGGACGCCTGGGTCTGGACCACGACCGGGTGTTGATGGGACGGTACGCGCTTCCGGTGGTCTCCCGGTTGTTGGACCTGAACGGGGGCCGTTTCGACGACGCCCGACACCGGGACCGCGTCCTGTACTGGTACGTGCACAGCGCCCTGTGGGGCCGCTACGCCGGGTCCACCGAGACGTTCCTACAGCTGGACTACGACGCCGTCACCGAATCCGGTGTGGAGGGCGCGATCCAGCGCCTGACCCGTTGGCGGGGCGGCAGTCTGGAGATCCGGCCCCACGACTTCGAGGGCGCCACCAAGGGGGCCCGGTTCTACCCCCTGCTGTACATGCTCACCCGAGTGCACGGAGCCCGGGACTTCGGCAGCGGACTGGAACTGAAGGCCGAGTCCCTGGGGCGCCTGTCCTCCCTCCAGGTGCACCACATCTTCCCCAAGAAGGCGCTGCGCAACAGGTACGAGAGCCGGCGGGTGAACGCGATCGCGAACTTCTGCTTCCTGACCCAGCAGAGCAACCTGGAGGTCTCCGACCGCACCCCGCAGGAGTACTTCCCCGAGGTGGAGGAACGCCACCCGGGGACGCTCGCCTCCCAGTGGATCCCCACCGACCCGGACCTGTGGAAGGTGGAGAACTACCCGGACTTCCTCGCCGCCCGTCGGGAGCTGCTCGCCGAGGCCGCCGAGAACTTCCTCAACGGGCTGGCCTCGGGCGCCGAGAGCGCCGTGGAGGAGACGCTCCGTCCGGTGACGGTCCTGTCCGGTGAACCCGACGACGCGCGTTCGGTGCAGGTCCAGGAGATGGTGGACGAGCTGCTGCGTCTGGGATACGCCAAACCTGAACTGGACGCCGAGATCAACGACCCGGAACGGGGTCGGGTGATCGCGGAGGCGGAGGCGTTCTGGCCGGACGGGCTCCAACACGGCCTGGGCAAGCCCGTGGTCCTGGAGCTGGACCCCGACCAGGCCGACCTGCCTCGGCTTCAGGAGTTGGGCTATGAGGTGTTCACGTCGGTGGACTCGCTGCTGGGGTTCGTCGACCGGTTGGGACAGGTGGCCGCGGGGGCGCCGGAACACGAGGAACCGGAGGAGGTGTCGAGTGAGGCACCCGAGACTGCCGACTTCGGTCGGGCGATGCTGAGCGTGTACGAGCGGGCCAAGGCGGAGGCCGACTACACCGCCTCGTTCTTCCTGGGCATGATCTCCGAGCTGGGACCACTGGGCACGGCACGCAAGCTGCTCAACGCCCCCGCGGTCTCGGACGGGTTCGCGAACCTGTGGGAGCGGGGCCGGTTGGACCTGACGGTGGAGGCGGTGGTGTTGCGTCCGGAGTTCGCGCCGTTGTTCACCGAGGAGGAGCTGGGGCGGGCCCGGACCCGCCTGGAGCAGTTCGGGCACCCCTTCCTGGACGCCTGAGACAACGGGAGGGTCACCTACCCGCTGAGGTCCCCCCGGGGCGTGGCGATCCGGTCAGCCGGCTCCATGAACATCGCTCCGTACCGGGGTATCCGGTGACCAAGCCACATAGGCGGGTATCACCCGGATCCGCTCCCGAAATTATTCGCGAGGCACACGTGCGAGCATGCGGTCACTGTCCGCGAGCCACCGTTCGCCCTGGGCCAGGTCGAACAGTGCCCGGTTTCCGCTGCCCCCGCAGGGTCCGGAAAGTTCCCTTGGTGTCTGTGACGGTTCCTGACCGTGGTCCGACCAACCTGCGCGATACATGATGTCGGCTGCGGTGATACTCGTATTCTCCGCCATCGAAACCTCCCCTAGCCGTGAACAGTACACACAAATTTTTTCAGGTTGACAATGTTTTCACCTGGCGCCTATGTTGATGACATCGGTATCTTCGCTCCATCCGACGACGCATCCATGGAGTCCAGGCCATATCCACGCCCGGCGTGCCCCAGTCTCATCTCCGGGCCCGGATCGACACCGTTTCCGCTCCTCTCAGGGCGAACCCACCCCCCGACACCCTTGAATTCCGGAGTCGGTATCGGTAGAGGCGACGGGGCGCAGCCGAGCGGAACCTTGGGAAGGCCTCGGCCCGAGCCCTGAGCTTTCTCCCTTTTCGACCACGGCACGAAACGACACCGAAGAGCCCTTGCCGAACCCACTTTCATCGAGGCTGCGGGAACCGGTGTCGAGTGCGGTCGATGACGATCACCGAGGGCGACTCGTCCTCAGACTCGACCCCCAGAAAGGGGACCCCCATGTCCATGTTCATGCCGACCGCCAGGGCCGAGGGAATCACTCTGCCCGTCATGCCCTTTCGCCAGACAGCGGTGGTGGGCACCATCGGTCTGGCCACGCTGCTTCAGATGGCCCACTCACCCAAGCTCGGCGAAGACCCCCGAGCCCTGAAGTATCAGAGCGGGGCCACTCGCCGGCACGCGGAGGTCCGTGCCCTCGTCCAGCGCATGATCAAGTCCACCAACAAGGGCAAGAACGTTCCCGAATACGCGGAGTACATCGCCGCCGGGATCAAGGGCGAGTACGGCAACGGCTGGTCCACACCCCCGGTCACCCTGTGGATCCCGTCCGACGACGAGGGTGACGCCGTCATTCCCGAGGGGCGTGAGCTCGTCGAAGGTACCGGCATCCAGAACATCACCATCATCAGCGGCACCCCCGTCATCGCGATCGATGGGGAGACCCAGGTGACCGCGCTGCACGAGCTCTACGACGACCCCGAGGCCTACGGGCTCACGTACGCGAAGCTCCGCGGGTTCCTCGTACCCTTCGAGCTGTACTGGGGCCTGTCGGTGGAGGACGCACGTCAGATCTTCTACGACCGCAACGTGCAGGGCGTTCCCGTCGCCAAGAACCTCGCCATGAGCATGGATCAGCGGGACTTCGGCACCCAGCTCGCCCACAGCGTGGCCAAGGAACTCATCGTCGAGCACCAGGGAGAACTCGTGGAGTTCTCCAAGCTGGTGCAGGCCCGTAAGCGTCAGCTCGGCAAGAACGATCCCGAGGTCATCACCCTGTCCGGGCTTCGTGCCTTGGTGGTCACCGTGCTCTTCGGACGCGGCGGTATCCAGTTGACGTCCAGCAGTGTAGACGAGAGTGATCTCCCCGAAGGCGTGAAGCCGGACGAGGCTCGTGACACCGTCGTCGAACTGGTGGGATCGACGATCAACGACCTGTTCCCGCACTTCGCCTCTCGATCCGCGGTCTCCACCCCGGCCGTACTCGCGGGTCTGGGCATCGCCGGCCATCAGGCCATGCCATGGGCCGACGGCGACAAGGTCACTCCCGAGACCTTCCGCGATCTCCTCGTCGGGATCAAGTGGGAGCGGAGGGCTTCCTACTGGGGCGGCATCTCAGGCAGGGCGGTAGGCGTTGACGACGGCATCAGTTTCGCCGGTGGGGTGAAGGACTCCGGTGGCCGGGTCGCCGACGCGATCCTCTACCCCCACACCATCCCCGGCAAGAAGATCCGGGGTCAGGCGTAACGCAGACCAACTCATGGGGGAGGGTCGTCGGAGTCGGTGGACCGACTTCGACGACCCTCGACTTTCGGGAAGTCGATGTTCCCTTTCTCCCCTTGTCGTTCATGGGCCGCAACAGTCACAAGAACCACGACACACAAGAGGGATCGTGACCGTTAGCGGACATGAGGTGTTTTCTCCGAGCACCGGAAGGGAAAAAGGCACGCGAACGCTGGCGCGAACCCACGAGGTGCAGCGGTGTCCCTATCCCCAGGGCCGTCCCCGTCCGCCGAACACGCCCCCTACGATCCGCTCGCTTCGGTGCGCGGCAGAATCCTGCTTCATGTCAGGGACGTCAAACGTGCTCCATGGGCGAGAATTCGAGCCGATGGCGGTGGCGTCGTGTTCTCCGGAAAGCGCGCACGCGAAAACGCACAGGAATTCGTTTCGGCCAGCGGCGATAGGCCTCCCGTGGTTCTGGATCCCTCGGCCTATGAGAGTTCCTACGCCACCGCCAAAGAACCGTTCGCCCTCGAATCACAGCAGTACCTGGACACGTGGCGGACGGGCCTCGGGGCGACCTTGGAGACCCTGGTGTCCGGACCCGGCGATCTGGTTCTGACGCCCACTCGCTATCTGAGGTGTGACGCAGAAGGCACCCGAGCCCTGCAGGAGGCCGTCCGGCAGGTGAACACGGTGGACCTGTCGAACGTGGTCTTCGCGGTGCCGGTAGACGCCGGGTGGCTCACCGACCGGAGAGAGCACCTCGTCTCCTGTCTTCGACGAGTGCGCCGCGTTCCCACGGCGCTGATCCTCGGGGCGGAAGGGAACCCGGTGAAGTCCAGGTGCCGGGCTCAGGCGTTGCGAGGGGTCATCGATGCCTGTCCTGGGACGGCGCTGCTCAGGACCGACCTGGCCGCGTTGGACGCGATGGTGCACGGTGCCGCGTTCGCCTCCATCGGTGACACCGCCTCGGTGCGCCACACGACCCCGCCGGGACGGCGGGGCGGGCCACCGGGCTCGGACCCCAGTCCCAACCTCATCCTGCCCGAGCTGATGGATTACTTCCGTGGTTCCACCCTCGCGGAGCATCTGCGGGATTCCCGATATTGCCTCTGTGATCCCTGCGCCGAATGGGGAGAGACCCGTGGCCGTGGCGAGGAGGGAAGGTTTCCCACCCACTTCCAGGACTCGGCCGACACTCGGGACGCCCACGCGCACAACATGGCGATCTGGTCGCGTTGGTGGCGTGAGTTACGTTCGGAAGCCTCTTCCGACCGTATGAAGGCACGGTGGCGGGGCATGTGCAAGCGGGCCTACAACGAATACGAGTGGCACAACCGAGCGATCTCGCCCAGGGAGAACGTGTTCAAGGCCCCTCCGTCACTGCGGTACTGGGGTGACGGGGTCGGATGAGGTTTCGTGTTCGACCACGACCCGATGGACGTGTTCGGCCAGGCGCCAGTGGAGCGCCGCCACGGTTTCGGGGACGTCGGTGGGGGCGTTCACCAAGACCCGCACGTCCTCGCCGTGGCATTCGGCGAGCCCCACTCCGTAGAAGTCCGCCTCCCAACACGCCCGGTCCCGGTCCTTGAGCAAAGGTGGGCACACCGCCATGCGTGGTGCGACACGGCTGAGAGCGCAGGCCCCATCGAGTGCTTCGACCCAGGTGTCCGCCCGGGTGAGAAGCGCTTCCAAGCGCACCGGCGCGTCCGCCAATCGCAGCACTCGTCCGCTTCGGCGTCTCCTGGTCCACGTGGGTAGCGCCGGAAGGATGCACCGCTCCCGCTCGGTCAGCCCTTCCAGTGGGACCCACTCGCCCAAGGGCAGTGTCTGGAGCAGCTGATAGACGCCCAGGCGTGAGCCGAGCGTTCGGCCACCCTCGCGGAGGCGACGCTGCGCTTGCACGGGGCGGTACACCGCGGTGACCGCTCTACCTCGTACCAGGGTGTCCACGGCTCGCGCGTCCTTGGCGTCGACGAGAGCCCGCATGGTTCGGAGTCGGGGTTCCACTCCACGCATGTTGGCAGAGAGTCGCCGAACACGGGAGTGGAACCCCTCCATCTGTGAGTGGCGGGGCGTGGGGGTCAGCGGGTGCGGAGGACCACCAGGTTGCAGGTGATGTTCTCCTTGACGTGGTAGACGCTCTTCGGGGTGGACTCCTCCAGGTGCACCAGGCCGGCCTTTTCGAGGGCCTGGACCTTGGCCTTGTAGCCGGAGGGTTCCCAGATGCGGTCCAGGACGGTGACGACGATGGGCGCGCCCGGGCGGGCCACGCGCACGAGTTCGTCGAAGGCCTCGGGGCCCACGTGTCCTTCGGTGAGGGTGCCCACGCAGATGACCGCGTCGTAGGCCTCGTCCTCGGCGGGCAGGCGCCGGGTCAGGTCGGCCTTGGCGAGGTCGCGGTAGAGGCCCTTGGCACGGGCCTCGTCGAGCATGGCGGTGGACAGGTCGAAGCCGTCGATGACCTCGAATCCGTGACCGGACAGGGCGGCGCCGACCAGGCCGGTGCCGCAGCCGGCGTCGAGGATCTCGGCCTCGGGTCGGTCGGCGAGCAGGGCGCTCAGGCGCTGGGCGGCGTGGGTGGGCGCGGCGTAACCCATGCCCTCGGTGGTGTCGTGCTCGTAGGTGGCGGCCCACTCGTCGTAGGCGCTCTCGGCCTCTTCGGGGCTCTTCAGGGCGTACACACGGTCCAGGATCCGGCGGTGGTCGCTCATGGATCGGCCTCCCTCGTCTAATGAAAAGGACATCAAGCCTTATTGCGACCATATAGGGCAAGGGTTTTCGGGGTGAGGGGTGGTGAGGGCCACAGCGACGGTCGTGGGTGGACCGTGACGTTCACCGAACAGCGGGAAGGTGCCCTCCATGACGGACATCTCCCCAGACGACGAGACGAAGGCGCACCGCGGTACCCGGGAGTGGCGACTGGTCTGGCGCCACCGGTACGCGGTGATCCTGGCCCTGATCGTGGCGCTGATGGTGGGCACGTGGGTGGTCCAGAGCGCGGAGCAACCGGTGTTGTGGCCGGCGGGCGCGTTGGTGGGCGCGTTCCTGGTGTGGTGGGCACGCCGGCGGTGGCTCCGAGCCCGGGAACAGGGGGCGCTCGCAAAGGTCGACCTGTCCGAGGTCGACCTGATGACGGGCGTGGAGTTCGAGGAACACGTCGCCATGCTGATGCGGGTGAACGACTACACGGCGGTGACCGTGGTGGGCGGCGCCGACGACGGCGGTGCGGACGTCCTGGGACGTGCTCCGGACGGGCGGGAGGTCGTGGTGCAGTGCAAGCGGTGGAACCATCCGGTGCCGCCCAACGACGTGCGCGCGTTCATCGGCGTGCTGCACAGCGGCTACGAGGGCTATGCGGGGATCTTCGTGTCCTCGTCCGGGTTCACCCGGGCCGCCGCGGCGCAGGGCGAGGGCCACATGGTCTTGGTGGATCGGGACGCCCTGGCGCGGTGGATGAGCGGCGTGGAGGTACCGGAGCCGTTGTCGGGCGGGTGAGGGCCCGCGTCGAGACGCGGGCCCGGGACATGTTTTCGCAGTTCAGGCGTGGGTTCTGGGTTTTTGGAAGTTTCCTGTCCTAAACCCTTGGGATACCGGTCTCGTGGGTTGCTTGCGATTCTCGGGGGAGTTCCCGCCCCTTCCTGGTGAGCCAATGGGGGACGGGACGTGTGGGGCTCCCGGGGTTCGGGGGCCCCACTGGCCCCGATCGCGGCGGGGCCGATCCGGTCCGTAGAGCCCCGAGTGTCTCCGGCAGACTCCCGAGTTGGCACCCCCGTCAGTCACTGACGGGGGTCAGCGGGCTGTCCGGGCCCACCTGACTCCTGGCTCCGAGGTCAGGTGGGCATGGGTCTTCTGGGTTTCATGACGGCTCCCGGGTTCAGTGGTGGCGGCAGTACGGGGGCTTGCGTGGGCGAGGGATACGAGGGTGGACGCCCGGGCAGGTCACCGGGACGGTGAGCTGTGGCGGGGCCGGGAGGGTCGCCCAGGTGACCGTGCGTTCGACCAACGCGACGGGGGTGGACAGCAACGTGAACAGCAGGAGCCCGGAGCACGGGGCGACCAGACGGAATCGCTCGAACATGCGCCCAGACTGGCAGGGCGAAGGTGAGCGCACGGCTGCTTCGGGTGATCGCCCCGTGTCCGGTTGAGGTCAGGGGTCGGGCGTGTGTCGTGGGAGGCGCGGGGGTAGGGCCCCTGCTTCAGGCGAAGATCTCCATGACCACCACGATCAGGCCGATGACCAGCATCGCGGCGAAGATGAAGTAGCAGCCCACGTTTCCCGTGGCGCCCGGGTCACGGGTGGGTCCGCGGTGGATGTCGGTGCGGCCCTTGCCGGGCCTGCGCTTGCTCTTCTTCTTGCCCACCTGTGGTTTTTCCGTTCCGGGTCGGGGGATGTCGGAGCCAGAGCCTGGCATGGGTACCCGAGATCGGGCAAGCCCCGAGGTCAGGTGTGTTCGGGGTCGGCCCGGTCCTCGGCGTTCTCTGCGTTCTCGGGGGTCTCCGCGTCCTTGGGGGCCTTGCGCGCCCAGTAGGTGGCCACCAGCGCGCCGGACAGGTTGTGCCAGACCGAGAACAGGGCGCCCGGCAGGGCGGCGAGCGGCTCGAAGTGGGTGGTGCCCAGGGTCGCGGCGAGCCCGGAGTTCTGCATGCCGACCTCGATGCTCAGGGCGCGGCGGGAGGTGTCGGGCAGCTTACCGACCACGCCCACGAGGTAGCCCAGTCCCAGACCCAGGGTGTTGTGCAGGATGACCGCCAGGCCCAGGAGGAGTCCGGTGCTCAGGACGGCGTCGGCGTTGGCGGCCACGATGCCCGCGACGACCAGCACGATGCCGGTGACCGACACCAGCGGCATGAGGGGCAGGACCTTGGACACGGCGCGGTCGGCGAAGGTGCGCAGTAGCAGTCCGCCCACCACCGGGAGCAGGACGACCTGGAGGATCGAGACGAACATGTCGGCGATCGACACGTCCAGGGTGGATCCGGCCAGGCCCAGGACCAGGAGCGGGGTGACGAACGGCGCGAGCATGGTGGAGATCGACGTCATCGCCACCGACAGGGCGACGTTGCCCCGGGCCAGGTAGACGATGACGTTGGAGGCGGTCCCGCCGGGGGACGCTCCGACCAGGATCATGCCGACCACCAGCAGTGGCGGAAGGTTCAGCAGGTGGGCGATGCCCCATCCCAGCAGCGGCATGACCGTGAACTGGGCGGCCACGCCGAGCACGACGGCCCGGGGGTGTTTGGCGACGATGGCGAAGTCGGCCGGGCGCATCGTCAGGCCCATGCCGAACATGATGACGCCGAGCAGCAGGGACACGTGCGGCGCGATGAGGGAGGCCTGGGCCGGGGCGGCCAGACCCACCACGGCTCCCAGGAGGACCAGGACCGCGAACCACTTGCCGACGAAGTCGGCGACCTGCTTGATGACCTTCATCGTGTACTTCTTCCCAGGTGGTGTCCGGCAGGGCTTCCTTCCGACCGGCAGCAGGTTACTCCCCTGGTGATGGGTGTGGGGGCACCAGGGTCGGTCGGAGCGTGCCCGGCCTCATGTGGCGGCCTCCACCTCGGCCAGGAGGGTCCCGGCGGTGGACCGGGGAACGTATCGGGTCGGGGTGATGCCGAGCAGTTCGGCGGCGAGTTCCTCGTTGCCGGTGAACCCCGCGTCGGCGTCCAGGGTCTGATCGCCGTCCCAGAGCATGAACAGAGCCGAGACGGTGCCGCTCGCCTTGTCGTGGTGCATGTCGTAGTGCGCGGCCATGGGGACGCTGTCGTAGTGCACCCACAGGTCGTGGCCGGTCATGAACATGTCCAGGTCGAAGGTGACGGTCAGGCCCATGAGTTCGGGCTTGTACCGGTCGTCGATGCCGGCGAAGGCCTCGTCCAGGGCGACCACGCGCGGGCAGGTGGGGGCGGCCGAGGTGTACAGGGCGTTGGCGGCGGCGAACAGGGGCAGGTGGATGGCGGCGGACTTCTCGCCGCCGGACATCTGTTCGTGCTTGTTCTTGGTGAGGGTGACCTCGTCCTTGCCGGGCACGGCCAGGCGCAGCTCGAACCGGTACCAGGTGCGGTAGTCCAGCACCGCGGACAGCACCTGTTTGTGGCCGGCCCGGGGGTGGGCGGCGTGGTAGTCGCGGATCATCTGGCGCAGGACCCCGCGCAACTCCCCCAGGCCACGGGGGCCGAGGCCGTCACCATCGCGGCCGACCAGGTCGGCGGCCTTGCGCTGGTGGTCGCCGAGCCCGTCGGAGCGGGACCAACGGATGCCCACCCGGGTGCCGGAGGACATGGGGCGGGCGCGGGTGTCGCGGTCCATGGCGCGCACCAGCTGTTTGGCGGTGCGGACGCGTTCGTGGATCTGTTGGGCGATGCCGCCGAGCAGTTCGTCCTCCAGGACCCCCTGCTCCTCCTCGCGCAGGAGCGCGCCCTGTTCCTGGACTCGGGCGGCCACGGCCCGGGTGAAGGCGGAGACGGGGGTGCGTCCGTTCTCGTCGTTGACGTGGACGGTGACCAGGCCGCTGGCCCCGACCTCGTGGTCGACCCGGTAGCCCTCGGCGTCGCCGCCGAGCGCCTCCTGGAAGGTGCGCAGGGCCTGGGACATGCGGGTTCCGGCGCTCTTGAGCTCGCCGTCGGTGACCTTGGCGGCGCCGACGCGTTCGGTGAAGGCTTCCATCAGCGCGGCGGCGTCGCCGGGCAGGGTGTCGCGAACCGAGTCGACCTCGCCGGTGAGCAGGCGTTCTGCAGCCTGCTCGGGTGTGGGCCACTGGTCGGGGGCGGGCCAGGTGCCGGAGGTGTCCACGTCCAGGACCGCGCGCACGGCGGGGCGGGTGAGCGCGGAGAGGGCGGCGGTGTGTTCGAAGAGTGTGCCCAGGGCTTCGGTCAGCGACCGGCCGCCGCTGTCGCGCAGTGTTTCGGAGCGCACGGCCAGGTCGTGCGCGTCCGAGGCCTCCTTCTCGGCGTCACGGTGTCGTTCGCCGACCTCGCGCAGTTCGGACTCGGTGTGTTCGAGGCGGTCGAGGAGTTCGCGGGCCGGGGCGTCGATGGCGGCCTCCAGCGTGGCCAGCTCGGCCGTCTCGCGTTCGTGGTCGGCCCGGCCTCGGTCGAGTTCGGCGCGGTCACCGCTCAGGGCTTCGGTGAGCCGGGCGACGGTGTCGCGGCGTTCGTCGAGGTCGCGGGTGTACTCGGCGATGTCGGCGCGTGCGTCGTGCAGGGCTCGGGCGGTCTCGGCGAAGGCGTCGAGTGCGGCGGCGACGGCGGCGACGTCCTCGGCGCGGGTGGGCATGGCGCGTTCGGAGGCCAGGGCCCGGACCTTGCGGCGTTCGGCCTCCACCTGGGCGATGGCGGCGTCGAGTTCGCGGCGGGCCTCGGAGCGGGCGCCACGGGCCGAGGCCAGGAGGGTGGAGTGGTGTTCGAGGGCGCGCACGGCCTTGGCGACGGCGGTGGCCTCGGGCAGGTCGACGCGGGCGTGGGCGAAGTCCTGGAGTCGTTCGCCGGCCCGGAGGAGCCGGTCGTCGAGTTCGGCGCATTCGCGGGTGAGTTCGCCGATGCGGGTGTCGCAGACGGCGAGGCGTTCACCGCGTCGCTGGGCGCGGTTGGTGGCCCCGATGAACTCGGCGACGGGCTTGGGGTGGGCGCCGACCAGTGGGCCCAGGCGGAAGCGGGCGCGGATGTCCACGCCGACCATCACGTCCGGGGCCGGGGCGTCCGGTGCGCCCGGGGCGTCGTCGCCGGTGGTGAGGGGGATGTCGGCCAGGACGGCGGCGATGACGTCGGTGGGCACGTGTTCCTGGGTCTCGGGGACCAGGACGTCGGCCAGGGTCGGGCCGGATGGTGCGCGACCCTTGGCCCCGGCGTCGGTGGGCAGCAGGTGGGCGTCGGCCTCGGCCGTGTCCAACGCCTGCCGGGTGAGCGCGAGGTCGGGGTGGACCCAGGCGGTGAGCAGTCCGGCGGCGTGCAGGGCGCCCTCGATGGCGGCGCCCTGTTCGGCGGGCAGGTCATCGCGGAAGCGGACCAGCCGCCACAGCGCTGCGCCGGGCCGGTCGGTACGGGGCGCGGGACGCAGCGGGTCCGCGGGTGGGGCGTCGTCGCGTTCGGCGGCGACGTGGTCGCGTTCGCGCCGGGCCTCGAAGAGTTCGCGACCCAGGCGCTCGCGTTCGGCCTCCAGGGTGTGCACCCGGGCGGCCGCCTCCAACCGGTGTTCGTGCACCTGTTCGTCGAAGACCTGGGCGAGAGTGGGGGTGCCGGGTTCGCCGTAGGTGTCCAGGGCGGCGCGCAGGGCCTCGGGGACCTCGGAGTCCTCCGTCCCGGTGACGTCCCAGCGCCGGGACCAGGCGTCCAGGTCGACGGCGACCGCTCGGCGTCGCTCGGCGAGGTCGCGTTCGGCGGCCTCGCAGGCGCTCTCGTGTTCGCCGAGGGTCTGCTCGGAACGGGAGGCGGCGGTCTCGGCGCGGCGTCGACCCTCCTCGGCGCGTTCCTGGTCGCGGAGGCGTTCACGGACGGCGCGGACGTCGTCGAGACGGGCGCTCGCCCGGGCCTTGGCGGTCTCGGGCAGGTCGTCGCCGGTGTCGACCTCGCCTTCGGCGTCGTGGACGAGGCCGGAGCGTTCGGCGGCCCCGACGAGTTCGGCGCGCAGTTCCTCGGCGCGGGCGAGCTCGCGGTCGACCCGGTCGGCGACGCGGGTCGCCTCACCGCCCAGGCGGGTGATCTCCTCCTCTTGGCCGCGCACCCGGCTCTCCTGAGTGCTGATCCGGCGGGCGCGTTCCTCTTGGCCGGACCTCCTGACCTGGAGGGCCTGCTGGTCGCGGAGGGTGTCGTGCTGTCGCAGGGTGTCGCGTTCGGCGGTCAACTCGGCGGCGCGCTTGCCCAGTTCCTCGGTTCGGGCGCGGGCCCGGTCCCGGTCGGTGGAGGCCCGCCGGAGTTCCTCGGCGGCGTCGGCGACGGTGCGGGCGTGGGCGTCGGCCTGTTCGGTGGCGGCCTCGACCCGCAGCAGGCGGTGGCGTGCGTTGAGGGCCAGGTAGTCGGAGTAGACCTCGCTGAAGGTACTGGCGGCCTCGTGGGAGGCGTTGGCGGCGGCGAAGCGGCTCTGGACGGCGGAGAGGTTGGCGAAGTCGCGGGCCGCCTGGTCGACGAGGGTCTCATCGAGAGGGCTCAGGCCACCGGTGAGGGTGTGCGAGACCTTCTCGGGGTCCAGGTCCTTGGCCAACAGGGGGCGGCGCAGGGCCAGCAACAGGTCCAGGAGTTGGACGTAGCGATCGCCCAGCCCGAACAGGCGGGCGTCCACGGCCCGGCGGTAGTCGGCGGCGCTGTTGTGGTGGGCGTCCTCGCCCAGAGCGGTCTTGAGCTGGCGTTCGGTGAGGGGTCGGTCGTCGGTGGACAGCAGCCCGAAGTCCACCCCCAGGCGCAGGTCGGTGACGAAGAAGGAGGGGGTGACGCCGTCGCGATGGCGGTGGGCGCGCAGACCGATGATGAGGGTGACGGTCTCGGGGTCCCCGCCCTCCTCGTCCCGTTCGGTCTCGTCGCGTTCGCGGGCGAACTCCATCCACACGTAGCCGTAGGCGGACTCGTCGCCCCGGTAGAGCAGGTTGGACTTCATGGTGCGGTTCTGGCCGCTGAAGGGGTCGAGCCGGCGGGCGTCGGTGTAGCCGTCCAGGATGAAGGGGAATAGGACCTCCAGCGCCTTGGTCTTGCCCGAACCGTTGTGTCCGCGCAGCACCAGACGCCCGTCGGCGAAGGCGAACTCCTCATCGAGGTAGTCCCAGATGTTGACGATCCCCGCCCGGTTGGGTCGGAAACGGTCGCTCCTGCGGATCATGGTGCGGTGTCCTCGGTTCCTGGATCGGACGTGGTGTCGGTGTCGGTATCGGTAGCCGGGTCGAGGGGGCCGAAGGGGAGCAGGCCGGTGTCGGGGCGTTCGGGCAGCGCCCCTCGGATGTTGCGGTAGCGCAGCGCGGCGGGGGTGACCAGGACCCCGCCCGGGACCGGCCGCACCAGTGACAGGTCGGACAGCAGGTCCAGCGCGGCGTCCAGCAGACCGTGGGGGTCGCGCTGCCAGGCGACGGTGAAGGAGGCGGCGCCGAACTCCTCGAACAGGTCGGCGACCATCTCCTCCAGGCGTTCGCGTTCCACCAGGGGCGCGGGGGCCGGTTCGTTCGGTCGTGGCGGGTCCTCGGAGCGGTCCCAGGCGAGTTCGGCCACGACCGCGTCCCGGGGCAGCCCGGCGTCGACCCGACCGACCAGGTCGGTCTGCTCGTGCACGGGGCCGTGGGCCGGCAGGTGGGTCAGGGCGGCCCAGGACTCCTCGAAGTGGTTGGCGACCTGGGCCAGGAGCAGCCCGGCCGCGCGGGTCACCGCCCCTCCCCTGCCGGGAAAGGCACGGTCGGTGAAGGTCCCGGCGGAGTCGGCCAGCAGCACGCCCTCGGCCCGCCGTTCCGGTTTGAGGCCGGTCAGGCGCGCCACCTCCTCGACCGGACCCTTGGCGCGCAGGACGGCGGCGACCTCGGGTTCGACGTCGGTGTAGTAGACCACCGGGTACTCCACCAGCAGGCGGCGGGCGCGTTGGGCCACGCGTTCGGGGGCGGCGTCCGGTCCGAGGGGGTCGTTGAGGAGACCGGCGGCGCTGTGCAGGTGTTGGACCGGCCGACTGGGGCGGAAGAGGATCTCGCAGGTCTCGTGGTCGATGTCGAACAGGGCGTCGGCGTGTTCGCCACCGCGCGCCCAGGCCTCGACCGAACCGTCGGACAGGTGCAGGGCGCCGCGTTCCAGTAGCCAGTGGGCCACGTCGACCAGCGCGGCCTTGTGGGTGGAGTCGGTGGGGTCGTAGCCCAGGCCCTGGATGTCGTTGGCCGAGGGGGTGAAGCGGCGGACCAGGTCACCGAGGCTGATCTCGACCTGGGAGCGTTGGAAGGAGGCCAGGACCAGGCACAGGTAGGCCAGACGTCGCCGGTCGAAGGGGCGCCCCTTGCGCGCGAAGACCTGGCGCTGGGTGGGGTCGAGCAGGTCGAGTTCACGCACCAGCCGCACGTGGTCGGTGGTGGCGATGAGCCGGTAGCCGAACAGTACGCGCAGGTCCTCGGCCATCTGGTCGGCCCAGAAGAGGACCTGGTCGAGCACGCCGGGACGTGGTCGGGCGGCGGTGATGACGTCGCAGGTCAGGACGCGTCGCACGGCCTGTTGGTAGGTGCCCAGGTCCACATCCGGAACGCGCGGGCGGGTGGCCTTGGCCATCACTTCCCCTTCCTGGCGGCGAGTTCGAGGCGGAACCCGGGCAGGTGCAGGTCGCCTTGGACGGTGCGCACGGTGGCGCCCCGGTCGCTGGGCACGAGCCGCACCAGTGTTCCCGCGTCGTCCCCGGTGGCCGAGCTCATGCGTCCGGCGACCACCGACCTGGATTCCAGGGCCTTGGTGACCAGGCGCAGCAGGACCCGGGTGTCACTGTCGTCCAGGACGCGGTCGTGCGCGCCGTCGTCGACCAAGCGTTGGGCGGAGGCGCGTTCGGTCTCGCGGTCCTCGCGTTGGCGGCGGCGCAGTTCGGTGCGGGCGCCCCGGTCCCGGCGGACCGGTTTGGGCACTCCCGGGGTGGGCGAGCGGTCGTTGCGGAACAGGGTCACCGAGACCTCCACCCCGGCGGCGTCGTGCCAGGAGTCGGAGGGCGAGAACTCGTCGCCGTCCTCGTGGGCCACGCCCAGGTGGCGGGCGGAGCGGGTGTTGAACGCGGCGCCCATGAGCGCGTGGGCGGCGCCGTCGTCGGGGGTGTCGAACACCCAGGCGGCCAGGTGGCGCAGCTGGGTGGAACGGTTGACGCCGCCGCGTTGGGCCTCGGTGATCTGGCGCAGGAGCGCGACCACGCCGGAGACGGCCGAGCGGGTGGCCTGCCCGAGTTCGGCGGACCGGGTGGGCGCCCCGTCCTCGGTGGCGAACCAGGCGCGCAGGGCCCGCCAGCGCCGACCCCAGTCCTCCAGGCGTTCGGAGCGGTCCATGAAGAGGCGTTCGTCGGCGTCGACCGCGCGGGAGAGCAGGGTGGTCAGGCCGGTGGCCTCGACCTCGTGGACGGCCTGGTCCAGGCGGGGCAGGTAGCGGTCCAGTTCGGCCATGAAGTCGGACATGTGGACGAGCAGGGCGTTCTTGTGGCGCAGGAAGACCTCGGGTGAGGCCTCCGTGGAGCGCAGGATCTCTCCCAGGGTGACGTGGAACTGGGCGGAGCGGCGTCCCATGTCCTCCATGACCGAGTCCAGACGGGCCAGGCGGCGGTAGACGTCCTCGACCCGGCCGGTGCGGTTGGCCTCGGCGAGGGCGCCGAGGTCCTCCAGCACGTCGGAGAAGACCAGGCGGGACAGGTTGACGTCCTCCACCCGGGCGCCCAGGACCCCTTCGACGGCCCGGTAGGCGCGGTAGCCGAGCTCGCTGAACTGGTAGACGGACTGGCGGTTGCGGTAGCTGGCCAGGGTGCCGGCGCGGGAGGCGTCGTCGAAGCGGTGCACGACGCCGTCGGTGGCGAGTTCGTCGAGCCGCCTGCGCAGTTCGGGGGCGGCCACGACCGGTGCGTCGGGGTGGTGCGCGGCGAGTTCGCGCAGGGTCGACTCGACCTCGTGCGCGCCGACCTGGACTTGGTGGACCTCGCGGCGCCGGTCCACGGCGCGCAGGATCCACAGGTAGGTGACGTGGTCGTCGCGCCGGGTGAAGTTGAACAGGCGGAAGCGGTCGCTGACGGCGAGCGCGTCCAGATCCAGCGCCGCGCGTTCGACCACAGCTTCCACCCCCGTGTTCTCGTGGCTCTTGTCCGCACCCCCGTGTGCGAACACCACGCCTGGGCCATTGTGGCAGTGAGCGGGGACGGTCCGTTCCCGCTCCCTCGGGGAGCGCCGGGGGAATGTCGGTGCCTCATGCGATGATGTGGCCCGCTATGTCCCCCACCCCCTGGGAAGAACGTGACTGTACGGCGAAGTCGGCGCGGGCGGCGAGGGCGACGGTGGGTCCGATGGCTCCGGGGTGCGCTTCCCCTGACCCTGGTGCTGCTCCTGCTGGGCCTGGGGTGGCTGCGCGACAACGCCGATCGCCCACTCGTGTGGCTGCTCATCGCCCTGGTGACGGTGCTCGTGGTGGCCGCGGCGGGCTGGTGGGCATGGACGCGGCTGCGGCGGGCCCGGGAGCGGTGGATCGTCTCGCGTACCGGCATCGCGGGGATCGACACGATGTCCGGGATCGAGTTCGAGCAGTACGTGGCGCGGCTGCTGCGCACCCACGGGTACACGCGGGTGACGGTGGTCGGTGGGGCCTCCGACGGTGGGGTGGACCTGCGCGCGCAGACCCCCGACGGAAGAGCGTTGGCCGTGCAGTGCAAGCGCTGGCGCAAGCCGGTTCCACCCAACGAGGTTCGAGCCTTCCTCGGCGCGCTGACCGGAGGGCACCGCGGCTACCTGGGGATGTTCGTCGCCTCCAACGGGTTCACCAGGGAGGCCGTGCGCGAGGCCGGTGACGGGATGGTCCTGGTGGACCGGCACGGGCTGGGTCTGTGGATGGCCGGTGAGCGCGCCCCGGACCTGCCACCGGGATGAGGCCGACCCGGGGTCACTTGGTGGCGGCGAACGCCCCTTGGACGAAGTAGCGCTGGAAGGCGAAGAACACCAGCAGCGGCACCAGCATGGACAGGAACGCGCCGGAGGCCAGCACGTCGACATTGGTGCCGAACTGGCGCAGATGGGAGCGCAGCGCCACGGTCAACGGCGCCGAGTCCGGGCTGGTCAGGACCAGGGCGACGAGCATGTCGTTCCACACCCACAGGAACTGGAAGACCGCGAGGGAGGCCAGGGCGGGCCGGGCCACCGGCAGGACCACCTTGCGGAAGATCCGCCACTCGCGGGCCCCATCCATGCGGGCCGCTTCGAGCAGGTCCCGTGGGATGCCCACGAAGAAGTTGCGCAGGAGGAACACCGCGAAGGGCAGTCCGAAGGCCACGTGGAACAGGACGGCGCCGGTGATGGAACCGAAGACGCCCAGGGCCCCGTACAGCTGGGAGATGGGGATGAGGGCGGCCTGGACGGGCAGGACCAGCAGGCCGACCACGGCGACCATGATCCAGTCGCGTCCGGGGAAGTCCATCCAGACCAGGGCGTAGGCGGCCAGCGCCCCGATCCCCACGACCAGGAGCGTGGACGGCACCGAGATGTAGACGGTGTTGAGGAACGAGCGGAGGACGACGTCGTCCTCGACCAGGCTCCGATAGTTGGCCAGGGTCAGCTCGGTGGGTTTGAGCAGGGCCGTCCACCAGCCGCTGTTGGTGTTGTCGGCCCCCGAGCGCAGTGACACCAGGAGCAGGCCCACGAGCGGGACCATCCAGAACAGGGCCACGGTGACCAGGAGGAACTGCGCGACACCCGATCCCGACCGGGCCACCAAACGGGCGGCCGGGCCGCGGCGTGGGGCACCGGTGACGGAGACCTCGACGACCGAGGGCGACTTCTTGGCCGGGGTGGTCATGGGCGCTCCCGTCGGAACCGTCGGATGTTGAAGTACATGATCGGCAGTACCAGGAGCAGGAGCAGGACCACGAGGGCGCTGCCCAGTCCCCGGTCACCGCCCGCGCCGAAGGAGACCTGCCACATGCGCAGGGCGATGACGCCGGCGTCGGACTGCACCGACCCGGGCGCGATGACGAACACCAGGTCGAAGATCTTGAGCACGTTGATCACCAGTGTCACGAACACCACGAGCAGCAGGGGCCCGAGGAGGGGCATGGTGACCTTGCGGAACACCTGCCATTCGGTGGCCCCGTCGACCCGGGCCGCTTCGAGGGCGTCGCGTGGGAGCGCGGCGAGCCCGGCGGCGATGAAGGTGATCGCGAACCCGGACATGATCCACACCCAGGAGGAGATGATCACCGGTGTGACCAGGGTGGGACCGAGCCAGGTCAGACCGCGGAAGGGCTCGGTGAAGTTGTCGGCGGCCAGGTGGATCGTGTACTCGCCGGGACGCAGTTCGGTCAGGATGAAGCGGCCGTCGTCGCCGGTGGTGGTGGAGGCGACGACCCGTCCGCCCTGGAGGGCTTCCACCCTCATGCGGGGCATGCCTTTCTCGCCGTCGTCGAGGACGCCCGATGCGCCGTCCAGGGCCACGTCCAGCCAGACCACGCCTTGGAGACCGGTGTCGGTGGGTTCGGGGGTCGAGGCCGGGGAGGCCGGTTCGGGCAGGTCGCCGGGGCGCACCCCCACCATGGGCAGTTCCACGACCTGACCGGGTTCGTGGGTGTCGGCGCCGGTGAAACCGCCGAGCGCCGCGTCGGGTTCCAGGGCGGCGTCGCGAGGTTCGGCGCCGGGGTACTCCGAGGGGGAGGTGAAGGCGTCGTGCACGGTCACCATCGCCGCGTTCACCGCGCCCCGGTCGGGGTTCTCGTCGTAGACGAGTCGGAAGATGACGCCGGAGGCGAACAGGGAGATCGCCATGGGCATGAACAGCAGGATGCGGAAGGCGGTCGCCCAGCGCACGCGTTCGGTGAGGACGGCGAGGACCAGCCCCAGACCGGTGACCAGGGCGGGGGCGACCAGCACCCAGATCCCGGTGTTGCGGAGCGCGGTGAGCGTGCGGTCGTCGGTGAACATGTGGGCGTAGTTGTCGAGTCCGACGAAGCCCGTTCCCGAGGCGTCGAAGAGGCTGCGCACCACCGAGTAGGCGGCCGGGTAGACCAGGAACGCGGCGAGGAACAGCAGCGCGGGCAGCAGGAACAGGGTGGCCGGGCCGCACAGGCGGCGTAACCGGGAGGGAC
>NZ_FRFF01000066.1 GCF_900143625.1 Nocardiopsis sp. JB363
CCCCAGCACCAGACTCCACCCCAGCACCAGGCCCCGCCCTTCGGCGCCCCGGGCCCCGGGGCGGGCGCCGGCGACATGCTCGGTGACCCGCCGCCCACACCCCGGCACGCCCCCGGCGACTTCCTCTCCGATGACCCGAACCCCTACCCGGGTCCCCGTTACGACGGAGAGGGACGCCGACTCCACCCGGACGAGTGGATCGACCGGCGGTACGGCCCCGGAGACGACACACCGGGGCCCGGATTCACCGACCGGGAGTGATCGGGCACGATGGAACGGTGTCCGACACCACCGACCATCACACCCCGCGTTCGCGGAAGTACCGTTACCGGCTCACCACCTCGGACGGTGTGGGGATCGACGCCGTGCTGCTGCGCGGCGCCGAACCCCGCACCACCGCGGTGGTCCTGGCCAACGGGTTCACCGGCAGCCACCAGAACCCGCACACGCGGGTCATCGCCGAGGGCCTGATGCCCGTCGGCGACGTCATGACCTTCGATTTCCGGGGGCACCACGGATCCGATGGGCGCAGCACTCTCGGCAACGCCGAGATCCACGACCTGGAGGCCATCGTGGGCCGGCTGCGCGAGCTCGGCTACCACCGGATCGCCACCGTCGGCTTCTCCATGGGCGCGGCCGTGGCCATCCGCCACGCCGCCATCTACGGCGGAAGCGCCGCGGTGGTCGCCGTCAGCGGTCCCAGCCGCTGGTACTACCAGGGCACCCGGGCCATGCGTGTGCTGCACCTGGGCATCGGCAAGACGCTGGGCAGGGCCTTCCTCCGGCGCTTCCGCAAGGTCCGGGTCATCGACGAGGACTGGAACCCCACCCCGGCCGAGCCCCGTGAGCTCGCCGGTCGGGTCGCGCCCGCGCCCCTGCTGGTGGTGCACGGCGACTCCGACGACTACTTCCCGGTCACACACGCCACGGCCATCTACGACGCCGCGCGGCAGCCCAAGGACCTGTGGATCATCCCCGGCATGGGGCACGCCGAACGGGCGGTCGAGCCCGATCTGGTGGTCCGTATGCGCGCATGGCTCGACGAACGACTGGGCGGAACCGAACGACGGGACGGACAGCAGGAGGCACCGGATGGTCACGGGGCGAACCGGGGCGAAGAGGGCGTTTAGACAGTAGGTCCCGCCCCCGGTAGAAAGGAGGGATGATCCGATCCGGCTCTTCCTCCGGGAGCGTTGCCCCTCCCGATGACATCCCGGGGCTGAAGGGGCGCGGGTTCGCCCTCCTCATCCTGGCCACGGCGGTCGGCCTGTGCGGCTTCGCCGCGGTCCTGCCGCTGGTCCCCCTGTGGGCCACCCGTGGCGGTGCCGGCGAGTTCGGTGCCGGAGCCACCACGGCCGTCTTCATGCTCACCACGGTCCTGACCCAGCTGGGCATGCCCTGGCTGCTGGACCGGGCCGCCGGTTACCAGTGGGCGTTCCCGGTCGGCTCGCTCATCATGGGCCTGCCCACCCCACTGTTCGCCCTCACCACCGACCTCGGCCCGCTCATCGCGGTGTCCGCGCTGCGCGGCATCGGGTTCGGCATGGTCACCGTGGCCGGCACCGCGCTGGCCGCCCGCCTGGTGCCCCCGGCCCAGGTCGGCCGCGCCACCGGCTACTACGGGCTGGCGGTGGGCCTGCCCCAGGTCGTCATCCTGCCCGGAGGGGTGGCGCTCGCCCTGCAGTTCGGCTTCGACACCGCGTTCTGGCTCACCGGGATCTGCGGTGTGGTGGCCGCCGTCCTGTCCTCGGGCATCCTGTTCGCCGACGGTGGCCGCAACCGGGCCGTGCTGCGCCAGGCGGGGGAGGGCTCCGCCGACGCGCCGCCTGCCCCTCGTGGCCTGCCCCTGTTCGTCGCTCTGGCCGCGCCCCTGATCCTGATGCTGGTGCTGTCCTCCGCCGCGAGCGCGATCGTCACCTTCCTCGCCATCCCCTTGGAACAGGCGGCCTGGCTGGTCAGCGCCCTGCTGGCCGGATACGCGCTGATGCTGGTGACCGGGCGCTGGACCGCCGGGGTGATGTTCGACCGGTACGGCCGCACGATGCTGCTGCTGCCGGGATCGATCGTCGCCGTGCTGGGCATGGGGCTGATCGCCGCGGGCCTGTGGAGCAATGGTGACGCCGTCCCCGGCGTGCTGACGGGCGCGCTGGTGCTCTCCGGGGCCGCCCTGTTCGGGCTGGGCTTCGGCGCGGTGCAGAACGAGACCGTCACCGTGATGCTGGAGCGTGCCGGCCCGACCGGGCACGGCCGGGCCAGCGCCGTGTGGAACATCGGCTACGACGCCGGTACCGGAGCGGGCGCCGTGGGGCTGGGCCTGATCATCCAACTGCTCGGCTACGGGCCGGCGCTCGCGGTGATCACGGTCGCCCTCGCCGCCGTCGTCCCCTTGGCCCTGCTACCGAAGGGACGAGGAGAGCGAGGCGAGAGGCCGGTCAGTACGAGCTGATGTGCACGTGGTCGTAGTGGTTCTGGGTCAGGTCGCCGCGGTCGTTCATGAACGTCCACTGGCGTGAGGTCGACTGCCAGATCTGCTGTTCCCAGATGATGTACTTGATGCCCATCCGGTCGGCGTTGGCGATGCCGTAGTCGGCGATCTGGGTCCCCAGCTGGCGGTCGGCCTCCGCGGGGGCGGAGCCGTTGGCGCTCATCATGAAGTCGCAGGCCCGGCCGTCACCGTGGTCGTCGGCGCTGGGGCGGTAGCAGCCCACGGGGAAGGGTGCGCCGAATTCCATGATGATCTCGTCGCGGATGGCCGCCATACGGGGCTGGGTCTGGTCCCAGCCACCGCCGCGGGCGCTGTCCGGGATGCTGCCGTCACCGGGGGTCTCGGGGACCTGCTCCGCCTCGTACTCGGCGATGCGGTCGGCCACCTCCTCGCGCTCCTCTTCGAGGGTGTCGATGAGGTCGGAGGCCTCCGACAATTCCCCTTGGAGCTCTTCGGTGACCGAGGCCTGTTCGTCGCGCAGTTCGATGAGGTCGGTGATCTCTTCGGCCTGGCTGTCGCTCAGGTAGGTGACGGTCGCGGCGTCGGAGAACATCTCCTCCGGCTCACTGGAGAACACGATCTGCAGTGCCGGGTCGAAACCGTCGTTCTTGTACCGGGCGGCGGCGATGGCGGACACTCCGGTCCGGGAGCTGTCCAAGCGCTCTTCGAGTCCCTCCAGGGACTCCTCGGCCTCGTCCACCCGGTCCTTCATCTCGGTGAACTGGAGCAGTTCGCCGTCGTAGGTGTCCTCCAGTTCACCGGCGCGGTCGGTCAGTTCGTCGATGTCCACGTCGTCCGGGTCCGCGTGGGCCACCCCGGACATGCTCAGGAGGGTCGCGGCGCCGACGGTGGCGGCGGCCAGGGACAGGCCACGGCGTGAGGCGTTACGAGGAGTGGATGTCATTTCGTCTCCGGCGATGGTCTGAGCGCGTTGGCCACGCCCGAGGCGACGGCCCGTCTTCCGTCACGGGAGGGGCGGAGGTTCCTCAGCCGACCATACGAGATCGTGGTGTTATGTGCACAGTGAGTTGACTCGTGATGATGAGGGGGGAGAGCGCGGGGTCTGTCCGAAGATACCCGGGACCTGCGACCACAACGGTCTGTACCGGCCGGTAGGAAGCCGCTCCCGGGCCGGTGCGCGGCCCCGGGTCGAGTCAAGGGAGGGTCAACCGTTGCCGCCGAAGGCGCTGGGCAGGCGCACCGAAGTGGTCGGAGCGGGCTTGTCGGTGGGCAGGAACCAGTCGGAGTGCCGGATGTCGCGCAGCGCCCGCTTGCGGTCCTCGGGGGAGAGCCGGTCGATGTAGAGCATGCCGTCCAGGTGGTCGGTCTCGTGCTGAAGACACTGCGCCATGAGCCCGGTGCCCTCCACGGTGATCGGCTCGTTGCGCAGGTCCACACCCTTGACCACGGCCCTCTGGGCGCGCTCGGTGTGGTACCAGAGTCGGGGGATGGACAGGCAACCCTCGTCGCAGTCCTGGAGCTCCTCGGACAGCTCCACGATCTCGGGGTTGATCACGTACCCGATGCGATCTTCCACGGCGTAGCTGAACACCCGCGAACCCACGCCGATCTGGGTGGCGGCCACTCCGGCCCGTCCGGGGGCGTCGACGGTGTCGAGCAGGTCCCGCACCAGCTTCTCGGCGCGCTGGTCGAAGGTCGTGACGGGGGTGGTCTTGGTGACGAGGACTGGATCGCCGAATCGGACGATGGGGCGCATGGTCATACGCCCCAGAATAGTCGTGGGGCATGGTCGGGGTGTACGGAGTGGGAAGGCCGGAGCGGGGAAGGGGCCCGGACTCAGGTGGCCAGGCCGGGGCGCAGCGACTCGTCCAGGACCATCTCGATGTAGTCCAGTGCGGCGCGACGACGGGCCAGTGCGCTCTCGTACAGGGAGGGGGACTGGGCGCCGCGACGCACCCGCAGGCACTCGTTGACGATGCGCTGCCAACGCTCGGGGAAGGCGTGTAGCGCGTAGGCCCCTGCGCCGGACTTGGAGGTGATCTCGCCGGTCTTGAGGGTGAAGTGCAGACGGCTCACGCTGAGCACGCTCCAGGATGGGGCGAGGGAGCCGAGTACGGCCAGGCCGCGAGGGGTGACCAGGCGTCCGGCCTTCTCCCGCCAGCGACGCCACTGCTGGTCCAGCGACCCCAGGGACCAGGTGCGCAGACTCTCGGGCTCGTCCCACACGTCCAATTCGGCCGGGTGGGGTCCACGGACGGTGACGCCGCGTTCGGCCAGTACGTGCCAGGTCGCCGGGTTGACGTCGGCGGTGGCGCGGGCGCGGAAACGGCCGTTGATGACGGAGGGGAGGGGGCCGCACTCGGAGGGGTCGCGCCCCAGTTCCTCCCAGGTGACGTGGACCCCGTTGAACTGCGGGGCGGGTACTTGGTGTCTGGTCCGGTGGTGGATGCGGCGCAACGCGTCGAGCTCTTCCCCCACCGGGTGGTGTTCGGTGACGATGACGAAGTCGACGTCACTGGTGTGCGGACGGAAGTCGCCGAGAGCGACCGAACCGGTCAGGTAGAGACCTTGGACGAGTCCGGGGGCCTCTTGGTCGGCGTTGGCGAGGAATGCCTGGGTCAGCGTCTGCACCCGAGGGTGGACGGCCATGCTCACTCCAGTCTGGACGGCTCTGCGGTCGCGAGTCGGTGCGGAACGTGGGGGATACGACGGTACGCCTCTCGGCGTCGTCGGCTCGCGTCGACGGAGGTGGTCCGGGGCGCTCGGGTCCACGGGGCGCCCCCGTCGAGTTCAAGTGTGGTCGGCGTCGGGGCTGGTTGGCAAGTGATCACGCTGGACTCGCACCCTGTCTCCCCACGTCAAGTGGTGTACGGGTGTGGAGGGGGAGGGAGCGTGCACCCTTGACGTGCCGGAACCGTGCGTGCTAGAGGGCGCAGGAAGACTTCGGGTGGGGACGGGTGCGTGATGGGTGCGGCGGGGTGCGCACCGAGCGTGACCGCAGGTCCCGGGGGTGCGGGAAATCGTGTGATCATTACGTGGCACGTGCAAATGTGTCGTGCATTTGCATTTGCACGGACATGGCGGGATTTCTCTGGAGAAGTCGCGGTGAAGTTGTGGTCGCGCCCGCCGTGAAGAGGGGGAGGGTGTGGCGTTCGACAACTTCTACCCATTGGTAGCTAGTTCGATTTCTCCGAATTAATGACGTTCGCGCAGATCAGGTCCACTGCAGGGGATGCGTGCCGATGATCCGTGGTTTACCCGGGAGGGGGGAGGGCGACGGACGCCACTTTTCCAGAAGTGGACAAGGCGTCGGTTTTTGGAGATTGTTATGGTTCGCCAAGACTTCCCCTGGTGATAACCATAGCAGCCATTGCGCACAGTTCTCCTTCCCGTAACACCGGAGAACCTCCACGAAACCGCACCCCATTACGTTCGGTGGGCAACGGCGGTTCACAAAGCGATTCCAAGGAGTCATGGATGGTCCCCACGATGGTCCTCGTAGCCGATGATTCCCGTGACGCCCAGCGTCGGGAGGCCCTGTGCGGGCTGGCCGAAGCGGTCGCCGAAAGAGGTGAGGTACCCGTCACGGCGGCCTTCGGAAGTCCCACCGAGGTTCACGAGAGGATCCGCTCCGTGAACGGCCCCAAGGTGGTGGTTCCCGCCTTCGTCGCCGGTGGGGACTTCGCCAGCTCCCACATGTTCTCCCGACTCGACCTCGCCCGTCTGGAGGACTCCTGCCGGACCACGCCGCTCGGCGCGGTCCCCTCTATCGTCGCCGACCTGGCGGGTCGCCTCCTCGACTCCGGCCGGCGGACCGAGGACGGTGTGGTCCTGGCCGCGGACGGCACCACCAGCGCCGAGGAACGTCAGGTGGTCATGGACGTGGCACGGATGCTGAGCCGGCGCCTCGACTCCCCGGTCCAGGTCGGCTATCTGCGCACCTGGGCGCCGTCCGTCCACGACGCCGTCGACCGCCTGCGCCGCGACGGGCGCGAGCGCGTCGCCGTCGCCACCTGGCACCTGGTGGACGGTCCGGACGTCGACCTGCTCCGTGAGCTCGACGTCAACGCCATCACCGCACCGCTGTGGCCATCCGACCTGATCGTGGACACCCTCCTGGCCCACCACCGGGCCGCCAAGGGCCGCCTCACCTGACGTGTGGGGGCCGACACCCTCGATGACGAAGAGAAGGTGAAGCGTCGAGCCCTCCGTTATCCGGCCCACCAGGATGGGTATGTGCCTCACGGGCGGGAACTCCCCGTACTCGCAGCACGGTCTCCGCCGCCGTGTGGACATCCTCACGGTGCCGCGCTGGTCCGCCCCGGTCACCACCCTGTCCGTCGGTCCGGGCGGGGCCGGACCTCGACGGGTGTCGAGGAGACCGAACCTAAGGTGGATGTATGAACGACGTCACAGCGCGGTTCGTCGACGAGCGGCAGCGCGGTCGATTGGAGCGGCGCTTCGGTGGCCACGTCGTCGACTGGCTGTCGCACCTGCCCGCGGTCGTCGAGGAGCTCGCCGAGGAGTGGCGGCTCACGGTGGAGGGCCCCGCCCCGCACGGTCGTACGTCGGTCGTCCTCTACGTTCGTCGTGCCGATGGCGCCGAAGGCGTCCTGAAGATCTCCCCGGACAGCGGTCTGGCCGTCTCCGAGGCCGGTCTCCTGCGCATGTGGAGTGGTTCCCGAAGGGTGCCCGACGTGTGGGCGGTCGACCCCGACCACGGCGCCATCCTGATGGAACGCGTCGAGGGCCGCACGATCGCCGCCAACGGCGTGGTTCCGCCCATGGAGACCATCGGTGGCCTCATCGCGCAGTTGCACGGGGTGGAGGTGACCCGGGAGCAGCGCATGGAGCTGCGACCGCTCACCGCGCGCGTGCAGTTCGTCTTCGACATGTGGAACCGCGAACGTCTGGAGGGCCCCGCGGCCGAGATCGTTCCCGCCGCCCTGATGCATCGCGGCGGGGCCAAGGCCCGCGACCTGGCCAACGGGGACGTCGACGTCGTCCCGCTCCACGGCGACCTGCACCCGGGCAACGTCATCGACGGCGGCTCCCGGGGGCTGGTGGTCCTGGACCCCCACGCCTGCCTCGGGGACGGAGCCGTGGACGCGGTCGACTGGACCCTGTGGAAGGCCACCGACATCGCCGAGGTGGAGCGCCGCGTGGGGGTGCTCTCTCGGGTCATGGAGGTGGACGGCGACCGGATGCTGGAGTGGGCACGGGCGTTCGCCCCGTGCATGGCGGTCGCCAAGGCCAACCGGGGCCAGACCGGTTCGGTCGAGTTCGACCTGCTGCTGAACCTCTGTCGGGTCCCCGCCTGACCCCGAACCACCGACCGCCGATCAGGCGTCGCGTTCGAAGCGGTAGCCGCGACCGGCCTCGGTGATCAGGTACCTGGGACGGGAAGGGTCCGGTTCCAGCTTGCGGCGCAGTTGCGCCAGGTACACCCGCAGGTAGTTGGTCTCGTTCTGGTAGGCGGGGCCCCACACGTCGTGCAGCAACCGGCGCTGGCTCACCAAACGGCCGACGTTGCGGGCCAGGATCTCCAGGATGTGCCACTCCGTCGGAGTCAACCGCACCTCTTCGCCGTCGCGCAGGACCCGCTTGGCGCCCAGGTCCACATCGAAGGCCTCGGTCCGCACGACCGGGGCCTCCTCCACCTGCACCGCCCGGCGTTCGGCGGCCCTCATCCGGGCCAACAGCTCGTCCATGCCGAACGGCTTGGTCACGTAGTCGTCCGCGCCCAGGTCCAGGCAACGCACCTTCTCGCCGGCCGAGTGCCGCGCCGACAGCACGATGATCGGCACCTGCGACCACCCGCGCAGTCGCTGGATGACCTCCACGCCCTCCATGTCCGGCAGTCCCAGGTCCAGCAGCACCACCGTCGGCAGGTGTTCCTCCACCAGGCGCAGCGCGCTCGCCCCGTCTCCGGCGGTGTCCACGTCATAACCCCGGGCTCGCAGGTTGATCCGCATCGCTCGGATGATCTGCACGTCGTCGTCAACGACCAGGACCCGCATCGGCCCGCCTCTCGTCTTCCTCGTCATCCGGCGTCACCGCACGCAACGTGATCACCATCGTCAAACCGCCGCCCGGCGTATCCTCGGGGGCCAGGGAGCCGTGCATCGCCTCAACGAAACCACGGGCGACCGCCAACCCCAGACCCACCCCCGTGCCCTGGGGCGCGTCGCCCAATCGCTGGAACGCCTCGAACATCCGCTGCTTGGCCTCGTCCGACACCCCCGGACCTCGATCCACCACCCTCAACTGCACGTATCCCTCGTGCGCGCTGGCCGACACCAGCACCGGGTTACCGGGCGCCGGGTTGTACCGCACCGCGTTGGTCACCACGTTGGCCATCGCACGTTCCAGCAGTCCCGCGTCCACCCGCACCCGGGGCAGGTCGTTCGGCACGTCCACCACCACCGAGTCGCTCGGAACCCCCAGCAGGGTCGCCGACAGCACCTCGTCCAGGACCTCGGCCCGCAACCGCGGCACCACACTGTCGGTCTGCACCCGGCTCATGTCCAGCAGGTTCCCGATGAGCCGGTTCAGGCGGTCCGCGGACTCCTCCACGGTTTCGAGCAGCTCCGAGCGGTCATCGTCGGACAGTTCTATGTCGGTGGCGCGCAGGCTGGACACACTCGCCTTGATCGAGGTCAACGGCGTGCGCAGGTCGTGGGAGACCGCCGCGAGCAGCGCGGTGCGCATTCGGTTGCCCGCCGCCTGGGCGCGCGCCTCCGCCGCGTCCCAGGCCAGTCGTTGGTGCTCCAAGGCGATGCCCACGTGGGTGGCGAACGCGCCGAGCACCCCGCGGTCGGCGGCGGGCAGAACCCGACCGCGCAACGCCAGGACGATGCTGTCGGACACCGTCACCAGCGCGTCAGCGTCCTCCGGTGACTCACAAGCCGGGGCGCCCACGCTGTGCACCGGATGCCAACGATCGTCGTCCCGTCGTTCCAGGAGACTCGCCGATCGTTGCCCGAAGGTCTCCCGGATCCGCCGCAGCAACGCTTGGAGGGGTTCGTTCCCGGCCAGCACGCTCGCGGCCAGCACCGCCACGGCGTCCGCCTCGGCGCGGGCGCGCACCGCCTGCGCCGAGCGTCGGGCCGCCATCTCCACCATCACCGCCACCAACGAACCCACCAGGATGAACGCCGCCATCGCCAGGAAGTTGTCGACCGACACCGAGGGTCTGTCGTGCAAGGGCGACAACAGCACGGTGAGCAGCACCGCGCTCCACAGCGCGGAGGCGACCGCCGGGCGCAGCCCGCCCACCGCGGCGGTCCCCACCGTGATGAGCAGCAGGAACAGTGGGTCGGAGGCCGGGCCGACCTCTGAGAAGACCGGCAGCGCCAGAATCAGGGTGACCAGCGGTGGCGCCATCAACGAGAGCGTCCACCCCCACACACGGCGGTGTTCGTTCAGCCCCCGACCCGGGGCCGGCAGCAGCCACCGGCCGCCGCCCACTTCCTCGTGCGTGACGATGTGCACGTCGATGTCGCCGGACTCGCGCGCTACGATCGCGCCCACACCCGGGCCGAACACGTACTGCCAGGCGCGCCTGCGGGAGGAACCCAGGACGATCTGGGTGGCGTGCGTGCCCCGGGCGAACTCCAGCAGCGCCGAGGGCACGTCCGTCCCCACCACCTGGTGGTAGGCGCCACCCAATTCCGCGAGCAGCCGACGCTGGCGCAGGAGTTCACTGGTGGGTCTTTCACCCAGGCCACTGGGCGGGATCACGTGCACCGCGATCAGGTCGCTGGGTTGGGGCCTGCCCCCGCGGGAACGGTCGGCGACCCGCGCGGCCCGTCGGATCAGTGTCTCGCCCTCGGGTCCGCCGGTCAGCGCCACCACGACCCGCTCCCTGGCCTCCCAGGTGTCCCGGATCTTGTGTTCGCCCCGGTACCGGGACAGTCCTTCCTCGACCCGGTCGGCGGTCCACAGCAGCGCCAGTTCCCGCAGCGCGGCCAGGTTGCCCTCGCGGTAGTAGTCGGCCAGGGCGGCGTCCACCCGCTCGGCCGGATGCAGGTCGCCGTGGGCCATGCGTCGGCGTAGTTCCTGTGGGGTGACGTCGACCAGTTCGATCTCCTGCGCCGAACGCACCACCCGATCGGGGACGGTGTGTTCGGGGCGTACCCCGGTGATCTGGTGGACGACGTCGTACAGCGACTCCAGGTGATGGATTCCCACGGTGGAGAGCACGTCGATCCCGGCGGCGAGCAGCTCCTCCACGTCCTGCCAGCGGGTCGGGTTGGGCGCCCCCGGCGGGTTGGGTCGGGCCAGGTCGTCGACGACGACGAGTTCGGGGGCGCGGGTGATGACGGCGGCGGTGTCCATCGCCCCCGAAGGGTGCGCGGGAACGGTTTCGAGCCCACGCAGCAGGGCTGACGTGTGGACTCTGCGATGGGTGTGCACCGCGCCGATCACGATGTCGGCGCCGCGTTCGACCCGTATGCGGGCTTCGGTCAGGGCGTGGTGGGTGGTGCCCACCCCGGGTGCCGAACCCAGGTGGATGCGGAGTCGTCCTTTCACGCCCCCCATTGTCGACGGCTTCGGGGGTGCGGGGGGCGGGAACGGCCGTGATCCGCGCGCGGGGTGCCCGGAAATCGGAGCGGGCCGGTCGGGTGGCGGCCTCTTCCGGCCAATGGTGATGATCACCGTGAGTATGGGCCCCGGTGTCTCCCGTGTCGGATAAAACTGGAGTTCCCCGGAACTTTCCGGGGCGCAGTAGCCGACACGAGGACGACGAGGTACCCCCATGGGCCAGCCCCCACCCCCCCCCGGACCGCCGCGCCCGAACCCC
>NZ_FRFF01000101.1 GCF_900143625.1 Nocardiopsis sp. JB363
AATTACCTGGAGTGGTGCTGGGACGAACCCGACCGGTGGACCTCGGCCGGGGCCACCGAGCGGCCCACCCGGACGCCCCGGCTTCGGCCCACCCCAAGGACAGGGCGCCCCCTCGGGACCCTGGCCGGGCTCCGGGCCCGCCGCCCAGAGCGGTCCCACACACGGCATGCCGGCCCACGGCGGCGCCTACTCCGGCACCCACAGCGGCCCCTACGGTTCCGGCCCGGTCTCGCAGCCCCTCGGAACGGCCGCGGAACCGCCCGAGCGCAAGTCCCGTAAACCGCTCCTGTTGGGGATCGCCGCCGGCGCCGTCGTGTTCATGGTGATCGGTGGTGGCGCCACCTACGTGGTGATGGACCGGGTGCTGCCCACCGTGATGGGGACCGAGGAGGTCGACCCGCCCGTCGACGCGGCGGCCCCGCCCACACCCTCCGAGGAACCCCGACCCTCACCGACCTCGGAGGAATCCGCTTCCGCGAGTGCGGAGGAGGACGACACCGCCGACGCGTCGGCCGACCCGTCCGAGGAGGCCCAAGAGGACCTCGAAACCGGAGAGCGGCTGCTCACGCAGATGGAGCCGGTCGACATTGGTGCGGGAATCTGGGAACCGGAGCGTGCCGAGCTCAACGGTGAGGTCCACCATCGGGTGCTGCTGGCGGCGGATTCTTGCAGAAATGCGTGTGAATCCGCTTGGGCCGAGTACAACCTCAGCCGATCCTGGGACACCTTCACCGCGACGCTCGGCTTGGACGACAACTCGAAGTCCGGTGTGAGTGTCACCTTCAGTGTCCAGAACGACGACGAGGTGGTCTCCACCGAGACGATCACCCTGGGGGAGACTGTCGACATCGAAGTGGATGTGTCCGACACGCTCCGGATGCGTCTGGACGTCGAATTCACCGGATCCGATGTCTCTCCGGTCTGGGTCGAACCGACCCTGTCCACCGACTGAACCGACGACGAACGCCCCCGCACACAGAGCGCGCGGGGGCGTCGCGATCCTCCAAGACCGTTACTCCGCGCGCCAGCCGCCTTGGCGGTCGGCCAGGTTCAGCGCCGTGGTCACCAACGGCACGTGGCTGAAGGCCTGCGGGAAGTTGCCGACCTGGCGGCCTGCCCGCGGGTCCCATTCCTCGGCCAGCAGACCCACGTCGTTGCGCAGTGACAGCAGACGCTCGAACAGCTGCTTGGCCTCGTCCTGGCGACCGATGGACAACAGCGCGTTCGCCATCCAAAAGCTGCACGCCAGGAAGGCGCCCTCGTCCCCGGGCAGTTGGTCGGCGGAGGTTTCCAGGTCGGTGCGGTAGCGCAGTACGAAACCGTCCACCATCAGGTCCTTGCGGACCGCGTCGATGGTGCCGATGACACGGGGGTCGTCGTAGGGCAGGAACCCGACCTCGGGGATGAGCAGCAGGGCGGCGTCCAGCTCCTTGCTCCCGTAGTACTGGGTGAAGGTGTTGCGCTGTGGGTCGTAGCCGTACTCGCACACCTCGGCGTGGATGGTGTCGCGCAGTGCCGTCCACCGTTCGATGGGGCCCTCTTTGTTGAACTCCTCGATGCTGCGCACCGCGCGGTCGGCCGCCACCCACGCCATCACCTTGGAGTGCACGAAGTGCTGCCGTGGCCCGCGCACCTCCCACAGGCCCTCGTCGGGTTCGTCCCAGCACCACTCCAGGTAATTGACCAGGGACCTTTGCAAACCCCACAGGTGGGCGCTGCCACGGATCCCGGACCGCCGGGCCAGGTGCAGCACGTCCATGACCTCGCCGTACACGTCGAGCTGGTACTGGCCCACGGCGGCGTTGCCGATCCGGACCGGGCTGGAGCCCTCGTAGCCGGGCAGCCAGTCGGCCTCCCACTCGGTGAGTCGTCGCTCGCCCCGGATGCCGTACATGATCTGCATCAGCTGGGGTTCGCCCGCGACCGCGCGGACCAGCCATTCGCGCCAGGCCTGCGCCTCGTCCTTGTACCCGGAACGGATGAGGGCTTCCAGCGTGATGGTGGCGTCGCGCAGCCAGCAGTACCGGTAGTCCCAGTTGCGCACCCCGCCGATGTCCTCGGGCAGGGAGGAGGTGGGCGCGGCGACGATGCCGCCGGTGGGTTGGTAGGTGAGGGCCTTGAGCGTGATGAGGGAGCGCACCACCGCCTCCCGGTAGGGACCCTCGTACCTGCACTGGCTGACCCACTGTTCCCAGAAACGCTCGGTGCGCGAGAGAGCCTTCTCGGCGTCCAGGTGGTCGGACTCCTCGATCTGGGAGGGGTGCCAGGTCATCACGAAGGGGATCCGCTGACCCTCGTTGACGGTGAAGGTGGCGTCGTGGGTGAAGTTGTGACCCTTGAGGTGGACGGGGCTGCTGAGCCAGACGGCGTCGGGGCCGGCGATGGCGACCAGTTCGGTGCCGGTCCGGTGCACCCAGGGCACGACGTGCCCGTAGTCGAAGCGGATGCGCAGCGTCGTGCTCATCTCCACGGTGCCGCGCACACCCTCCACGAGTCGCACGATGTGCGGGGCGCCGCCGCGTGGCGGCATGAAGTCGATGACCCGCACGGTGCCGGTGTCGGTGTCCCATTCCTGTTCGAGGATGAGGGTGTGGCCCCGGTAGCGGCGACGGTCGGCGTTGGCCGTGCCTCCGGTGGGGCGCAGGTTCCAGCGGCCGTTCTGTTCGTCGCCCAGAAGGGCCGCGAAGCAGGCGGAGGAGTCGAAGTCGGGCAGACACGCCCAGTCGATGGAACCGTCGCGACCGACCAACGCGGCTGTCTGCATGTCGCCGATCATTGCGTAGTCTTCAATCCAGCCCGGCACGCGGCTCACCCCCATCACGTCGTCACGATCACGCGGTAGGCGCGAGTGGTGTCCCCGACCGAACAGGGGGCCTCGCGCCGTAGCGAACCGCTGCGCGCACGTCCGTGTGCGCGCCCCCTCGGGGTTTCGTCGCCCGACCTCTGCGCGGGTCGGGGCGTTGTTCGGACCACTGTTCCCCCGGTCGTCCGTCTGTGTCTTTCCCGGATATGTTCCCAAGTGGAGGCAGCCGAAAAGAACGGTGGGAGAAAGTGCCGAACCCGGCCCTCGCCGTTTACCGCGGTCCCATCTTCCACGCTCCACGGGGCCGTTGCTACCCCGAGGTGCACGTGCATATGCCTGTGCGTGGAAATATGGGATGAAATAGGGAGTTTTTCCGGAGAGAAGTTATGTCGTGGTGATCATGGACGACCGAGGGGCCGGGCGTCGTCAGGCCCGCGCCTGCTCCGGATCACCGTCGCCGTGGGAGGTCGGCTCCGGCATCCGCATCATCGGCAGGAACACCTGGGCGAGCGGTCCGATGGTCACCATGAACACCACGGTGCCCACCCCCACCGTGCCACCCAGCAGGAACCCGGAAAGCGCCACGGTCAGTTCGATGAGGGTGCGGGCCGTGCGGACGGAGAGTCCGCGCGAGGCCAGTCCGGTCATCAGCCCGTCCCGCGGCCCGGGGCCGAGCCCCACCCCGATGTAGCAACCGGTCGCCACCGCGCACACCAGCACGCCCGACACCAGCAGCAGTACGCGCCAGAGCATGAGGTCGGTGCTGGGGAGCAGCCACAGGGACACGTCCACCGAAACGCCGATCACGATCACGTTGCTGAGCGTGCCGATCCCCGCCCGCTGTCGCAGGGGGATCCACAGCAGCATCAGCAACGCGCCGACGATCACGCTCCAGGTGCCGATCGACAGTCCCGTCTGGAGGGACAGGCCCTGGTGCAGTACGTCCCAGGGCGTGGCCCCGAGACCGGAGCGGATGAGCATGGCGCCGCTGAGCCCGTACAGGTACAGGCCCAGGTAGAGCTGGGCCAGGCGGCGCAGACGCGGACGCGGCAGCGCCGGGGTGATCAGGACCCGGGACACCAGGGTGCGGACCGTACTGGACACGGCCTTCCTCTCAGAAAAAGTCATCCTGTCATTGGATGACGAGCCATTGGGGGAGCCACATCGGTATCGTGGACCAAGAAGTGCCAGAAATGAAGAGCCAATCAGGACAAGTGGTCTGATTCAGACCCACCGAGGTGGAGAGCCTCCTTGGCGAAACAGCGCAGTGACCGCCCCGGAACCGGTGGCGGAACCCGCAGGATCAACGGGCGCCTGCTCGCTCGCCTCATCGGCGAGGCGCCCGTGGAACGCCCCTACTACCTGGCCATCGCCCAGGCCGTCAGCCGTCTGGTCCTGGACGGCCGGGTGCCCACCCACACCCGTCTACCGGCCGAACGCGACCTGGCCACGGCCCTCGGGGTGAGTCGCAACACCGTCACCGCCGCCTACGCCTGGCTGCGTGACAACAGTTACCTGGACAGCAGGCAGGGCGCCGGCAGTTGGACGGTCCTGCCCGACTCCGGAACCCATGAGCCCTCCCCGTTCACCCCCGCGGCCGAGCACATCGATCTCGGGGTGGCCGCGCCGCCCGCCGTGGAAGGGCTGCGCGAGGCCTCCTTCCACGCCTCCGAGCAGCTCGCCGCCCACGTCGCCGGCATGGGCTACTACCCCTACGGCCTGCCCGAACTACGCCACGCCATCGCCCGCCGCTACGTCGAGCGCGGGCTGCCCACCACACCCGAACAGATCTTCGTCACCAACGGCGCCCAACAGGGCATCACCCTGGCCATGGATCTACTGGTCCAACAGGGCGACCAGGTGCTGCTGGAGTCGCCCACCTACCCGCACGGGTTGGACGCCGCCCGCCGCAACGGGGCGCGTCTGCGCACCACCGGGGTGACCCCGCAGGGATGGGACATGGAATACCTGGTGGACGCCTTCCGCCAATGGAAACCGGCCGTGGCGTACACGGTCGCCGACTTCCACAACCCCACCGGCGCTCTCATGGACGACGACGAACGGCACGTCCTGGTCCGGGAGGCGCGCCGCGCCAACACCCATCTCATCGTCGACGAGTCCGCGGCGGAACTGGCCATCGACTCCGGTGACCTGCCCGCCCCGGTGGCCTCCCACGACACCGACGGGCGAGTGTTGACCGTGGGCTCGGTGGCCAAGCTGTTCTGGGGCGGACTGCGGGTGGGCTGGGTGCGTGCCACCCCGCCGATGGTCACCCGGCTCATGCAGGTGCGCCAACGCTTCGACCTGGCCGGTTCGGTGCACGATCAGCTCACCGCCACCCACCTGCTGGCGGACGTGCTGCGCATCCGCGCCGAGCGCAGCCGGGAGCTGCGTCGCAACCGGGACGCCCTCCTGCGCGCCCTACGCGACCGGCTGCCCGACTGGCGGCCCAGCGTGCCCGGGGGAGGCCTGGTGCTGTGGGTGACACTGCCGCAACCGGTGGCGAGCGCACTGTCCACCACCGCGATCCGGCACGGGGTCCACCCGGCGGCCGGGCCGGTCTTCGGGGCGGACGGGACCCTGGAGCATTACCTGCGGTTGGCCTACACCCGCCCGCCGGAGGTCATGGTCGACGCGGTGGAACGTCTGGCCGCCGCCTACGCCGAGATCCTGGCCCACCCCGCCCAACCGCGCGGTCGCCTGTACGTGTGAGGTCACCGGACCCGCCGTCACTTCCCACACGAACCGCCACGCCCAGTTCCGCCAACGCCCGCCACCCGATCCGGGCGACCTCGTCCTTCGGCACCCCGGCGAGCGTGGCCGCCTTCACCAACCCGATCCCCTCGGCCCGCGCCGCCGTGGCCTCGTCGAGGTCGCCGTAGACCCGGTAGGCCTCGCCCACGGCGGCGCGAGGCAGCAGCAACCACAGGAAACCCAGATCCACCGCCGGGTCACCGCGCGAGATGGACGACCAGTCGATGATGCCGCCGAACCGGCCGCCGTCGGAGATCACGTTGAACGGGTGCAGGTCGGCGTGGATCCAGACCCGCGGGGCGTCGTCGGGTACCGAGAGCGCCCGAGCCCACAACTCCTCCACGGCGCCCGAGTCCAGATTCAGGCCTCGCGCGGCCCCCACCGCGGGCAGGATCCGCAGCATCGTTCGGAGCACGGGATCACGCTCGATGAGCCGGATGCTCTGCTCGACGTCGAACGGGGCGTCGGCGGGCGCGGGCCGATGGATCCGGGCCAGGGCCCGCCCCAGGTCCGGCGCCGCCGACGCGTCCAGGGGGTGTTCCGCCGCGATCCGGCCGGGAAGCCAGGACGTGACGGCCCAACACCAGGGGAACTCCTCGCCCGGAACACCCAGCCGTACGATCCGCTGTGCGGGGAACGTCCATCCTTCGCTCAGCTTCGCCGCCCACCGGACCTCCGCGTCCAAGGAGACGACCGCTTCCCGATGGCGCGGCAGCCGCACCGCCAGGTCCTCGCCGAGGCGGAACACGGCCATGTCGAAACCCTCGACGGGGTCGGCGATCTCGCGATCGGCCAGGTCCGGGTGCTGTTCGCGCAACAGGGCGCGCACGACCTCCCGCGAGGTCACCACCTCCGAGAGCGGTGGTGCGAACGAGGGCATCGGGTGTCCGTACGGTTCACCTGGCCGTCCGGCCCCCGACGCGGATGGTGGGTTGGTCATGCGCTCGGCTCCTCGGCCCCTCGATGCGAGGTCAGTCGGTGAAGCGGTGGGCGAAGCGGATCACCTCGGCCAGGACCTCGCCGCGGTCGGTCTCGTTGAACACCTCGTGGCGGGCGCCGGGGAAGATTCGCGCGGTGAAGTCCTCACCGGCGAGTCCTTCGATCCCCACCCGGGTGTCGGAGATCGGCACCAGCGCGTCCTCGCTGCCGTGCACCCACAGCGTCGGCAGCGAACCCACGGTCCCGGACGCGTTGCCGCGCTCCAGTTCGGTGAGCAGCGCCTCGACGGTGGGGCGCTTGAACGGTCCGTGCCAGACCAGTTCGTCGGCCATGTAGGCCCGTCCCACCTCGGGGTCGCGGGACAGGACGGCCGGGTCGATGGGGTCGTCGGGGATCTCCGTGGCGGCCGCGAGTCGTTCGGCCGCGGTCCATCGCCCGAGGACCGGCCCGGACAGCACCAGCGCCTGGAGCGACTCCGGGTACACCTGGGCGTAGCGGGCGGCGATCATGCCACCCATGGAGTGGCCGATCAGCACCAGGGGGATGGTGCGGTAGGCGGTGCGCGCCTGGGCGACGACTCTGTGGACGTCCTCCACCACCCCGGCGTAGTCGTCGATCAGGACGCGCTCGCCGGAGGACTTCCCATGCCCGCGGTGGTCGGCGCCGTAGACCACCGCGCCGGCCGCGCACAGGTCCTCGGCGACCTGGTGGTAGCGGCCCAGGTGCTCGCCGTACCCGTGCGCCAGGACGGCCAGCCAGGTGGGTTCGCCTTCGGTGGGCGCCCAGGCCCGGGCCGCCAGCTTCGCCGAACCGTCGGGCCCGCCCGCCAGGGCCCACTCGCGTGTGCTGATCACCGTGTCCCGCCTCCTCGTTGTCGTAGGGCTCTGCGACGATCGAACCGTCGTCTTCGGTAGAGCATGGGGCATCGGGCACGGCGATGTCATCACCCACGGTCCTCGTCCGGGCGCCGAAGTCGCCCGCGCGGTCCTCGGGAAACTTTCGGACAACGATTCGCGTTGTTCCTTGGGGTGAAGGTCCACATGGGGCGGGGGATCATGGTGGTCACCGACGAAATACGGCAAAAGGTGTGATCAAGCCTACTCACCGTGAAAGCGGATCTTCTACCCTGACGAGTGGGTATCCCTCGGGTGGGTGCAAAACGGCGTACCGCCTACTCGGCAATTCAGACTGGAGAGGGTGACCGCCTGTGCTGTCCGACTCCTATGGGCGTGTGGCGACCGACCTCAGGGTCTCGCTCACCGACCGCTGCAACCTCAGATGCACCTACTGCATGCCTCCTGAAGGGCTGGAGTGGCTGCCCAAACCGGAACTGCTCACCGACGACGAACTCCTGAGACTCATCCGTATCGGGGTCACCCGACTCGGCATCGACGAGGTCCGTTTCACCGGCGGCGAGCCCCTTCTCCGCCGCGGCCTGCCCGGCATCCTCGCCGGCACCACCGAACTCGACCCCCGTCCGCAGACGGCCCTGACCACCAACGGGATCGGTCTCGCCCGCATGGCCCCCGCGCTCGCGGAGGCCGGGCTGGACCGGGTCAACGTCTCCTTCGACACGCTCGACCCCGTCGTGTTCGAGAAGCTCGCCCGACGCCGCCGTCTGAACGACGTCCTGGAGGGGATGGCCGCCGCCGCGGCGGCCGGCCTCACCCCCGTCAAGGTCAACACCGTGCTCATGCGCGACATCAACGACCACGAAGCCGCCGACCTGCTGCGTTTTTGTATCGAACACGGCTACGAACTGCGCTTCATCGAGCAGATGCCGCTGGACGCCCAACACGGCTGGCGGCGCGACACCATGGTCACGGCCGACGAGATCCTCAAGAAGCTGGAGGCCGAGTTCGACCTGGAGGCGACCGACGCCGACACCCGAGGAAGCGCCCCGGCGGAGCTGTTCCACGTGCGTGGAATGGACTTCCCCGACGGCCGGCCCGCCACCGTCGGCGTCATCGGTTCGGTGACCAGGCCCTTCTGCGGGGCCTGTGACCGAGTGCGGCTGACCGCCGACGGCCAGATCCGCAACTGCCTCTTCGCCCGTGAGGAGTCGGACCTGCGCACGCCCCTGCGCGAGGGCGCCACCGACGACGAGATCGCCGAGCGGTGGAAGGCCGCCGTGGCGAGCAAGCTGCCCGGCCACGGCATCAACGACCCGAGTTTCCTGCAACCGGCCCGCCCGATGTCCGCGATCGGTGGCTGACCCGGCCGAACCCGGGCTCCGCGAAAATGCGGTTGCCCCCGACCTCCCGCTCTGACTTGATGTCCTGGGGACGCGAGACCGCGTCCCCGGGGCCGACACGAAAGGGAGGTGGCCCCATGTCCTACACCGAGGTTCCCGGCGAACGCGTGCCGATCCGCATGTGGGCCGACCCGAACGGGGTCGAGTCCGCCGCCATGGACCAGCTTCGCAACGTCACCCGCATGCCCTGGATCCACGGGCTCGCAGTCATGCCCGACGTCCACTACGGCAAGGGCGCCACGGTCGGTTCCGTCATCGCCATGCGCGACGCCGTCAGCCCCGCCGCGGTCGGCGTCGACATCGGCTGCGGCATGACCGCGGTGCGCACCGGCCTGCGCGCCAAGCGCCTGCCCGATGACCTGCGTCGCCTGCGCTCGGCCCTGGAGGCGACCATCCCGGTCGGTTTCCACTTCCACGACGAACCCGTCGACCCCACCCGGGTCCCGGGCCTGCGCAGCTCCGGATGGGACACCTTCTGGGCCGGCTTCGACGACCTGGCCGAGGCCGTCCACCCCAAAAACGAGCGCGCCCGGCGCCAGATGGGCACCCTGGGCGGCGGCAACCACTTCCTCGAAGTGTGCCTGGACGACGACGAGACCGTGTGGTTGGTCCTGCACTCGGGTTCGCGCAACATCGGCAAGGAACTCGCCGACCACCACATCGGCCAGGCCCAGGCACTGCCGCACAACCAGGACCTGCCCGACCGCGACCTGGCGGTGTTCCTGTCCGACACCCCGGAGATGGACGCCTACCGGCGCGACCTGTTCTGGGCCCAGGACTACGCCCGCCGCAACCGCGACGTCATGATGGGCCTGGCCTGCAAGGTCCTGGCCGAGCAGGTCCGCGGCACCACGTTCGAGCAGTGGATCTCCTGCCACCACAACTACGTGGCCGAGGAGACCTACGACGGGGTCGACGTGCTGGTCACCCGCAAGGGCGCCATCCGCGCCGGTTCGGGCGAATTCGGGATTATTCCGGGCAGCATGGCGACGGGAACCTACATCGTGAAGGGACTGGGCAACCCGGCCTCGTTCAACTCCGCCTCCCACGGAGCGGGCCGCCGGATGAGCCGCAACAAGGCGCGCAAGACCTTCACCGAAGCCGACCTCGCCAAGCAGACCAAGGGCGTGGAGTGCCGCAAGGACCGCGGGGTCGTGGACGAGATCCCCGCCGCCTACAAGAACCTGGAGTCGGTGATCAAGGCCCAGACCGACCTCGTCCAGGTGGTCGCCCACCTGCGCCAGGTCGTCTGCGTCAAGGGCTGAACCGTACGGGCGCCGTCCCCACGGCGCCCGTACGGCATGCTGGGGGCGTGAACAAGCACCTGGACGCGGTGATCCTGGCCGGGGGAGCGGCGACCCGCATGGGCGGGCTCGACAAGCCGGGCCTGACCATCGCCGGATGCACCCTGCTGGAACACGTCGCCGCCACCGTGCGCGCGCACGCCCCCGACGCCGGCGTCACCGTGGTCGGACCCGAACGGGACCTGCCACCGGCCGTCTACGTACGGGAGGACCCGCCGGGGGCCGGCCCGGTGCCCGCCCTGCGCGCCGGTCTGCCGAACGTGCGCGCTCCCTGGTGTGCGCTGCTCGCCGCCGACCTGCCCTACCTGCGCCCCGAGCACCTCGCCGCCCTGGCCCACGCCGCGGACCCCGCGAACGGCGCCGTGTTGGTGGACGCCTCCGGCCGCGAACAGTGGCTCACCGGCCTGTGGCGCACCGACACCCTGCGCGAGGCCCTCGCCACCTACACGCGAAACTCGCTCTTCGGGTTGCTCGGCCCACTGGAACCCGCGCACGTGCCGCTCTCCGGCGCCCCGGACTCCTTCGACGTGGACACCCCTGAGGCCCTCACCCGTGCCCGCGCCGACCTGGAGAACCGTTCCTCAGCAGTGTGCAGGGGTGACATCTGATGCCGCCCCTGGTGCTGCGCGCGTCCCGAACGGTGTTGGATGCGCTGGTCCTCCGCGTTCTCGTTCTCCCAAGGTCGGGGTGCGCGCATCGGGTGCGCGTTCCCAACCGGGGTGGCGGATTTCCTCACCCCCACGAGCGCCCGGCCTGGCCTGGACGGTCCGAGGCCCGTACCCATCACTCCGGTGGGTGCGGGGCGGTGTCGTCCGTCGCCGGATCGGGTGCCCTTGGGCGCGTCTCCCGATCGCGATGCTCGCCGCATCGTGACCGGAGGTCTGACGTTTCTTGCTGGTGGTGGGTTTTTGCCAGTGCTGGGCGCCCCACCTGGAGGTGTAGGCCGCATCCACAGCGATGATCGTGATACCGGTGGCGTGGGCCATCGAGGTCAGCCGGGCACGCAGCTTGGCGGTGGGCATCCCGGAGATGACCTGCCGGAACAGTTTCCTGCGGCCGTGCTTCTCCCGACTCTTGGAGTCGGTGAAGTCCAGATCCTCCACCGCGATCGTTTTCACGCCACAGCTTTGCGCCCAGCGCAACAGCCCCGACAAGGCATGGCGCACCTGGGCGTCACGGTGGGTGGCGCTGCCGGACAACTGGTAGTCGAACCGGCGCGGGTCCCCGATGGGGTTGCCATGGGTGTCCAGACGCCAGGCGGCCAGGTGGTCGGAGTTCATATCGACACCGATCACCCCCTCGGTGAGGGCGGCGCGAGGAGGGATCTGCGATGGCGCCGCGATCTGCCACGAGGCGGTCACATACCAGCGCCCACGATCCACATCCAGGTGCACCCGGTAGGCCACGGCCCGGTTCGCCGCCACCCGCTCGGCCCACTCCCCGCCCCGGTGGGCGAAGGCGGCCGTGCCCGAGAGCCGGTACCGGCCGTGCGGGGCGTTCGCCCACCCGGCCAGCGGCGCCGGGAGTTTGATCGACACCTCACCCTGCGGGGTGAGGCGGATCGTCTCGTTCCCGAACCGCTTCCCCGTTTCCCCATCGGCCTGAAGGAACCAGCGGGCCGCTTGCCACCGCTCACGCCAGGCGGTCTCGGTGAGCTGAGCCGCATCGAGGTGGTGGCGGTGGCGGGACAAACGTTTACCGCCGCGCACCACGGAGACTTTCCCTGCCTCGAAGTCGGCCCGCACCGTGGCGAGCCGGTCTTGAAGGGTGGCCAGGCGCCGGGTCTTGGCGTGCCACTCTCGCTTGCTGCGATATCCGCCCGGCTTCTTCTTGGTGCCCTTGGCGCTGACCGGCAACGACAACCGGTGGCGGATCGTGGTGATCCCGGCTTCCACAGAGCGTAGGTGTGCGACTTGGCCGCGTCGGGCCAACGCCCACTGGTCGTGGGTGGCCTTGGTGATCGACCCCGCCCACCGCGAAGACGACTCCGGCGTCAGGTGGCGCTTACGCGCCGCCCACGACGCACTGTCATGGTTCGACCCGTGGGCGCACCGGGCCTTGAGATCGGCAGCGGCCAGCGACCCCAGGTGTGCGCCGACCAATCGGAGCACCTTCTCATCCTGCACGGTCAGGTGTTTGAGGCGGGTGCGCACGGCCACACCGGTCGGTCCCGGAACCAGATAGGGATCCGCGATCGTCCGCACACCCCGCTGATCGGTTCCTGCCACCCGCTCCTCACCCCCTGACCGTGTTCGATCCCCGTTTTCGAACACCACGCTAGCCACCTCCGGGGGTGGGTGTGGCCCGAACCGGAAAACTCCTCTGCCCGAGTCAGGGCGCGGACCGATCCCGGCCCGGTGGAACCCTCTCGTCGGCAAAGTGGTTCGGGGTGTCCACTCATGAACGTTCACGCACACCCATGTCACCGCGCACATCAACAGACGGAAACCCGCGTACGCGCGTGACCGTGAGGAACGCGTCGGTACCTTCGACGACCCCGTGGCCAGGTCCACCCTGCTGGCACACCCGCCCCTGGACGTACACCCGGATCTGCGCGCCCGGGTGGCCCGGTTCATGGTGTCCCTTCCCGAGAGCGGCGACCCCGCCATCGACGAGCGCGTCGACGTGTGCGCCCGGATCTCGGGTTGGGCGCTGTGGGACGAGGCCCTCGCCGAGAGTCTCGTCGAGAACCTGAAGGACCTGTCCCGGTCCGACCAACGTGTGCTGCGCCTCTTCGAGGGGCTGCTCCGGGAACGCCGTTACCGGGAGCGGCTGCCCGCCGTGGTGGCGGAACTGGCGGACCTGTGCCCGCCCATCGGCCGAGAGGTCCCCGTCCGAGGACCGGAGACGGACCGTAGCCCCTCCCTGCCGCGCAGGGCGGTCGCTACCGCCCGGATACTCGCCGAGCGACTCCGGGGACGCGAAGACCCGCACACCGCCGTACCCGGCCTGGACCACGCCGTGGAACGGCTGGCCGCGCACCCGGGACTGCGCGCCGAGGCGCTGCTGCTACGCCTGGCCGACCTGCCCACCCTGACCTGGAACCGGAACCGGATCCTGTCCGCGGAGGTGTTCGAGACCCGGGTCCGAGCCTGGGCCGACCTGGCCGCCCGTCACCCCGGTGACCGGTCGGCCGCACCGGAGGCGGCGGTCGCGGACCTGACCCCGGGCCGGATCGTCCACGGGGTGGGTCCCCGACACCTCGCCGTGCTGCTGCGTCACCTCCTCGCCCCGGCCCGGCGGGACGACAGCGAGGCGGGCCGTCTGGTCGGTCTGGTCGCCGTCGCGCTCGCCGAGAGGGAGGGCCGACGGCAGGACTGGGCCGATCCGTGGGCGCGGCTCATCGCCGACCTGGGCGCATCACCTCACGAGGACGTCCGGGTGGCGGCTTGGCGGGCCGCGTCGTTGTAACACCCTCGCACCGTGGCCGGCCCCTGACCTGCGGGGCTTGCCATGGCCCGGGGGAGTGGCCCATGATGTCCGCCATGAACATCAGAAAGGGCGGATCACGCCCGGGCCGTTGAGCCCCACCACGCCGACGTTCGGGTCGGCCATCGCACTCCTGCACCACGTGAGCCCCCTCTCCAGGCCCGACCGCATGGCCCGACTGGCCCGGTACGCCCTGGAACACTCGGGTACGCCCCACCTCACCGCGCTCCTGCGCGAGCTCGACGAACACGGGCACGGGCACCTCGCCCTGCACATGGCCACGGCCGCCCGCGACTTCGACCTCATCGCCCATCACCTCGCCGGACCAGACCCGGAACTGCGCCGCGTCGCCCTGCGTGCGGTACGCGCCCTCCCGATCCCCGACGAAGCCGTTCGACCACTGCTCACCGACGCCTCGGCCGGACTCCGCCGAGCTCTGTACCGCACCCTGTCCACCGCTCGACGGGCCACCCTGGCCGACTCCCTGCTCGACCGGGTCCGTGCGGAGTTCGGCGACGCGGACGCGGCGGCGCTGCTGCCGGCCTGTACCTCCGCCACCGTGGCCCGACGGCTGCCCGACCTCGCCCACGCCGTCTCCTCCTGGCGTCGCCTGGCCCGACGTCACCCCGACACCCTGGCCGATCACCTCGCCGAACGGATCACCGACGGGTTCACCTGGTGGGCGCACCGCCGGGCCCTGACCGCGCTGGACGAGACCCGCCCCGGCCGGGTCCTGGACATGCTGGAGGGCTCGGCGCTGCGGAACCGGAACCTGCGGGTGCCACGCGCCCGCCGGTTGGACCGGACCGACACCCTGGACCCCCATCACGGCGCGCCCCTGGGCCCACGGCTGAACCGGGAGCTGTGGCGCGCGATGCGCCGCAACCCCGGGACGGCCCGATGCGTGCTGCGATCACTGCCCCCGGAGCGGGCCGCGGAACACATCGAACGGGCCATCGCACGCTTGGGCGATCGATCCCCCGAGCCCCTGTTCCCGTTCCTGGACCTGCTGCCACCGGCCCGGGCCGAGGGGATCGCCCGGGACGCCCTGCGTCGCTTCGCGATCTTCCAGCGCACCAACAGCCGGTGCCTGGACGCCGACCGGGACCTGGACGCGATCGTCCATCTGCCCTACGCCGAAGCGGCGCCGCTCCTGTCCGAGGCCGCCTCCGCCGGTGACCCGGAGCGAAGGGCACGGGGGCTGGCCCGCCTGCTGGAGGCCACCGCGCGCACCGGTGACCCCGAACTGCTCGCCACCGTCCTGGCTGAGCGGGTCGAACGCCACGGCGCCGACCGTGACCCGGTGCGGCGGGCCCTGCTGCGTTCCCTGGTCACGATGGAACCGACCCTGCTGTCACCGTGCCTGGACGCCTTGGATCGATTGGTCCGGGACACGGTCCGCTCACGCGACACCTCGGCGCCCACCCGTCGGGCGCTGCGCGACCTGGTCGCCCGTCTGCTGCGCCACCCGCGGACCCGCCCCGACCCGGCCGTCCAGGACTGGGGAGTGGAGACCCACGCCCGGCTCGTCGAACGGTTCGGCGCGCGAGGATGGGGGGACCCCGAGCGGGCGCGTCACCATCGTCCGTGGTGGGCACGGAACCCGCGGAGTGTCTGGTGGCTCGGGAATGAATCCACCGGTCACCACCACGGTCCCGAACCGCGCCTGGGCCAGATCCTGCCGCCCGACGCGGAGACGATGCTCCTGGAGCGACTCGCTCCGGGCCTGCGAGCGATCCGACGCCGTGACCCCGAAGCGCTCATCGCCCTGGCCGGTGAGCTCGGCCGTCGGGGTCGGGACCTCGCACCGCACCTGCGGGAGATCGTGCTGGACGACCCCGCCTCCGACACCGCCGCGAGAGCCGCCGCCCGTTACCTGACCGGACCGGACCGGGCCGACCGGGCACTGGAGCTGTTCGAGAGGGATCCGCGCACCGCTCGTGTCCCGCGCGTCTGGGAGACGCTGACCCTGCACCACGGCCCGAACACGCTCGACCGCGCCCTGGACGCCGTGCTCGGCCACCCGGATTCCGAAGAACCCACCGATCGGCCACGGTCCGCCGACGGCTTCCGCTTCGAGGAAGACACCGGGGACGACCGGGTGTGGGTACCGCGCGTGGAGCGGGTCCTGGCACGGGACTGGCCCGAGTCCCTCCGCGCACGTCTCACCGCCCACCTGCGGGCCGCGGTCGTCGACCCCGTATCGACCGTCGAGGAACGGGAGGCCGCGCTGCGTTCGCTGTGCGCGCTCCCCGGCGGCGAGACGCACCTGGCTGCCCACCTGGCCGGTGACGACGTCTTCCTGCGCGAGGCCGCGATGTCGGCGTTGGGCCGCTCCGCCGACCCCGCGGGCACTCTGGAACGGGTCATCGCGCACGCCGATGGTCCGCGGTCCCGAGCCGCCGGGCCGGTCATGTCCCGCTGTGCCCGCTGGACACCGCCCTCCCGCCTGGGGCCGCCGCTGGCACGGGCGCTCGAAGGGCCCGCCAAGGTGACCGTCCGCAAGAGCGCGGCCCGGCTCCTGGCCGCCTACCGGCCCGAGGAGGCCGTGCCCTCCCTGGCCCGGGTGATGCGTCGCGAAGCCGAACACCGCGACGTGACGGCCGCCGTGGCCGCCGCGCTCCTACGGTGCGCGGACGACCCCCGCGCCCTGAACGTCCTGGCCGAACACGCGCCCGCCCTCACCCCGGAGGAGATCCAGGTCGCTTTGCTGGGGGTCGACCCGAACCGGCTGGCCCCCGACGTCCGGGCACCGGCCGCCCGGGTCCTGGACACCCTCCCCGCCCCCGAACGCGGTCATTGGCGGATGGCCGGCTGGTGGGCCCGATGGGACCTGTGGGGAGAGCAGACGATCGACGACGTCGTCGACGCCCTCTGCGACCTCGATCGTCCCTTCACGCGGGCGATGGCCACGTTGCGCCGCCACCTGGACGCGGGGCGCGGTGTGGACCGGATCGCCGGAGCCCTGGGACGCCTCCTGGAGCAGGTTCCGTCGGTGGCACGGGGGATTCCACCGCGCCGGACCGGCCCGGAACGGTGGGAGAGCGCCCACCGGCGCGTCCAGGAACTGGCGGGGCTGATGAACACCCTGCTGGAACGCACCGACGCGGGACACACGGTCGTGGAGGCCCAACGGGACCGGTGCCTGGAGTTGCTCCGGGGCAGAGTCGAGTACCGGAGCGAGACGATCCGACTGCTCCAGGCCGACCTGAAACGGCGACTACGGGAACAGGACGACCCGTCCGCCGCGACCGTGGTCGACCACCTGTCCGACGTCGCCGGGTTGCTCGCCCTCGGAGGGGTCGCCGGTCCTCCGTACATGGATCCCTACGTCGACGGGATCTTTCCCCGGTACGGGGATGGCACGTTGCCGAACGAGACGCGGGTCGCGGTGGTGCGCGGTCTCCTGGCCGTGGCCGCCACCGACCCGGGGGAACACGGACGGATCATGGGAGCCCTGGCGTTGGTGATGGTCGAGCGCTGTGGTGGGGACACGGGTTGGGCGGATCCCTGGCCGGAATTGCTCACGGCGGTCGGGGCGGTCGGTCACGAGGACCTGCTGCTGCACGCTTGGCACCTGGCCATGGGCTGAGGGCGGGGCGTGTCAGCCCTCGAACTCGTCCATGGGGACGGTCTCGCGCAGGAAGCCGCGCATGTTCAGGAAGTTCGCCAGGTAGTCGCGGTGCTCGTCGCAGGCCACCCACACCTTGCGGCGGTCGGGGGTGTGCAACTTGGGGTTGTTCCACACCAGGGCCCAGTCGGCGGGGGCACGGCAGTCCCTCCGAGAGCAGTGTGCGTCCTTCGTGGTGTCACCCAATGCCGAAACCCCAGGAGTTCAAGTGGAACCGATGGTCAAGCCACGACCAGGGGCGGGTATGCGCCGACCGGAAGCGGACAAAAAGCAACGCCGGGTGGTTACGGGGGCAAACCACCCGGCGTTGCACACGATGTTCCAACGGGGGCTCGGAACATCGTCCCGCGCTCCGACGGGGGACCGAAGCGCTAGAACCCAATGTACACCGCCGCCCCCCGGGGTACGTCAAGAGTCAGTTACGACGTTGTCTCGGGAGAGTCCCGTCGCCATAGGGTCTTCAGTCCCAGGTCAGGACTAATCTGACACTCCACTCCCCACTCGCGTCCCCGTGTCACCCCGAGTGCACCCCGGTCACCGAGGTCAATTCCGCCCCATCCGGGACCATGGACCCCGGAAAGAGTCGACAAAGGTCGTGGATCGTCGGTTTCGGAAAGGGACCCCGGGCGTAGCGGTCATCTCGGGCGGCCACGTGTGATCGGAGGGGATCGGGGGGACGCAGGGAACGGGGGCCGCGTCCGCGCCGCCCCCGCAACCGACTACGCAGGGGGTCACCCAATGACCGACCACACCTACCGCGTCACCGAGATCGTCGGCACCTCACCGGACGGTATCGACCAGGCCATCCGCAATGGTGTCCAACGGGCCTCGGCGACGCTGCGCGGGCTCGACTGGTTCGAGGTCACCCAGGTACGCGGGCACATCGAGGAAGGTCAGGTCGCCCACTTCCAGGTGGGCCTCAAACTCGGTTTCCGGTTGGAGGAGTGAGAGCGGGTCCCGCCCCGACGGGAACCGACGACGGGAAGGGCCCGAAGCGATCGGTTCGGGCCCTTCCCCCGGGTGCTCCGCCGCTCCCTGGTGAGGGTCAGGCCTCGGAGGGATCGGGGCCGCGCAGCACGTCCACGTGCACGTGGTCCAGGTGACGCAGGATCTCGTTGTCGGGATCGGCCTCGTAGTGGCGCCACCCCAGCGACGGGTAGCGGGTGCTCCAGATCTTGTCGTCGAAGATGATCACGTCGACCTGGAATTCGGGGGCGTGCGCGATGAGCCAGTGCGCCATCAGCCACCCCTCGCGGCGGTTGTCCTCGTTGACCGGCCGGTAGAAGATGTCGAGCGCGCGGCCCTCGTAGTGGGCCGACCCCTCGCCGTGCCCGGAGTCGTAGCCGCCGGCCACGTACCCGCCGATGCTGGTGTCGGAGAAGTGCTCCTCCACACCCGCCTTGAGGGTCTCGGTGCGCGGGGTCATGCCGGAGGGGCGTTCTTCCTCGAACTCGACCTCCTCGCCACCGTAACGGCAGGTCAGTGAGGGTCCGGCGTCATCCTCCGGCCCCTCGACGAGCACCCGCATCACCTCGTCCGGGATGTCCTCCACATCGGGCTGTTCGACGGGGGCGTCGTCGCCCTGGGCGATCACCGCCGCCGCGGTGGTGGCCCGCTGCGCCTGGTCGCGGTCGAGCCGGACCTGGTCCTCGCCGTTCCAGACGGAACAGTCCGGCCCCCACGGTGTGGAGACGGGGAAGACGTCCTCCTGGTTCTTCACCACCCACCAAGCGCCCAGGGCGGCGATCACGGCCATCGCGGCCAGGATCGCCGTCGACAGGATGACCCCGTGCCAGCGGCGTCCGGGTGCGGCGGCTCTGTGCGTCATGGACTCTGCCCCTCCACGCCGAGGGCGGGCGACCGGGCAGTCGCCTTCTCGTCCCTGGCGCACGTGTCTCGCGGCCTCGAAGAAGAGGCACTTCGTTTATTGGACACGGCAGACTTTCCAGTCATTCCCGAATGTGGCCGGGATCAAAGTCGGGACCTCGTGGTCGAAACCCCGCGGGAAGGGCCGCCGATCCGGCTCACAGCACCGACCACAGGACGAAGAGCCCACCGAGGACGAGCGTGAGCGCCCAGATCCGGTCCATGGTGACGCCCTTCCAACGTAGGGCGTGCACCCCCAGGAAGTCGTAGGCGATGAGCGCCGCCACCCCCGCGGCGGCGAGCATCGCCAGGGTGTGCACCCCGGTCGCCGCCAATCCGAGCAGGGTGGCGTCCCACAGACTCCAGGTGCCCTCGACCGCCTCCGCCGCCCCGGCCGTCCCGGTCTCGGCCGTCGCCGACCCCGGATCCACCGGCTCGGCACTCTCGGACGCCGACATCGCCCCGTGTCCGCCGTGCCCGCCGTGGTCGCCGCCCTCCACATGGGTGTGCGAGAGCCCGCCCGCCAGCACCGGCATCAGCATCAGGCCCGCGCCGTGCGCCGAGGACATCAGGAACGACCAGGCGGTGAGCTGCCACAGTGGAAGTCGCACCTCGCGCCAGTGGAAGTGCCGCCGGGACAGCAGCATCACCAATCCCACGAGCACGATCACCCCGCCGCCCAGCACGGGGAAGAGCACCGAGGCCGTCACCGAACCCGTCACGGTGATCGCCACCGCGGCCACCGCCACACTGCCCGCGTGGCCCACGGCGATCGCCGGCAACGCGCGCAGTACCTGCGCGCGCCCGCCCTCCTGCAGGCCACGGCCGACCGCGAGCAACCAGCCCATGCCGGGGTGTAGTCCGTGGAAGGCGCCGAGGGCTACGAGGGTCCAGAGCTGCGCGGCGGTCACGGCGCCAGGGTCACACGCGATCGGGGGTCTGGCAACGCTCGGGGCGGGACCGGCCGGGACCGGTCATCGCACCCGAGCGAGGTTTGGCCCGTTCCGTCAGGGGCAGAGGGCGTCGAGGTCGCCGGCCTCCGAACCGACCTGGCGACCCGGGTCGGCCGGGGACTCCTCGTCCAGACCGGTGTAGTCCTGCCACTCGGTCCGCTCGTCCTGCGACTCCTCCTCGGAGGACTCCTCGTCCTCCTCTTCGGAGGCCTCCGCCGAGGGCTCGTCGGGCAGCTCGTCCCCTTCGGCGCTGTTCTCGATGGCCTCCAGGACCAGCTCCTGGATCAGCTCCCAGTCCGGGTTGCCGGTGTTGACCTGGGGCGGTGAGAGCTGGAGGGCGCTCATGGAACCCTCGTCGGTGACCAGGTCGGCCAGTTCGATGAAGGCGGGCACCTTGGACTGGGGGATGTCGGTGCTCAGGGTCCGCTTGGTGGCCCCGGCCAGGCGCCGGTAGCTGGTGAGCACCGTGGACGGTTCCACCTGCTCGGCGACGTACTTGATCAGACAGCCCTGGCGACCCATCCGCCCGTAGTCGTCACTGTTGACCCGGGAGCGGCCGTACCAGAGCGCGTCGTGCCCGTTCAGCTGTTGCCGACCCGGCTCCAGTACGCCGCCGTGCACGCCGTAGGGGATGGGTTCGTCGATGTGCACCTCGATGCCGCCCACCGCGTCGATCAGGTCCCGGAAACCCATCATGTCGACCATGGCGTAGTAGTCCACGTCCAGGTCCAGGTTGTACGCGATCACCTTCTTGAGGGCGTCCGCGGACGGGTCGGGGGCGATGGGGTTGAACGCCAGCTCGTCCGGTTCCTCGGCGACCGTCTGGTAGACGTCGTTGAGCAGCAGGTCGAACCCGTACGGCTCGGGGTAGCGCTCGGCCAGGGCGCTGTCCTCGGGGAAACGGATGTTCTCCAGGTTGCGCGGCATACCCACCAACACGGTGTCACCGGTGTGGGTGTCCACGCTCGCCAGCATCATCGTGTCGGTGCGCGTCCCGTAGCGGTTGTCGCCCGAGTCCGCACCGATCAGCAGCACGTTGACCCGGTCCGCCCCGTACCAGGGATCGGCGGCGTCGTGCGGGGGCAGGTCCTCGCGTTCGGGGGCGCCGAACACCGAGCCCAGCGTCTCGTAGGCGGTGTACCCGGCGTGCAGCGCCCACGCGGAGGGCGCGGCCACGGTCAGACACAGCAGCAGCACGGTGAGAGCGCCGACCACGCGCCGGCCCCGCCCCTTGCCCTCGGGACGGGTGATCACCCACGAGTGCACGATCACGCTCATCCACAGGATCGCGACCACGAACACCGCGCCCATCGCGCCCAGCAACCACATGTCCTGCACGGCCATCCCGGCCAGCACCGTCATGGGGCCGGACTCGTGCGCGCCCAACCGGAGCGCCCACAGCACCAGGGCCGCGATCCCCAGGAGGTAGACGCCCAAGAGCAGGGCGCCCGCCTTCCGTCGCCCCATGCGCAGGTGTGCCGCTCCCGGGAAGGGAACCGACACGGCGGTCCACAGCAGCGCCCCACCCGTACCCGGGCGCCCGCTCCGGCGCGTGGGCGCCTCATCCCGCCGCTCGTCCTCCGCTGCCACCGGCATTCCTCTCACACCAAGGGACGATCGGGTCAGTCCCGTACTGGTCTCGTGCCCACACCACGGTTCGGGGTGGCGGTCACCTTCAGTTGTGCCTCTTCTGGGTTACACGCTCGGGAACGCCTCCACGGTTCCGACACTCGCGCCGAAGTCACCGGGTCGGGATCCCATGATCCCCGTGCGTCCCCGGAGGTCGCACCCGGGCCCGTCCGTTCAGTGTGGCGCTTTGTGGAGGTTGTATGCACTGCGTACCCGTCTCAAGGGATGTTCTATACAAGTCTGTTATGTGGTCGGGAGGAGGCCGATGGGGCATTGGCAACCCCTCCCGGCCGGTCAAAGGGGTGAATCAACCGATTTCTTTGGCGATCAGTAGTTGCGAGGGCTTCACAACTGCGATGATCTGGCCGGAGGAGGGGGCGTCGTTCGGGGGAATGGACGACGACATGGGAACGAAAGGCAGGCATCGTGCTCGATGCGGTTGACGCGGCGCTCATGCGCGCGTTGCAGGGGGACGGCAGAGCGACATTCCAGGCACTGGCCGACGGCGTCGGTCTGTCACGGACCGCGGTGCGCGCTCGTGTACGGCAACTCGTCCAGTCGGGGGCGATCAGGATCGTCGGTGTCTTGCACGCCGGCGTGGTGGGCATGGAGGTCCTCGGCCACGTGTCCTTCCGGATCGGCGGACCGGTCGAACCGGTCCTGGAGGCTCTGGAGGAACGAGAGGCGGTGACCTTCGCGGCACAGACGGCCGGGCGCTTTCCCGCCGTCGCGCAGGTGCGGGTGGCCGACGACGCGGCGCTCACCAAGGAGATGTCGCACCTGCGCTCGCTGTCGGGGGTGGAGAGCGCGGAGGTGTTCCGTGCCAACGCCGTGTACAAGGACGCCCACAGCAGTGTGCGCGAACTCCACGACATAGAACTGGACGCGTTGGACTGGCGGCTGGTCCGCAGACTCCTCAAGGACGGCAGGGCCTCGTACGCGGACCTGGCGCGTCAGGTGGGGTTGTCCCAGGCGGCCGCCCGTTCCCGGGTGGTGCGTCTGCTCGGCTCCGGGGTGGTGCACGTGACCGCCCTGGTCGACCCCACGGCGGTGGGCTCCAACGAGCAGCTCGGTTTCGGGCTGCACTGTCGGGGCGACGCCGACGCGCTGGGCAGCGCCTTGGCGAACATGGCCCGGGTCTCCTTCCTGGCGAGCGGGTTCGGGCGCTACGACGTGGTCGGCAGGCTCACGGCCCCCGATCGCTGCCGTTTGGTGGAGGCGTTGGAGACCATCCGCGCCACCATGGGCGTCGGCCACGTGGAGACCTGGGAGCATCTGCGGGTGCGCAAGGAACGTCGCGGCGGTGAACGACCGGAGGCCTGGACCCCGGACTGAGCCGCCCGCGTCCGGTCCTTCCGGTGACCGTCCCGGTTGGTCATCGCGCGTGGCCATGGCCGAAGATGGGGCCATGGTGACAGGTGGTCCGGCGGTGCCGGAGGGGACAGGGACGCTGCGACTGCGCTCGCACACGTACGCGGGGAACCGGTTCGCGGTGATGGGGGTGATCAACCGGACCCCCGACTCCTTCTACGACCGGGGCGCCACCTACGCCCTGGAAGCCGCGTTGGCCTCCGCCGACCACGCCGTGGCGGCGGGGGTGGACGTCATCGACGTGGGCGGGGTCAAGGCCGGTTACGGCGCGCACGTGGACGAGGCCGAGGAGATCCGGCGCACGGTTTCGTTCGTGCGCGAACTGCGCGGGCGCCACCCCGACGTGGTCATCTCGGTGGACACCTGGCGCGCGGGGGTGGGGCGCGCGTGCGCCGAGGCCGGTGCGGACATGATCAACGACACCTGGGCCGGCGCCGACCCCGACCTGGCGCGGGTGGCCGCCGAGTACGGCACCGGGCTGGTGTGCAGTCACAGTGGTGGCCTGGCCCCGCGCACCGACCCGCACCGCGTCCATTACGACGACGTGGTGGCCGACGTGATCGACGGTGTGTGCGCCTTGGCCGAACGCGCGGTCTCCCTGGGGGTGCGTCCCGACGGGGTGATGATCGACCCCACACACGACTTCGGCAAGAACACCTATCAGTCGTTGGAACTCACCCGGCGGCTGGGCGAGCTCGCCGCGACCGGGTGGCCGGTCCTGGTGGCGGTCTCCAACAAGGACTTCGTGGGGGAGACCCTGGGGGTCGGGCTGACCGAGCGGGGAGAGGGCACGCTCGCCACGTTGGCGGTGTCGGCACGCGAGGGCGCGCGGGTGTTCCGGGTGCACGACGTGGCGGCGGCGCGGGTGGCCCTGGACGCGGTGGCCGCGGTCGGTGCGACGGGGTAGGAGCGGGCGTCCGTTCCGGCCATCCGTGTAACCACCGGTAACATTTTTACGTGTTTCCCTCCCGTATGGCTTGCGTCACGCTTAAGTTACCCGTGAGTATGGAAGAGGCCGGTTCGAGCCGGCCGCACTGGGCGCGGGTGTACTGGAGGCTGACATGGCGCTTGCGAAGACGTTGACGGCTGTGGGAACGGTGGCGCTGGCCCGAAGCGGGGGCCGACCGTTCGGTACCCACCTCTTCTCCGTCTGGCCGGGGGCCGCGTTCGCCGCGACCGCCTTCCCGGTGCGCTGTGCCCCAGGGGACAACCTCGCGTTGCACGTGGCCGTCGCCCAGGCCCCACCCGGCTCCGCGCTGATCGTGGACGTGGCGGGCGAGCCCGAGTACGGCTACGTGGACGAGATCCTCGCCGTGGCCGCCCGCACCCGGGGCGTCGTCGGCATCGTCCTGGACGGCTGCGTGCGCGACGTCGCCGCCATCGCCCACTGCGAACTCCCCGTCTTCGGCGCCGGGGTCTCGGTCCGCGAAGCCGGACACGACGCCGGAGGTTCGGTGGGCCGTCAGATCACCATGGAGGCCACCGGCCCCGTCCCGCTGTCGGTCCGCCGCGGCGACTGGATCGTCGCCGACGACGACGGAGTGGTCTGCCTGCCGCGCGGCCAGGTCAGCGCCATCATCGCCGACACCATGAGCAGCATCTCCCGAGAACGCGAGATCATCGACGCCGTGAGTGCGGGGGAGAGCACCCTGGACCTGCTGGGCCTGGACCCCTCGCGGGTCACCGGTTGGGAGGGGGACACCGGTCGGCCGGCCGACCTCGCCGCCCACCGCAGTCGCTCGCGCGCGCTCAACCCGCGTCGGGACGTGCGCGGTGGCGAGCACCCCGCGATGCGGTCGCGCCGCGGCTCCTGCTCCGCGGTCACCGACGTCTACGGCGGGGACCACTAGTGAGAGGACGAGGGCCCCGGGACGACACGACTCGCGTGTTCGGTCCCGGGGCCCTCGTGTGCGTCGATCGGTGGCGGCGTCAGTCCTCGGTGAGGGACAGCAGCTCGTCGATGTAACAGGTGGCCTCGCGGGCCGCCCGTATCGGGTCCGCGTCGCGCACCGCCTCGGTCAGCTTGCTGTGGTCGATCCCCTCGGTGGCGGAGGAGGGCTGCTCTGCCGCCTCGTCGCTCTGCTCATAGGCGGTGTGCGCGATGCTCGCGTAGACCACCTGGGCGATGTCGTCGTACAGGTCGATGAGCAACGTGTTGTGGGTGGCGTTGACCACCGCCCGGTGGAAGGTGAAATCCGCCTCCACGAACGCGCCCATGTCGCGGGCCCGCCACGCCTCCTCGCGCAGGGCCATGGACCGGTCGATGTCGGCCATGTCCTCTTCGCTGTGGCGCAGCGCCGCCAGCCGCGCGGCCTCGACCTCCAGGGCGCGCCGAACCTCCAGGTTCTCCCGCAGCCGGGAGCGCTCCAGGCGCCTGCGCAGAGCGCCACCGAGCTCGCTGGAGGCGCGCACGAAGGTGCCCGCGCCCTGACGGATCTCCAACAGGCCCGCGTGGGCCAGCGCCCGGACGGCCTCGCGGACGGTGTTGCGACCGACTTCGAGCTGCTCGGACAGCTCGGATTCGGTGGGGATGCGGTCGCCCACACCCCATTCACCGGAGTCGATCTGGGCTCGTAGCTGACTGATGACCTGGTCGACCAGGCCGGTCCGGCGTGTAGAGGCGAGGGGCACGCGTATACCTCCTAGGGGCGGGTCGCCGGATGACAGGGCCAGCGCACAGGTATGGAACGGTTAAGGAGGGAGCCTAGACCAGTCGGGCGTGGGAATAGGCCCTCACGGGCAATGCGTTATCCTCATGAAGTACATAGGGTCATCCTACGATTATGTGAGCCGCGTCCCATGAGCGCCACCCCTACGCGCATAACACCTCCCCAAAATCCCACCGCGGCCGGGACCGAAACCGCCTCAGCGCTTCCGCGCAAGGCTCTGCTCCTGGTCGCCGTCGCCATCGCACTGGCCGCACTCAACCTGCGCACCGCCATCACCAGCGTGGGGCCCGTCCTTGACGAGGTCACCCGTGGTCTGGGCATGAGCGCGGTGGGCGCCGGCCTGCTCACGACCCTGCCCGTATTGTGCTTCGCGCTCCTGGGCGGACTCACCCCGACGCTCTCCCGCAGGCTCGGCTCCCATCACCTGCTCGTGTACGCGCTGACCGCGCTCACCCTCGGTCTCGTCGCCCGCGCCCTGGCTCCCGAACCCTGGCTGTTCATCGCCTTGAGCGTCGTCGCGCTGAGCGGTGGCGCGGTCGGCAATGTCATCCTCCCGGCCCTGGTGAAGCAGCACTTCCCGCACCGGGTCGGTCTGATGACCACCGTCTACACCACCGGCCTGGCCGTCGGCACCGCCATCGCCGCCGCCACCACCGTGCCCCTGGAGGAGGCCACCGGCGAGTGGCGCGTGGCCATCGGCGTCTACGCCCTCTTCGGTCTGGTCGCCCTGCTGCCCTGGCTGCTGGTGCTGCTCCACGAACCCGCCCTGGGCGGAAACGGCCGCGCGATCGGACCCCGCCGGGTCCTGTCCACCGGCCTGGGATGGCAGGGGGTGCTGTACTTCGGCACCCAGTCCTCCATCGCCTACATCATGTTCGGCTGGTTCGCCCAGATGCTGCGCGACCAGGGCCTGGACGCCCAGTCCGCGGGGGTGATGCTGGCCTACCTCACCGCCCTGGGCATCCCCATGTCCCTGGTGATGCCCACGCTCATCGTGCGCGTGCGCGACCAACGCCCCTTCGTGGTGCTGTTCGTCGTCGCCTACCTGGCCGGGTTCATCGGTCTGTGGGTCTCACCGCTGGCGGGCACCTGGGTGTGGACCACCCTCATCGGGGTGGGCATGGGCAGCTTCGTGCTGGCCCTGACCATCTTCGCCGTGCGTACCCGCACCGCCGAGGGGACCGCGGCCATGTCCGCCTCCAGCCAGAGCCTCGGCTACCTGCTGGGCGGCGCCGGGCCCTTCCTCTTCGGGTTGCTGCACGAACTCACCGGCGGTTGGCACGCCCCCCTGGCCATGATCATCGGCATCGTCGTCCTCAACCTGTTCGTGGGCCTGCTGGTGGGCCGTCCCCGCTACCTGGAGGACGTCCTCGCCGAACGGGACGCCCGGGTCTGACCCCGCCCCGGACATCCGTCAGAGCCAGTCGTGCTCCCGGGCGTAACGGGCCGCCTGGTGCCGGCTCCGGGTCTGCGTCTTGCCCATCGCGCTGGACAGGTAGTTGCGCACCGTGCCCTGGGCCAGGTGCAGACGCCCCGCGATCTCCGCGACCGAGTAACCCTCGCCGGTCACCCGCAGCACGTCGACCTCCCGGTCGGTCAACGGGTTGTCGTCGATGACAGCCAGGGCCGACACGTCCGGGTCGACCCACCGACGCCCCTCGTGCAGGTTCCGCACGACCGTGGCGATGTGCGCCGGGTCCGCGGACTTGCTGACGAACCCCTGCACACCCAGCTTCAGGGCACGACGCAGCACACCGGGACGGGCGTGCCGGGTGAGCATGAGGATCACCTGCCCCGGCAGTTCGCGGCGGATCCGAGCCACCGCGTCGAGCCCGTCCACCCCCGGCATCTCCAAGTCGATGACGAGCACGTCGGGCCGGTGCGACAAGGTCGCCTCCACGGCCGATCCGCCCTCCTCCGCCTCGGCGAGCACGGTGATCTCGCCCTCCATGGGCAGCAGCGCCGCCAGGGCCGAACGCAGCAGGGCCTCGTCGTCGGCCAGGACCACGGTGATCATCGATCGTCCTTCCAAATCAGGTGGTGGTGTCCGAAACGGTGCCGCGGACCCCGGTGAGGTCGGTGTTCGGCGCGGAGAAGGTCGCCGCGGTGAGGAAATCGCCACCGGAGCGCTCCACGACCAGCTCCCCGCCCAGGTCGCCCACGCGTTCGCGCAACGTCGCCAGGCCGCGCAGCTCGGTGGCCGGCCCCTGTCGAACACCGTCGTTGGCGATCGTGATGCCCCGCTCCGCCAACGTGATCCGGACCCGTTCGGCCTGCGCGTGCCGCAGGATGTTGGTGGTCGTCTCGCGCAGCACCTGGCCGAGCATCTCACCCACCCGCGAATCGACTTCGCCCCGGCGTTCGATGGACACCCGGATCCCCGCGGCCTCGAAGAGGTTGCCGGCGTTCTCCAACTCCGCGGACAGGTTGAGCCGCCGCTGTGCGTGGGCGAGCTCCTTGGTCCTGGCGATGGTGTCGCCGACCAGTTCGTGCACCTCGCCCAGCTCCCGGTCGGCCCGTTCCCGATCGTCCTCGCCCTGGTCGCGGTCCAGCAGTTTGCGGGCCAGCGTCACCTTCAGCTTCACCACGTGCAGGGTGTGTCCCTGGATGTCGTGCAGGTCGCCGGCGAACCGCACCCGCTCGCGGGCCACCGCCAGATCGGCCTCGCGCTGACGGGACCGCTCCAGTTCGTCCACGAGCGTCGACACCACTTGGATGAGGGAGGTCAGGACGCTTGCGGTGACCGCGACGCACACGGTGGCCACAGTGTGGGTGAGCAACTCCAAGGGGGAGAGACCCAAGGTCAGGGGCATGGCGGCGAGTACCACCACACCGAAGGCGACCAGCGTCAAGGCCGCGGCACGTCGGTGGCGGGTAAGCCGCTGGACGAACAACGTCCCGACGATGGCCAGACCGAAGGAGGCCGACAGGGTCCCGGCCACCAGGACCCCGACCGTCCACACCACGGCGGTCACCACCAGGCCCGGCACCAGGACCCGCAACCGCTGGTCCGTCGCCGACCAGTTGACGGTGAACAACGCCGTGGCCAGGCCCGCCGCCAGCAGGAGGGCCTGCCACCAGACCTCGGTGTCGGTGATCACCAACAGCGCGCCGGTGGCGGACAGCGCCGCCGTCACGACGCTGACGTTGAGCCTGCGCAGTTGACGCGGTGTCGCCTCGGTCTGTTCGGGCATCGCGGGTGACCTTCCGGGTTGTGTGAGCAGCCCCAGTATTCAGGTCGCGCACCGGCGCCACCAGTGACACCACGTCATGCCCGCGCACTGGGAAAAGTCACGGCCGGGTCCTGACACGGTGGCACTGACCGCTGCGTGTCGCGGGGGCTGTAATCGGAGCATGTCGAACACAACGGTCATCGACGTCCAACGCCTCAACGAAGGACCTGTCCCTCCACGTACGCCGAGGCGAGCTGTACGCGCTCCTGGGAACCGCGCCATCGACCCGGCATCGCGTACTCACACCACGCAGAACTCCCCGCCCGGTTCGTCCAGGATCCAGAACACGGTTCCGGGAGCGTGCCACACCGGTCCGACATTCCCATCAGTGACATGGCGTCACGGGTGAAGGCTGACGTGGCCACATGACCTCGAAACCCTCGACCCGGAGCCCAGCACCTTGACACTCCGTCGCACCGACGCCCCGCCCACCACCGTCCGCTCCACCCCGGTCTCCGAGCGCGCCCTGGCACCGGACCTCGCCCGTGGCACGATGCTCCTCCTGATCGCCCTGGCCCACGTGCCCTGGTTCCTCTACGACGCGCCCGTGGGCATGAGCACGCTGCATCCCACCGAGGGAGGGATCGCCGACCGGATCGCGCAGGCCCTGACCGTGATCGTCGTGGACGCCCGCACCCACACCATGTTCGGGTTCCTGTTCGCCTACGGGGTCGGACAGATGTACGCGCGACAGACCTCGCGCGGCACGAGCCCCGTGGCGGCACGCCGCCTCCTGCGCCGCCGACACCTGTGGATGATCCTCCTGGGGGCCGTGCACGCCACCCTGCTGTGGCAGGGCGACATCGTCGGTGTCTACGGACTCATCGGGCTCATCATGGTGCCGCTGTTCCTGGGCCGGACCGACCGCACCCTTCGCGTCTGGGTGGTGGTCCTGCTGGTCCTGGGGGCTCTGATCACCCTCCTCTCGACGGTCTCCGCACTGCTCGTGGAACCCTCCGGGGCCATGGCCGCCGACCTGCAACGGCTCAGCATCGCCGAGAGCGACTACGCGGCCTCCGCCGCGGTCCGCTTCCCCACTTGGCTCTTCACCCTGTTCTCCGGCCTGTTCACCCTCGCCCTGCCCACGGCCTTCCTCATCGGGCTTCTCGCGGCCCGGCACCGACTCCTGGAGGAACCCGCCCGCCACCTGCCGCTGCTGCGCCGGACCGCGTTCCTGGGCATCCTGGTCGGCTGGACCACCGGCGCGGCCCTGGCCCTGGGGCACCTGGGGATCCTCGACACGGTCCCCGAATCCGCCCTGGCCGGGGCGCACTTCTACACCGGCATCTTCGCCGGGGTGGGCTACGCCGCGCTCTTCGGGCTCCTGGTCCACCGGATCGACACCCGCCGCACCCGCGACGCGCTCCCGGTACGCGCGTTGGTCGCCCTGGGCCGACGCTCACTCAGCGGCTACCTCGCCCAGTCGTTGGTGTTCGCCCCGTTCCTGGCGGCGTGGGGACTGGGGCTGGGCGCGCACCTGTCGAGTTGGTCGGCGGCGCTGGTGGCCGTGGTCACCTGGCTGCTCACCGTGGTGGCGGCGTACTGGATGGACCGCGCCGGAAGGCGCGGCCCGGCGGAGACCCTGCTGCGCCGACTCACCTACCGACGCGCCCCGCGCTGATGTCCCGGGCCGCGGTGCCACGTGGTCACATCGGCAGCCAGTCGAACCGGCCGATCAGGTACACCGCCCCCACGAACGCCACGATGTCGATCACCGTGTGCGCCACCACCAGCGGCATCACCCGTCCGTAGCGCAGGTAGAACCACCCGAACACCAGCCCCATCACCAGGTTCCCGAAGAACATGCCCACCCCCTGGTAGAGGTGGTAGAACGCCCGCAGCACCGAGCTCGCCAGCACCGCCTTCCACGGCGACCAACCCAGCTGACCGAGCCGGTGCAGCAGGTACCCGACCACGATCACCTCCTCCAGGACCCCGTTCTTCAGGGCCTGCAGGACCAGCACGGGCATCTCCCACCAGTGACCCTCCAGGGTGCTGGGCACGATGGTGCGGGTCAGCCCCAGCTGCCACGACACCAGGTACACCACCAGGCCGCCGGCGCCGATCGCCCCCGCGAGCAGCAGTCCGCTCCAGGTGTCGAACCAGGGCCGCTGTCGGTCGAAGCCCACGGTGCGCGCCGACTCACCGGTGCGGTGCAGCAGGTACACCACCAACGCGACCGGGGCCAGCGCGAAGACCACCGCGTACAGCTGGAGCGACAGGTCCAGCCAGGGCCGGTTCTCCGCGCGCGAGCGGATCAGGTTCGCGGTCTGGTCGGCCATCGACTCGGGCGCGGTGAGCACACCGAGGAAGGTGATGGTCGCCGAGATCGCGGCAGCGCCCAGGGACAGGGCGAGCACGCACAGGATCTCCCAGCGCAGCAGGGAGCGGTCGGGCAGCAGATTCGGGACCGTGGTCTCGGCCGTTGCGGGGGCGGCCGGAGAAGGGGTGGGTTCGCTCGGGTCCTGGCGGGTTCTGTCGGTCACGAGTCGAATGTACCCGCGTGGGTGAGGACGCGAGGGCGCGTCGGAACGCGGTGGAAGCGGGTCCGGGACCCACACGTCCGGGATGAAGTTCCATTGAACTCGATGCCCACCCCGGCCTCCGGCACGCAGCTCGCACATGGAAAAGCCGTCGGCCATACGCGTGTGACACGGACCGCGTATGGCCGACGGCTAGGGAGGAGAGGTCGTCCCGCCCCGCCCCAGCCACGAAAGCGGGGTGGGACGACCTCTGGGGAAACGAAGACCGGACTCAGTGAGCCTCTGAGAACTGGTCTTCCTCGGTGGAACCGGTGAGAGCCGTGGTGCTGGCCTCGGGGGAGATGGTCGTGCTGATGGCGTCGAAGTAGCCCGTGCCGACCTCGCGCTGGTGGCGGGTCGCGGTGTAGCCACGGGACTCGGCCGCGAACTCGGCCTCCTGCAGCTCGACGTACGACGTCATCCCGTTCTGGGCGTAGCCCTTGGCCAGGTTGAACATCGAGTAGTTGAGCGAGTGGAAGCCCGCCAGGGTGATGAACTGGAACTTGTAGCCCATGTGGGCCAGCTCGCGCTGGAACTTCGCGATGGTCGCGTCGTCCAGGTGACGCTTCCAGTTGAAGGAAGGCGAGCAGTTGTAGGCCAGCATCTGGTCCGGGTACTCGGCCTTGATGCGCTCGGCGAAGTCGCGGGCGACCTCCAGGTCCGGGGTCGCGGTCTCCATCCAGAGCAGGTCGGAGTGCGGCGCGTAGGCCAGACCACGGGCGACGCAGGCGTCGACACCGTTGCGGAAGCGGTAGAAGCCCTCGGCGGTGCGCTCACCGGTGACGTAGGGCTGGTCGCGCTCGTCGATGTCGCTGGTGATCAGCGTCGCGGCCTGGGCGTCGGTCCGCGCGATGACCAGGGACGGGACGCCGGCGACGTCGGCGGCGAGACGGGCCGCGCTCAGGGTCTTGACGTGCTGGCCGGTCGGGATGAGGACCTTGCCGCCCAGGTGCCCGCACTTCTTCTCGGAGGCCAGCTGGTCCTCCCAGTGGACGCCCGAGGCGCCGGCGGCGATCATGCCCTTCATCAGCTCGTAGGCGTTGAGGGTGCCACCGAAGCCGGCCTCGGCGTCGGCGACGATCGGGGCGAGCCACTCGGGGGCGCTGTCGTCACCCTCGGACCAGGTGATCTGGTCGGCGCGCAGGAGCGCATTGTTGATGCGACGGACCACGGACGGGACCGAGTTGGCCGGGTAGAGGCTCTGGTCGGGGTAGGTCTGGCCGCCGAGGTTGGCGTCGGCCGCGACCTGCCACCCGGAGAGGTAGATGGCCTTCAGACCGGCGCGGACCTGCTGGACGGCCTGGTTGCCGGTCAGGGCGCCGAGGCTGTTGACGTAGTCCTCGGTGTGGAGCAGGTCCCACAGGCGCTCGGCGCCGCGGCGAGCCAGGGTGTGCTCCTCGGTGACGGAACCGCGCAGCTTGACCACGTCGTCCGCGGAGTAGGTCCGGTCGATGCCGGCCCACCGGGAGTTGGTCTCCCAGTCGCGCTGGAGCGCGGCGCTGGCTTCCTGACGACGAGCGCTGGTGCTCATGTTCGTTCCCGCCTTACGTGTAGTCCCCAAGGTGTTCGCTCCGGTCGAGAAGGTCCTGCCCGGGCCAGGGGGTAAGCCCTGGGCGGTAAGTTCCTCGCCGGTAACTATGATTCTTAAGCAAGATCCAAGACTTTTCCACTCGAAATCGGGTGAAGATCGTCGATTCTTTCCGTAGGATGAAGCCATGGCGTACTTTGGTGCTGAAGAAATACCGTCTTTGACAGGTGACCTAGATCTCGTCACCTTTGGTCAGAGGCTCCGTCATCTCCGTCGCGCACGCGGGATGACCCTCTCCGACCTGGGAGAACGCGTCGGCCGGGCCCCCTCGCAGCTCTCGCTGCTGGAGAACGGAAAACGTGAACCCAAGCTCTCTCTTCTCACAGCCCTGGCGGCGTCCCTCGGGGTGTCCATCGAAGAACTTCTCTCCAAGCAGCCCCCGAGCCGTCGGGCGCAGCTGGAGATCTCCGTGGAGGAGGCCCAGCGCGACTCCCTCTACCAAGGCCTCAACCTCCCGCACCTGAAGGTCGGCAAGCGGGTCCCCAACGACGTCCTCGAACACATCGTCGGTCTCTACGACGAACTCAAGCGGCGTCACGCCAAGCCCACGGCCACCCCGGAGGAGGCCCGTCGGGCCAACGCCGACCTGCGCCGGCAGATGCGCGAGCGCGGCAACTACTTCGAGAACATCGAACGCGCCGCCGCCGAGACCCTCGCCGCCGTCAACTACACCGCGGGGCCCATCTCCCAGGGGCAGATCCTCTCGATCGCCACCCACCACGGCTTCTCCCTGAAGTACGTGCAGGACCTGCCGCGCTCGGTGCGTTCCCTCACCGACCACGTCAACCGGCGCATCTACCTCAAGCGCGAGACCAGCCTGGGCATGCACAGCCCGCGCACGATCCTCCTGCAGACCCTGGGCCACGTGATCCTCGGGCACGCCCAACCCCGCGACTTCGGCGACTTCCTGCGTCAGCGGGTGGAGGCCAACTACTTCGCCGCGGCCGTGCTCATCCCCGAGACCACCGCCGTCCCCTACCTCCAAGAGGCCAAGCAGGCCCGCGACCTGTCCGTGGAGGACCTGCGCGACGTCTACTCCGTCTCCTACGAGATGGCCGCGCACCGGTTCACCAACCTGGCCCACCGCCACCTGGACCTGGTCTGCCACTTCATCCGCAACGACGAGACCGGCATTATCTACAAGGCCTACGAGAACGACGGGCTCATCTTCCCCACCGATGACTCCGGCGCCATCGAAGGTCAGCGCATGTGCCGCCAGTGGTCGGGACGGCAGGTCTTCCAGTCACCCGACCGGTACTCGATCTATTACCAGTACACCGACAAGCCCAACGGCACCCACTGGTGCGTAGCGCACGTCGACCCCAGCGGGGAGCGCAACTTCGCCATCACCCTGGGCGTGCCCTACAAGGAGTCGCGCTGGTTCCGCGGGCGTGAGACCACCAACCGCACCAAGTCCAACTGCCCCAGCGGAGAGTGCTGCGTGCGCCCGCCCGCCGAGCTGGCTGGCAAGTGGGAGGGCAACGTGTGGCCCTCGGCCCGAGCCCACTCCCACGTGCTGTCCGCGCTGCCCTCGGGTGCCTTCCCCGGCGTGGACGAACACGACGTCTACACGTTCCTGGAGAAGCACAACGTCGAGTGACCCGCCGCCTTCGGCACGGCACCTCGCCGCGTTGGCGAGAAACCCACATAGGAACCATGACGCCACGGGCCGGCGCCCACGCGCCGGCCCTTCGTCATGTCCGGTGGAAGGTCAAGCCCGCAGGTCCTTGAGCGCCGCCGGGGTCAGGTCGGCCAGCGACGGGTAGCCGTCCACCGCCATGAGCAGATCGGCCTCGGCCAGCATCGACCGCAGGACGTGGACCACCCCGTCCGCTCCGCCCAATGCCAGCCCGTACACGTACGGGCGGCCCACCGCGACCGTCGTCGCGCCCAACGCCAGGGCCTTGACCACGTCCGAACCCGACCGCACCCCCGAGTCGAAGATGATCGGCAGGTCGGTGGCGGCGGCGACATCCGGCAGGCACTCCAGCGCCGGAATACCGCCGTTGGCCTGCCTGCCCCCGTGGTTGGACACGTAGATGGCGTCCACGCCCCCGTCCGCCGCGCGCCGTGCGTCGTCGGGGTGGCAGACGCCCTTGACGATCAGCGGCAGGTCCGTCAACGAGCGCAACCACTCCAGGTCGTCCCACGTCAGCGGGTTTCCGAAGATGCCGGCCCAGTGCGCCACCACGGCGTCCGGTGCCGCGTCCTTGCCCACCCGCTCCTGGAAGACCGGGTCGGAGGTGTAGTTGGCCAGGCAGTGGCCGCGCAGCTGCGGGAAGTTCGAGGTGGACAGGTCGCGTGGACGCCAGCCGGTGATCCAGGTGTCCAGGGTGACCACGATGCCCCGGAACCCGGCCCTCTCCGCACGCTGGACCAGGCTCACCGCCAGTTCCCGGTCCGTCGGCGTGTAGAGCTGGAAGAACCCGGGAGTGTCCCCGAACCGGGCCGCCACCTCCTCCATCGGGTCCTGGGACAGGGTGGAGGCGATCATCGGAACACCCGTCCTGGCCGCCGCCTCCGCCGTGGCCAGGTCGCCGTGCCCGTCCTGGGAGCACAGGCCCACCACACCCACCGGGGCCATCATCACGGGGGAGGGGAGTTCGATTCCGCACAGGTCCACCGAGGTGTCCCGTTCGGCGGCTCCCACGAACATGCGCGGGTACAGGCCCCAGTGCTCGAAGGCGGTGGCGTTGGCGTCCTGGGTGCGCTCGTCGCCCGCGCCGCCCGCGACGTAGGACCACACCGACGGCGGCAACGCCTCCTTCGCCCTGCGTTCCAGCTCGGCGGAGGTCATGGGGTATTTCGGCAGCACCCCGGTCAGGCCGTTGAGGTAGATCTCCAGCTGGTAGTCGCCGTAACGCGGTGCCATGGACGCCTCCGAGGGGTACGGGTGTGACCCGCATCATCCAAGTTGACACAGGAGTGTGTCAAGAAGTCCGTCGCTCTCTCAACACCGGCACGAACACCCCGGCCATGTCCTCCGACAGTTCCTCCCGGGTGCGGGAGCGGTCGCTCAACACCCAGTCGATGACCAGCTCGTTGGCCGCGCCCACCAGGGCCAGAGCCTGCTTGTCGAAGGGCCGGTCCACCGCCGTGCCCGCCCGGACCGAGCGCCGGTACTCCTGTGCGAACAGGTCCGCCATCCGATGGCGTACCCCTCGCCGGTGCGCCTCCATGGCCGGGTTCACCCCCACGCTCTCCACCGAGATCACCCGGGGTCGACGCGGGTCCTCCATGGAGAAGGAGAGGTAGGTGTCGACCGCCGCCATCACCCGCGCTTCCAGGGGACCGTCGCCGCCCCGCAGCGTTTCCGCGACCCGTTGGAACGCTTCCTCCACCAGTCCGTCGTAGACCGCGCGCAGGGCGGCCTCCCTGTCGCTGAAGTGCTCGTAGAAGTAGCGGTTGGTCAGCGCCGCCTCTCGACAGATCCGGCCGACCGTGGCCGCACGGAACCCTTCGGAGCCGAACACCTCCAGCCCGGCTTCCAGGAGTTGCCGCCTGCGGGTCTCCTGGCGTTCCCGGGGAGGGGTGCCCCGCCAGGAGCGCACGAGTTCGACGCGTGGTTCGCTCATGCCCCCACGCTAGCCGGCCCGGGGCGGGAGGGTGGTTCTGTCGGTGGTTTCCATGAAGATGGTGCCGGAACACTGACGTCGAGGAGGAATACACCCTTGCGGAGGGAGTGGACTAGCGCTGTCTCTAATACACATCAGACGCTGCCGACGAATAGAG
>NZ_FRFF01000179.1 GCF_900143625.1 Nocardiopsis sp. JB363
TGGAAGCCGTGGTCGCGACGATCCGTCACCGGTTGTCGTTGCCGGTCGGGACCAAGGGCACCAGGAAGAGGCCCGGTGGTTACCGCAGCAGGTGGGAGTGGCACGCCAAGTCCCGGCGCCTGGCCACCCTTCAAGACCGGCTCACTACGGTGCGCGCTGATGTCGTGGCCGGTGTGGTGCGCGTGGTGCGTGGCGGTAAGCACGTGGCCCGTCACCGCCACTACCTCGCCGATGCTGGGTTGACCGAGTCCTCATGGCGTGAGTGGTGGGAAGCGGCTCGCTGGTTCCTTCAGGCCGATGGGGAGTCGGGGAAGCGGTTCGGGAACGAGACGATCCGGGTCAGTCCTGAGGGTGAGGTGTCGATCAAACTCCCGGCGCCGCTCAAGGAATGGGCGAACGCACCGCACGGCCGATATGTGCTCTCCGGCACGGCCGCCTTCACGCACCGCGGGGAGGAGTGGGTCGAGCGGGTGGCGGAGAACCGGGCGGTGGCCTACCGGGTGCACCTGGATGTGGATCGTGGACGCTGGTATGTGACCGCGTCCTGGCAGATCGCGGCGCCAGCGCAGGTCCCTCTTCAGGTCGCCCTCGCCGAGGGGGTGATCGGTGTCGATATGAACGCCGACCACCTGGCCGCCTGGCGCCTGGACACCCACGGCAACCCCATCGGGGACCCGCGCCGGTTCGACTACGACCTGTCCGGCGCTGCTTCCCATCGTGACGCCCAGGTCCGCCACGCTTTGACCCGACTGTTGCGCTGGGCACGGGACTGCGGTGTGCAAGCGATCGCGGTCGAAGACCTGGACTTCACCATCTCCAAGACCCGAGAGAAGCACGGCCGTAGGAAACGGTTCCGCCGACTCATCTCCGGCATGCCCACCGGCAGACTCAAGGCCCGGCTGACCTCGATGGCCCACGCCACCGCGATCACAATCATCGCCGTGGATCCGGCCTACACCAGCAGGTGGGGCGCCCAACACTGGCAAAAACCCACCACCACCGCCAAGAGGAAGACGTCCCGGCACGATGCGGCGAGCATCGCGATCGGGCGACGCGCCCAAGGGCACCCGATCCGGCGACGGACGGCACCGCCCCGCACCCACCAGAGTGATGGGTACGGGCCTCGGACCGTCCAGGCCGAACCGGGCGCTCGTGGGCGTGAGGGAATCCGCCACCCCGGTTGGGAACGCGCACACGATGCGCGCACCCCGACCCTGGGGGAAGACGAACGCGGAGGACCAGCGCATCCAACACCGTTCGGGACGCGCGCAGTACCAGGGGCGGCATCAGTCACTCCTGCACACTGCTGAGGAACGGTCTTGTACACGGGGTTCACCTCGGCGTACTTCGGCGAGAGCGCCCCGTAGTGGCCCATGGCGAGCATGGTGCGGGCCGGCGAGATCATCGTGGACTGGAGCGAGGAGGCCGAGGAGGACAGCACCGCCAAGGACATCAGGACGGCGAAGGGACCCATGATCGGGCCGGCCAGCGCCGCGAAGACGTTCTCCTGGATGCCGGGGTTGCCCAACCCGAACTCACCGGTGGACACACCCGAGTAGGACAGGGTGGCCACCGACACCGCGGTGTAGAGGGCCACGACCACCAGGATGGTGGCGATGGCGGCCTTGCCCGGGGTCGTGGTGGTGCCGCGGCTCTCCTCGTTCATCGTCACGACCACGTCCCAGCCCCAATAGATGAAGACCGACAGGGCCACACCGGCGGAGAAGGCGGAGAAGGATTCGACACCGAACGGGTTGAACCACTCCCAGCGCACGGGCGTGGCGTCGAAGGCCGCACCCGCGCCGACACGGGCGAACGCGGCGATCGAGAACCACACCAGCACCACCAGCTGGAACGTGACCAGGACGTACTGGAAGGTCTTGGTGGCCTCCAGACCCCGGTGGGAGATCCAGGCCGCGACGGCCATGAACACCAGGCAGGTCAGGACGTTGATCGGCACGTTGCGGGTCAGTTCGGCGATCTGCTCCTGGCCGGTCAGCTGCGCGATGGCCAGGTAGAAGAAGTCGACGGCGATACCGGCGAGGTTGGACAGCACCAGGATGGTCGCCGCCAACAGACACCAACTCGCCATCCACCCGACCCAGGGGCCGAACGCCCGTGAGGCCCAGGTGAAGGTGGTGCCGGAGTCGGGCATCGCCTGGTTGAGCTTTCGGTAGCCGATCGCCACCAGCAGCATCGGCACGAAGCCGACCAGCACGATCGCGGGCAGGTGTTCGCCGACCGCGGAGGCCGTCGGGCCCAGAGCGCCCGAGAGGGTGTAGGCCGGAGCGATGGTGGAGACACCGATGACCAGGCCTCCCAGGAGCCCGATCGCTCCCTTGCTGAGGCCCTTCCAGTTGTTCGACGCGTCTTCGGGGCCGGCCTTGGTCGGCTGACCGGTGGTGTGGGTCACGGGGGTGCTCCCTGTGTTCGCCGGGGTGGGTTTCGACGCCGCATCGTGGGCGCCGCGGGAACCGGTGGGCCGTGAGGGCACGGACCACCAGGGGATCGCCTAGAGGGCCGAGAGGGCCTCTTCGGCGGCACGTCGACCCTGGCGCAGTGCGCCGTCGACGTGTTGGTAACCCTCGGCGGCCAGGTCCGAGCAGGCCCAGCCGATCGGGCCCACGGGCGTGCGCTGCTCGGACCCGTAGCGGTGCAGGCCGCCCAGGTCGTAGCTGGCCGCGTAGGCGCCCCGGGTCCACTCCTCGGACGCGAAGTCCGACTCGAAGTAGACGGAGGGCTCCAAGGCCTCGTCGCCGAGGTAGTTCGCGAGGGAACGCAGGATCGCGGCGCGGCGCTCCTCGGCGGGCCCGCGCAACAGGTCGTCGGCGAGCTCGTCGGAGACGAAGGCGACCAGGGTGCCGCGCGTGTCCTCGTGGTTGGTGTTGTCGTAGACCTCCTGGCACACCTCCTCTGCGCCGAAGCCGGTGCCGGAGAGGCCCTTGTCCCGCCAGAACGGGCGCTCGTAGACCGCGTGGACCTTGATGACCAGGCCCATCGAGGTGTGCTGGTGCATCTGCTGTTGCAGCCACGGCAGCGCGGGCTCGAAGGAGATCCGCGAGTAGAGGTTGGGCGGCACGGCCACGACGACGCGGCGGGCGCGCACCGTCACCCGATCGGAGAGGACGACGGCCTCGCCGTGGGAGGCGGAGTCGTCCTCGTTCCAGCGGATACTCCGGACCGGGCTCTGGAGGAAGACCGTGCCCTCGTCCAGGGCGGCGGCCATCGTCTCCGAGACCGACTGCATGCCGCCCACGACACGGCGGTCCAAGATGAAGTCCTCGTCCACGAGGTTGGAGAAGGAACCGGCCGAGGCGGCCATGAGGACCGCCTGCAGCGTCGAGAACGCGTGGGCGGGCTTGGTCAGCATGCCACCGGCCATGAAGATGGCGATGTTCTTCCGGGCGGCCTCGTCGTCGGTCTGGCGACGCAGCCACTCACCGAACTGGAGGGTGTCCAGTTCACGGGCGAGCGGGTGGTCCCAGGGGCTCTCGACGCCGATGTCGGCGACGAGCTTGTCCAAGGCGGCGATGACGCGTTCCATCTCGGTCTCGGTCCGCTCACCGGCGGGGAACGTGGCGCCGGTGTACTCGTGCCGGGAACCGTCCGAGGCGAGGTAGACACTCGACCCCTCGCGAAAGCGGGGGAAGGTGCTCATGCCCAGTTCGTCGAGGAGCCCGAGCAGCTCGGTCTGGTCGGGGGAGACCCACTGGCCGCCGATCTCCAGGAAGGCGCCGTCGATCTCGCGGGACCAGGTGCGACCGCCGACGCGGTCACGGGCCTCCAGGACCGCGACGGAACGTCCGGCGGCCTGGAGGGTGCGTGCGGCCATCAGCCCGGACGGGCCGGCCCCCACGATCACGACATCGCGGTCGAGGACCTCGTCGCTGCCGATGACGTGTGTGCCACTCATGGGTGTGCTCCTTCGAACAACAAAATGAACTTCATTCATTAATGGGTACTACGTCCCCGATGTCAAGTGGCTCACACCCACGTCAGAGGGGCGAAGGTCCCGGTCGGCGGGCCTAGAGTCCCGTCACAGCGCCGCTTTCGAGCCGGGAGGACGCTTCTACAATGGGGAGGAAAAGGCGACAGGAAGAAGGCCTCAGTGACCCAACAAGCGCGCAGCGGACGAGGCCGGGGCAGGCCCTCCTCGCCGATCCTGTCCCGTGAACGCGTCACCGCGGCCGCGATCCGGATCGTGACCGATCAGGGCTACCGCCACCTGACCATGGCCTCGCTGTCACGCGAGCTCGGGGTCGCGGCGTCGGCCCTGTACAACCACGTCTCCTCCAAGCGCGACGTGCTGGTACTGATCCAGGACCGCATCAACGAACAGATCGACTGCTCGGCGTTCACCAGTCACCCCTGGGACCAGGCGCTACGGCAGTGGGCGCGTTCCTACCGGTGGTGCTTCATGGAGCACACCGCCCTCATCCCGGTCATGGCGGTACTGCCCGTCGCCGACTCGCCCCGGACACTGCGCATGTACGAACGCGTCACCTGCGCGCTGCGCGACGCCGGGATCGTCGGAGCGGACGCCGTGGACATCATCGTCGGCATCGAGGCGCTCGTCTTCGGAGCCGCCTACGACGCCTCCGCCCCCACCGACATCTTCGACCCGGGCGGCCTGGAGGATCTGGCCCCGACCTTCACCCGGTTCGCCGCGCAACGGTCGGCCGACCCCCGCGAAGCCGCCGACCGGGCCTTCGAACTCGCGCTCGACGCCCTGATCGACGGCCTGCGACAGAGGTACGCCGGCTGAGGTCCGGCGATCGGGTCACACCTCCAGCGCGTGCATGACGTGCTTGACCCGGGTGTACTCCTCCACCGAGTACAGCGACAGGTCCTTGCCGTACCCGGACGACTTGAACCCGCCGTGGGGCATCTCCGGGGTGAGCAGCACGTGCGTGTTCACCCAGACACAGCCGAAGTCGAGGTCGCGGGTCAGACGCATCGCCGCGCCGTGGTCGGAGGTCCACACACTGGAGGCCAGCGCGTAGTCCACGTCGTTGGCCAGGGCGACGGCCTCCTGCTCGGTGGCGAAGGTCTGCACGGTCAGTACCGGCCCGAAGGTCTCCTCCTGGACCAGCTCGTCGTCCTGTCGGACCCCGGTGATCACCGTCGGCTCGATGAAGAAGCCCTGGGAACCCTCGACGGACTCGCCCCCGGTCACCACGGTGGCGTGTTCGGGCAGCCGGGCGAGCTTGTCGGTGACCGAGGCGAAGTGCCGGGCGTTGTTCAGCGGGCCGAAGTCGTTCCGGGACTCGTCGGCGTCACCGGTGCGCGTCCCACGGGCCGCTTCGGCCAGCAGCTCCACGAACCGGTCGTGGGCGCTCTCCTGGACCAGCACTCGGGTGACCGCGGTGCAGTCCTGGCCGGCGTTGAAGGTGCCGAACTCCACGAGCGCCTTGGCGGTGGCGGGCAGGTCCGCGTCGGCGAAGACCACGGCCGGCGCCTTGCCGCCGAGCTCCAGGTGGCCGCGCTTGAGGCCCTTGGCGGCGGAGGCCGCGACCTGCCGGCCCGCGCGCACCGAGCCGGTGATCGAGACCATGACCGGCTCGGGGTGCTCCACCATGAGTTCCCCGGTGCCGGCGTCCCCCAGGAGCACGTTGAACACGCCCGCGGGGAAGATCTCACCGATGAGCCGGGCCAGGACCAGCGTCGACTCCGGGGTCGTGTCCGAGGGCTTGAGCACGATGCAGTTGCCGGCGGCCAGGGCCGGGCCGATCTTCCACACCGCCATGAGCAGCGGGTAGTTCCACGGGGTCACCTGCGCCACGACACCGACCGGCTCGCGGCGGACGTAGGAGGTGTGCCCCTCCATGTACTCCGCCGCGGCGCGCCCCTCCAGGGTGCGGGCGGCGCCCGCGAAGAAGCGCAGGTGGTCCACGCCCATGCCGATCTCCTCCTGGGAGATCATCCAACGCGGCTGGCCTGTGTTGCGGTGTTGGGCCTCGACGATCTCGTCGGCGCCGGCCTCCACCGCGTCGGCGAGCTTGAGCAGCAGGCGCTGCCGCTCGGTCGGGGCGGCGTGCTTCCAGGAGGCGAAGGCCTCGCGGGCCGCGGTGAAGGCGGCATCGACGTCGACGTGGTCGGAGACCGGCGACACCGCGACGGTGCGCCCGTTCGTCGGGTCGACGACGTCGATGGTCCCCTGCCCGTGAGCGTCGACGAACTCACCGTTGACGAAGTTCTTGAGGCGGCTGCCCATGGGTGTCTCCTTGGCCACAGAGTTAAATGATCCTCGTTCATTTTAGGGACAGGGGGAGTGATCGGCAACACATGGGCACGACGAAGGGCCGCCGTCCGCGATCGAGCACGGACGACGGCCCTCGTGGTGGGGGAGTCCTACTGTTCGTCGACGACCTCGAATTCGAGGGTGTCGGTGAACTCGCGACCGTAGGAGTCGGTCGCGGTCACCTCGGCGGTGTGCGCACCGGTTTCGAGGTCGCCCGGCAGGTCGAACCGCCACAGGTGCATCGTCCGGTCGGCGAGACTGCCGCCGTGCACCAGTTGCTGAGCGGCCGCGTACGGGTCCGAGTACTCGACACCCACGTTGACCGCCTCGCCCTCCAATTGTTGGGTGCGGGTGGCCGCCTCCGCCGGGGCACCGTCGACGGCGACCTCGACGTCCGAACCGGTGGAACCGAGGAAGAAGTTGGTCGTCAGCCAGGTGCCCTCGGTCAGGTCCGCCCGGTCGACCACCAGCGGCTCGTCCAGTTCGGGAGCCTCGCCGGCGGGGTCCTCGTTCCATTCCTGACGCTCGTCGAACCACTCGCGGTAGGTGGGGCTGTTGAGGCCCAACTGCGTCTGCACCTCGTCGGACTCACCCGTCACGGTGTAGCGCTCCATGAACTGGTCGCCCTCCACGTCCAACGTCACCAGGCCGGGACGGCCACCGTCGCGACCGATCGCCGTGGGGTAGCCGTCCTCGCCGACTTCACCGGAGTACCAGTCACCGGAGATCGCGCCCGCGGTGATGTGCGGGAACGGAATCCCCTCGATGCCGAAGAGGTCCCGCCAGCCCTCGACGTCGTCACCGGCCTTGAGGTTCTCGATGCTGTGGCTGTGCCCGGACACCGCGACGGCCTCGCGGCCCTCCACCAGCTCGTGCACGCGGACGACCTGGTCGACCTGGTGCACCGGGGAACCCTCGTCGGCGTAGTTGAGCAGACCGATGTGCCCGGCGAGCACGATCAGCTTGTCGTCGGCGACGTTCTCCAGGTCGCTCTCCAACCAGGCCAGCTGGTCGTCACTGATCCGGCCGTTGTAGGACGGGCTGCCCTCCGGGTCGGCGCAGTGCTCCTCGATGCCCTCGGGGCTGTCCGCGGCCGCGGTGCACGGGTAGTCGACGGTGTTCAGCGCGACGACGTGCATGTCGCCCACGTCGTAGGAGTAGTACGCGGGGGCCAGCTCCGACCGGAAGGTGTCGAAGGAGTGCGCGGCGCTCGGGGCGTCGAAGTCGAGGTCGTGGTTGCCGGGCAGGAACCGGGCCGGGCCGTTCGTCTCGCCGGTCAGTTCCTTGATGTCGGGGTAGAGCGACAGGTCGTCGCCCACGACGTCACCGACGAACAGGGTGCCGCAACCCGCGTAGTCGTCCCGCTCGGACAGGTCCTTGATGGCCCCGGCCCGCGCGTACTCGACCTCCTGCTCGTCGTAGGTCTGGAGGTCACCGGCGATGACACAGCTCTGCGCCGCCTCGGCGGTCAGTTCGCTCTCCACCAGGGGGAAGTTGACCGCGGCGGGCAGCGGCCCGGTCGGCTCGATACCCCCGTAGCGCAGCTCCGGGGAACCCTCGGGCAGGTGGTTGTAGTGGAACTGCGGGACGTTGTACTCGTCCACCGGCACCTGGTGGCCGGACGGCTGGGTGATCGACACCGTCATGTTGTCGAAGACGGGCAGCTCGTATTCGCCCTCATCGTCGGTCTGCACCACGTCGCGACCGTTGGTCACCGTGACCCCGGCCAGCCCGGCCTCGCCGTCACTGGCGCTGTCCCGGTCCGCGTCGATGAACACCTTGCCGGTCAGCACCGAGTCGTCCTCGGGGCCCTCTTCGGCACCGTCTTCGATGGAACCTTCGGTGGTGTTTTCGGTGGCGTCTTCGGCCTGGACGACCTCGATCGCGCCGCGGTAGGCGATGTCGTCCCAGTCCTCCGACGGCGAGGCCGTGGCGGGCACCAGGGTGAGGGAACCGACGACGACTGCGGCCGTCGACACGGTGAGAAGGGCACGAGAACAGCGACGCGTGCGCGGGGGGAGGGGCTCGCGGGCATGTTGGGAACGTGTCGTGAGCATGCGGATTGCTCTCCGATACCTCGGGGGTGAAGCCGGTCGGGGGACCGACGGAAAGCAACCTTTCTCGATTGGACTGAACACGGCCCCAGTTGCCGACCAACAGCCGACTACCGATCGGTGACGACTTGTTCGCTCATCGTTAGTGCCCACGAGCCGGGGGTGGTGTGGTGTGGGGGTTGATTGAGGTTCTCGGGCGTTCTATGGGTGTGTTGGTGGGGCGCCTG
>NZ_FRFF01000185.1 GCF_900143625.1 Nocardiopsis sp. JB363
GGGGAAGGGGGAGGTGGGGTCAGGGACCCAAAAGCCCTTCCGGGCCTTCGGCCCGGGCCCTGGCGGGCCGCCGGGCTCCGCCCGGTCCGGCCGCAGCCGGCCGGATTCCTGCCCCTCTGTCTGGTGGTGTCGTTGAGCGCGTCGCCGTGGGCATCGGCCTGGGTAACGAAGGGCCCGCTACAGGCGGCCATGGGGTGGTCCGCGTCCCAGCGGTAGCCGGCACCGGTGGGGGTAATGGCGGGAAAGAGGGGTTGTGGATAACCCACAACAGGCGCAATTCCATGATAGGCATCCCGGCACCCTGAGAAAAGAAAGTAATATACCCAGGAGTAGGGCTGCCATTCTCTGTGGCATTGGCATATAATCAGAGTATGCGCTTCTTCGACACCCACACCGCTTCGACCGGGGCCACCCCGGTCGAGAAAGCGATGGCGGGTGTGCGCGAGCAGATCGAGGATATCTTCACCACCCCCATCCCGCCCGGCTGCGCGAAAAGCCGACTGGAACAATCGGTGGGATTGCACCGCGACATGGAACGCTCCACCTACCTTCTGTTGGGTGACCTGGCCACCATGGAAGCCTCCGGGGACCTGCTGGAAGAGGGCGGCCAGCGCAGTATCCAGGCGTGGATCACCCACCGGTGGGGCGCCACCCCCGCCGAGGCCACCAATCTGGCCACTCTGGCCCGGGCCGTGCACCGCCAGCAGTTGCCGTTGGTGGATGAGGCGTTTGGGGACGCAACCCTGTCGTTGGGTGAGGCGTGTGCGATCGCGACCTCCACCGAAAAGGCTGTGACCGACTGGGCCAAGGTCCTGGAAACAGCAGATGAGGCGTTCAAGGCCGACCACCCGGACGTGGAGGGTTTTCGGGCCCGGTTGGAGTTCGGGTTGATCGCTTATAAGAAGGAATGTCCGAAGGCGTCGGTGCGGCAGTTGCGGGACGCGGCGAAATGGTTCGTCGCCCAGCTGGACCCCGAAAAGGCCGACCGGGATTATGATGAGACTTTCGAAACCCGGGGTGCGCAGTTCTCGCCGACCTTCGAAGGCGGGTTCCTGCTCCGGATGTGGGGGCCGGGTGCGGATAACCAGCTGATCCAGGCCGCGTTGGATGCCTACACCGAACCGTATGGGCCCGATAACGCCGCCGTCCCGAAACATCAGCGCACTTATGACGCGATGATGCGCATCTTCGAGACCGCCCTGGCCCACCGCACGTGCGCGAAAGCGCCGAAGCCGGTGGTCACGTTGAACATCACCGTGCCCCTCAAGCGCTACCTCGGCGACCAAACCGCCGAACCCGCCGTCACGGAGGACGGGGTGGTCATCCCCGACCAGATGATCTCCCGCCTCACCCCGAAAAGCTGGTTGCGCAGGTTCCTGACCGACGCCGAAGGCAAAACCCTGCTCGATGTGGGGCAGAAGCACCGGTGCGCTCCCGACCCTGTCCGTCAGGCGGCGGGCTACAAGGAGTTCCACTGCGAATGGCACGAAGGCTGCGACATGCCGCGTAGCTGGTCGCAGTTCGACCACATCATCGCTTTCTCCCACGGAGGGGCCACCAGCTCGGACAACATGCAGTTGCTGTGCTCCACCCATAACCGGCTCAAGCACCGCCTTCAGGTGAAGGCGAACCAGCAGATCTGGGACCACCACCACACCCAGAACCGCCAAGAAGCTGAGACCGGCGGGGACGAGGGTGGTGAGGGCGACCCAGCACCAGCCACCGCCCTCTAACACCACTGCACCAGCTTCCACCAGGCGAAAGCCCACCTTGCTCCGAACGATCCATCCGGAGCAGACCCCCGCACCTCTCGAAAAACACCCCGGTTGGGTGTCAGACCCCAAAGGCCATGCCTTGTGGGGATATCGGCATGCCTACCCCCGCGAACCCCCCCACCCAGAGCCATATCCAGGGGCCAACGTGGCTCCCGTTGGGGGTCTCGCCAGCACATGCACCCCCGCACCGGTACTGACACACATGCCGGCACCGAAACTGCTGCGGGTGCCGCCCTCACCGCTGCCGGGGAATAACCGGCCCGCCCTTGTCCGGTGAGGCGCCCCCACCCACAGAGCCGGCTACCGCTGGGACGCGGCCCGCCCCGAGCCGCACCTGTAGCGGGCCCTTCGTTACCCGACCCGTCACGTAGTGGCGACGCGCTCAACGATGTAGCGAGGCGGCCGGGCAGGGATTCGGCCGGCTGCGGCCGGACCGGGCGAAGCCCGGCGGGCCGAAGGCCCGGAAGGGCTTTT
>NZ_FRFF01000102.1 GCF_900143625.1 Nocardiopsis sp. JB363
GACGGCAGTTGGCGGCTATCGGGGAAGCGGGGAGTGGGGTCAGGGACCCAAAAGCACCGGCCCTACGGGCCCTGGGGGCCCTCACGGGCCGCCGGGCTTCGCCCGATCCGGCCGCAGCCGGCCGAATCCCTACCCGGCCGCCTGGTGTCCTCGTTAAGCGCGTCGCCACTACGTGACGGGTCAGGTCACGAAGGGCCCGCTACAGGTCCGGCTCGGGGCGGGCCGCGTCCCAGCGGTAGCCGGCACTGGTGGAGGTGGGCCGGTCACTCCCCAGCACCGGTGCGGGCGTGTGTACCAGTGCTAATACCGGTGCGGGGGTGCATGTGCTGGCGAGACCCCCGGCGGGAGTCATTCTGGCCCTTGGATATGGCTCTGGGTGGGGGGTTCGGTGTGCGGGCATGGCTGTATCCCCACAAGGCACGGGGCCTTTGGGGTCTGACACCCAACCAGGGGTGTTCTCTCGGGGGTGGTGTTCCACCTGATGGAAACGCGTGGCGATGCTAGGCGGTGGCTGGTGCTGGCTCCCCCTCACCGTCCCCGCCGTCCCCGTTCTCTTTCTTCGCTTCCTGGCGGTTCTGGGTGTGGTGGTGCTCCCAGATCTGCTGGTTCGCCTTCACCTGAAGGCGGTGCTTGAGCCGGTTGTGGGTCGAGCACAACAGCTGCATGTTGTCCGAGCTCGTGGCCCCACCCTGGGAGAAGGCGATGATGTGGTCGAACTGCGACCAGCTACGCGGCATATCGCAGCCCTCGTGCCACTCGCAGTGAAACTCCTTATACCCCGCCGCTTGGCGGACGGGGTCGGGGGCGCACCGGTGCTTCTGCCCCACGTCGAGCAGGGTTTTGCCTTCGGCGTCGGTCAGGAAGCGGCGCAACCAACTCTTGGGCGTCAACCGGGAGATCATCTGGTCGGGGATGACCACCCCATCCTCCGTCACCGCAGGCTCGGCCGTTTGGTCGCCGAGGTAGCGCTTGAGCGGGACGGTGATGTTCAACGTGACCACCGGCCGGGGCGCTTTCGCGCACTTGCGGTGGGCCAGAGCGGTCTCGAAGATCCGCATCATCGCGTCATAAGTGCGCTGATGCTTCGGCACCGCCGCACTGTCCGGCCCGTAGGGTTCGGTGTAGGCGTCCAACCCGGCCTGGATCAGCTGGTTATCCGCACCCGGCCCCCACATGCGCAGCAGGAACCCGCCTTCGAAGGTGGGCGAGAATTGGGCGCCACGGTTGTCGAAAGTCTCGTCGTAGTCCCGGTCGGCTTTGTCGGGGTCCAGTTGGGCGACGAACCATTTCGCCGCGTCCCGCAACTGCCGCACCGACGCTTTCGGGCATTCCTTCTTATAGGCGATCAGCCCGAATTCCAGGCGGGCCCGGAAACCCTCCACGTCGGGGTGGTCGGCTTTGAACGCCTCATCCGCCGAGTCCAGGACCTTCGCCCAGTCGGTCACAGCTTTTTCGGTGGAGGTCGCGATCGCGCACGCTTCACCCAACGACAGGACATCACCCTGGAACGCTTCGTCCACCAGGGGGAGTTGCTGGTGGTGCAGGGCTCGGGCCAGGGTGGCGAGGTTGCCGGCCTGGGCGGGGGTGGTGCCCCACTTGTGGGTGATCCACGCTTTGAGGGTGTTCTGGCCGCCTTTTTCTAACACGGCCCCGGAGGCTTCCATGGTGGCCAGGGCGGGGAGCATCCCGTAGTAGATGCGATCCATTTCCCCGTTGATCCGACCGCACTGTTCGAGCGCCTCGTCCTCGGCCCCGATCGGGATATCCCGGCCGGCGAATCCTACCGCCATCTCCCGCGCATGGGCCATCGCCTGATCGACCGGGGTGGTCCCGGTCGAGGGCGGTGCGCTGGGAGGAAAGATCATACTCTGATTATATGCCAATGACCAGGAGAATGGCAGCCCTACTCCCGAGTATATTACTTTCTTTTCCCGGGACGCCGGGATTCCTATCATGGAATGGCGCTTGTTGCGGGTTATCCACAACCCTTTTTTCCGCCATTGCCATCGCCGGTGCCGGCTACCGCTGGGACGCGGCCCGCCCCGAGCCGCACCTGTAGCGGGCCCTTCGTTACCCAGGCCGACGCCCACGGCGACGCGCTCAACGACACGGCGAGGCGGCTGGGTAGGGATTCGGCCGGCTGCGGCCGGACCGGGCGAAGCCCGACGGGCCGAAGGCCCGGAAGGGCTTTTAGGGCCCTGACCCCACCTCCCCCTTCCCCGATAGCCGCCAACTGCCGTCGCAGCGAAGCGGGTCAAGGTGGAGCGCTCTCTCGGCGAAGCCGCCTCAGCGACGACCTTGACGCGCGTAGCGGAGACGGCCACAATCACGCGGCGGGGAAGGGGGAGACCACCGCAACCCCGCCCGACAACCCCAAGGAACTCGACCTCAGGCGCACCACCAACACACCTACGAGACGCCCGACACCCCCAGGGTTTCCCACCCGAGGCGCCCCATAGCAAGAGCCCCGACATTCGCCAGATCACCTGAATCCGCACCCGAAGCCGCACCCGAAGCCGCACCCGAAGCCGCACCCGAATCCGCACCCGAAGCCGCACCCGAAGCCGCACCCGAGCCGCGCCCGGGCCGCACCCGAGCCGCGCCCGCCGTTCCGCGCCTGAACATGGCGATGCCCTGGCAGGGAACCCCCACCAGGGCATCGCTCGTTCTTACGCTTGTTCTGGTTCCAGTTCTGGTTCTGGTTCTGGTTCCGGCTCTACGTCCGCACCTACCTCGACCTCTACCTCGACCCCGGCGTTTGCATCTACGCCGCTACAGCTTCGAGGCAGCCGCCTCGTCCAGCCAGAACACTGTCTTCTCGCTGCCCTTCACACCCGAGACCGGTGCCTCGTCGACACCGGCCCCCGACAACCCCAGGCGCACGGCCTCGGACTTGGACTCACCGGCGGCCAGGACCCATACCTGCTGCGCGGTGTTGATCGCCTGCAGGGTCAGGCTCACCCGGGTGGGCGGCGGCTTGGGGGAGTCGTGCACCGCCACCGCGGCCGCCTCGTTCTCCCGGACCCCCGGTAGCCCGGGGAACAGCGAGGCGACATGCGCGTCCGGGCCCAACCCCAACAGACACACGTCGAACGCCGGCACGGGTCCCGCCCCTCGGGCGGCCACGGACAGCGCTGCCGAGTAGTTGGTCGCCGCCCGCTCCGCCTCGGAGTGGTCGGTCCCGTCCGAGGCCGGCATCGGGTGCACGTTCTCGGCCGGGATGTCGATGTCGTCGATCAGCGCCTCGCGGGCCTGGGTCTCGTTGCGCTCGGCGTCCCCTTCGGGAAGGAAACGCTCGTCGCCCCACCACAGGTGCACGTGCGACCACTTCATGCCGCTGGCCTTGGCCTCGTCGCGCAGGGCGGCGAGGGTCTGGATACCGACCCCGCCACCGGTCAGCACCAGGTGGAAGTCGCGCTCGGCGGTCTCGGCGCTCACGATCAGTTTCGCCAACCGCGACGCCGCGCTCTGCGCCAGCTGCGCCGCGTCGTTGGTGCGGACGATCTCCGGCTGGTTCAGCTCCGGCTCGCTCATCTCACGCTCCGCTTCCAGCGAGCATCGGCCCCAGGTGTCGGGCCGCGCTCACGTATGTTTCGTCGGGGTCCAGGCGGCGCAGTTCCTCGGCCAGGGCCGTGGCGGCGCCTCGCCGGGCCAGGGCCACTCTCTGGTCCGGTTGCGAGAACCTGGTCAGGGTGGCCACTCGACCGTCGCGCCGGGAGATCACGATGTCCCCCTGGTCGGTGGTCAGACTCACCTCGGTCAGGCCGGGGCCGTCGGAGACGCCGCGCTCCACGGAGATCTCCAGGCGTTCGGACAGCCACGCGGCCAGCAACTCGGCGCTCGGGTAGTCGGGTTCGGCCGTCACCTTGGCCCCGGTCACCCATCCGCACGGTTGGTCCATGACGCTGGCCAGCAGCGAACGCCATGGGGTCAGCCGGGTCCAGGTCAGGTCGGTGTCCCCCGGCCGGTAGTGGGCCACCCGGTCGAGCAGGTCGCTCAACGGGTCCGGAGCGCGTAGGGAGTCGGTGATCCGACGTTGCGCGAGCCGGCCCACCGGGTCGGAGGCAGGGTCGAGCGGACCCTGACCCGGCCACCACACCACCACGGGTGCGTCCGGCACCAGCAGGGGAGTGAGCACCGAGTCGGGGTGTTCGCCCAAGGGTCCGTACAGGCGCAGCAGCACCGCTTCGCCGGGCCCCGAGGTGCCCGGTCGGCGGATCTCGGCGTCGATGGTGGGTTCGGCCTTGGGGTCACGACGGATGAGCGCCACCACCCGGGAGGGGTGTTCGCGCCCCGCCTCCGTGGCGGCCCGTACGGCGTCGTAGTGGTCGCCCTCGTCGGTGACGATGACCAGGGTGAGCACCATGTTCATGGCACCGCCACCGACGCTGAGCCGTTCGGCCATGAGCGCCTCGGTGATCTCCGAGGTGGTGGTGCGCGGCAGGTAGAGCGTCATCGATTCCTCCCGACGGTCACGGACGCCGCCAGTGGCGGCCGTCCCTGGCGAGCAGTTCGTGGGCGGACTCCGGACCCCATGTACCCGAACCGTACTGTTCGGGCTTGCCGTTCTCGGCCCAGTACTCCTCGACCGGGTCCAGGATCCGCCAGGACAGCTCCACTTCCTCCTGGCGCGGGAACAGCGGCGGGTCGCCGATGAGCACGTCCAGGATGAGCCGCTCGTAGGCTTCCGGGCTGGCCTCGGTGAAGGACTGCCCGTAGGCGAAGTCCATGCTCACGTCGCGCACCTCCATGGAGGTGCCCGGCACCTTGGAACCGAACCGCAGGGTCACGCCCTCGTCCGGTTGGATGCGCAGCACCAGGGCGTTCTGCCCCAGCTCACTGATGTCGGTGCGGGAGAACATCTGCTGTGGCGCGGCCTGGAACACCAACGCCACCTCGGTGACGCGACGGCCCAGACGTTTGCCGGTGCGCATGTAGAACGGGACGCCCGCCCACCGGCGGGTGCCCACGTTCAGCTTCAGCGCCGCGTAGGTCTCGGTCACCGAGTCGGAGGGGATGCCCTCCTCCTCCAGGTAGCCGCGCACGGCCTCACCGCCCTGCCAACCTGCGGCGTACTGGCCACGGGCGGTGCCGGTGGCCAGGTCCTCTGGCAGGCTGACGGCGGAGAGCACCTTCTCCTTCTCCGTGCGGATCGCGTCGGCGTTGTAGGAGACGGGCTCCTCCATGGCCACGAGCGCCAAGAGTTGCAGGAGGTGGTTCTGCATGACGTCACGGGCGGCGCCGATGCCGTCGTAGTAGCCGGCACGGCCGCCCACACCGATGTCCTCGGCCATCGTGATCTGCACGTGGTCGACGTAGCTGCGGTTCCACAACGGTTCGAACAGGGTGTTGGCGAAGCGCAGCGCCAGGATGTTCTGGACCGTCTCCTTGCCCAGGTAGTGGTCGATGCGGAACACCGACGAGGGTGGGAAGACCTCGTCCACGACCTCGTTGAGTTCCTGGGCGCTCTCCAGGTCGTGACCGAAGGGCTTCTCGATCACCACCCGGCGCCACGGGGTGATCCCGCCAGGCCCCGAACCCTCCTCCGCCTTCGCCAGACCGGACCGCTTGAGCTGGGTGACCACGGTCGGGAACAGCTTGGGCGGCAGCGACAGGTAGAACGCGTAGTTGCCGCCGGTACCGCGCTCCTCGTCCAGCTCGATCACGGTCCGGGCCAGCTCGTCGAAGGCCTCGTCGTCGTCCAGGGTGCCCTGGACGAACCGCACCCCTTCGCTGAGCTGACGCCATACGTCCTCGCGGAACGGGGTGCGCGCGTGTTTGCGTACGGCCTCCTGGGCCTCCTGGGCGAAGTCCTGGTCCTCCCAGTCCCGGCGGGCGAAGCCCACCAGACCGAAACCCGGCGGCAGCAGGCCCCGGTTGGCCAGATCGTAGATGCCCGGCAGCAGTTTCTTGCGCGCCAGGTCGCCCGTGACCCCGAACAACACCAGAACGCTGGGTCCGGCGATCCGGGGAAGTCTTCGGTCCAGGGCGTTGCGGAGCGGGTTGGGTACCGCTCCCGGCATCACCGGTTCTTTCACGGTCTCTTCTCTTTCCGATGGAGAGTGGCCGGTGCCTCGGTGGTGTGCTTCCGGGCCGTTCCAGGGTCGCCCCCGGAACGGCCCGCGATGTCAGCCCAGCTTGTCGAGCTTGGCCGACAGAGCGTCCAGCAGGCTCTTCCAGGAATCGACGAACTTGTCGACGCCCTCCTGTTCCAGGACGGCGAACACGTCGGTCAGGCTCACCCCGGCGTCCGCGAGAGCGGCGAAGTCGTCCCGGGCCTGTTCGTAGGTGCCCAGAACGGTGTTGCCGGTGATCCGACCGTGGTCGGCGGTCGCGTCCAGGGTGGCCTGCGGCATGGTGTTCACGGTGTCGCGGGCCACCAGGCCGGTGACGTAGAGGGTGTCCTCCAAGGACGGGTCCTTGACGCCGGTGGACGCCCACAGCGGACGCTGCGGCTTGGCGCCCCGCTCGGCGAGGGCACGCCACTCGGTGGAGGAGAACACCTCGCCGTAGGCCTCGTAGGCCAGCCGCGCGTTGGCCAGCGCGGCCTTGCCCGTCAGCGCGAGCGCCTCGTCGGTGCCGATCGCCTTCAGGCGCTTGTCGACCTCGGAGTCCACCCGGCTGACGAAGAAGGACGCCACCGAGTGGATCTTCGACAGGTCGTGGCCGTTGACGCGGGCCAGCTCCATGCCCTCCAGGAACGCGTCCATCACCTGCCGGTACCGGTCCAGGGAGAAGATCAGCGTGACGTTGACGCTGATGCCCTCGCCCAGGGTCCGGGTGATGGCGGGCAGTCCCGCGGCGGTGGCGGGGATCTTGACCATCAGGTTGGGTCGGTCCACCAGCCACCACAGCGCCTTGGCCTCGGCGGCGGTGCGCTCGGTGTCGTTGGCCAGACGCGGGTCCACCTCAAGGGACACGCGACCGTCCACACCGTCGGTGGAGTCGTAGACCGGACGCAGCACGTCCGCGGCCCAACGGATGTCGTAGGCGGTGATGGCGCGTACCGCCTCCTCCACCGAGACGCCGCGCAGGGCCAGCTCGTGTACCTGCTCGTCGTAGGCCTCACCCTCGGCGAGGGCCTTGTCGAAGATGGTGGGGTTGGAGGTGACGCCGACCACGTGGTGGGTCGACATCAGCTCGGTCAGGTTGCCGGTCCGGAGACGTTCGCGGCTGATGTCGTCCAGCCAGACCGAAACGCCCTCCTCGGACAGGTCCTGGAGTGCGTTGCTCATGGTGTTCCCTCTTCCACTGGAACGAGGCCCGCCGCGGGCTCATCCGCGGCGGGCCCCTTGATCACTTGCCGGACTTGGCGAGGCTCCTGTGAGCCGCTTCGACGACCGCCTCGGGCGTGAAGCCGAACTTCTCGTACAGGACCTCGTAGGGGGCGGAGGCACCGTAGTGCTCCAGGCTCACCGACTCGCCGGCGTCACCGACGTAGGCGCGCCAACCGAGGGCGATACCGGCCTCGATGGACACGCGGGCGCGGACCGAGGAGGGCAGCACCTGCTCGCGGTACTCCTCGTCCTGACGGTCGAACCACTCCACGCACGGCATCGAGACCACACGGGTGGGCGTACCCGCTTCCTGGAGGGACTTGCGGGCGTCCAGCGCGATCGGCACCTCGCTGCCGGTCGCGATGATGATCACCTCGGGGGCCTCGCCCTCGGCCTCGGCCAGCACGTAACCGCCCTTGACCGCGCCCTCGGCCGGCGCGTACTCCTGCCGGTCCAGGACGGGCAGGTTCTGACGGGTCAGCGCCAGCGCGGACGGACGGTCGCCGTTCTCCAGGACCGAACGCCACACCACGGCGGTCTCGTTGGCGTCGGCCGGACGGATGACGTCCAGGCCGTGGATGGCGCGCAGCGACCACAGGTGCTCGACCGGCTGGTGGGTGGGGCCGTCCTCGCCCAGTCCGATGGAGTCGTGCGTCCACACGTAGGTGATGCCCAGCTTCATCAGTGCGGCCAGGCGTACGGCCGGACGCATGTAGTCGCTGAAGACCAGGAACGTGCCGCCGTAGGGGCGGGTGGGACCGTGCAGGGCGATGCCGTTGAGGATCGAACCCATGCCGTGCTCGCGCACACCGAAGTGCATCACGCGCCCGTACGGGTTGCCCGGGAACATCTCGCTGGCGCGGTCGAAGGGCAGGAAGGACGGCTCGCCCTTGGGCGTGGTGTTGTTGGACCCGGCCAGGTCGGCGGAGCCACCCCACAGCTCGGGCAGCAGCGGGGCCAGCGCGGAGAGCACCTCACCGCTGGCCTTACGGGTGGCCATGCCCTTCTCGCTCGCCTCGAAGGTGGGAACGGACTTCTCCCACCCCTCCGGAAGACGCTGCCGCACCAGGCGGTCGAACAGCTCGGAACGCTCGCCGGCGCTCTTGTGCCAGGCGTCGAATTCCACGTCCCAGGTGGAACGGAGCTCACGGCCACGGTCCAGCGCCTTGCGGGTGTGCTCGATCACGGTGTCCTCGACGCCGAACGGCTCGTCGGGCAGGCCCATGATCTGCTTGGTGGCGGAGATCTCGTCGGCGCCGATCGCGGCACCGTGGATGGCGCCGGTGTTCTGCTTGTTGGGCGCCGGCCAACCGATGACCGTGCGCAGACGGATGAAGGTGGGCCGCTCGGTTTCGGCCTTGCCGCGCAGGATCGCCTGGTAGAGAGCCTCGATGTCCTCGACGTACTCGCCGGTGGCGGTCCAGTCGACGTCCTCGACGTGCCAGCCGTAGGCGGCGTAGCGCGCGGCCACGTCCTCGCTGTGCGCGATGCGGGTGTCGTCCTCGATCGAGATCTTGTTGTCGTCATAGATCATGATGAGGTTGCCCAGCTGCTGGGTCCCCGCCAGGGCGCTGGCCTCGTGGCTGACGCCCTCCTGGACGTCACCGTCGGAGCAGAACGCGAAGATGTGGTGGTCGAAGGGGCTGACGCCCGGTCCGGCCTCGGGGTTGAACAGGCCACGCTCGCGGCGGGCGGCCATGGCCATGCCGACGGCGTTGCCCACACCCTGGCCGAGCGGACCGGTGGTGGTCTCCACACCGGGGGTGTGGCTGAACTCGGGGTGGCCCGGGGTGCGGCTGTCCCACTGACGCAGGGACTTCAGGTCGTCCAGTTCCAGGCCGTATCCGGCGAGGTAGAGCTGGATGTACAGGGTGAGGCTGGAGTGACCGATCGACAGGACGAAGCGGTCACGGCCGGCCCACTCCGGGTCCGAGGGGTCGTGCTGCATGACCTTCTGGAACAGCAGGTAGGCGGCGGGCGCCAGGCTCATCGCGGTGCCGGGGTGGCCGTTACCCGACTTCTCTACCGCGTCCATCGCCAGCGCCCGGACCGTGTTGACGGCGCGAAGGTCGAGGTCCGACCACTCCAGAGTCTGCGGGGTGTGGGCGTTCACGGACTGACGTCCTCCTTCTCAGGCGCCCGAACCATCCGGCGTTCGGGGCGGTGTGGGGTCGTGTGTGCTTGTTGTTCGCCGGGCATCCCGGTGGCGACCCACCGGTCGGGTGGGCCGAAGGGGGTGTGGAGGGCGAGTTCACTCGGCGGCGGGCTGTGGGCCTGGCACGGCCCCGGGCCGGTCGGGCCACGAGGAACAGCGCCGTCTGCGAGCCTATCGTCCGTGGCGGGACCTGTCGTTGGCCGACACCTCTCATTACCCATGGGTAACGGGCCTGTCGTGCGGGTTCGCCCGCTCCGGGAGGGGACGCGTGGCACGTTGGTGGCACGGTGAGGCGTGTGCGAACCTTCCTTACACTCGCCCTCCACCCCCGCGGTGGCCCGTCATGGGGCGAAGGTCACCCCACGGGTGGGACCTCGTTCCCAGGGGGTTGGTCATCGGTCCGCGCAAGGAAGTACTACAGTATGTCGTTGACGGGGTTTTCGCTGATCCTGACGGTTTGTCGGTCCGCTCGACCCCGCGTGGCGAGCAGTGTCGAAATTCCCGAAGAGTTGTCGAGGTATCCGCGTGTCTGAATCCGAGCCGGTCCCGCAGGGGACAGGAGTGCCTTCGGCCGTGGGGACGCGGTACTGATGGCACTCACCAACCGTCCCCCGCAGGTCGGATCGTCCACCCCCGAGGCCCCCCGCAAGGCCTCCCTGGGCGAATACGTCCGTGCTTACGTGGCCCTGTCCAAGCCCCGTGTCATCGAGCTGTTGCTCATCACCACCATCCCGGTGATGTTCGTCGCCGCCGGGGGTGTGCCGCCGCTGTGGATCGCGGTCGCCACCCTGCTGTTCGGCACCATGTCGGCGGCCAGCGCCAACGCGATGAACTGCTACATCGACCGCGACATCGACCGTGAGATGCGTCGCACCCGCCAGCGTCCGGCGGCGATGGACCTGGTGACCCCCAAGGGAGCCCTCGTCTACGGGCTGGTCCTGGCGGTCGGTTCCACCGTCGGGTTCCTCGCGTTCGTCAACGTGCTGTCCGCGGTGCTGTCGCTCTTCGCGATCGGGTTCTACATCTTCGTCTACTCGATGCTGCTCAAGCGGCGCACCGCGCAGAACGTGGTGTGGGGCGGCATCGCCGGCTGCATGCCGGTGCTCATCGGCTGGGCCGCGGTCACCAACAGCCTCGACTGGGCGCCGTTCGTGCTGTTCCTCGTGGTGTTCTTCTGGACGCCCCCGCACACCTGGACCCTGGCCATGCGGTACCGCGAGGACTACGCCGCCGCCAAGGTGCCGATGCTGCCCGTGGTCGCCAGCGACCGCCGGGTGCTGCTGGAGTCGGTGCTCTACAGCTGGGCGACCGTCATCGTGTCCCTTCTCTTCTGGCCGGTGGCCGGCACCACCTGGTTCTACGGCGCGGTCGCGCTGATCCTCGGTGCCCTGTTGGTGTTCCAAGCCCACCGCCTGCTGAGCCGCTCCATGGCGGGTGTGACCGGTGCCAAGCTCAAGACCATGGGTTTCTTCCACCTGTCCAACGCCTACCTGGCGCTGCTGTTCTCGGCCGTGACCATCGACCCGCTCCTGGCGGGCGTGATCGGCTGACGCGGCACTGGACACCGTCCCGTGGACCACGACGGCGCCCGTCCCCATCGAGGGGGCGGGCGCCGTTCGACTGCGTTCGGGGACGGCTCACGCGGGCCGGCGACGGAAGATGAGCACGGCCGACCACACCACCAGGGTCACCAGCAGCAGCGCCAAGGGGACGTGCGCCTGAAGGGGGCCGTAGGTGCCCAACGCCGCCTGCGGGAAGCCGACCACGAACGCTCCCAGGCTGAGCAGGAAGACCGTACGGGTGGTCCCGGGGCCGCGCCCCCGGGAGAACCACAGCACGCCCGCCGCCAGCAGTTGCGCGCCGGTGGTCACGTGCACCGCGAGCGCCCCGCCGTAGTGCAACGGCAGGGCGTCCAGGTTGTCGGTGATCAGTTGGCCGGCCGTGACGAATTCCCACAGGAGCACGGCCACCGCGGCCAGGACGGCCACACGCAGTACCCACTCCCAGACGGAGACGGGACGGGCCCGGGCGGTGTCGTTCGGATCCATGGCGGAGGCCTTTCTGGGTGGGGCCGGTCGGACTGTCATCCTGTCGTACACGGGCGGCCCCTCGGGGGGTGATCTCCGCAGGGTGGAGGGGGAGTCGGCACCGCCGACGGCAAGCGCTACGATCTGTGGCCATGCCCCGACTCGACAGCAAGGCCATCCTCCAAGGCCGCAAATCCCGTTACTCGATGACGCTCATCCTGGGCATCACCATCAGCGTGGTGTGCCTGCTCGGCATGCTCGGGTATTTGTGGGTCCTGGCGATGGCGGGTGGTGCGGCCGCGGGAATCGACGGGGCCGTCGGTTTCACCGTGAGCCTGATCGCGGCGGTCGTCCCGGTCACCATCCTCCTCCCGCTCATCCTTTTCCTGGACCGCCTCGAACCCGAACCCGGGTGGGTGCTGTTCTTCGCCTTCGTGTGGGGCGCGGGGGTGGCGGTCGTGGTGTCCTTCCTCCTCAACAGCTGGGGCATCGCCTATCTCATGGTGCCGCTCTTCGGACAGGACATGGGCGACTTCCTCGGCACCTCACTGGTGGCCCCGGTGGTGGAGGAGAGCGCCAAGGGCCTGGTGCTGCTCATCCTGCTGTGGCGGCGCCGCCACGAGATCGACACCTTCACCGACGGTGTGGTCTACGCGGGCATGGTGGCGACCGGTTTCGCGTTCACCGAGAACGTCCTGTACTTCCTCAGCGCGTTCTTCGAGAACACGCTGGTGGCCACGTTCGCCATCCGCGGGCTCATCGCGCCCTTCGGGCACCCGCTCTACACCGCGATGATCGGTATCGGCGTCGCCTACGCGGCCATGCGCAGCGGGGGCCTGCGCTTCCTCGCCCCCGTCGCCGGCTGGGTCCTGGCGGTGCTGCTGCACGGGATGTGGAACGGCGCGACCCTCTTCGGGTGGGGCGGTCTGGGCGTGGCCTACCTGGTTCTGCTCGTGGTGCTCATGGGCATCCTGGCGCTCGCCGGTCAGGACCGGCGCAACCAGATCACCGCGATCGCCCACTACCTGCCGCCCTACGTCTCCACCGGTCTGGTGACCCCCGCCGACATCACCATGCTCGGCTCCATGACCGGCCGTCGCCAGGCCAGGGAGTGGGCGGCGCGCAACGCCGGCGCCCGCGGGCGTTCGGCGATGAAGGACTACCAGCTGGCCGCCACCGAGCTCGCGCTGTTGCACCGGAAGCTGGACGCGGGGGTGGCCCGCAAGGACTGGAAGGTCAACCGCGACGCTTTCCTGGCCCTGATGCACGTGGCCCGGGACACCTTCCTGGGGCGGCTACCCCAGCCGGTCACCCCGGGCTGGGCGGAGCGTCCCACGGACTCGGGCTTCATGCGACGCGCGGACTTCGCGCACGTCATCGCCCAGGCGCAGGCTCAGCAGAGTTACGTTCCCCGTCATGGTCAGTCTCCGCAGCCGCCTCCGTACTGACCCGCTCCTCGTTCGGGGTCAGCCGGGTGGTGGCGAAGTACAGCCGTGCGATCGCCACCCAGGTCAGCGCCGATCCGAGCACGTGCAGCACCACGAGGGACTCGGGCAGTTCCAGGGCGTACTGGGTGTAGCCCAGAACACCCTGGAGCAGCACGACCACCAGCAGTGCCACGCCGCTCAGGCGGGCGGGCCGACCGGCGCCGCCACGGTAGGCGAGCAGGACGGCCGCCGCGCTCCCCAGCAGGGTGAGCCAGGCCAGGACCGAGTGCACCCGGGTGACCGAGGGCAGGTCCATGTCCCAGCGCGGTGCGGCCGCGTCACCGCCGTGCGGGCCGGTGCCGGTGGTCACGGTCCCGGCGATGAGCAGCAGGAAACCGACCACGACCAGGGCGATGCTCACCGCGTGCAGCATCGGACCCACGACGACCCTGGGCGTTCCCTCGGGTTCCTCGCAGCGCACGTACAGCGCGACGGCGATGAAGACCATCACCATGGACAGCAGGAAGTGGGTGGCGACCGAGGCCGGGTGCAGGTCGGTCCAGACGGTGATGCCGCCGACCACGGCCTGGCCCAGCACGCCCAGAGGGATGATGGTGGCCAGGCGGGTCAGGTCACGGCGCCGCGGGGTCGACCGCAGCACGGCGATCAGGGTGATGACTCCGACCGCCAACACCAGGAAGGTCAGGGTGCGGTTGCCGAACTCGATGGCGGCGTTGAAGGCCGCGTGGCCGGTGTCGATCGGTACGAAGCTGTCGGGGGTGCATCGGGGCCACTCGGAGCAGCCCAGCCCCGAGGAGGTGACCCGGACGGTGGCGCCGGTGACGGCGATCCCGGCGTTGACGACGACGTTTCCCAGAGCCCAGGCGCGCAGCGACCGCTGCGTGGGGTTCCAGATGCTCCTGGCCAGGAAGACGAGCGCGAGTACGCCCACGATGGCCAGGGCGACCTGCCAGCCCCAGAGGGGGACGCCGAGGAGCACGATGTCCTCCAACTCGTCCGCCGCGAGCGAGGTCATGGTGGAAGGGGTCGTCGTCGCGGCGACCGGAGAACCAAACATACGACAGACTGTAGTACATCGATGTGGTAGCGCTTACGCGACCCCGCCGAGTGGCCCCACCTGCGCCGATGATGGTGGGTCTAGGCCGAGGAGCGGGTCGATCCGGCGCTGGCGATGATCACACAGGCCACCGCCAGCCACTGCCACACGGTCAGCAGTTCACCGAGCAGGACCAGCCCCACCAGGGCGGCGGCCGCCGGTTGCAGACTCATCAGCACCCCGAACACGCGTGGCGGTATCCGGCGGAGTGCGTTCATCTCCAGTGTGTAGGGGATCACGGAGGAGAGCACGCCCACGGCCAGGCCGAACAGCAGCAGCCGCCAGTCGAGCAGGGCGGCACCGCCCTCGGCGATCCCCGCCGGTGCCAGGACCACCACACCCACCACGCTGCCGATGGCCAGTCCGGAGGCACCGCTGAATCGCTGACCCGTCGCCGCGCTCAACAGGATGTAGCCGGCCCAGGCGACCGCGGCCAGCACCGCGAAGAGCACCCCCAGTGGGTCGAGCGACCCGAACTCCACACCCAGGGCCGCCACACCGAGCCCGGCCAGACCCGCCCACAGCAGGTCGACGCGCCGACGGGAACCCAGGATGGCGATGGCCAGCGGTCCCAGGTACTCGATGGTGACCGCGATGCCCAACGGAATGCGGGCGAAGGCCTGGTAGATGAGGAAGTTCATGGCGGCCAGCGCCACTCCGTAGCCGACCACCACCATCCAGTCGGTGCGGGTACGAGCGCGCAGCACCGGACGGGCCAGGACCGTCAGGACGACGGCGGAGGTGAGCAGACGCAGCCAGACGACCGCGGCGGGCGGCAGCGCCTCGAAGAGGTTCTTGGCGAGCCCGGCGCCGGTCTGCACGGAGACGATGCCGACCAGGATCAACCACACCGGCGGCATCGAGTCCAGCAGCGTGCCGGGGGAGAGGCGGGTCGAACGGGTGCTCATGATGGGTCATCCTACGTTTTGCGGGGTGCGGCTCGCCTCCCCGGTCCCCTCGGCGTCGGTCACACCCGAGGAGCCGCGCGGGCCCCCGACGAAGGCCAGCAGGAGCAGCGACCACGCCACGACCACCACGGCGGGTTGCAGGAGCGTCATCACCAGGCCGATCACCGTCAGGTCGCCCTCACCGGTGAGCAACTGCACGCCGATCCACAGGAACGGCAGCGCCGCCGCGAACAGGTTCACCATCAGCGCGGTCCACGCCAGCCCGGCCCGCGGCGGACGTCGCCACCACAGGAGGGCACCGCCCGCCAGCACGAGGAACAGGGGCGGGCCCAGGTAACGGACCACGAGGAACCAGGGCACGCCGATGCTCTCCATGTCGGGCACCCTATCCAGAAGGTCCGGACACGACCGTCATGCCACGGTGAAGCGGGCGAACGTGCGCTGATCGTGTGGTGTGGTGTGAAATGGTTCGGTCCGACCCCGGATGACCCCGGCCCCGCAGGAGAGTCCCACCATGTCCCGGTCCCGACGTAGAGCCCGCACCCGCACCGCCCCCGACCACCTGCCACGGTGGCCGGTGGCCGCCGGAGCGTCGGCCCTGCTGTTGGCCGTGGTGGTGGGTGCGTACACCGGCGGGCAGTTCTTCGTCGAGACCAGGTCGCAGGTCGAGGAGATGACGGTGACCTCGGGCATTCTCGTCGAACCCTCCGGAGCCCCGGAGTCCGAACCCTCCGAGGACCCCGAGCCGGAGGAGGAGGCCCACCCCGCCGGTCTGGACCCGGCGATCACCTACGCCCTGTTGAACGTGAACGGCGAGCGGGCCCTGGACGTCGCCGGCGGTTCCACCGACAACGGGGCCGACGTGCACCTGTGGGACCGACACGACGAGGAGAACCAACAGTGGCGGTTCGTCCCGGTCGAGGACGACTTCTACGAGATCGTCGGTGTGGGCAGCGACAAGCTGCTGGAGTTCCCCGCCGAACCCGACCCGGAGGCCGACCCCGAGAGCGCCCACGCGGCCTCCCTGCTCAGCCGCACCGGCGAGCACAACCAGCACTGGACCCTGGTCGAGGTCGGTGACGGAGTGGTCCGTCTGGTCAACCGCGCCTCGGGACAGGCCCTCGAAGGTCAGGGCGGTGCGGACGAGAACGGCACCCTCGCCTACCCGGCCGAGGACGGCGGCCACCCCCACCAGCAGTGGCGCCTGGCCCCGCTGGGCTGATCCGAACCGGTCCGGCGCCACCGTGTTAAGGTCGCCCACATGTTCTCCGACCGTGCGTAGACCGACGCCCCCGTCGCGGCAGGCCGCCGCGACCCCTCGGCGTCCACGCACGTTCGCGGCGTCGCCCACGCGCGCCGCCTCCTTCGGAGAACAACCATGTCATCGCCCGTTCGGGCCCCGTCGTACGCCTCCGTGCTGCGCGTCACGGGGGTCGCCCGCTTCTTCGCACCCGCGCTCCTGGGCCGCGCGTCCTACGGGATGGTCTCGCTCGCCCTGGTCCTGTCCGTCGTCCACGCCACGGGTTCCTACGCCGACGTCGGGCTGGTCACCGGCCTGTTCGGCCTCACCGTCACCGTCCTGTCGCCGTTGCGCGCCCGCCTCATCGACCGGCACGGAACGTCCCGTGCCCTGCTCCCGATGGCCGTGCTCCACGCGTGCGCCCTACTGGGTCTGGCGGTCACCACCTGGAACCCCGGTGGGGCGCTCGGGACCCTGGCCGCCCTGACCGTGCTCGCGGGTGCTGGTGCGCCTCCGCTCGGGCCGGTCACCCGCACCATCTGGAGCCACGTGGTCGCCGACCGGGGCCTGCTCCAACGCGCCTACAGTCTCGATACCGTCGCGGAGGAGACCCTTTTCTTCACCGGGCCGCTGATCCTCGGCGCCCTGATGTGGGTGGCGCCCCCTTCGGCGGGGCTCGCGCTCAGCGGCGTCCTGATCCTGGTCGGGACCGTGGGGCTGGCGACCTCGACCGCCGCTCGTTCCCTGACCCCGCCACGACCGGACGCGCCGGGCGATCCGCGTCCGACCGGCGCGAGGCGACCGGATCTCGTCTCGCGTACGGGATTCCTCGCCGCCGTGGCGCTCTCGGCCGTCATGGGACTGACCCTGGGGTCGACGGCCCTGCTCAACGTCGCCTTCGCCGAACAACGGGGCGCGGTCGAGGCCGTGGTGTTGGTCGAAGCCGCCCAGTCCGCGGGCAGCGCCCTCGGTGGTCTGGCCTACGGGGCGGTGATCTGGCGCGCCGGCGCTCGGGCACGGAGCGCCCTGCTGGGGCTGGGATTGGGTGTCGGGGTGGCCGTGGCCGCGCTGATGCCCGGTGTCCCGGCGCTGGTGGCGTTGCTGTTCGTGGTCGGTGCGTTCACGGCGCCCCTGATCATCACCACGTATCTGCTGGCCGACGAGTCGGTGGGCGCCGGCTACCGGACCCGGGCCGGGAACTGGGTCAACACCGCCTACAACGCCGGGTCTTCGCTGGGAGCGGCGGCGGTCGGGATGTTCCTCACCGTGGCCTCCCCGAACGGGGGCTTCCTCCTGGCCGGTGCGGTACTGGTCGTGGTGGCCGTGATCGTGTTCCTCACCGGGGGCCGGGTCAGGCCAGCAGCAGGGAACGCACCGTCCGCCAGGTGACCTCGTCGGCGGCGTCCAACAGCCCCACCCGGTCGTCGTCGGGACGGTAGGGGTCCCCCTCGGGACGTAGGGCGACCCCGCCGGCCTCGGTGATCAACAGGCCGCCGGGGGCGTGGTCCCAGGGCAGGGTCCGGTGGTACAGCACGAAGTCCAGCCCGCCCTCGGCCAGCCGGGGGTAGTCCACCCCGGCGCAGTGGGCCCCCGACCCCACCTCGGCGAACCGGTCCACGGCGGCCTCCACGCGCTCACGCGCGCTGGGGGAGAGGAACCGGGACTGCACCGCTCCGCGCATCCGCGCGGGGTCGGCCGGTGCGGGCTCCCGGCTCAGGCGACGCCCGTCGCACCAGGCGCCCGACCCGAGTTCGGCCGTGTACACGATCTCCAGGGTCGGACGCAGGATCCACGAGGCCACCGCCCTTCCCTCGCGCACCAGCGCCGCCATCACGGCGAAGTCCTCCGAACCGTGCACGAAGTTGCGGGTGCCGTCCAAGGGGTCGACCAGCCACGCGGTGGGTTCGTCGCGCAGCGCGCGAAGCAGCGCGGGGTCGGCGGCGGTGGCCTCCTCGCCGACGACGGGCGCGTCCACGAGCTCGCGGAGTCTGCGGGTGATGGTGGCCTCCGCCTCGCGGTCGGCCACGGTGACGATCTCACCGGGCGACTTCTCCGTCACCTCGTCCCCGCGCAGGGAACGGAATCGCGGCAGGATCGACTCCTGCGCGGCCTCGCGGAGAATCTTGGTCACGGTGTCGATGTCGATCGTCATGGCCGACAGCCTACGACCGTACGATTCCCGAACCCGGTGCCGGCCCCGCCGTCACTCCCAGCGGAACAGACGCGAGGCCAGCAGGCCGCACACGACCGTCCACACGCCCAGGATCAGGAAGGTGCCCACGGACGGCAGGGCACCGTGCGCGAGCACCTCGCGCAGCCCCGACGCGAGCGCGGTGATCGGCAGCACCGACACCGCCTGTTCCATGGGCGCGGGGAAGCTGCTGGTGGGGAAGAGCACCCCGCCCAGACCCAGCATGAGCACATACACGAGATTGGCGCCGGCCAGGGTCGCCTCCGCGCGCAGGGTGCCCGCCATCAACAACGCCAGGGAACTGAACGCCGCTGTGGCCAACAGCACCAGGGCCAGGGCGGCGATCACGCCGGCCGGGCTCAGCGCGGGCTCCCAGCCCAGCAGGAGCGCGACCACACCCAGGAGGGTGATCTGGATGCTCTGCACGGCCAGCACGGCCAGGGTCTTGGCCGCCAGCAGCCCGAACCGGGACAGCGGGGTCGCGCCCAGACGTTTGAGCACGCCGTAGCGCCGTTCGAAGCCGGTGCCGATGGCCAGCCCGGTGAACGAGGTGGACATGATCGCCAGGGCCAGGATGCCGGGGGTGAGCGCGTCCACCCGGGGGCCCTCGCCCACGTCCAGCACGTTGACGAGGCTGAACCCGACCAGCAACAGCACGGGGATCACCATGGTGAGCAGGAACTGCTCGCCATGGCGCAGCATCACGCGCAGTTCCATTCGGGCCTGGGCGGCGACCATGCGCCACATGGGCGCGGCGCCCGGCGCGGGGGAGAACAATCCGGGGTCGTCGGCGAGGGTCGGTGTTGCGGAGTCGGCGACGGTCGCGCCGAAGGTGTGCTCGGTCATCATCAGTCGCGCAGTTCCCGGCCGGTGGTTTCAAGGAAGACGTCTTCGAGGGTACGCCGTCGCACGCGCAGGTCCTCGGCGAGGACGCCGGCCGAGGCGCACCAGGCGGCGACGACGGCGAGGAACTCCGGGCCCGGGGACTCGGGGTCCTCGGCGGTGACGGTGTGTTCGTACCGGCCGCCCGCGGTCACCGTGGCCACGGTCCCGCCCTCGGGCAGGGCCGCTCGCAGGGCGTCGGCGTCGATGGGGGCGTCGGTGGAGAAGCGCACGTCGCGTCGGCGCCCGGTGAGTTCGTCCGGGGCGCCCTCGGCCACCACGGCACCGTGGTCGATGATGACGACGTGGTCGGAGAGACGTTCGGCCTCTTCCATGTGGTGGGTGGTGAGGATGACCGCGACCCCGGCGGTGCGCAGCGCCGTCACCAGGTCCCAGGTGGCCATGCGGGCCTGGGGATCGAGTCCTGCGGTGGGCTCGTCGAGGAAGACGATCTCGGGGCGACCCACGACGGCACAGGCCAGGGAGAGACGCTGTTGTTGTCCGCCGGACAGGCGGCGGAAGGGGGTGCGGCCGGCCGAGGTCAGACCGAGCCGCTCCAGGAGCAGGTCGGGTTCGATGGGGCTGGCGTGGAAGGACGCCATGAGGCGCAGCCACTCGGCGGCGCGGGCGCCGGTGGGAACACCGCCGGATTGGGGCATCACACCGACCCGGGGCTTGAGCGCGGTGGCGTCCCCGATGGGGTCCAGCCCCAGCACGCGCACACTTCCACCGTCGGCGCGGCGGAAGCCTTCGCAGATCTCGATGGTGCTGGTCTTGCCCGCTCCGTTGGGGCCGAGCAGGGCGGTCACCGCGCCCGGGCGCGCGGTGAACGAGAGGCCCGTGACGGCCGTGGTGGAGCCGTAGCGCTTCACCAGGTCGACGACTTCGAGGGCGGCTGTGTCCATGGGGCCTGAGTTTACGTGCGCTCCGGCGTCGGGCCTCACCACCCCGTCCGGAGCCCGTGGAGTGGGGGTGAGTGCGGGGTCGGAAGGGAATGATGGTGCATAATCGCTCCGTTGTGCACTACCGAGACCTGCTTTGTCTCCTGCCGGGCGGAGGGTGCGACCGCATCGTGGGATCGGCGTCTCGCCATCCAGGACGAATGGTCGAATTCGACGCCCGGGGAGATGGGTCGCACTTGTCACATCGGCGCGAATCTCCAGATTAGGCAAGCCTGACCTTCGTGACGAAGCGCATGGAGTCGGGTTTGCCTAGGTGGACTTATTTACGGCACACTGATGTTGTCAAAAGGCAGAGCCGGTAGTGAACGAGGGAGGGGAGCCGAATGCCCGAAGCATCCAGCACGCCCCGCGCCCTCAACGGGCCCGACCACGGAACCCGCGCCCGTGTCGCCCGGCTCATTCTGGAGAAGGGGCCGATCACCGCCTCCGACCTGGGGGAACGGCTCGGCCTGACCCCGGCGGCCATCCGCCGCCACCTCGACAACCTCACCAGCGAGGGCATGATCGAAGCCCGCGACGCCAGGCCCACGCCGGGTCGCCGTCGTCGGGGTCGCCCCGCCCGCGTCTTCGCCATCAACGAAGCCGGACGCGACGCCTTCGTTCACGCCTATGACGACCTCGCGTCCAACGCGCTGCGCTTCCTGGCGCAGAGCGCCGGTCCCGAGGCCATCGGCGAGTTCGCCCGCAGCCAGGTCGCCGACCTGGAACGGCGCTACAAGCCCATGCTGGACGCCGTCCCCGCCGAGCAGCGGGTCCGGCTCCTGGCCGAGGCACTCTCCAGCGACGGTTACGCCGCCAGCGCGGGCCAGGCGCCCGCACCCGGCGGCGGCGACCAGTTGTGCCAACACCACTGCCCCGTCGCGCACGTGGCCGCCGAGTTCCCGCAACTCTGTGAGGCCGAGATCGAGGCCTTCTCGCGGCTTCTGGGCACACCGGTGCGCAGATTGGCCACCATCGCCCATGGCGACGGTGTGTGCACCACACACGTCACCCCCCGGGGAGACGTGGCGGGCGGGGAAGAACACGCCCCCGCGACCACCAGCGCCCGCCGCACGGCGGGCGGAGGATCGCAACACAAGGACGTCTGAGTCCAGGAGGAGTCCGCGCACATGACTTCTGTCGCGCATCCCGAGCTCGAAGGGCTCGGAACATACGAGTACGGCTGGTCCGACTCCGACGCGGCCGGTGCCTCGGCCCGTCGTGGCCTGAACGAGGAGGTCGTTCGGGACATTTCGGCGAAGAAGGACGAGCCGGAATGGATGACCAAGCTCCGTCTCAAGTCGCTCAAGCTCTTTGACAAGAAGCCCATGCCCGACTGGGGCGCGGACCTGTCCAGGATCGACTTCGACAACATCAAGTACTTCGTGCGGTCCACGGAGAAGCAGGCCACCTCCTGGGAGGACCTGCCCGAGGACATCAAGAACACCTACGACCGCTTGGGCATCCCCGAGGCGGAGAAGCAGCGCCTGGTCTCCGGTGTCGCCGCGCAGTACGAGTCCGAGGTCGTCTACCACCAGATCCGTGAGGACCTGGAGGAGCAGGGTGTCATCTTCATGGACACCGACACCGCCCTCAAGGAGCACCCGGAGATCTTCGAGGAGTACTTCGGCTCCATCATTCCGCCCGGCGACAACAAGTTCGCCGCGCTCAACACCTCGGTGTGGAGTGGCGGGTCGTTCGTCTACGTGCCCAAGAACGTGCACGTGGAGATCCCGCTCCAGGCCTACTTCCGGATCAACACCGAGAACATGGGCCAGTTCGAGCGGACGCTGATCATCGTCGACGAGGGCGCCTACGTCCACTACGTCGAGGGTTGCACCGCGCCGATCTACAAGACGGACTCGCTGCACTCCGCGGTCGTCGAGATCATCGTCAAGAAGAACGCCCGCTGCCGTTACACGACCATTCAGAACTGGTCGAACAACGTCTTCAACCTGGTGACCAAGCGCGCCATCGCCGAAGAGGGCGCCACCATGGAGTGGGTCGACGGCAACATCGGCTCCCAGGTCACCATGAAGTACCCGGCCGTGTACCTGATGGGCGAGCACGCCAACGGCGAGACCCTGTCCATCGCCTTCGCCGGCGAGGGCCAGCACCAGGACACCGGCGCCAAGATGGTGCACTGCGCACCCAACACCACCTCCAAGGTCGTGTCCAAGTCCGTGGCGCGCGGCGGCGGTCGTTCCTCCTACCGCGGCCTGATCCAGGTCCAGGAGGGCGCCCACTTCGCCAAGTCCTCGGTGGAGTGCGACGCGCTGCTGATCGACACGATCAGCCGTTCCGACACCTACCCCTACAACGACCTGCGCGAGGACGACACCGAACTCGCGCACGAGGCCACCGTCTCCAAGGTCAGCGAGGACCAGCTCTTCTACCTGATGAGTCGGGGGATGGGCGAAGAAGAGGCCATGGCCATGGTCGTTCGAGGTTTCGTGGAGCCCATCGCCAGGGAGCTCCCGATGGAGTACGCGCTGGAGCTGAACCGTCTGATCGAGCTCCAGATGGAAGGATCGGTTGGTTAAGTTGACGACCACGAACACCGAACCCAAGGCGCACAGCCACGGGCTGGGACAGATCCCGGTCTCGAAGCTGGACACGCACGGTTCCCACGACGTGAACGACTTCCCCGTCCCCAACGGACGTGAGGAGGAGTGGCGCTTCACGCCGATGCGTCGCCTCAAGAAGCTGCACGACTGGAAGGGCGAGGCCGACGGCACCGACGAGACCGTCGTCGACGCGCCCGAGGGCGTCACCGTCGAGCAGGTCGGCCGCGACGACGAGCGTCTGGGCACCGCGGGTCTTCCCGTGGACCGCGTCATCGCGCAGGCCTACAGCGCCTTCGAGCAGGCCACGGTCGTGACCGTGCCGCGCTCGCTGGTCGCCGACAAGGCGATCACGATCGACCGCAAGGGTCTGGGCGGCACCGCCTTCGAGCAGCTCGTCATCGACGTTCAGCCGATGGCCGAGGCCACCGTGATCATCACCAACACCGGCACCGGTGTGCGCGCGGGCAACCTCGACGTGCACGTCGGTGAGGGCGCCAAGCTCAACCTGGTCAGCCTCCAGGAGTGGGACGAGGACGCGGTCGAGGTCAGCCAGCACAACGCGCGGGTGGCCAAGGACGCGAGCTTCAAGTCGGTCATCATCACCCTGGGCGGGGACCTGGTCCGTCTGTCGCCGCGCGTGTCCTACACGGGCCGCGGCGGCAACGCCGAGCTCTACGGTCTCTACTTCGCCGGTGACAAGCAGCACCACGAGCACCGTTCGCTGATCGACCACAACCTGTCCCACACCCGCTCCAGGGTGGACTACAAGGGCGCGCTCAACGGTTCCGGGGCTCACACCGTCTGGATCGGTGACGTGATCATCGGCGAGGGCACCGAGGGCACCGACTCCTACGAGCACAACCGCAACCTCCAGCTCTCCGACGACACCCGTGTGGACTCCGTGCCGAACCTGGAGATCTTCACCGGTGAGGTCCAGGGGGCGGGGCACGCCAGCGCCAGTGGGCGTCTGGACGACATCCACCTCTTCTACCTGCGCTCGCGCGGGATCCCGGAAGAGGAGGCCCGTCGCCTGATCATTCGCGGCTACTTCCTGGACATCGTCAACCGCATCGACGACGAGGACCTGCGCGAGCGGGTCATGGAGAAGGTCGAGCAGAAGCTCGCCGCACATGAGTGAGCAGGGCGTTTGGACCAAGGTCGCCGAGCTCGACGAGATCCCCGAGGAGGGGGTCCTGGGGATCGAGACCGACGACGAAACGCCCGTCGTGCTGGTGCGCAGCGAAGGCGAGATCTTCGCGATGCGGGACGAGTGCTCGCACGCGGAGGTCCGCCTGTCGGAGGGCGAGGTCGAGGACGGCACCATCGAGTGCTGGCTGCACGGCTCCTGCTTCGACCTGCGTTCGGGGGCGCCCATCAACCCGCCCGCGACCAAGCCGGTCCCCACCTATGACGTGAAGATCGACGGCGACGACGTGTTCGTGTCGCTGGATGAGAAGAATTCCTGAGGCCTGAAATGACGAAGTTCGAAATCCGCGGTCTGCGCGCCGACGTCCTCATCGGTGAGGACGAGCGACGCGAGATCCTCAAGGGCGTCGACCTCACCATCAACTCCGGTGAGACCCACGCCATCATGGGCCCCAACGGCTCCGGCAAGTCCACCCTCGCCTACGCGATCGCGGGTCACCCCCGCTACGAGATCACCGAGGGCGAGGTCCTCCTCGACGGCGAGAACGTCCTCGACATGGAGGTGGACGAGCGGGCCCGCGCCGGTGTGTTCCTGGCCATGCAGTACCCGGTCGAGGTTCCGGGCGTGTCCATGTCCAACTTCCTGCGCAGCTCGGTCACTTCCGTGCGCGGCGAGGCCCCCAAGCTCCGTCAGTTCTCCAAGGAGCTCCAGGGCGCCATGAAGAACCTCTCCATCGACTCCTCCTTCGCCGCCCGCGGCGTCAACGAGGGCTTCTCCGGTGGTGAGAAGAAGCGGCACGAGATCCTCCAGCTGGAGCTGCTCAAGCCCAAGGTCGCCATCTTGGACGAGACCGACTCCGGCCTGGACGTCGACGCGCTCAAGGTCGTCTCCGAGGGCATCAACCGCGCCCACACCGCGAGCGACCTGGGTGTCATGCTCATCACGCACTACACCCGGATCCTCAACTACGTGAAGCCCGACTTCGTGCACGTCTTCGCCGAGGGGCGCATCGCCGAGTCCGGCGGCCCCGAGCTGGCGCAGGTGCTGGAGTCCGAGGGCTACGAGCGTTTTGTGAAGGCGGGCGCGTAACACATGAATGATCGCGAGCTGGAACGGCTCGACGTCGCGGCGATCCGGGAGGACTTCCCGATCCTCTCCCGGACCGTCCGTGACGAGCGCCCGTTGGTGTACCTCGACTCCGGGGCTACCTCGCAAAAACCCCGGCAGGTGCTGGACGCCGAGCGTGAGTTCTACGAACGCCACAACGCGGCGGTGCACCGGGGAGCGCACCAGCTCGCGGAGGAGGCCACCGACGCCTACGAGTCGGCCCGAGAGACCATCGCGTCGTTCATCGGGGCCGACTCCGACGAGGTGGTGTTCACCAAGAACGCCACCGAGGCGGTCAACCTGGTCGCGTACGCGATGAGCAACGCCGCCACGGCCGAGGAGGGCCTCCGTCGGTTCCAGGTGGGTCCGGGCGACGAGATCGTCGTCACCGAGATGGAGCACCACGCCAATCTGGTGCCCTGGCAGCAGCTGTGTCAGCGCACCGGTGCGACGCTGCGCTGGTTCTCGGTGACCGACGAGGGTCGTCTGGACCTGTCGGACCTGAACGAGCTGGTCAACGAACGCACGAAGCTGGTGGCGTTCGCGCATCAGTCCAACGTGGTGGGCACCGTCAACCCGGTCGCCACCATCACCGCGCGGGCCCGAGAGGTCGGCGCCATGGTGCTGCTGGACGCCTGTCAGTCGGTGCCGCACATGCCGGTCGACGTCGCGGCGTTGGACGTCGACTTCCTGGCCTTCTCCGGGCACAAGATGCTCGGTCCCAACGGGATCGGCGTGCTCTGGGGGCGCAGGGAGCTCCTCGCCGCCATGCCGCCGTTCATCAGCGGTGGTTCGATGATCGGCGTGGTGCACATGAGCCACTCCACCTGGGCCGACCCACCTCAGCGGTTCGAGGCCGGTGTGCCGATGGCCCCGCAGGCCGTCGGTCTGGCCGCGGCCTGTGACTACCTGTCGAAGGTGGGCATGGACCGCGTCGCCGCGCACGAGCACGAACTCACCGAGTACGCGCTCAAGCTGGTGGGGGCGATCGAGGGTGTGCGGATCGTCGGTCCGACGGAGGCCGTGGACCGGGGCGGCGCGGTGTCGTTCGTGGTGGACGACATCCACCCGCACGACCTGGGCCAGGTCCTGGACGACAAGGGGGTCGAGGTGCGGGTGGGCCACCACTGCGCCTGGCCACTGCACCGTAAGCTCGGCATCGTCGCGACCACGCGCGCCTCCTTCTACCTCTACAACACGGTGGAGGATGTCGAAGCGCTCGTGGAGGCCATCCGGGCCGCCCAGAGGTTCTTCGGAACCCGGGCCTAGGAACGAGGATTCTGCCTGACCATGCAGTTGGACGCGATGTACCAGGAGATCATCCTGGACCACTACCGGAACCCGCACCGCAAAGGCCTGCGGGACCCGCACAACGCCGAGGCGCATCACATCAACCCCACGTGCGGGGATGAGGTGACGCTCCGCGTGGCGTTGACTCCGGCCACCGATGGTGCGGAACTGGACGAGAAGGCGGTCATCAGCGACGTCTCCTATGATGGGATGGGCTGTTCGATCAGCCAGGCCAGCACCTCCGTGCTCACCGACCTCCTCATCGGGAAGTCGGTGGCCGAGGGGATGCGGACCCTGGACGCCTTCAGCGAGATGATGCAGTCCAAGGGCAAGGGTGAACCCGACGAGGACGTACTGGAGGACGCGGTGGCGTTCGTCGGTGTGTCCAAGTACCCGGCCCGGATCAAGTGCGCCCTGTTGGGGTGGATGGCCTGGAAGGACGCGGTATCGCAGTCCTTCGAGAAGGAAGGCTCCTGAATGAGCGACAACGAGAGCACGACGACCGAGACCGCCGAGCAGCCCGAGGCAACTCCGCTCTCCCCTGAGCAGGAGGCGTTCGCCGAGGAGGTCGGTGAGGCCCTCAAGGACGTGATCGACCCCGAGCTCGGGGTGAACATCGTCGACCTGGGGCTGTTGTACGGGGTGAACGCCGACGACAAGTCGATCACCCTGGACATGACCCTGACCAGCGCTGCCTGCCCGCTGACGGACGTCATCGAGGACCAGACCAACAGCGCCTTGGACGAGTTCGATCGCGAAGTCAAGATCAACTGGGTCTGGATGCCGCCGTGGGGTCCGGACAAGATCACCGACGATGGTCGGGACCAGCTGCGCATGCTGGGCTTCAACGTCTGATCGTCTGAATCACGCTCTCTGGCCTGCATATCCGCAGGTCAGAGAGCTTTTTTCTGCATCGGAACGCCTCGTCCGGACGCTGTCTGAATTGCTATCGAGCATGCCTCGGCTCGGTCCGAGTGATGTGATCCCCACATAGTGATTCAGTCATCATGTGATTCTAGGGTGACCGGAGGTGCTCCGGGTGGGCGCACGTTACTCACACTGTGCGGGATATTGCGCGGTACTGTGCGGGACTCTCCAGCGGCCGACGCTACTCATCGTCGACCAGCTTGGCTGCCTGGGCGAGGCCGTTGAGGTCGGAGGCATCGGTGTAGTAGAGGTTAGCGACTTTGGTCGAGTGGCCGAACTGGGAGTTGAGTACCGCCTCAGATACCTGACCCACGAAGAACGAGCGCAACGTCGTGCGCCACAGGTGCGAGCGCTGCTCTTCGAACAGTGCGATCCTGGTCGCCTTGGCCATGCGCATGTAGAGCTTCCGGCACACCTGACCGCACCTCTGTCGATGCCAGGGCTTCAGAGGATCCATCGGCGCACCGACGATGAACCCTTCGCCACCCTGCTCATCACGGCGCTTGAGAAGTCGCTCGGCCACCCGTTGATCAAGGACCAGGACGACACGCGGGTGGCCGCCCTTGGCCACGTGCTCCGGTACGTCGATGCTCAGGACCCCGTTGCCGGAAACGTGCGCCATGGACCAGTCGACCAGACGACCTTCGCTCTGCCGTAGCCCGGTGGTCGCCTGAAGCAGGGTCATGTCGATGCTGGTGAGGAAGGTGGCGACCTGGAGCTCAGGGCGCCATATCCACCCGTACTTCTTGTGCGAAACCGGCCAGTCGGTGGGATCGGCATCGAGGAGCCACTGCAGCGTGAGCTCGTACTCCTGGCGCATGAGAGCTCGACCCCCGCGCTTCCTCTGCGGCCTCTCGACGCCGGTCAGGTCGGTCAGGCGTGCTTCCATCACGGGGTTGAAGTCCATCATCCCGTCGAGGACGAGGCGCTTAGCGATGTACTTGTTCCACACCGTGCGGCACGACTTCGCCGTGGACAGGCCGTGCAGCTGGGCGATCTCTGTGAGGGTCTCCTCGAGGGCTCGAGGGGTCGTGCCCGACCCGATGGTGTGCCGGTTAAACCCATGCTGGTGGCGCTTGCCCTTGCACTTCGCGCAGTCTCCGAGGAGGAACCGTAACCCCGCCTCGTATTTCTCCCGGCTCAGGTCCTCGAGCTTGGCCTTCTCGAGTGCCGGCCGGGTCACCTTGTCGATATAGTCCGACAGCTGGTCTGACAGACGCCAGGCACCGCCGCCCGTGCGCAACAGCTCCTCGGCCTTACGCTTCGCCTTGCGCCGGGTCTCGCCCTTGGTCGCGCCGTAGGAATCCTTCCGCTCCTTGCGTCCATCGCGATGGACCAGCGTCCAGGTCATCCGATACGTACCGTCGGCCAGCTGTCTCGGGGTCGAGCGTTCGGCAGTGTGCTCCCCCGGAGCCAGCTTGCTTGTCGTCGCGCGTGTCATTGGGTCAGTGTAAACATCGGCTGCTGCCGCCTCTGCATGGGCCACGCGTGACGCATAATCACCAATGAGTGCTTATCTAAATCACGTATAACTCACTACATGAGTGGTCTATTAATCATTATTCGGATAGACTGTCCGACACGTGCACCGGAGTGGATCGGTGCCAAAGACGAAAGAGAGAACCTACGATGCCCACCGCAGCGGGTCGGTCCACCACGGGTCGGTCCACCACGAGCCGACGTACGACCACCGTGAGAACCGACCGTGCTGCCCTGCCTACCGAAGAAGCCGCACACTACACCGGGCTCTCGTATGGAACGCTGAAGAAGTGGCGCGTGACCGGTGACGGCCCGGCCTATGTCCGCATCGGATCGCGCGTCGTCTATCTCATCGACGATCTCGACACGTGGTTGCGCGAGCACCGCGTCGCCTAACAACAACTCGCCCACGACACTGACGAAGCCCCCGGCCGCTCTGGCTCCAGGGGCTTCCTGCATGCCGGGTCGACGCTCATCGTTGTGTCCGCCAAGGGGAGGGCCGACACGATGACCTGCATCCAGTACTCCATCAACTCTCGTCTGAGACTGTGAGTGCTCGGCCTACCGTAGATCAGACACAGTGTGAATCCCGATGAACCCCCAGTTCAGTCGAGGATTCTCAGTCAATCAATGCCCAAGTGGTACACGATCTCTGAGGCAATTGGAGTAGCAAGTACTGCCTGTGTCGATGGGGGCGGGGGTGGATCAGACAATCATGTGTATAGTCTTTGGTCCAGCTTTGGCTTCCGGGCGTGGGCGCGAGTCTTGGAGCGATTGCACCAGAGCTGACTCCCCATCGCCCCGACAGACAAGGACGAAGACCATGATGATCACCAGGACCACCGCACGGACCAGGTTCACCGCTGTCAGCGCGGTCCTGGTCGGTCTCGGCTTCTCTCTCGCCGCCTGCTCGGGCGGCGGTGGCCTCGACGGCACCTATTACGCCGAGGACGTCAACGGCACGTCCAACCTCGGCCAGCTGGTGGTCAACGGCGACGACGTCACGCACAACGAGTACAAGTGCGACGCGGTCTACACCAAGGCCGACGTCGAGTCGACGGGGCAGTTCAGCGACGATCAGTCGCAGATCACCTGGATCACCATCGGCGACGACGAGCGCAATGAACGCACCGGGACCGAGGCGCTGAGCACGACCGACGACACGATCACCCTCGGCGACAAGGCCTACGTCCGCGGGGGCAGCGATGCCGGCAAGGTCATGCTTGACAAGCATCGGGCCGAAGAGTGCGATTGACACCGCCCGCGACGACGAAGACCCCGTGAGTCCAGGGCTCACGGGGTTTCTTCACGCCTCCTCTACCTCTCCCGCAGCTGCTCGGCCTCGTACTCTTCGATTGTCTCCGGGGGTCGGCCGTAGCGCGGTGCCCGTGCGGCGACGAAGCCGATGACCGACCACTCCGCCTGCCTGGCCCACCGCGAGCGGGCGACGAGGAACAGGGCCAGGCCCGCTGTCGCCGCGTTTGCCGAGGACCACGCTGCGGCCAGGATGAGGGGGAGCGCCAGCACTGCCATCAGCTCGCCGCGCAGGTCGAGCACCGCCAGGCCGAGGAGACCGGCGAGATGGGCGACGAGTCCGGCCAGGCAGCCCTTGAAGCATCGATCGAAGACCGACAGCGCCTCCGGCTCGTCCCGCGAGCGTAGTCCGCGCACCGCCCAGGGCAGCAGGGCGGCGGTGGCTACGACGGCCACGATGCCCAGGTCGATCTCCCACAGACCCGCCAGCCACCACGACGCCGAGCGCCACCGGCCGCGGGGGAACTCGTTGCGCAGTCCCGTCTTCAGGCCCATCGCACCTCCTGGCAGCAGGCAGGGGAGGCGGTCGTATCGACCGCCTCCCCTGCGGGGGGAGACCTCATCCGATCGGCTCCTACGAGCCGTCCGGTCGATTGACCGGCCTCGGGCGCTCCGTGATCTCGCGGTCCCTAGGCTGCTTGGTCCTCTGGCCGGGGGACGCCTGGATCCCCGACCTCTGGTACCGATGCGAGAACCCGTTGCCTCCGGGGGCACCACTGGCGGTGCTCGGCCCGCCGATCGCCGTGGTATCGGTGCCCGACGGTGCCATCGGTGTCGCGGCCGCGGGTTCGGTTGACGCAGCGGGGGGCGGACCGGCCGGCAGCGGGATCGCCCCGCTGAGGCGCGGGGCCTTCGGACTCGGCTTGATGCCCGGGGTCCCCGCATGGTCCCCGGGGCCGACCTGCGCGTCGAACCGCGTCGGGATCGAGGTAACGCCGGTCCTGCTGCCTGGGTGAGATGTTGATCGGGCCTGCTGGTCGCCGGGGTTCGAGCCGGAGAAGTTCGTCTGGTCTGCGCTGGGATCGACGCCCTTCGACCTGTGGCCTCCAGGATGGGAGATGATCTCGCCCTGGATGACCCGGCTCTTGCCGCCGGGCATCTGATCCGGGTCTGAGCCCGCGACGTCGCCGGTCGTCACGCCGCCGTCGGGGATCTCGGCCTTCTTCTGGTCCTTCGTGTCGAAGCCCAGCCTCGACAGGCCTCCCTGCCGAGCAATACCTTCGGCCTTGGCCTTGTCCTCCTGGGCCGATCCCGGAGGCGCGCCGGGCAGCTGCAGTGGTCCTCCCTTCGTGTTCTGCTGCGACTGCTCCAGCTGACCGGCCGAGTTGTGCTCGTTCGACGATGACCTCGACCCGTTGAAGGTGCCCGGGCCACCCTGAGGTGATCTCTTGGTCCCGGGGCCCGGCTCCCCGGGACCGGGTTGGCCTGACTTGAGGGCTTTGACATTGCCGCCCTCGAGCTGGGCGTTGCTCGGGATCCCGCCGGCGTTGGGTTTGTTCGTGTCTCCTCCGCCGGGGCCGGGCTGGCCGTTGCCGTTGGGCTTCTTCAGTCCGCCGAGCTTGCCGCCGGTGGCCTGGGCGAGCTTGTTGCCCGCCGCCATGCCCGCGCCGGCGCCGAGGCCCCCGGCTGCGGCCTGCATGGGACCGCCCTGTTTCGCCTTCGGCGCGGTGTCGGTCTCGAGGAACTTGTCGACGAGCTTCGTCACGGCCTCGTCCAGGGCCTGGAGTACGGTCTTGCGCACGCGCAGGAGGATGAACGTCACGGCGATAATGAGCAGCGTGGACAGGAAGGTGAGGACGACCACCGCCACCGGCCCCAGGCCGAGCGTGGACAGGAGTCCGTTCACAGTCACGAGGTTCGTCAGGGGTCCAGAGGCGATCGACGGCACGCCGATGATCAACCGTGAGACGAGCTGATAGAGGAAGATCGTGAGGATGACTTCGAGGATCATTGCCACCGAGTAAATGATCACCTTGCTGATCGCCGCGATCGCGCCCAGAGTGGCGAACGGGATTGCCGCGATCAGCGAGAAGGTCCGCTTGAGTGCGCCGATGACCATGCCGAAGGCGTACCAGATGCCCAGCAGGCAAATGCTGCCCAACAGCGTGACGGTGTTGGCCCAGTACATGAACGACGCCGGTCCCGAGCCGACCTGGCTCACCGAGGAGTGGTTCTCGCGCACGAGGCCCGACATCGCGTTCTCCGAGCTGAACGAAGTGAGGCTATCTGAGGAGAACGAGCTGTTGAGATAGTTGTACATCGACAGGGGCGACATGCTGCACTTCGCCGGGTCCTCGCCGTTGTTGGTCGTGACCATGAAGCCGCAGGTCTTGGCCGAGTCCTCCTGATTTTTCGTCGTGAACGTCCGCACACCGTCGGAGACCTCCGACTGCAGGCCCTCGCCCTGGGTCGAGATCATCGGGGCCCCGGAGGCCTCCGGGTCGTCCTCGTCGCCGAATCGCTCAACGTCGCCGTAGCTGCCCGTGTTATTGAACCAGTCCTCCTTGACGTCCTCGTCGGCGTTCTCCGACAACCAGCTCTTCACACCCGACTCGAAGTCTGAGGCCGGCGTCTCCTGCCCGCTGATGTAGCGGTTGAGGATGTCCAGCGTCGTGGCCACCTGCTGCCACGAGCCCGGCTCCTCCTGGGTGAGGTCGACGTTCGAGGCGTCCTTCCACGCGTCCTCCGCATTGTCGGACACGCCTCCGGTGTCCCAGCCGGCGTCGCGGTAGGCCGGGTGGGAGACGATGTTGATCGCCAGCGCCGAGCTCCGCGCCGACATCGTCGACTTCGGGTCGGCCTGCCCCTTTCCCTCGTTCCAGCCGATGATCGCGTCCTCGGGCACGAGCAGGCGGGAGTTCATCGCCCAGGCGTTGAAATCGACGTAGTTGGATAGGACGACCTGGGTGGCACCGGCCGAGGCGTCGACCTCGGATTCAGAGAAGCCGTCGAGGACGGCGGTGTACATCGATCCGAAGATCGGCAGGCCGAGGCCGAGGAAGAGGATGCGTACGACGAACTTCTTGATCGCCGAGCCGCGATCCATCTTCTTGAACAGCACGAGGCCGATGAGGAGGAAGCCGAGGAAGAGTGGGACGAGGAAGTTCCACGACAGGTCGACGAGCGTGCCGTACCACTCGCCGATGAAGGTCGCGATTCCCGAGAACGCGCCGGGAGGCCCGCAGTCGCCGCCCGACTCGCAGTTGAGCATCCCGTCGGCCAGGCCCTGCTGGTAACCCCCGCTCGTTCCCTCGGCGGTGGTCACGTCGGCGACGGCCGTGTAGAACCACGCGAAGGGGTTGAGGAACTTGAGCAGCTCGATGAAGGCGAAGAAGAGTCCTGATATGAGCAGAGCCACGCCGTAGCAGGCCCACATCACCGACCCCGCGAAGCCACCGATGATGTCACCGATGACCCCGCTTGACATCGAGTCGAAGCCCAGGTCCTTGTTGGCCGCCCCGAACTGGCCGTAGGCGAGGAAGGCGTCGCCCCCCTGGCTCAGCGTCTGGTGCGTGATCGTCTGCGTCGAGCCCGACAACCCGGCCGAGAGCCAGCGTTTGAACTGCGAAACTGTCGGGTCGCCGTAGCCGAGCAGGGAGCCCGCGGCCCCCGGATCGGACTCGGCGATATCCTCCCACGCCCCGCCGAGGCTCTCGCCGGGCTCGTTGGAGTCAGAGAAGTAGCCCGCGCCGTTGGACGCGAGCTGATACAAGCTGTAGTTGTCCTCCTCCTCCGAGGCGTTGTCGTCGGCGAAAGCCGTGGAGCCGCCAAGGAGACCGAACAAGAGGGGTGCGGCGAGCACGACGAGGAGCACGCCGACGACGACCCTGATCCACCCCGGCCGGAGCAGGACGCTGCCGAACCCGCCTCGCGCGCGCGTGATCGCCGTGCCCATCCGTTCCACCGATTCCCCTCTGCTCATTTCTTGGCCAGCTTCGTCCGCTTGCCCCTCTTCGCCGTGCCGCGGCGTGGGGCCTTCTTGGTGAGCCCAGCGGCCGGCTTCGTCTTCCGATCCCCGGACGAGCCGTCATTCAATTCATCATCTGAATTGTCATTTCTATTGTTCCCCAATGACGTGAGATTCGCACCCGGCGTCGGTTCGTCGTCGAGGATCTGGGCCATCCGCTCGGCCTCCTCGGCCCGGGCCGCCTCGAGGCGGACCTTGCGCCGCTGGGCCTCCCGGTAGGGGTTGATCCCCAGGGCCAGGTCGAGGTGGAAGACAACATTCGTCACGCCGCGGCGCAGATACGACAGACTCTCGCCGCGGATCGTGATGAGGTTGGCAAGGTCGCGGGGGATCTGCTGAGCCAGCTGCTTCTGGTATTCGAGCACCGTCGAGTCACGCATCGGCCCTAGCACGGTGTAGTCGGCGGCGTCGAACTTGTTGAACTTCGAGTCCGAGAGCATCTTGTCGACGTCGTTGTAGCTGTAGACGACACGCCCTCCCCGGTCGAAGAGGTGCTCGAACTGCTCGGTGATGTACGTCTTCACCCGGTCGTCGATGAGGTCTGCCCCGTGAATGATCACGGTGTCGCCTACGCCGAGCTCGGCCACGGCGAAGCCGACGATATTGACCAACTGGGCCATGGCCACGCCGCGCCCGCGCGTCATCAGCCGCGAGAAGTCGTAGAGCACCCGGCGGGCGTCGTGGACCCCGTCGATCGCGGCAGCCGTGGCGTTATTGAACAGGTCACCGTTGGTCGAGAGCATCGTCTGTCCGATGGTCTGGAGCAGGTTGAGCGCCCGGAGCTGGTCGGGGTCGCTTTTGTCCGAGGCCAGCAGGCGCTTGTGCGCCATGTCGAGATAGGACACGAACAGCTGCAGCTTCGGCACATGTGTGTGGTCAATGCCGACCACACGCAGCTTCTTGCGCATGTACTGGGCGTTCTCGCGCCACATGCCCTGGTCGATGTAGAAGTCCGTGGCGATTCGCTCGAGGTTGCCCCTGATAATCGAGGCCACCGCCCCGTCCGAGGACTCGTAGAGCTGCTCGAACATGAGCTTGAGCTTCTCCATGTGCGTGGAGAAGATCGCCAGCTCGTCCTTCTCCTCACCGAACATCTCGAACATGTTCACTTCGCCGGAGTTGAGGTCGACGCGGGCGGTCAGGCGCTCGAACGCCGGCCCGAGCTTGTCCATCTTGGCCCCGTCGAGGACGAGGTGGACGGCGCGGCCGTTGTCGAGCATCGTCGCCTGAGACAGCTTCGAGCACCACATGTTCGACACCCGCTCGCGGTCGAGGTACTCCGACAGCGTCGAGTCGGCGACGACGACGTGGTGGGCGTAGTCATTGACACCCATGAGCACGGCCGAGGAATTAACGTCTCCGACCATGAATCCGACGTACTCTCCGTCCTTGTCGTTGAGCCCGTTGGTCACCAGTGAGTAGGAGCCGGCGAACTCGGTCGAGGTGTAATGGAAGCCCTTGCCGCGCTTCTTGTCGTTGTTCTTGAACAGGCCCGACAGCTCCTGGCGCTGCTCGCCGACGTAGGCCGCAGCCTTGAGAGTGCCGAAGCGGTCGATGTAGAGGCGCGTGACCCGATCAATGGTGTCCTCGAGGGTCTCCAGGTCCGGTGCCTTGAGAAAGAGGCGGTTGTGCACGTGCAGGTACGCTGCTCCATCCTGGAGCTCGCCGATGATCGCCTCGCGGTCGGCCGAGGCCTTGGCGGCCTTGCGCTTCGAGGAGGTCGTGCCCGAGGCTTCCTGCTCGCTGGTCTCGAGGGAGTCGAGCTTCTCCGACTGCTTGGTGTACTGGTCAATCCACTTGTCGTCCTTGCGCACGACCTGCTCGAGCACGACCGCCGTGACCCGCTCGTCGAGCCCCGACGGGATCCTGTCGATACCCCAGAACGGGGCGAAGGCGTCGTGCGAGGCGTCGTCGTGAAAGTAGCCGAGGACGCAGGCGACCGAGGAGTCGACCTCGACGTAGTCCGAGCGGAAGAGGTAGCGCTCCTTGGGCTTGAGCGCCATGAGGTGCGGGTAAAAGAAGTAGGATCCGGCCAGTTGTCGCTCCTCCTGCCGTCGGGCCCACCAGCCGAGCAAGCCGCGCCGCGTGGCGGTCGTCATCTGGGGCTCGGGCCCGTCGACCGGTTGGCTCGGCTCGGTCTCCGGCTCGGCCTCGGCCGGGATACCCAGCTGCTTCCTGCTCTTCATGAACAGCGCCATGGTTCGTCCGCATCCTTACTTCGTCGTCTCGTTGGGGAGGGGGTATCGCTCAGGTCGCGGTGGGAGTGAGCTGGTCATCGATTCCGGAGTAGAAGACCCGCAGCATCGGCTGGGCCTCTTCGCGGTCGAGCATCGTGGCTTCCTTGATCATCAAATCGCTGTTCTCGACCTCGGCCTGGAGGATCGTGTGTCCGCGGCGCAGCGCGTCCTCGCTCTTGCCCTTGAGCAGCAGGTATTGGTGAATCGATGCGAACTTGCCACCGACGTGCTGGGTGAGGATGTCGTACTGCTCGTTCTGCAGCTCGATGAGATCGGGGTCCCGGATCCCCAAGGCCTGATTACGCCGCTCAAGATTCGCCATCTGGTGGTAGATCCGCTGCGGCTCCTTCGTCGTGATGAAGACGTGCTCGCAGGTCGTCTCAACCTTCTTCCAGAAGTCGTCGTTGCGCTTGAGGATCCCGACCCGGTCTTCATCAAAGAGCAGGTAGCTCGCCGACCCGACGACGAGATAGACCTGCCCCTGCCCACCGTCGGAGTAGTGGATCCGACCGTCCTCGTCGATCGACTCGATGCCGACAATCGAGTAGAAGCCCGATGGGTTCGAGTCCCGCCTGGTGAAGACCCGGCGCGCCGACTTCGGCAGGTAGGCCAGCAGCGGCGGCACCGTCGTGATCCGCAGCTCCTTGGTCTTGGTCAGCTGGCCCATGTAGAGGACGAAGACCAGCGACCACAGGACGAAGAGCGCGATGAACTTCGAGCCGGAATCGGCGATGAAAGTCGAGGTCGCGCACCAGGCGACGACGATGATCCCGCCGAGGAAGAAGCCGATCTGCTTGATCGGCATCGGCCGCATCTGCCAGCTGTTGCCACCGAGACCGATCTCGTGGTCCGGCAGACCTCTGGCCAGGCTGACCGGAACCTTGTACGCACTCTTGACTTCAGGCATGCCGCGCACCTACTCTCGCCGTCGGCTCAGCGATCGTTCGCATCCGCCTGCTCACCTCTCTCTCACCCATTACTCGATGATTAAAATGAATTAATAGATGAATTCCATATACGGAAACTCTATCGCACGGATTGCCGATTGAGAATCATTCATAGAACATTGAAAGGAGTTTGGCCGCCCGGACGAATCGTCCGGGCGGCCAGCGACCTCGAACGATCGGTGGATCAGGCGCGCGCCTTCACCCGCGGCTTGGACTTCTTGTCGCCGAAGTGGGGAACGATCCGCTTCGCCTTCGCGTCCCAGCTCACCTTCGCGGAGAAGGCCTTGTCGTTCTTGGAGACGAAACCGTCGAGCTCGAGGATCTGGCCAGCCTCCAAGGCCCGCTTCTCGTCCTCGGAGAACGAGCGTTTGCACCAAGCCTCAGGGCGGTCGGGGACCTTGAGCCGGAAGCCGACGTAGCGTCGGCCCTTGAACTCGCTGAGCCCGAGCCTGCCCTTGGCCGAGAAGGACTTGCCGGCCTTGGACATCGCCTCGAAGGAGATCTCCTCACCGGCCAGCAGGCGGCCGATCTCGTCGTCGGTGAACTGGTGGCCGGCCCAGACCTTCTTGAACGAGACCTTCTTCGGACCGTCGGGCGCGGCGGTCCACACGCCCTCGGCGCGGGCGACCACCTCGGTCTTGGTCAGGCCGAGCGTCGCGCGCATGGCGTCAGCATTCCTTGTCATCACCTCGATGTCCTCGCGGACCCAGTCGGCGACCCGGGCCAGCAGTTGGTCGGGATCGACGCTGCCCTCGGCGACGGCGCGCATGCCGGCGTAGATCTCCTCGGTCAGCGACAGGTCGCCGATGCGGGTGTCCGGCAACAGCAGCCAGCTCATCTCGCCAGCCGAGGCCAGGGTGAGCTTCTTGCCCTTCTCGACGAGCAGCGGGTTCTTCGCCTTGGCGCTGGTGACCTCGGAGTACGTGCTCGTCCGCGTCGCGCCGGTGCCGACGTCCCTCTTCTCTAGCTGCTTCATCAGCCACTTCATGCTCGGGTGCTTCGGGCACTTGTTCGCGCCCTCGTGCACGTACGGCTCGGCGCTGGTGCCCAGGCCATGAGCGGACTCGTCCTCGTTGCCGGCCGTATCCTCGTCACCGGCGTCGGGGTCGAAGACCGACTTCCAGCCCATCTTCTTCGGCACGTTGGCGACGCCCTTGAAGTCGGGGAATTTCTCGACGTGGCCCTTCTGCTGTTCGTACTCATAGTCGGCGGCGAGCATGGCCAGGTAGTTCTTCGCCAGCGTCTGATAAATGATGCGGCCGGCGGTGCCGAAACGCTGCTCGACGTCCTCGAGGGAGAACGGCACGTTCGGGCCGGGGCGGTTCGCGCCGTGCGCGCCGACCGGCTTGACATGGGTCTTCCTCGGCTCGCGGTGGGTCAGGTGCTTGGTGTCCACGCCCGCCACTGCGGCGATCCGGTCAGCCAACGGCGCGAGCTCGGCGTGCTGCTGCGGGGTGATCGTTTTGTCCTCGGTGCGCGGGTAGGACACGACCTGCTGCTCGTACATCGCCTGGTAGGTCTTGAGCGTGAGCTGGGCCTTCACGCCCTTGCTCACGAGCATGGACGACAGCGCCGCGAGGTCGAGCAGCTTCGGAGGAGTCGTCCGTCTCATCTCTGCACTGTCCTTGACCACCGGCGAGGCGGTGTACTCCTGCGGCACTTGGTCGGCCCTGTCGAAGCGCGGCTCGTCCGGGTTGGTGTAGACGACGGCGTTCTCGTCGCGGAAGCGGTTCTGGAAGAAGGGCCACTTCACGTAGTCGTTGTAGGCCTTGAGCTGGTCGCCGACGAGCTTGACCATCGCCGACTTCAGCCGTCCCTGGCGCAGGACCGTGTCCTGGCCGGACTGACGGGCCACGTGCGTCGCCGCCCGCGACCACTGCATCGAGGCGAAGTCGAACATTGAGCGGAAGCGGGCCTTCTTGAACGCCGGGTGGTCGTACACCGATTGCACCGGCCGGCGGTCCTTGAACGCCTGCTGCAGGGACTTCTCCGACTCGTCGGTGAAGTGCAGCCGCGAGATCTTCTTGCCGGTCAGCCCCAGCTCGACGAGCGTGTTGATGGCGATGGCGTCGCCCTCGCCCGACTCGTCCCAGTCCGTGGCGATGGCGATCTCGTCGCAGCCCGACAGGGCCTGCTTGACGTCGTTGCGGACCTGGGTGGTGTCCTTGATCGGCTCGTTGGCCCAGGAAAAGTCGCCGAGATCCCAAGGGAGGTTGGCCAGGTCCCAGTTCTTGTACTTGCCGGCCAGCGAGGGGTCGACCATCTTGTCCGGGGCGACGAACTCGTAGAGGTGCCCCCTGGCGTGGGCGATGACGTACTGCACGCCGTCGAAAGTGCCCTTCGTCCCGCCCCACGCCTTGCTCCCGTTGCGCGCCGCGGACGGCTTCTCCATCAAGATCCCGACAGTCATGCTGCCTCCTGTCGAATAGATGACTCGTTCACCAGTACGAGACTATCCGATAGATGGCTAAGGATGATGATTAAAAAGACGAATCAATGCATGGCTGAAGGTGAAGAAGAGTCCAGGGGGTGGACCCGGGACTCTTCTTCACCGCCGCCGCGTCCGGCGCGGCTTGGTGTCCGTGGACGGCGATGACGCTGGCGGTGGACTGCTAGGTCATCGTGGGCGAGTGCTCGCCAGACCAATACAGGAACACGGTGCTGCTGCTGAACTCGCAGCCAGTGGCGACCTGGCCCGTGCCGGAGGCCCCGGACGGGTCCGCGTGCCAAAGAAGCATGAATCGCCTCATCGGATCAACACCGCCCCGCGGCGAAGCCCTCACAGGTGGCGAGGTTCGTCGTCGGCGTTATGCTCCCGCGCTCAGTCGCCCATCGGCCTTGCCCGGTGGCCGGCTGGGGAAGGCTATGCGTCCCCTTTTCGGCGATCCTGCTGCGCTGCCATCGGAGCTGGTCGACCTCGGGCATTGTTTTGATGGTCTCGAGCACCGCGTTCCACGGCGGGTAGGCCGTGTACCCCTCAAGTCCCTCACCCGCACGGTCGAGCAGGCATTCCGCTGTCCTCTCGAGATGGTTCGCGCCCTCGCCTGTCCTCGTCTGGCCCCTGTCTACCGCCGTCGGTCAGTAGGGCCGGTCCGGGCTCGGCCAGGCGCCTGGGGTAGACGGCCCTGCGCACCTGTTCCGTCGAGAGGGCTTCCGGCCGCGCCGCTCATGAGGTCCGCCCCGACGACAGCGGCCTGATGAGAATCGGTTTGGCGAGCCCACCGGGAGCCGGTGGTTGACTGGCAATGGGGCTTGCACAAGCGAATGGCGAATGCCGACTACTCGATCACCGGTCTCCGCCAGATTCGCCCCCAGGGGGAGGCGCGCGCAGCGCGGAAGACCGTCCCGGGCGCCGAGCCTTGGTGAACCACTTCCGGGCTCTGCCTCTGGTGTTCGTTCCCATTTGAAAGGGCTAGTGATAGACATTTCAAATGGGAACATACAGAGGTGCAATGGTTGACCCCATGTCGGCGGGAGTTCCCGAATCGGCTGTGGTCGTAGGCATGGCCATCGTGGGGATCGCATTCGGCGTGTGGCTCGTCCATACCAAGAACCCGATCATCCAGGTGGTCGCCGGGGTGTGCGCTGTGGTCATGGTGATGGTGGCCGGGTACCGCACGGTGACCGGGGTCTGGCCGCCTGCGGAGGCCGCGGACGCCATGGTGGGGGTGAGCCTGCTGGTCATGGTGGTTTGGGTGGCGCTGGGCCAGCTTCGGAAACGAAGCAAGGTCACTGCGGATGCCGACAGTTCGTCGGCTCCACGATAGGCGGAGAAGAATCGCGCTGCCGTTGTCACTTCGGGCCTTTGCTCGATGCGCCTACCGCGTGGGACAACAACTGTCCCCCGACTGCCTAGTGCTGTGGCCGGGAACGTTCACCCGGGTACCTTCACGCCGCGATGGATAGCGGTCGGCCTCCCCAACGAACACCTTTCTCGCTACGCACCCGGGCGCGTTCTCGGCGTTGGGCCGCGAGCACGTCCGGGTCACGGGTGTTGGCGTTGCGCCACCGCAGGTAGGCATGCAGCGCCCGCGTCTGGACCGTGTGGTTGGGGTGATGGGAGTTGGCGATGGTGAACTGGCGCAACGGCCCGAAGTGCGCCTCGATCGGGTTGGCCCAGGAGGCGTAGGTAGGAGTGAAACACAACTCGACCTTGTTCCTGGCCGCCCAGGAGCGGATCTTGGGACCCTTGTGCGCGGACAGGTTGTCCATGATCACGTAGATCGGAGCGCCGTCCGGGCGGGCGGCACGGATCGACTTGAGCACCGTGAGTGTGTTCGCGCCGCCTTTACCCCGGTGGTTGAGGCCCCACAAGGTGTCATCGCCCACCGAGTAGCAACCGTGGAAGTAGGTGATGCCGTGCGTGCGCCGGTAGGTGGCCGCGATCCGGTCCGGGCGGCTTTTGCGGGCCCAGCCCGTTCCGGCGGTGGGGCGGATGCCCAGCGGCCCGAACTCGTCGAAGGCGAAGACCCGGTCGGCGAAGTGCTCCATGACGTGCTCGATGCGGTCGAGTTTGGTATCGCGGTCGGGGTCGGGTGAGTCCTTCCAGGTCGTGGTGCGTTGGAAGGTGATGTGGTGCCGGTGCAGCAGGGCGCGCAGGGTCTCGCGGCCGATGCGCAGGCCCGGTCCGCTGCGGTGGGCCAGGTAGGCGGCGAGCTTGCGCAGCGACCAGCGGGTGAAGGGCTGACCGAGCTTGGCCGGTCGGGTCGTGGCCGTCTGGGTGACGAGGTCTTCTTCGTCGGGGGTGAGTAGGCGGGGACGGCCTCCCGCCCACTTAGGGTCCAGGCAGCTCAGCCCTTGGGTGTTGCAGGCGTGGATGACCTCGCGCACGGTTTTCTCATCAGCGGCGACCAGGCGGGCGATGACCGGGACGGTGTTGCCGCTGGAGGAGGCCAGGATGATCATCGCCCGCCGGTAGCGCACGGTGTTGGTGCTGCCCCGGCGAACGATGCGTTGCAGTTTTTGGCCCTCGGGGTCGGTGAGTCTGCGGGCTTTGAGCGGTGCGGACATCGCGGTTTTCAGGGTTGACTGCTGGTGTTGCGGTCAACCCTGACACCGATCACTCACCCGGGCGAACGTTCCCGGCCACAGCACTAGCTGAGCGATTGCCCGATGCAGTACGAGTACTGCTTTGAGACGGCCGGAAAACCTGAAGTGTAAATGATGTAGACGGGATCGCGCTCCTGCGCGGCAGTGTGAGCGGGACGAGTGCAGGCGCAGTGCGGACCGGTTCCGGACCTTGCCCCCGGGAGCGATACTGCGGATCCGGTCCCGCCACACCCAGACCGAGGCTGATTGTCCCGCTCTCAGGGAGAGCCCGATCCGTTCCACCTGCCAGGGGGACACCTTGATCTCCGGCAGGCTCACCTGCACGGTTTCGATGGCGCTGATATAGGCCCGCCCTGCCCATGCCCAACCGGGGTACCGACCCAGGACCTCGATGCGAGCCATCTTGTTGGTGTCGGCATGCCGGTGGAGCTCAGAGGTGATGTTGGACGGGGCTCCGTCCAGGTGGGCCAGGTGAGCGTGGTAGTCCCTGGCCCGACGAATGGCGGCCTCGGCCTCTCGGTGAGTTTCGAAGTGGAACGGCGCACCTTCACGGTGAGCGAGGTGTTTGGCGGCATCACCGGCGGATATGAGCTGCTCGGCGATCATGTCGAGCACCTGTCGGGGCCAGTCGGTGTCGCTGGTCAGATGCGTGAGCAGTCCGTGGACCCCGACGAGCGCGGTGTCGCTGGAGGGAGTGGGGGTGTGGTCATGGTGGAACCCTACCCACGGGCCTGCGGTTCTTAGATGTCCGAGGAAATGGCCGTAATCGGCCACACAGGAAGGGCCAGTGTGCACCACACTGCCCCTATGCGCATTGATCACAACGCGACCGGACATGGACATGAGGCCTGGACCGATGCCGTGGCCTGGGCGCGCAGGGCGTTGGCCCGAGACCGTGCTGAATCCGGGATCCCAGGAGGGTCCGGGCAGGATCCGGACCTTGTGGTGGCTGTCGCGGCGTGGGTGTGGTGGGACCGACCGCCTGCACCAGGAACAATGGTGGTGCCACGCACGCTGCGTACGCCCCGCGAGCTGCCTCCGGGGACCGCCTACGAGCTCGACCTTTTGCGCCCGCTGCACGCACACACCGAACTTCCCGAAGAACTGGTGGACGCCTGGGGCAAACTCACCTTGATCGATCAGTTGTACGACCACATGGGTGTGGTGGGCAAGTCCGCCCCGACGGGGGAGATAGTCGAGGGGTTCACCGCGGAGCAGCGCATCCTTTTGGATCTTGGGCCGGAAAGCGAAGATGGGCCTCACACGTTGTGCTGTCCGGTGTGTGATCGGGATACTGGTATCGGTATGGGGTGGGACCGTCAGGTCGCCCGGGCGATGTGCCCGGACGGTCATGCTGAGTGGACGCCCCAGCCGCTGATCGTGGGTGCGGTGTGGAGGCACATGATGGAGCAGGTCACCGCCTAGCGGTGAGGCCGGGTGATGGCCGGCCAGGGAATGACGACTTCCCCGGTGACGGGGGCGACCAGAGGCTAACGGTGGAAAGCGCCTCTGTGGCGGAGGGGCACAGCGTTCCTTGGCCCGTTGGTAAGGCCCGAAGCCCTCTGTGCCAGGGGAAGAGAAGAGCGGAGAGCCGTGATGGTTCCTGCGTGGTGGCAGGTCACCCGCTATGGGGTCCGCCACCACCTGTTCTTATGTGGTGGGCAGGGCGAGGGTGAGCAGGACCGGCACATGATCGCTCAACCCCTGTCCGTCCACCGGATGACAGTCGACCACCCCTTCAACCAGATCGCTGGTCAGGGCGTACCGGTCCACACGCAACCCACCACGTCCAGTAGCTTCGATCAATCTCGGCTCCTGGGTCTGCGTGTACAGATACGCGGCCGGGTCGACCAGGCCGGCCAACCGCACCACGTGGTCGAGTTCCAGGACGGGGGTGGCCGGGCCGGGCCGGGCTTCCACACGTGCTGACCGGTTGTGCGCTGGCAGAGTCGCAAAATCCACACCTCGATCGAGGTCAGTGGCGGTGGCGGTATTGAAATCGCCTCCGACCACCGCGAGTGGGCTGTGCTTGAGCAGAGGTTCGATCAGGGCTCGGCACTCCTCAGCCGCCCGGTGGGCACTGCGGGGGTAGAAGTGCACGCTCGCCACGGTCAGCGGATGTGCCCAGGTGGGGTGGTCGAACACGGCCAGAGACTGGCCGTGGTGGTTGGGCGGCTCGACCAACTCCGTCCAGTGCACCAGTGTCAGTTCGGAGCGCCAGGCGATGGCGGTGTGCACGGTGGAGTCGGGGGCGTCGGCGATGCTGATCTTCATGCCCAACGCTTGGCCGAGTCGTTCGGCTTGACGGCGGTCCACGGCCGCACCGGGCACGGGGCGGCCGTTGGGGGCGGCGGGTTTGGCGGTGGTGCCGTCCAGTTCTTGTAGCAACACCACGTCGGGGTTGTGGCTGGTAATCAGGTCGGCGATGGGGCCCCAGTCACGTCCCGAACCCTTCAAAGGTTCGTCCTGTTTGCAGACGTTGAACGTCAGGACCGTGATCGTGTCGAAAGAGACGGGGGACAGGGTGGTCACCGGGAGGCTCCTTGGAGGTGGATGTCGACGATGGTGGCGTCATCTCGGTGTTTGGCCCGCGGCAGAGTCTGCCCCTTGGGGTCGGCGTCTTCGTGTGCACGCACCTGGGCGATGATCGCGGCCGGGCCCTGCTCGTCCAGGGCAGCGAGCAACTCCTTGATGGTTCGGTCGGTGAAGTGCATCCACCGCTCGGCTCCATCGGTTAACAGCACGGCCCGTTGGAGGTGGTCAACGGTGCCGGTGATCGCGTGGGCAGCCACGTCCGAGTCGGAGGCCGCCGTCCAGTGCCCCCCTTCGCGGTTGCGCCAGTCCCGTTCCCGGTTCACCTTGGCCAGCCGAGCCCGATGGTGCTCCTTGGACCCCAAGGGGTGGGACTCCATCCGTTGCTTTTCAACGGTGGCGACGTCGTCGATGCGTTTGTCGCTGATCGTCTGCACTGCCTGGTCGGTGACCAACACCAGGGTGGAGTCCGACAACACCAGGTACTCCCAGATGCCGGGGGCGGCGCGGCGCAGCAGGACCACGGTGGTGGAGGGGGTGCCGTGATGTCGCAGATCGCAGCCGGTGTGCGCGGCGGCCACGTCGGTGATGGCCTGGGCGAGCAGGTCGGGCAACTTCTGGTCGCTGGTGAGCATGGAGTGCAGCAGGTGCGCACCGAGGCGGCGTACGAACCAAGGGGTTCCGTGGGAGCACCCACTGTTCAGGGACGCCGGCCCTCCGGCGCCGTCCAGCAGTACCGCGGCGGTGTCGGTCACCGCGGTGAAGTCCTCGTTGAGGCGGGTGGGTGAGCCAGGGGTGGTGGCGGTGCGGATGTGGGTCATGCGCAAGGGAGCCTTTCCTGGTGCAGGTCGATGGTGGCCAGCGGTGGGTTGTGCCATCGGTAGCTGGGGCCTTCGGGGTCGTGGGTGACCATCACCAGGGCCAGGCGGGTGATGGTCACCGGTGCTTGGGAGGGGCGGGAGGCGCGCAGGGCGTTGGCTACCGGCCCGGAGTCGGCTGCGGTGTGGCAGTAACCGGTGGTGATGTGCGCTGCGGTGGGTTGATAGGTGGACCGCTTCTGACCCAGGACCTGGTCCAGAGCGCGACGGGTGAGGTCGACAACCTGGTTGAAGGGCTCATCGGGTGCCAGGTCCAGGGTCGGGTTGTGAGTGCCGACGTAGGGGGCGGCCCCGAGGGTGAAGGCTGGTCGGCCGGCCACGTGGTGGTGGAGTGCGGCTGCCACCTCATCGAGCTGGTGGGGCGACAGCGTAGGAGAGCCGGGGTCGATGACCAGTTGCACGGTGGCGTGTAGCCACTGTTGGGGGACGGGGGCCACCAGGTGGGTGAAGCGGTCGGTGAGGATGCGGCGGTGGCGGGCCGCAAGGTCGAAGAACGCCTGGTTGGCGGGTAGGTCCGGGTCTGGGAGCGCGTACACGTGCGGCATCCCTTCTGGGGGCCAGTGCTCTACTTGGTGTGCGAGGGAGGCGATCACCGGGCAACTTCCTGGTTGATGCGGTATCAGGCGGGGGTGTGGGCACCTCGGGTGCGTGCGGTACCCACACCGGGAAACGGGGTCCGGGAAGAGGATCAGCGCTTGGACAGGTGCCGCTCCACCTTCACCACGGTCTCCAACCCGGCTTGGTGTGGGGGATGGTGCCTCTTGCTGCGGGTTGGGGTCAGATCCATTCAGGAATGGCGGCGTCCAGGTCCACCCGGCTGGTGTCTAGCCCCATCGTGATCAGGGAGTGGTCGGAGTACTCGTGCGGGTGGTGTGCGTAGCCGACGATGGCGGGCACCAGAGGCGGGGTGACCCAGAACTGATCGACCCGGCACCTGCCTCGACCGGTGGGTGCCAGCACGTCGGTGTTCGAAGTTTCAGTGGCCACGCGCACCGCCACGTCGGTCAGCCCACCGAGTCGGAGGGCACGGCCCACCGCACGGTTGGGGAGCACGTCCCCGGCGTCGGTGGTGATCCAGCGGGAGGAGCGGTTGTACGGGGGGATGTGGTCGGGGTTGGGGATCGCACTGGGGTCGTCGTGGTGGGAGAAGTGGTTGATGTCGCCGCCGATCACGCCGAGACCGCCGTACCGGTAGGAGCGGGCGACGAGGAGTTGGCCTTCCTCAACGGCGGCTTTGGCCGAGAACGGGTTCAGGTGGGCGCTGATGGTGGCCAGTGGGGTGTCCAGGCCGGGTAGGCGCAGTACCCCTACCCCGAACCCGTGCAGGGTCTGGTCACTGTAGCGGTCCTCCCACTGCTCCCACTTGATTGTGTCGGGGCGGATCATCAGGGCCGTTCCCCCACCGGCGGGGCGGGTGGTGATCCCGACCATGCGCATCCCCAACGCGTCCTCGGCGCGGGCGATGGGCTGGCGGTTGTGGTCTTCCCACTTACCGACCTCCTGTAGGAGCAGGATGTCCGGCTCGTGGGAGTCGATGGTGGACATCAGGCCCTCCCACCGGTGCGGGTCACGCTCCCCGCTGGACGTGAAAAGCCCGGAATAGGCCATGTTCTGCGATACGACGGTGACGGTCGTGGACATGTGTTTCTCCATGGTGTGTCGACAGGGGGCAGAGCTTGGATTGTGTTCAGGCGGCGTAGGCGGTGGCCTCGGTCGTAGGGGCACGCGAGCACACCTGGGCCAGGGCCCGGGCCGAGCGGGCGATGATGTCTGGCCCGGGTAGGGCGCGGATGCGGGGGTTGGACACCGTCACCGCGACCGGCCCCCGATAGCGGATCTTCTCCAGGGCCGAGGTGAACGTGGCCCAGGGCAAGGCCCCGTCGCCGGGCATCAAGCGTTGGGCCGGCCCCCACCGGTGGGCGGGGACTCGGTGGGGGATGTCAGCGATGCGGACATGGCGCACCGGGTGGTCGAGTTCGGTCAGATGTGCGGGGTCGGCTCCGGTGGCGGCCCAGGACACCGAGTCCACGCACACCCCCACCCGGGCCGATTCGGTGTCGAACTCATCCAACAGTCGCGTGACTTGTGGCAGGGTGCGGATACCCGGCAGGGTGCCGCTGGCGTATTCGGACCGCTGCTGGCCCGGAGCGCCCAGGGTTTGCACGGCCAGGGTGATGTCGTGCTCGGCCGCGAGGTCGACCAGGGCGCACAACCGGGTGATGGTCTCCTGCACGGCCCGGTAGTAGGTACCGGTGATCGAATGGTCGAGCATCACCAGTGCCACCGGGCAACCGATACGGGCCAGGAACCGCAAACCGTGACGTATCTGGTCCACGTCGAGGTCGCGGTGCAGCACCGATCCAGGCAACAGGCCGGTAGCGGCCACCGCCCGCACCCCGTGACGGCCCAGCGTGTCAGCGATGTCGTCGGGGTCGTGGGCGAGCAGGTGGGGCAGGTGTACCTCCAGGTGGCCCAGGGGTCGCGGAAACACCGGGGTGGCGGCGAGAGCAATCTGTTGAGGCAGGGGTACGCAGGGCATGCAGGTCCAGCTCGCGCAGCCGGTCCATCGGGGGGTCATGGGTAACTTCTCCATGCGTGAGTAGACAGACTCGGACAAGGGGGCTATACGTGCAGGCGTGTGGTCACGGCCGGGTCGATCCGTGCGGGGTCGATCTCCCACACCAGAGCCCGGTGGTCGGAGGGGATGTCCACCTGCTTCAAAGTGCGTGCGGCGGGCACCACCGATTCGGTCAGATACACCCGGTCAATGGAGAACCCGCCGTTGTGGGCGGTGGAGGCCATGAGCTGGGCCTGTTCGCCGGGGTCGGTGCTCTGGTCGGCCAGATGCAGGGCCAGATCGGTCCACCGGCACCGGGCGAACAGCTCGGCCACATCCCGGTTCACCACCTCCTGCCCCGGCATGCCGGTGAACCGGTAGGCCAGGTTGCACGCGGGCAACTCCTGCGGGCGCGGGTCGGGCGGAGCGGCCGAGTGGTAAAGCCCAGGCTGGTTCACGTCGCCGAACACCAACGCCGCTTCGGCTCGCACCGCACCGGGTGCTTGACGGCGGTCCGACACACGCCGGGCCCGGTCGTTGACCAGGGATGCCTGGTGCAGGGCCCAGGGGGCGCTCTGGTGGGACAGGTGCACCACGATGACCGCGATCGAGTACTCCAGCCCCAGGTCGAAGCGGGCTGTACCGGTGAAACCCTGCCAGCCCTGGCCCGGGGCGGGCTCCCACTCCACCAGGTCCATCACGGTGGGGTCGTAGAGCAAGCCCGTGGACCGGTCGGGGAGGAACGACTCCTTGACCGCGCTCAGACCGAGCCGCTCTTCCACCTCGGCCAAGAGCAACCCATCGTTCTTGGCCCAGTCATCGGCCTCTTGCACACCGAGCAGGTGGGGGCTCTGTGCGGTGATGGCCTCACATAGGGCCGGGATCCGGTTCTGGGGAGTGCGCTCCGGGGTCCAGACCCCGCTGCGCCAGACGTTGGCGGACATGCCACGGATCGTGATGCTCATGCTCTTTCCTTCGAGGGTTGTTGGTGCTGGCCGCGCACTCACCTGTTGATGGCCGTGTTGTTGGTGGGGTGGACGAGGGCGGCTTGGGGCGAGGGCGTGGCGTGCTCCTGCTCAGCGAGGGCCCTGCTCGGGTTCAGAGCAGGGCCGGCGGCGGGCGAAGAGTTCGGGGTCCATGCCGATGGTGTTCAACCTGGCTTGATGGTCTTGGGTGAGTTCGTCCCAGCTGTTGTGCTGGCGGCGTAGCCACTTACGCAGACGAAACCCCTGTGGTGTGTGGCTCTTGGGCACGTTGAGATGGCCGTGCTGAGTGAAGAAGGCTGTGGCTAGCGTGAACGCGTTTTCCCACTGCTGACTCCTTGCCGGAGCCTTATGCGCCGGGTCGAAACCGATATCCAGGAGCTGTTGCTGGCGAGCTGGGGAGAGCCGGTCCCAGCAGTGGAGTTGACCGTGCACCCACCGACCCAAGTGCACGTCATTCACCGTGTGCTCGCAGGGGACGTCGAGGTGGCCGTGCTCGTGGAAGAACCTTTCGGCTTGCGCGAACGCGTTTTCCCACTGCTGGACTTTGCTGGGCGCCTTGGGCCTGTCAAGAGTGGACTTCTTGGGCCGTTCGGTCTTGGGCTTGAAACCAAGACGCAGCAGCCGTGTGCGTTGTTCGGTGCTCAACTTGTCCCAACGGCTGCGCTGTCGTTTGATCCATGAGCCCAGCCCGAACCCGTCGACGTGGTGCTGTTGGGGCACGTTCAGGTGGCCGTGTTCGGCGAAGTACTTCTCAGCGTGGGTAAACGCGTCTTCCCACATCTCAGATCGAGTTTGGAAGAGCTCGTGGCCCATACCAATGCGCTCCAAACGGGTGCGCCTGGTGTCGGGGAGGCTGTCCCAGTCGGCGTGCTGGCGGCGTAGCCACTCAGTCAGATGAAACCCCTCTGGTCTGTGGGATCTGGGGATGTTCAGGTGACCATGCTCGGTGAAGAACGCCTGGGTGTGGGAGAACGCCCGGTCCCACTTTTCGTCACGGCCAGTCATGTCCCAGGGGAAGCCGAGCTCCTCATGCCAGGCCACCTCGTCCGCAGGCAGGGCCCCCCTTCGGTGGAGGGAACGCTTGTGGGCGGCCCGTTGACCCAAGGCGAACCCGTCCTCCACGTGCTTGCTGGGGATGTTCAGGTGGCGCTCGCGAGCCAGGAAACGCATGAGAGCTGCCCGGTAGACGCTCTCTACCGCGTCTGGGCTTTGGGGGGTGATCTCGTGGGCGGCCCGCACCATGATGGCGTGGGCGAAACCCGAAGGGATGGGCACTCCGGTCAAGCTCCACCACGGAGGGAAGGCCGTTTGGGACCCAGACTCTGAAAGCGCGGTGCTCGCCGGGCTGGGGCGGGCGTGCTGGATGAAGATGTCTTCGTCCATGGCGCCCAGAGCGCGAAGGGCGGACCACAAGGTGCCCCACCCTGAATCGGTGAGGATCTCGCCCAGGTGATCAGGGTCGGTGGTGGCCGAGAGCACGATCGGGAGCACGAACAACGCCACCTTGTCGGGCCGTTCGGGGTCCACCCGCAGGGGCCGACTGAGCATTTGCACCCCGGCCTCGACCGAGGTGAGCGGGTGGGTGATGACCGCGGTGTCACAGGAGGGGGCGTCCAGGCCGTCACGGTACAAACCCACCGAGGTGATCGCGCGGATCTCGTCCTCGCCCATGGCAGAGGTGAACTCCTCCAGCACTTGCGAGCGACGGTGATGGGAATGCGCGCCGTTCAGATGACGCGCCTGGACTCGGACCGGTGGCTCCTGCAGCAGCGTGGCCACTTGGGGCAGGGTGCGCGCCCACAGCCGGGCATGGGGCAGGCGGGGGTGGAAGGTCAGCGCGCGGCGGTTACCGAAGCGGTGCATCGCCTGGAGCACGGCCAGTTGCACGGCCAGCACCTGGGCGGAGAGGGCCCCTGGTTGGTCGCCGACCAGCAGATGCTCGGATCGGTCGACCAGTGAGCGGACGTGGCCGGGGGTGATGACGGGTGTGGCCACCCGGTAGGGGGCGAGCAGGTTTTGCTCGCGCGCCTCGGCGAAACTCAAGGTGTGGGCGCGGGGACCGAACCGTTCGGGGTCGTCCATGGCCACTAGCTCTGGCGATTCCTGGCCTGCGGATGAGGTGGCCACCACGCGGGGGGTGGCGGTGACACCGACGCGGTAGCGGGCGGGCACCAGGGTGTTGTCCAGAGCGCGGGACCAGTCGGGGGAGCCCACCAAGCGGTGGGCTTCGTCCAGCACCACCACCGCCCATGTGGGCAGGTCGTGGTCGCGGTGCGCACTGATCAGGGTGTCCAGCGCCTGGTAGGTGGCCACCACCGTCACACGCCCCACCGCATGTGCGACGGTGGTGGCCACCACAGCCGGGTCGGTGGTGGCCACCACGGTGAGCCCGTGCAGGTGCCGGTCCTGGCCGATGCTCGGATCCGAGCACACCGCGAGGATCGTCCCGAAGCGCTCATCACCGAGGTTGCGGTAGTCAGCGAGGGTTTGACCGACCAGGGAGATGCGGGGTACCAGGGTCAGGACGCACCCGCGGGGAGCCAGATGGTCTTGTACGGCGCGCCCCAGGATGGTCTTGCCCGTACCGCAGGGCATGACGGTGAAGGTGCGATCGTTGGTGGCCAGGGTCTCCAATGTCGGGCGCAGTGCATCGCGCTGATGCTCTTGCAGCTGGTAGGACTCACGCATCTGAGATCGCTTTCGGTGAATCAGGCTAAGGACTGGGTGCTGGGGCCGACTTCCCTACCAGGGCCCAGTGGTCGGTAGGGACGTCCACGACGTCACCGATCGGTGATCGATGTATCGGCGGTGTCGGTGTAGGCGCGGGCCTGGAGGGTGTACAGCTCGTGATAGCGGTCCTGGGCGGCCATGAGCTGGGTGTGGGTGCCCTCTTCGATGACCTGGCCCTGATCCATCACATAGATGCGATCGGCCATGGGGACATTGATCATCCGGTGGGTGATGAGTACGACCGCGGCACCGGTGCGGGCGGCGTGCTCACTGATGGTGCTAAAGAAGCGGGCCTCGGCGCGCGCGTCCAACGCCGAGGTGGGCTCGTCAGCGATGAGCAGGTCGGCGGTGCGGTACAGGCCGCGGGCGGTGGCCAGACGTTGCCATTGCCCACCGGAGAGGTTGACCCCGTTGGCGAAGGTGGTGTCGAGCAGGGTGTCCCACCCCTGGGGCAGGGTGGTGATGACCTCGTCGGTGCCGCTGAGCCGAGCGGCCTCGCCCAAACGCTCAAGGTCGCAGATACTGGTCATGGTGACGTTGCGGCGGGCGTCCATGGGCCAGCGGGTGTGGTCCTGGGTGATGACACTGACCCGCTGATGTATGGGCTCTCCGATCGCGGTGTAGTCGACCCCGTTCCATGTCACCTGCCCCTGCTGAGGGTGGTAGAGACCGCTCAGGAGCCGGGCCAGGGTGGACTTGCCCGACCCGTTCTCACCCACCAGGGCGATGGTCTCTCCGGCTTTCACGTGCATGCTGACCTGTCGCAGAGCGGGCCGGTCACCGGTGGTGGGGTAGGCGAAGGTCGCCTCATGGACCTGGAGCCGTGCCAGCGGCCCCGGGTGCGGGGCGGTGGGGGCGGGCGGTAGTTGGTCGCGAGCACGGGCGCAGAACTCGGTGAAGTCTGCGAAGTAAAGCCCGGATTCATACACCCGGTTCAGCGAATGCAACGACTGCCCCATCTGGCCTTTGGCGCGTTGCAGGGCCAGGATCGCGGTGCCCACCGCGGCCAAGGGCATCATGCCCACCACGAGTAGCCCTCCCAACGCGGCGTAGGTGGCGGCGGTGGCCGCTCCCGAAGCCAACGCGCCGGCGGCCCGCACCCGGGTCTGGCGCCAGGCCACACCGAGCATGGTGGTGCGCTCCCGGTCGGCCAGGACCACGTACTCGGCCATGAGGTCATCGCGCATTTGGTAGGAGCGCAGCTCAGCGGCGGGATCCCGGGCGGCCATACGGTCCCCCAACAGCCACCGGCGCCGACGCCCGGTGGTCAACTCACGCCGGGCCTGATGTTCCATCCCGGCTGCCTTGGTGGCGGCCCAGCCGGTGGGGATGACGCTGAGCACCAACAGCGGTAGCAGGGCGGGGTGTAGGACGGCCAGGACCCCGGCCAGGGAGAGCAGACCCACGAATCCGGCTATCACTTCCAGGCAGGCGGTGACCATGTGCGCGACCTCGTACATGCCCCGGTCCCGAGCCCGATACATCGAGTCGGCCCATTCCTGGTCGTCGAAGGCTTCCAGTCGTGCCCGGGTGGTCAGATGGAACAGTTCGGGTTCCACCACGCGTTCGATCTGGGGTCCCAGGCGTGCCAGTGCCCATTCCGAGACCAGACGGATGGACCCCGAGGCCCCGGCCACGGCGGCGACCACCATGATGGCCGGCACCGCTGAGCGCGCCCGTTCACCGATGTCCCCTCCAGCCAGCAGGGCGTCCAGAACCCAGGTCACGGCCGCCAGACTCACCCCCGCGAGTACGGCGGCCAGCACACTCGCGCCCAGCGCCACCAGTAGGTCTCGGGGGCTGGCACGCCAGCCCCACCCCAACGCCGCTGTGGTCAGAGCGGGCATACGTCGGAGTTTGGCCCACAGCGAGGTTCGGGTCAGTTCCTCGTCGAAACGCCGCCAGGTGGGGGAAGACAGCTCCTGTTGTTGGTCGGTGTCGGGGGTGGTTTGTTCGGGGTCGGGTGATGAGGTGGTGGTCAATCTCAGACTCCGGAGGTTGAGATGGCAGGGGGTCACCAGGGGCGGTCGGTGGGTTCGATGGGTAGGGAGGCCATGTACTGAAGCAGGGTGTCGGCGTCTGGATGCCCGAGGCTGGCCAGGAGTGTGTGCGCCCGCAGTAGATGGGTGCGGCACCGGGCGGGATCGTCGGCGTGGAGTTGGGCGCGCAACACTTCGACCGCGGCGTGGGGTGCTCGGTCCGGGTATGCGATCAAGAGCAGGTCGGCGCGTTGCAGGGCGTGCGCGGCCCTGATCGGGTCCCCCGCGACCAGGTGGGTTCGTGTCAGGCCCAAGAGGGCGTAGGCCTGCGCAACAAAGCCGGTGCCTTCGAGTGCGGTGGTGAACCAGGTTCGCGCCTCATCCAGGTGGTTCTCGTCGAGGGCGGCCTGGCCCAACCACACCTGGGCTCGTGCGCTCAGCCGAGTGGCGAGGCAGCTCTGCTCTGAGGTGAGGGCCAGGGAACGTTCCAGCAGATGTCGGGCGTGCCGGGTGTGACCGCGTCGTACCTGCAGGGCGGCGTAGTCGATGAGGGTTTGTGCCAGGCCACCGGTGTGCTCGGTCTGCTCCCACAGGGTGAGGGCCTCTTCGAAGGCGGCCGCGGCATGGTCGGTAGGGCCCAATTGGCCCTCCAACAATGCTTTGCTCGACTGGGCCACCGCCTGGCCCACAGGGTCCTGGGAGACTTCAGCGGCGTGATGGGCGGCGGACAGTGTGCGGTGCCACAGGGTGTGGGTGCGATGCGACCGTAGGAACGGCAGGATCGCTTCATGTAGTTGCCACACCAACCGGTGCTGGTCCAGGCCTTGCGCAGTCAACAAGGCAGCGACCAGGGCGCCCTCCTCAGCGGTGAACCATTCCATGGCCTGGAGCGGGCTGTAGTGGGCAACGTCCGCGGACCCGTCCCGCACTGGGGTATGCCAGTAGTGGGGGGCCAGGGCGTGGGATGCGACCGTGGCGGTGCGCAAATACCAGGTCAAGATCCTGCCCATCGCCGCCATGGTGTCCGGTGTGTGCTCGTCCTCGATGTGGAAGGCGTGGGTGCGCCAGAGGTCAGTCTGCTTCCAGCCCCGCTCGGTGCGGGTGAGCATGTCGGCCTCGACCAGGTCGTAGAGACTGTGGCGCACCTCGATGTAGGGGCGGTCGGCCAGAGCCTGGGCCGCGGCCAAGGTCACCTCCTCCCCAGGGGCCAAGGCCAGGAGCTGGTGCAGGGCACGGGTTGTGGGGTCGAGCCTGCCGTAGGAGGCGTTAGCGCCCATCACTCTCCTGTCCGAGGCGTGGTGAGTTGGCGCTCGTGGTGATGTCGAACCCGGTGCTGTTCACTTCCACCGTCTCGACCTGATGGGGGCGCAATACCAGATCTGCCACTACGCACCTCCGGGCCGGTCGAGGCCAGGCCGCCCAGGCAGACGGAGGGTGGCCGTGGTTGTGGCGGACAGGCGGGTGTGGGCGTCATCGAGCAGAGCCAGGGTGGCGCTCTCCTCCTCGGCCTGTCCCCAAAGACGAATGAAGACGTCGTGGTGGCCGAACGCTCCCCCGGTATGGATGGTTCGGGCACGTGGGTGGTAGAGCACCGTGTCCAGGCCGGGCACACTGCACAGCTCGAACGCACTGTCGAGGGGATAGTGGCCGCTCTCCCACGCCAGCACCCGCAAGCGACCCTGCGCGGCCAGCCCACGAAGGACGCTGATCTGGTCGGCCATGACTTGGGGGCCACCGACGGGGCGACGGATGACGGTCTCGTCCACGACGTAGCGCTGCTCGACTCCGCGTTGTCGTGCACGGCGCTGGGCGGCCGAACACACCGCGACCGCCATCTGCGGTTCAACACCCATGGCGTCGGCGATGACGCGTGTGTAGTCGGCGGTGCGCAGCAGTTCGGGCACCAGGGCCTCAGCCCATCCGTGCACTCGCTGGGCGTCCGCGCGTACCCCTAACGCGGTGCGCTCATCTTCAGCGGACACGCGCAGATTCTGGTGTTCCCACCATGGGGGGAGGTCGCTGTCCTGCCACAGGGCGAACAGCTCCCCACGCACCGAAGATGATGCGTCGTAGAGCTGGCACAGCTTGCCCAGCAGGCTCACCCCTATCAGAGGTGTCTGAGGGTTCTCCACACGAGACAGGGTGCTGTAGGCGACCTCCGCTCGCCGGGCAGCTTGGGACTGGGTGAGCCCCGCCTGGACACGCAGCTCCCGTATCCGCCGGGCGAATACATGCCGAAGCACGATGGGAGAAGGAGCCGAGACGGCGCACGGCTGGGTGGTTGCGGCGGGGCTGAGCCGGCCTCGAACCGAGTGGGTCGGTCGTCGGCCCGGCGGACGCATGCGTGTTCCCGCGCGACGTAGTTTGTCCTCCACCTTGGCGCGTGAGGTGCCGGTGGCTGTGATCAGCTCGGCGACGGTCGCACCACCGTGTTCGTAGACCACACGTAGATCCGCGGCCGGGCTGTCAGGACACAAATCAGCCAAGGTAGGAAAGGTAGGAGCGTTCACGGTCACCGCTGGCCTCCGATCCGAGCCAGGGCACAGAGCACATCGGTGCCAGGGGTGGGCTCATGAGGGAGGGGCCAGTGCTCCACCGGCGTGGGGCCCTGGTGCGGGTGTAGACCGGCGTGTTTCAGCAGCGCGAGCAGATCCTGCGCTGAGCGGGCGTACACGTGCCGGCCGGTGGCGTGGCTGAGCTGCCCCGGTGCTGGACCCCACCCGCTCAGGTGGGAGAGCGCAACCAGACTTAAGGGGTGGGTGAAGAGGCCCCCGATCAGGCCCAGGGTGTGGGTGACCTGGGCATCATCCATCCACCCCAAGACCCAACCCAACAGGACCAGGGTGGGCCGGTCAGGGTCGATACCGCACTCGGCCAGCGCGTGATGGAGCTGATCGGCAACGGTGATGTCGGCCAACGCCGCCCCTCCACGGAAAGAGGGAAGCCCGCGGCGGGCCCGGACCACCTCAGGATCCACGTCCACGTAGGCACACCGGCGCACCCCTGCCGCAAAGGCGTGCTCATGGGTCTCGACCAGGACGGGGCCAGGGGCACCGACCCGAGTCGGCATCCCACAGCCCAGATCCACAACCTGCTCCACGCCCCAAGGACGCAGATGGCGCACAAGCGCCCCGACCCACTCCCGCCCCTTCCAGGTCAGCCCCCACATCCGAGGGGCCACGTGCTGCAACGCCTGAGCGTGCTGCAAGGCCTCCGGGGAAGCGTCCGCGCCCAGCAGCGCAGCCTGCAGGTCAGCCATGGTGCATGTAGTTGCACGGGTCGTGTTCATCGGTGCGCTCCTTGCCGGTAGGTGACAAGACCCCAGAGCGTGCGCGGATCGCGGATGCGTTCGGAGCAGCTCATCGGGGTCCGGGCAGAGCCGCGCGGTGACTGGGTGTGGGGTTGGTGGGCCCCCGCGCGGCGGTCTGAGGGGTGGAAGGCAGGGCAGGGCGGGTGGCTCATGAGACCCTCCGTCCTTGGACGAGCCGGTGGCGAGAGCGGTCGGCTTGCTCGGTCAGGAGCTCCGAGGCCGCTCGCAGGAGATCCTGCGGGTCTTGGTAGGGGCCAAGAGGAGTGTGGGTATCGGTGAGCACCCACCACCTTCGGTCACGGTCTTCGCTCAGTTCGACGCTGCGACCGAACCGGCAGGCCCAGAACCGCCCGCGTTCACGGCGCAGGCTCACTCCGCTGATGCGGGCAGCGTCGGCCAATGGGTGAGTGGGACGTCCGCGGTGAGGGAGGTTGAACCCGGCCATCAGCCCTCACCCGCCGACCGGTGCGCGTGGGCCATTGTGGGGGCGTCGCTGCTAAGGGAGAGGAGGGTGCGCAGAAGGGCATCCAGGGCGGCGTCTTTTGTGATAACGATCCGCTTTCCGATGTTGGTCTGGTCGTTGATGTGGCGGTGGCTGGTGAGGGTCCTGCTTGTGTGTTGGGGTACCGGATCACCGCAATCCGGTACCCCAACCGGCCCTCAGCAGGTGACGGTCCTGTGAGGGCCCAGGGGGCGCCGCTCATCGCCCGGTGCCGTCGCCGGGGTGGGGCAGCTCAGCCCTGTCTCGAAGCACCGCACCGGTTCAGGTGCGGTGATCTTGGATCGGGGAGTGCTCATAGGCGCGGTGGAGGTGGTGCTCCGCCAGCAGCAGCGCCGCGACGGGCCAGAGCACGAGGAAGAGCACTGTCCCATCCAGGTCGGTAAGCCGTTGGCGCTCCAGGCTGTGGAACTGCGTGCATTTCGTACAGGTCTGGCGCTGTGGGAGGGATGTGGTGTACCAGTACAGGCAGATCCGGGTGAGCAGGCCCCCGGCCAGGTAGCACAGCACCATCACGGTCGCTCCGATGACCATGCCCAGGAGCAACCCGTGCAGGGGGGACGGTGCGCTTTGGGAACCCAGCATCAAGAGGGCCAGGAGGAACGCCCCTGTCCCCAGAAGAAGGCCTTCTGCGGGCAGCCGCATGCTCATCTTGATCTCCAACTTCATGACTGGCCCCCGACAGCGGGAGGTGTGGGGGTGGACCGGTGATGAGCCACCGGCGGGGCGTGCAGATGCGACTCATAGGTGTACAGACGCTCTCGCAGCTGCTGGACACGGCGCGCGAAAAGCGGGCGGACCAGGGCCGGCCCCAGGTAGAACGCGTACAGGCCCCGCCGGGACAGCGACCAGTACACCCACCACGCGGGGAATTCGGTGTTGAGGTAGTCGGCGTGGTCGCGGTCGGTGGCGTCCTCATACCGGTGCCTCTCACCGCCGGGTCGTTGGTCCGGTGTGCCGCGCTCACGTGGGTGCACCGGCATAGGCCATCTCGGCGGGTGTAGGCGGTGGTGTGGGGGTTGAGGTCTGTTGCGGCCCGGTGGCCAGGAGCCGCAGACGGGTGAGTAGCGCCAGTTCCTCCCACTGCTCGCGTGCTTGGTCGACCAGGGCGGGCCGGTGGGGGGTGGACGTTTTTTCGTCCTGGTGTGCCTTGTGCCAGGCCTGGAGCGGTTCCAGGATGTGTGTGTTTTCCACCAGGCTGGGCAGAGCCCACTCCCACGCACCGGCCCGGGCCAGGAGCGGCCCCCAGTGGGTGATGTCGGGGAGCGCTGCGCGCAGTCGTGCCCGTTCGGCACCGGTGGTGGCCCCGGCCACCCCGTACTCCGTCTGCTGGTCCATGGCGTGGGTCAGGCAGCCGGTACGGACCGGGCAGGGCTGGCACCACACCCAGACGGTGCGCATCTGGTCGGTGGTGCTCCCTTCGAAGAAGGTCCGGTCCGCCTCGCGGGGGGTGAGTCGGGCACAGGCGGCCCGGTCCTGGCCAAGGTGGGTGTTCATCGGGCGGCCCCTGCCAGGACTTCACGGTCGTGGGCGTGCTTGGCCTCGCGCAGCAGGTGTTTCCAATCGGTGACGTCGCGGCGGCGGCGCAGCAGGGCGCGGCGTTCGCGTTCGGTCATCCCACCCCAGACCCCGAACTCGATCCGGCGTTGCAGGGCCTCGGCCAGGCACGCGGTGCGGATCGGGCAGTGCGTGCACAACGTTTTGGCCTGGTGCTGTGCTTGGCCGGGCACGAACATCCGATCCGGGTCTCGCCGGCATAGAGCGTGGGCGGTGAAGAGTTCGAGGAAGACGGTGGCCATGTGCTCTCCAAAAGGGGGTCCAGGTGAGCGGGAACAGGAAGAAAGGGGGGCATCCTGTGAGGGAGTCGGATCAGTGCCCACCGGGAGTGGGGTGGGCTCATGGCCCGGCACAGGACACCCCGGGAGAGGGCGGTGGCGCTGTGTGGCGCACAGCGCCACCGCCCTCGGGTCCAGATCAGCCCGGGTAGGGCGGGGAGAGCTGCCACAAGTGGGCGAAGCGCTCACGGGCGACCAGCGCCCCCTCCAGCGGGGGCCGGGGGCCCTCGGGTCCGGTGGTGCAGGCGGAGCCGTCGGGGTAGAGGCTGAAGCCGCCGAGCCCACCGGCGCCGCGGTGGTGCTCGGCTGCGGGCAGGACCCGCAGGCGCACATGGGCCAGGGCACCCAGGTCGGCGAGTTGGGCCCACTGCTGCGCCATGATCTGGTTCGTGGCACCGGCGGGAGGGTGTTCATAGCCGGTGCGGGTGAGCACCGCCTCGTAGCGGGCGGGGATGTGCCGTTGGGCGGCCACTTGGGAGACCCGCATCATCCGCACGTCGACGAGCTGTTCGACCATGTCCTGGGGCAGGGCGTGGGAGCGCAGCACACAGCGCGCGTAGTCGGCGGTTTGCAGTAGGGGTGGCACCCCGTGGGGGCACCACACCTGGGCGCCGTGCACCTCGCGCGCGGCCTGGCCGCGTTCCTGGTGCAGCAGGTCCACGGTCGAGCCTGGGGCCAGGCCCCTCACGCTGTCGCTCATCGCCTCGGGCTTTCTCATCAAAAGTGGATGTGGGACCCGGCCCGGGGGCGTGGCGTGCCTCCGGGCCGGGGTGGGGCGCCGTGGGAGAGGAGAGAGGGGGCGGCGCCCCGGGGAAGGTCAGGCAAAGGAGGGGGCCTGACCGGGTCGTAGGTGCTCCATCGCTGTGGCGATGGAGCGGATCGTGGGTTGGTGGTCGGGAAGGTGGTCGGGGCGCGGGTTCAGGGGGGCCAGGAGCCGGTCGGCCAGCACCAGCCGGTCGATGGAGTGCAGCCCGAGGTCGCTCAGGTCGGTGTCCAGGTCGGCTGTGGTCACCGGGCGCGGGGAGAGGCCATCGACCAGCGCCAGCACCACTCTTTGCAGGGTGTGGTGGAGCGCCGGCCCGGTCAGGTCGGTGACTTGTTCGGTCCAGGGCACCACCTGGTTGGTGGGGGCGTTCCAGGGCGCGGGGTCCACCTCCACCGGGGCGGAGGCCGGGTAGGGCCAGCGCACCGGCAGGTCGTGGACGTAGGCGTGGGCGGCGGCCAGGGCCATACCGCGCCGTTCATCGTCGGGGGTGCCGGCGCACACCAGGTCCATGGTCAGACCGTGCCGGGCGCGGATGTGGGCGGTGGGGGTGGCCAGGACCGGGCGGGGGGAGATTTCGGTGACCTGCATCGAGAGGCGCCGCCCCAACACGGCCAGGGCCTGGTGCCACAACACCGGGGCACGCAGTTGGACCCCCCAGTAGGCGGCGCCCAGTTCACGGCCCGGGATGGTGGCGGCGGTGACGGTGGAGACGAACTCGACCTCCCCCTCGGCGGGGTCCAGGCCCTTCAGGGCCGCGGTCAGCTCGGCCAGGACCTGATCCACGTGGCGGCTGTGCGCGGGCGGCGAGCCGACCAAGGCGCGAGGCTCGGCGCCCCGATCGAGGAGGTCGATCGCCAGGGGGTCCAGTGCGGCCTCGCTGCCGGCGAACACCACGTGTTCGGGGCTGTTGATGCAGGCCAGGTCCACCCGGTGGTCCTGGGCGAGTTGGGAGGCGGTGTTCGTGTCCAGACGGGCGGTGAGCAGGTGCCCCACACCGGTGAGCTGGCCCAAAAGGTCAGCGCGCGCACACACCAGCCGAGCGGCGTCCTCCAGGGACAGGATCCCGGCGACGTGGGCGGCGGCCACCTCGCCCAGGGAGTGGCCCACCACGACCTGGGGACGTAGTCCCCACCGGTCGGTGAGGGTGTGGGCCAGGGCGACCTGCATCGCCCAGGTGTCCCGTTGGACCTGCGCCAGGTCGCGTGGGAGATGACCGCTCGGGTACCAGATTTTCCTCGTCATGTTCGCCTGAAGGGCCTGGCGGGCCCGGTCCAGGTGCTCGGCGAAGAGCCGGTCCTGCTGGTACAGGAGGGTGCCCATGTGGGGGTGGGCGGCCCCGTGGCCACCGAAGACCCACACTGGCGACCACGGCCCCTCACCGTGGGTGGCGCTCACCAGGTCGTGGTGATGTCCCCCCTGGGCCAGCGCCTTCCACGCCTGGTGAGCATCGGTGTAGCCGTTGGTGGCCACCACCGCGGCCCGCACTGCACCCTTCGGGTCACAGCGGCGAGTCAGGTGGTCGCCCACCCGCCCCAGACGGGGACGCCGCCGCTCCCCTTGGGTGGCGTGGGCCCACTCCTGGGCGTGGGCTTGCAGGCGCCCGGCGGTGGGCGCGGACAGCGGCCACACCGCGGCCCCGCCCAGAGCGGGGCTGTTGCCGGTGCGGGGCCGGGCCATGTGCGGGGTGGGACGCAACAGCCCATAGGCGATGGCGCCGGAGAACCCCAGCGCGCTCACCCCCACATGGACACCGGGCTCGAAGGGCAGGTCGGTGACCTCATCGACCACCCGCACCCCGTACTGGCCCAGCCAAGGGGGCGGGCTGCTGTAACCGGTGGTGGGCGGCACCCGCCCACCGTGGTGCAGCATCAACGCCCCGGCCAGGACATTGGTCAGCCCCGCGGCCGCCTCACTGTGGCCGAACAACCCCTTGATGGAGGTGAGAGGCAACGACGCCTCGGTGCGGGGGTAGGCGGTGTGGAGCGCACGCGCTTCGGCGCGGGCTCCGGCCATGGTGCCGGGCCCGTGGGCGATCACCAGCCCCACATCCTCGGTACGGATACCGGAGTCCTCATGGGCCCGTTCCACCAGTTCGCCCAAGGCCTGAGCCGAGGGCATGCCGGTGCCCGGGGAGCGCCCATCGGAGCCGACCACCGTGTGACCGAGCAGGGTGTAGATACGGTCCTGGTCGGCGCGGGCCTGGGCGTAGGGGCGCAGCACCGCGGCAACCACCGCCTCCCCCCGCGCGTACCCGTGCGCGTGGGCGTCGAAGGGCCGCACGTCACCATCGTCGGCCAGCACCCCGCCTTGACGGAAGGCGCGGGTGGGCACCGGGTTGGTCAACACATTGGCGCCGATGACGATGGCGGTGGTGACGGTGCCATCGGCCAGATCCCGGCGGGCGGCGTGCAGCGCGTACATCGAGGCCGAGCACGAGGTGTCGTAGGTGACCAGGGGCCCGCGCGCGTTCAGCCAACGGGAAACCGGGGTGGCGGCCATGCCCGCGCCACCGGCGGCCAGGTCCAGCAGGGTGGGGCGGGCCTGGTCGGCGAAGACGTCCAGGGCGTCGTCGGGTGAGGAGAACCCGAGATAGATGCCGGTCCGGGGCCCTGCCAGGGTGTCGGGGCGGATCCCGGCGTCGGCCAGCGCCTCGGCCACCACCTGCAGGATGAGGATCTGGGTGGGGGACAGGTGTGAGGTTTCGGAGGCGCGCAGACCCCACAGGCGGTGGTCGGTCGGGGTGGGCCAGGTGATCAGGGCGGCCGGCCACGGATCCTGCCCCCGATCCTGGGGGTGGAGCCGGTGCTGCATGGCCTGCCACCGCTGGGCGGGGTAGCGGCCGATCGCGGTCTTGCCGGCCTGTATGGCCTGCCACATCTGGTGCGGGCCGCACACATCGACCCCGTCCGGGCCGGGCAGACGGGCACCGATCCCGACCAGGGCGGCCGTGGTGGCGGTGGAGGGGTAGTTCATCGCGTGGTCACCTCCCACAGCACCACGGCACCGACCAGACGGGTGTGCACCTCAGCGGTGGGGCCGAAGGAGCGGGTGAGCAGGTGTCGGTAGATGCGCGCGGTGTCGTTGAGGTTGGCGAACAACCCCACCCGGTTGTAGAGGGCCCGGCGGTGCCGAGCGCGCGGAGTGAGCAGGTCGGCGGCGGTGTCATGGGGGCCCACCACGGCGGCGCCGAAGAACCGGCCACCCGGGGCCAGGGCCGAGGCGACGCGGTCGAAGATCAGGTCACGGTGGGCGGCGGGAAGGGTGTGGGTCCACAACGTCGAGCCCACCGAGTCCAGGCCGCGGACGTGGGAGGGCCAAGGGTGGCGCGGGTCCAGTACGTGCCGGTGCGGGGGGTAGCCCTGGGCGCGCACCCGCCGCGTGCACACCCGCACCGGGGCCGGGTCGTGGTCGAGCAGGTGCACCTGCTCGACCGCGTGCCGCTGAGCGTCCAAGGCGTGGGCCAAGAACCCGGTGGCCAGGGTGCCCAACTCCAGGTGGAGCGGGCCGATGTTGCCGTCATAGAGCTGGTCGATGAGATAGGGATCGGCCCCCCACAGGCGGGGCAGGGCGCGGCCGATGACCAGGTGGTCATAGACCGGGCCCAGGGTGAGCGGGTTGAGCGCCCACCGGTGGCGGGGCAGGGGCGGCAGGTGCAGGAGCGGGGTCGGCGCCCCTGCGTCGGGGTGGTGCACGGGTGGTCCTGATCGTGAGCGGAGAGGAGTGAGGGTGGTCATCGGCCCCTCACCTGCCACAACGCGACCCGGCCCACCACGGCGATCGTGACGTCGTCGAACCGGTCTTGGAGGGCGTGGGTGAGGTCGTCCAGGGAGTCACCGCGGTTGGAGAACACGCCCTGGCGGTTGAGCAGGATCAGGCCGGCGCGGCTGAGCGGGTGGTGGTCCACCCCGTGGGTGAGCACGGTGGCGCCCACGAACCGGCCCCCCGGGCGGAGCACGCGGGCGACGTGGTCGAACACGATCGCCTTGTCGGTGATGCTGTTGCCGGGCAGGCAGTGCATCACCATGGACAACACCACCGAGTCCATGCTGTTCTCCGCCAGCGGGAACTTCTCCAGGGCGCTGGTGTGGTGCAAGACCGGCCTGTAGCGGGCCAGGCGGGTGGCGGTGTCGTGGAGCAGGTCGGCGTTGACGTCCATCAGGTGCACCGTCAGGTCCTGGCGGTCGATGCGGTCCAGGTGGCCGCCGTCGGCCGAGCCGATCTCCAGGACGGTGTCGCCGTCCTGGACGCCGTTGTAGTGCAGCCCGAGCACGTGGCGTTCATGGCAGCCCCACAGCAGCGGGTAGGTGCCTTTGACCACCAGGGTGCGGTAGCCGTGTTTGACCAGGGTGGGGTTCCACCAGGTACGTGCCGGACCGGAAGAGGGGTGGGGGGTGGGGGACACGGAGCGACCTCCGAA
>NZ_FRFF01000138.1 GCF_900143625.1 Nocardiopsis sp. JB363
ACTTTATTCGTCGGCAGCGTCTGTTGTGTATAAGTGACAGGCCGGTGCGCTGAACCGGGCGCGGGGCCTTGGGTGGTGACGGGCCGGTGCCCCGTTCCCGGTGGGGGAAGCGGGGCGCCGGCCCGTGCTCCGGGTCCCTACTGGATGGGGATGCGGGGGATCTCGCCGAAGGCGCCCGCGTACAGGGTCATTTCGGTGATGTCGTCGGCCGGGGCGGGGAAGACCGCCAGGGCCAGGTATTCCTCGCCGGGGCTGAGGGTGTGGATCTCGTCGGCGAAGTCCTCGTACTCGTCCTCTCCGGTGCTGATGCGGATCACGTAGCGGAGCAGTCCGGAGTCGCTCTCCTCCAGCCGGAAGCCGCCCATGGTGCCCTCGGTGTACTGGGCGGGGCTGCCCGGCAGGCGTGCCTCGTCACCGTCCAGGTCCGCCTCCAGGTCGCTCAGGGTGGAGTTCTGGAAACCCACCACCTGGAACAGGTAGGCGCCGTCGCGCACCAGCGGGTAGACGTTCAGGTCGAGGTCGTTGTGGGAGACGGTGGTGTGCACGTCCATCTCCTCGAAGTAGGGGGCCGGCTCCGCGACGTGGCGTTGGGCGGAGTCCAGGCCCTCGGTGTCCTCGCTGTCGGTGGCGTCCATGGGCACCTCGTAGAAGAACTCCACCCGGCGGTTGCGGGCCCGGGCCTCCTCGTCGTCGTCCTGGCCCTCCTCGGCGAGCAGTTCGTCGGCGCCGCGGCCCTCGGTGTGGAGGGTGAAGCCGTCACCGAGTTCCTCTTCGATGAGTTCGCGGGCGGCCTCGGCGCGTTCCTCGGACAGGGTCTGGTTGTGGCCTGCGGATCCGGTGGAGTCGGTGTGGCCGATGACGGTGATCTCGGTGCCTTCGGCGAGGTTCTCGCGGAGGGAGGCCGCGGTCTGGCGGATGGTCTCGGCGGCTTCGTCGGTGGGTTCGGCCTCATCGACCTCGAACATGTTGTCCGAGTGCAGGGCGATGGTCTCCTGGTCGCCGGAGCGGGTGGTGGAGGCGATGGGGCTGTCGACGAAGCTCTCCATGGACTGGCGGTAGGCGTCCACGTCCAGGCCGGGTTCGGGTACGTCCTCGGGGTAGAAGATCTCCTCGGGCAGCTCGCCCTGTTCCCAGGTGTCGGGGTCGATGTGGTCGTAGACGTTGGGTTCGGGTGCTTCGGTGAACTCGTCGACGTGGGTGATGGGGATGCCGGGGACGTAGCCCAGACCGGAGCCGGTGAAGGTGAGGGTCTGCACGTCCTCGCTGGGGGCGGGGAAGTAGCGGCGCATGGGCAGGGGCAGGCCCTCGTGGGTGGGCAGGAAGGGGTCGCCCTCCTCGAAGTAGGTGCCGTAGTTCTCGCCGTGCTCTTCGTTGTTCATCACCCGCAGGACCTCGCCGGAGAGCGGGTCGACCATGCGGATGGGGGCCACGGCGCTGGTGACGGCGCCCGGCAGGGGTTCGAGGATGTTGTGGGTGACGTCGATCATCATGTACTCGCCGTTGGATTCGAGTGCGTTGATGACGACCTCGAAGGCGACGTCGTTGCCGTCCTCGACGAACATACGGCCCTGGCGGGTGAAGGGCAGCTCCGGTGCGGCGCTCTCCTGTGCCTGTTCCTCGGAGTTCTCTTCGGTGGGGGGCTGGTCACCGCCGGTGAGGTCGCGGACCAGGCCGCAGGAGCTGAGGGCCAGGCTCAGCGCGAGTGCCGCGCCGATCGCGCCGAGGGCTCGTTGGGACATGTACGGGGGCTCCCTTGTGCGTGCTCCGGCCGTTGGGGAGGCCGGGAATGTGGATGACTCGGCTGCTCAGACGCACGGGAGGCACTTCTGGTTCGGTCGGTGGCGAAAAGCGGCCACTCCCCGGCCGGGTGGGGCGGGGCGGTGGTGAGCACACCCGGGGTCGCGGGTTATCGGTTGTCGTGGTGGCCGGTTTCGGTCGTGGTGTGGGGGTGGGTGGTGGTCGCGGGCCGTGGCGCGCCGGGCGGGGAGGTGCTTCGATGTTGTGGGGCGGTTCCCCCGGGCGGGCGGCCTTGGCGAGGGATGGTGGGCGTGTGGATGTGACACAGGTGGTGTTCGGGTTCGTCCCGGTGCTGGCGGTGGTGTTGACGGGCCTGTTCGCGGGGTTGTTCCTGAGCTTTTCGATGGCGGTGATGCCCGGGCTGGCGCGGGTGGAGGATCGGGCGATGGTGGAGTCGATGCAGCGCATCAACTCCGCCATCCTCAACCCGGTGTTCGCGCTGGTGTTCGTGGGTGCGCCGGTGGCGGTCCTGGGGTCGGTGGCGTTGTTCTTCGCGGCCGGCGCGCATGCCTCGGCGGTGTGGACGGGTGTGGGTCTGGTGGCGTTGGTGTCGGCGGTGGTCGTCACCTTCACGGTCAACGTTCCGCGCAACAACGCCCTGGACGCGGCGGGCTCCTCCTCCCGTGCGGGAGAGGCGGCGGCGGTTCGGGCCGCCTTCGAACCGGTGTGGGTGCGTTGGAACCACGTGCGCACCCTGATGGCGGTGGTCGGACTGGTGTGCTGCGCCGCGGGCCTGTCCCTGCACTGAGTCAAGGCCCTCAACCCCCGTGCGGGTGGACCGAAACCCTTCGGGGTGTGGTCTCAGGGAATGGTGGTGGGGGTCGTGTTCGCACCGCCCATCCCTTCCAGTAGGGCGTCGACGTCGCGCACGCAGCCACCGCACCCGGTGGTGGCGCGGGTGCGGTGGGCGATGGCCTCGCGGGTGCGGGCCCCGTCCAACCAGGCCTGTTCTATCTCCTCGCGTCCCACCGCGTTGCACCGGCACACCAGGGCCGGGGCGGGGTCCTGTTCGTGGGGGGTGTGGGCGGGGTGTCCCTGGACCAGGGCGAGCCGGTCGGCGGGTACGGGCATGGCGGTGTCGTAGAGCTGGGCCAGGGTGGCCGCGGCCTCGGGGAAGCCGAGCAGGACCGCGCCTACGACACGGTCCCGCTCCACTGACAGTTTGGCGTAGCGACCCCCGTGCGGGTCGCTGACGGTGACGGTCTCCACCTCTGGCCCGTCGTCCTCCTCCTGGACGCGGCCGAACGCGGTCAGTTCGATGCCCTGGGCCTTGAGGCGGGTCAGTGGTCGGGCGCCCCGGTAACGGGCGCCCGGTTCGACGCCGGTCAGCCGACGGGCCAGCACCGCGGCTTGTTCCCAGCCGGGTCCGACCAGCCCGGCCCCTCCCCCGGGGTGTTGGGCGCAGTCGCCGATGGCGTGGACGCGGCTGTGGGAGGTGGTCAGGTGGTCGTCGACCACGACCCCGTGTTCGACCTCGATGGCGGCGTCCTTGGCCAGTTCGGTGTTGGCGCGCACCCCCGCGGTGACCACCAGGGCGTCGCCGGCCAGGACACGGCCGTCGTCCAGTTCCAGGCCGGTGCCGGGGATCCATCGGGACGCCACCCGCCAGGAGTGCACGTTCACCCCCAGTGCTTCGTAGCGGCGGGCCAGGATGTGGGCGGCCGGTCGGTCGATCTGGCGGCGCATGATCCAGGGTGAGGATTCCACCAGGCTCACCCTGGCGCCGCGTCCGACCAGGCCTCGGGCGGCCTCCAGACCCAGGACGCCGCCGCCCAGGACGACTACCGGCGCGCCGGGGCGGACCAGGGACAGGACTCGTTGGCAGTCGTCCAGGTCCCGTAGGGCGCACACGCCCTCTGCGGGTGCGCCTTGGTGGCCGCTCACCCCGGTGATGGGTGGCAGGGCGGCGCGGGCGCCGGTGGCCAGGACGAGTTCGTCGAAGGTCAGGTGGGTGCCGTCGTCCAGGCGCAGGCGTCGGTGGGTGGTGTCGATGCTCGTGGCTGTCACGCCGGTGCGCACGCTCACCCCGGGGGTGTCGGGGACGGGCAGTCGGATCTGTCGGGGGGTGTGGGTGCCGGCCAGGACCTGTGAGAGCAGGACCCGGTTGTAGGCGGGGTGGTGTTCGGTGCCCACGACCCGAAGGTCCACCCGGGCGCCGTGGGGGTCCAAGTGGGCGACCTCCTCGGCCAGGCGTGCGCCGACCATGCCGTTGCCGATGACCACGATCCGGCGCGGGGGCGGGTTGGTGCTCATGGGGTTTCTCCGGTGGGTGGGTGCGGGGCCGGCTCCAGGCGTACGGCGCTGACCTTGAACTCGGGCATGCGGCTGATGGGGTCCAGGGCCGGGTGGGTGAGGTTGTTGGCGGCCTGGGCGCCGGGGTAGTGGAAGGGCAGGAACACGGTGTCCAGGCGTGCTGTGGTGTCCAGGCGCACCCTGGCCAGGGTGGTGCCGCGCCGGGAGGTCAGGTGGGCCCAGTCGCCGTGGGCGAGTCCGGCGCGGGCCGCGGTGTCGGGGTGTACTTCCACGTAGGCGCAGGGTTGGGCGTTGAGGAGTTCGGGGACGCGGCGGGTCTGGGCGCCGGACTGGTAGTGGCCCATGAGACGGCCGGTGGTGGCGATGAGCGGGTGATCCTGGTCGGGTTCCTCGGCCGGTGGGAGGTGGCGGACGGGGGTGAAACGGGCGCGGCCGTCGGGGTGGGCGAAGGCTGTCTCTTATTCTCATCAGACGCTG
>NZ_FRFF01000103.1 GCF_900143625.1 Nocardiopsis sp. JB363
CTGCCGTCGTAGCGAAGCGGGTCAAGGTGGAGCGCTCTCTCGGCGAAGCCGCCCCTGCGACGACCTTGACGCGCGTAGTGGAGACGGCCACAATCACGCGGCGGGGAAGGGGGAGACCACCGCAACCCCGCCCAACAACCTCAGGGCTCTCGACCTCAGGCGCACCACATACCCACCGCAACCCCGCCCAACAACCCCAAGGAACACGACCCCAAGCGCACCACACACCCAGAGAGGCTCATGAGCCCGTGGTCCCGAGAACCCGCGAGCCCGTGGACCCGAGAGCCCACGATGGAGCCCGAAGACCCGAAAACCCGAGAGCCCGTGAGGGACTATGACAGGTGTCATCGCCCGGGCGGGGAGAACCTCATGGCGGATCGCTGACAGCGGTGACTGCACCTTCGGGCCACCTTTTGTCAGGGTGGGGGCTATGGCTTCCACTGATCCCTCCACACCCCCGGACCCTTCCGACCCGTCGTCCGGGTCGGCGTCCGGATCATCGTCCCTCCCGCCATCCGACCCGCCATCCGACTCGCCATCCGACCCGTCGTCCGGGTCGGCGTCCGGTCGGTCCTCCAAGCCCCCTCGTCGGCAGCGGTCGCCGGCCGCACCGGGACGGGTCTGGCTGGTCGCGCTCGGTATCGGCGTGGTGGTCGCGGTGCTGGCCGCGCTGTTCGCTCCGGCCCGCTCCACGCCCGCGACCGGGGTGGCCGGTGACGCGCCGCTGGCGGCGGACGTGGAGCGGATACTGGGCGACCGCATGGTCGAGGTGCAGGGACTGTCCGTGGCCCGGTTCGCCCTCGACGATCCGGACTCGGTGGAGTGGGCGGCCGCGGGAACCTCCGACGGCGCCGCACCGGTCGGACCGAACACCCCGTTCGAGACCGGGTCGGTGATGAAGGTGATCACCGGGATGCTGCTCGCCGACATGGTGGAACGGGGGGAGACCTCCCTGGACCGGACACTCGCCGACGTCTTTCCCGACGTCGACTTCGACGATCCCGAGGTCGCCGACATCACCCTCCAGGAACTGGCCACCCACCATTCGGGACTGCGGGCGACCCCCGACGGGGAGCAAGCGGCAGTCACCTTCCGCTCCATGCTCCTGATCAGTCCCTATGAGGGCGCCATCTCGCCGGTGGACGGACTCTCGCACACCGAGGCCGGACCCAGGGACCAATACGTCTACTCCAACCACGGCTTCGCGACCCTCGGGCACGCGCTGGCGGAGGAAGCGGGCGGCTCCTACCCGGACCTGGTGCGCGAACGCGTCCTCGACCCCCTGGGTATGGACGACACCGCGGTCACCGCCGAACGTCCCGAGGGCGGTGCCCTGTCGTACTACGAACCTGGTGTACGGGTCGCTCCGTGGACCAACACCGAGTACGCGCCCGCGGGGATCTCCACCTGGAGCACCGTCTCCGACCTGGTCACCCTGATCGATGCGGTCGCCGACGGGACCGCCCCTGGCTCCGAAGCCACCGACATCGTCCTGGAGGACGTGCGGATCGGCGGGGCGCCCTCGGAGGAGGAGCCCGCCACGGAGGCGGGCGGCGACACCGAACTGTCCATGGGGTTGGGTTGGCACGTCCTGGACACCCCCGAGCACGGCGAGGTCACCTTCCACAGCGGGAAGGTCTACGGGTCTTCCACCACGGTCCTGTTCGACGACGAGCGCGCCGTCGTCCTCATGGGCAACAGCTTCACCCTGCAGGAGAGCCAGTTGGCCCTGGGACTGCTCGGCGACGAACCCGGGGAACCGTTGTCGGCTCCTCCCAGCACCGGGATGTCCATGGCGCTGACCTTGCTCCCGTTGTTGCTCCCGCCGGTTCTGTTGCTCGCGCTGATGATCCGCCGTCGCACCCTGATCACTCAGCGACCGCTGGACCGCCTGCGGATCGTCTCGCTGAGCCTGGGCGCCGTGGCCTGGCTGGTCTACACCCAGCGCGGAGGTGTGTGGACCGACCTGCCCACCGAACTGTCCGCGGTCGCCGCGGGCATGGTCGCCACCGCCGTCACCGTCGGGGCGTGGCACTGGCGCCGGGCCCCGACCGAGGCGGGCCGGTTCCGGTGGTTGCACATCACGGTGTTCGTGTTCTCGGTGCTGTTCTCCCTGACGCTGCTCTCCGTCATGGGTTACGCCCTGTTCTTCGCCCATCAGTGATTCCTCAGCGGGTAGGAAGAGGACATGGGACATTCACGGGAAACACACCGCATCCCTTCGGACGGGCTCTTCCTCTACGACCGTGATTGTGGCTTCTGCCAGCGTTCCGTGGCGTTCGCACGGGACCGGGTGCGCACCCGCACCGCCTTCGCGGCCTGGCAGGACGTCGACCTCAAGGCCTTCGGGCTCACCCCGGAGCAGGCGGACGAACAGGCCTGGTTGGTCCGCTCGGACCGGAGCCTGCTCGCCGGTGGCGACGCCATCGCCGAGACCCTCCGGCACGGCCGGTTCCCCTTCCGGGCGCTGGGTCGGTTGATGGCCCTGCCCGGGGCGCGGGCGCTCACCCGGGTCGCCTACCGCGCGGTGGCGGCCAACCGATACCGTCTGCCCGGTGGCAGCGACACCTGCGCCCTGCCGCCGCCGCGCGACAGTCGCGGCGGTTGATCCCCCACCAGGAAAGAGGCCCCGCGTTGACCTCGTTGGCCCAGGCCGCCGAAGAGACCATCCCCCTCGTTCCGCTCATCATGGTGGTGCTGACCATGCTGGGCGGCGCGCTGGTGTTGGTACTGATGGGGGTCTACGGCGCGCAGCGGAAGCTCAAGCCCAACGACTTCTTCGGTGTGCGCACCAAGTTCACCCGGTCGAGTGACGCCGCCTGGTACGCGGTGCACGAGGCCTGCGCCCGTTGGTCGATCCTGGGCGGGATCGCCTTCCTGCCCGCGGCGATCCTCACCCCGTTGCTCTCCGATCCGAACGGCCAGATCGTCGCGATCCTGGTGCCCACGACCGTGGGCACGGCACTACTGCTGGTGGGTTCTTGGCGGGGGCACAAGGTCGCCCGCAGGCGTCTGGCCCGTGAAGCCTCAGGCCGCCCGTAGCTCCCGGCACACCGCCAGCAGCCGCTCGCGCAGCACCCCGCCGCGTTCGGCGAAGTCGCGCTGGTACTCCATGTACGCGGCCTTGCCCTCGGCCGTCTCGATCCGCACCGGCTCCTGCCCCCACTCCCGCAGGTCGTAGGGGGAGGCCCGCATGTCCAGCGTGCGGATCTCCCTGGACAGCTCGAAGCAGTCCACCACCAGCTCCGACGGCACCGCCGGGGTGAGTTTGTACGCCCACTTGTACAGGTCCATGTTGGCGTGCAGACAGCCCGGCTGGTCCAGGTCCGCCTGGGTCTCCCTGGTGGGCGACAGGGTGTTGAGCGGGCGCGCGGGTTCGGTGAAGAACCGGAAGGCGTCGAAGTGCGAGCACTGGATCCGGTGCGACTCCACCACCCGGTCGGTGCCCTCGTGGCCCAGCCGCAGCGGAACCTGGCCGTGGCGCACCTCGGAGGTGCGGTACGCCATCGCCCACTCGTGCAGACCGAAGCAGCCCAGGTGCGCCGGGCGCGAGGCCACCGCCGACAGCAGTCGTTCCACGAAGCCCAGCACGGGCCGGGCCGCTAGGAACGCGGGCACGTCCAGCCCCACCCCGCCGCCGTCGTGTTCGGTGTAGAAGCGCTCCGAGAGTCGCTCGCGCGCGCTCTCTCCGGCCAGGGTCGTGCCCACCCCGGGGTGCCAGCGCCGCAGCTGCGCCGGCTTGAGGTTGTAGTAGGTGAACAGGAAGTCCTCCACCGGGTGGCGTTCGCCGGCGCGGCGTCGCCGCAGGTGGTCGGCGGTGAGCGCGTCCACGCGCTCGGCGTGCCGTTCGGCGCGCCCACGCTGGTCCGCCTCGCTCAGAACGGTGTGTGCCTGCGTCGTCCCCATCACGGTTCCCAGGGTATGGTCCCCGGTGTGCAGATCCCCACCGACGAACAGATCAGGTCCCTCCACGAGAGGTACGCGCCCAGCGCCGAGGCCTTCGAGCGTGTGTACACGCACTGCCGGGTGGTGTGCGCGGTCGCCGAACAGCTCCTCGACCGCGCGCCCGCGAAGGTGAACGTCGACCTGGTCCGGGCGGGCTGCCTGCTGCACGACATCGGTGTCTACCGCCTGGTCGACGCCTCGGGTCGCATCGCCCACGACCGTTACGTGAGCCACGGGGTGCTCGGTCACGAACTCCTCGCCGCGGAGGGGCTGCCCGAGACGCTGTGCCGGTTCTGCTCCCATCACACCGGCGTGGGGGTCACCGCCGAAGACGTGCGCTCCCAGGGGTTGCCGATCCCGGTCGCCGACTACCTCGCCGAGACCCCGGAGGAGGAACTGGTGATGTACGCGGACAAGTTCCACAGCAAGACGGAACCGCCGGTCCTGCACTCCGTGTCGAGTTACTCGGCCAAGGTCCGCCGTTTCGGCGCGGACAAGGAGCTGCGGTTCAAGGCACTCGTGGAGCGCTACGGCGAACCCGACCTCGCAGAGCTCTCCGCCAGGTTCGGTCACCGCACGCTCTAGTTGGACTGCTGTACCGGCAGGTGTCGGCCCAGGTACCCCACGTACACGCGGTTGGTGGTGTCCGGACCCAGGTCGGGGAAGAAGTACAGCCGTGGGCAGATGCCGTACTCGATGTCCAGCTTGATGTGCGCGTACATCGGCACCCGCCCGGCCGAGGCCACCTCGTGGGGCACCCGGAAGAACCGCTTCTCGTTGAGCTTTCCGCGGTTACGCACGTAGTCCGACTCCTGTGAGGCCAGTCGTTTGACCGGGATCACCCGGTAGCCGTCCGGTGGATCGCGCAGGTAGGAGTGGAACCCCAGGCCGCTGCCGGGGTTGTCGAACTGGTAGCGGGCGTAGTCGTTGAGCGCGAGCAGCGCCTCCCACGCTCGGGTCACCCACAGGCCCTCCTTGCGGCTGTCGGACAGTTCGTACACCGTCTGGTCCTCCAGGGTGAAGAACAGGTGCGGCAGCACGTCGTCGTCGGTGATCCGCCCCAGCAGCTCGGCCACGCTCGTGGGCGGTGGCCGCTCGGGATCGTGCGGGGCCGGGGCGGCGGCCAACCGGAAAAGACCCTCCTCACGGACCCGTTCGCGCAGCCAACGCGCTTCGTAACGGGCGGCCCGCGCGCCCTCCCTCGCGGTGTCCAGTTCATCGGCCAGGTCCGCGGTCTCGTCGAGCAGTTGGTGGCGTTCCTCCGATAGTTCGCCGATGCGCGTGTTGAGCCGGCGCACCTCTTCACGGAGCCGCTGGAGCTGCTGTTCCTGGGCTTTGGCGGCGGCCAGTTCCGCGGTGGTCACCGAGTCATGCTCCGACTGGTGTGCGATGGCGTGCTCCGGTCCGGGGGTCGATGGGGGAACGAGGGAGGAGGGAACCCGGCGCAGGTCGTCGGTCTCCTCGCGCAGGAGGGTGTCGATCGCTCTGAGGGCTTCGGGCAGTCCGAGGGTCACGGCGTTGTCGCGTACCCGCCGGGACAGGGCGGCGCCCACCCAGTTGCGCACCCGTTCGCCGTCCCGGGCCGTGTCCAGGGTCGTGGGGCTCATCCGGGGATGACGTGACGAATCCGCCTCGTTCGTGGGATCCACCGAGGGCAGGAACGTGCGCACACCGCCGGCGGGTATGTCCAGGTCGCGGGGGAGCAGCTCGGCCATGCGGTCCAGTGCGGCGGCGTCCAGCACGTATCCGGCGCACATGCCGGTGCACCGGGACAGCGCCCCGGCCATGGAACCGCGCCAGGCGGCGACGGTCACGTCCCCGGGCGCGCCGGTGGCGACGATCGCCAGGCGTCGCAGCGGGTCGCGGATGGCCGAGTGCAGGGCGGCCATGTCGGCGTCGTCGCGTCCGCGCATGATCCTGGGGGTGGACAGCAGTGGGTGCGCGCCGTCATGGGCGTTGACCGCCTCCAGCAGCATGCGGGCCGCCTCGGGCGGCATCACCTCCAGACGGGTGGCCTCCGCCGGAAGGCCGGGCGCGGGGTCGACGGTCATGTCCAGCCACAGGTACCGCCAAGGGGACAGTTCGGGATCGACCACCACGGTGATCAGGGTGCGCCACACCCCGTCGGGTTTCTCGGACTCGGTGGTCAGCCGGAGGAAGGTGAGGCCCTCGTCGTCGTTGTCGTGCCGGGCGACCAACGCCCGAGACCGGTTGCTGAGGTCGTAGCGTCCCGAGGCATCGAAGTCCACGCGCGCTCCGGAGTTCCCGCGTTTGCTCAACCATCGGGAGAGGACGGTGGAGGCGACGGCGACGAGATCTCCGTCGTCGTCCGGGACGGCGACGAGCGTGCGGTAGACGAGCGGCAATGGCACTCCCGGGTTCCCGTCGACGGCGGTGGACCCGAGGGCCGGACCGAACGTGCTGGCAGGGCCCTCCCTCACCACTGTGTATCAAGGACCGCTCCGACGCCAGCGGGTCAGCGCAAGAACCATGCGCCAGTGTGGCCAAACCAGGGGCCCGCTTTGGCAATGGTGGACAAGGCGCGGTCGCGGTCGCGGGGTCTAGCGTCGCGGACATGACCACGCACCCGTTCTGGCTCGCCGGCACCGCGACCACCGGCGACACCGACATGACCGTCCTCAACCCCTACACCGGCGAGGCCGCGGGCACCGTCTCCGTGCCCACCCCGGGCCAGGTGCAGGAGGCCGTGGCCGCCGCGCACGCGGTCGCCGCGACCGCCGCCGCCCTGCCCGCGCACGTCAAGGCCACCGCCCTGGACCACATCGCCCGGCGTATCGGTGAGCGCGCCGAGGAGATCGCCCGGGTGATCACCGCCGAGAGCGGCAAGCCGATCAAGTGGGCCCGGGCCGAGGCCGGGCGTGCCGTGTCGGTCTTCCGCTGGGCGGCCGAGGAGACCCGTCGGGACAGCGGCGACCTCCAGAGACTGGACACCGACGCGGGGGGCACCGGCCGTCTGGCCCTGATCCGTCGCGTGCCCAAGGGCCCGATCCTGGGCATTTCCCCGTTCAACTTCCCGATCAACCTGGTCGCGCACAAGATCGCGCCCGCGATCGCGGTGGGCGCGCCCATCATCCTCAAGCCCGCACCCGCGACCCCCGTCACGGCGCTGCTGCTCGGCGAGATCATCGCCGAGACCGAGCTGCCCGGCGGCATGGTGTCGGTGCTGCCCATGCCGAACGAGTCCGCGGCCGCGCTCATCACCGACGAACGTCTGCCCGTGGTCTCCTTCACCGGTGGCGCCTTCGGTTGGGAGATCCAGCGGCGCGCCCCGCACAAGCACGTCACCCTGGAGCTGGGCGGTAACGCCGCCGCGGTGGTGTTGGACGACGCCGACCTGGACTGGGCGGCTCAGCGCGTGGCCCTGTTCGGCAACAACCAGGCCGGCCAGGTGTGCATCGGCGTGCAGAGGGTCGTGGTCACCGACTCCGTGCACGACGAGTTCGTGCGGCTTTTGGTCGACCGGGTGGAGGCGCTGGGCACCGGCGACCCCGCCGACGAGAAGACCGACGTGGGACCGATGGTCGACGAGGCCGCTGCGGAGCGGGTGACCGCGTGGGTGGCGGAGGCGGTTTCCGGTGGGGCTCGCGTGCTCACCGGCGGCACCCGCGACGGTGTGACCGTCGCGCCCACCGTCCTGGCCGACGCCCCCGCCGACGCCAAGGTGGTGCGCGAGGAGATCTTCGGTCCGGTCCTGGTGATCCAGCGGGTCGCCGACACCGACGCCGCCTTCGCCGCGGTCAACGACAGCGACTTCGGGCTCCAGGCCGGTGTGTTCACCCGGGACCTGCCCACCGCCTTCCGTGCCCACCGGGAGCTGGAGGTCGGCGGCGTGATCGTCGGCGACGTCCCCACCTTCCGCGCCGACCAGATGCCCTACGGCGGCGTCAAGGGCTCCGGCGTGGGCAAGGAGGGTGTGCGTTCGGCGATGACCGACCTCACCGACGAGCGCGTCCTGGTCCTCACCGGCATCGACCTGTAGGGGTCCGCGCACGAGAGCGGCCGGTGACCGCGGAGAAGGGATGGCGGTCACCGGCCGTGGGCGGGCGCGTTCTACAGGCCCGAGGCGTGCTCGTACAGCCGTCGGGCCTCGGCGCCCAGCCGCGGTCCGTACTGGGTGGCGCGGTCGTCGGCGTACTTGAAGCTCACCACCGAGGCGATGTTCCCCTGGCCGGTGGAGGGGTCGAAGTCGGCGAACCACGGCCCTCCACTGGAGCCCTGGGTCATGGAGCAGGGCATCCCGTTGGCGGTGGTGCCGTCGGTGTCGGGGACGGTCCGGCCCGAGCAGTAGTGCAGGTGCTTGCCGTCGTAGGGGGAGGCGGACGGGTAACCGAACGTGTACACCTGTACGCCCTGGTTCACCCGCTCCTCGGTCCAGGTGTCGAAGGACAGTCGCTGGGACCCGACCCGCTCCTGCGCGGTGGTGGAGTCGTCCTCGTTGAGCACGACCATCGCGAAGTCGTAGCTGTCGTCCGCCTCGTTCGCCCAGTTGGGGGAGACGATCATGTCGCGGGCGGTGAACTTGCCGTAGGGGGCCTCACCGTCGTCGTGGCCGGGCACGAAGGTCCAGTTGCGGGCCCACGCGCCTTTCCCGTCCTTGGCGCAGTGGCCGGCGGTCACCAGGGTGCTCTCGTTGGCGGAGTCCACGACGGAGGCCGAACACGTGAAGTCGCGCCCGTCCATGGTCAGGTACACCTTGCCGGTGGTGCGGATGACGAGCCCACCGTCGTTCCAGGGTTCACCCTCGCTGTCGGGCCGGGCGGCCTGCGGTTCCACGGCGTCGTCGGTGGGGGCGGGCGCCACGGGTTCGGTGATCCCCAAGGCGGAGTCGACCAGGGCGGTGATGGGCTGCGCCGCGGCCATGCGTTCGTTGGTCCAGTAGTCGAGGACCTCTGCGTGCTGGTCCCGGGTGCTCGCGCCGGCCTGGTGGGCGATCCCGTCCACTCGGGTGGTGGGGGAGTGGCCGGCCTGGGTGACGGCCGACGTGGGTTCGGGAAGCTTGTCGATCATCGCCAAGCCCGCGAGGGCGACGGTGGCGGCGGCCAGCGGGGCGATGACCTTGTATGCGGTGGACGAGGTCATGGCTCGATCTTTGCATACTCGCGGTAACTCTTTAGCTACTTTGAGTTTGTGTCGCGGGTTTTTCGGGAAGAAGGCCCGGACATCCTCGGGTGAGGACGTCCGGGCCGCACTGTCTTTCCGGCGCCTCCGTTAACGCGTGAAGGGGATACTCACCCGGGTGGGCTCCTCCTCGGGCGAGGTCACCTCGATCCGGTTCCCGGTCCGGCTCTCCGCGGTGTAGCGGGCGTCGCGGCTGTCCACCACGACCGCCAGCCGCTTCCCGGCCGGTACGTCCCACACCACCGAGGACAGGTCGGTCTCCACCGTCACCGGCTCACCCGGGGCGGCGTCGCGCAGTGTGTAGGGCGCGTGGCTCAACAGCGAGCCGGTGCCCCGTTCGTTGATCGCGTACAGGTACACGAACATCGACTGGTCGGCGACGGTCGGGGTGACCGTGAACGTCACCTCGGGGGTGCCGGCCACACGTGCGCCGTCGGGGTAGGCGGGGCTGGTCCACACGGCCGCCCGGTACCGGTCCACGGTGGGCAGCAGGACCCCCGTGGGCACGTCGAAGAACTGTTGGAGTGCCCCGGAGAGCAACACCGTGCCGCTTTCGGCGGTGGTGCCGACGCCGGTCCGGAAGTCGTAGTCCCAGCCGGTCTCCGGCTCCGGTTCCATCGCCCCGGAGCTCTGCCAGCGCAACCACTCCTTGCTGGGCTCGCCCAGGTAGTACTCGTCGGTGTCGGTGGTCACCGACGGCCAGTCGGCGTGCGAGGTCCACTCGCCCCCGTTGTTGGGCTTGACGCGCACCGGTTCCTCGGTGTCGATCCCGTTGTCCTCGCCCTTGAGGTGGTGGTCGAACCAGCGGCCCAGGTCCTCCCAGACCTCGTTGGGCAGACCCACCGCGCCGAACGCCTCGGGGGTGGCGTGGTCGCCGGGGGTGAGCATCAGGCGCTTGGGGCCGGAGAGCTCCTCGTAGAAGTCGGCCATGTGTCCGACGGGGAACATGCCGTCGTTCCAGCCGTGCGCGACCATCACGGCGGTCCCGTTGGCGTTGAGCTCGTCCACCCTGGTGTTCGCGGAACGGTCCGGGGCCATCTCCAGGATCGGGTCGATGTTGCCGTCGCGGTACTCGCGCTCGGCCTCCTGGAGCAGTTCACCGGGCTGACCGAGCAGGTTGCCGGCCAGGAGCAGTAGCTCGGCGGACTGCACGTCGATGGTCTCGTTGGGGTAGAGGGCGGCCTCCAGGTCGGCCCAGCCGCTCATGGAGCCGACCGCCTTGACCCGGTCGTCCTCGGCGGCGGTGAGCAGGCTGATGCCGGCGCCGTAGGAGATGCCGGCCATGCCGATGCGGTCGACGTCGGCCTCGGTGTTCTCCAGTGCCCAGTCGATGACGGCGCTGGCGTCGGCCCGGTCCTCGGGCCCCGCGACCTCGATGCCGCCGCCGGAGTCCCAGAAGCCGCGCGAGCTGTAGGCGACGACCTGGTAGCCGGACTCTTCGGCCAGCTTCTTGGCGGCTCCGACGTAGAGGATGTGCGGGGTGCCCCAGGCGGACGGCATGACCAGCAGCGGGCGGGGGCCCTCCACACCGGTGGGGGTGATGACCTTGGCCTTCAGCTCGGTGCCGTCGTGACTCACGATGGTCTCGTAGCTGATCGTGGAGCCGACGGTCTGTGCGACGGCGGGGGCGGGGGAGAGGAGCGCGGCGGCCAGGACGGACGCCACGACGACGGACAGGATCCGGGGGAGAGCGCCGCTCAGGGCGCGTCTGGACGTGGGGGTCATTTCGAAACCTCGGGGGAGGAGAGCGGGGAGGCTCCGATGGGTCGTCGCGCCGGCGCCATCGGGGGAGGGTCGGGGTTCGGTCGTGCCCGACCGTGGTCTGCGACATTGGTTACTGTGGCGTAACTTACTCACGAGTTAAGTTAAGGGATCGGCAACGCCGTGTAAAGCCCCGGTCGCTCTCCCGTCGCCCCGCGGATTGGGCGACAATGGAGGGGTGCGAGAAGAACAGCAGCGAACAGTAGTGATCCTCGGATCCACCGGTTCCATCGGAACCCAGGCCATCGACATCGTCCAGCGCAACCCGGAGCGCTTCCGAGTGGTGGGTCTGGCTGCCGGCGGCGGGCGGGTGGACCTGCTCGCCAAGCAGGCCGTGCAGCTCGGTGTCGAACGGGTGGCGGTGGCCGACGCGAGCCGTGCCGCCGAGCTCACCCGCCTGATGGCCGAACAGGGCGCCTCCGCGGAGATGCTCACCGGCGGCGAGGGCGTGGCCGCGCTGGCCGGGCACCCCTGCGATGTCGTCCTCAACGGCATCACGGGCGCCCTGGGGTTGGAGTCCACGCTCGCCGCGCTGCGCGCCGGCAGCACCCTGGCGCTGGCCAACAAGGAGTCCCTCATCATCGGTGGTCCGCTGGTGCGCGAGGTGGCCGCGCCCGGCCAGATCGTCCCGGTCGATTCCGAGCACTACGCCATCGCCCAGTGCTTCCCGTACCGGCCGGAAGGTGAACTCACCAGTCCGGCCCAGGGCCTGGTCCGCGCCGAACTGTCGGAGGTGCGGCGGCTGGTCGTCACCGCGAGCGGCGGCCCCTTCCGTGGCCGTCGGACCGAGGAACTGGCGCGGGTCACGCCGGAACAGGCGTTGAACCACCCCACCTGGAGCATGGGGCCGGTCATCACCGTCAACTCCGCGACCCTGGTCAACAAGGGGCTGGAGGTGATCGAGGCCAACCTGCTGTTCGACATCCCCTTCGACCGCATCGACGTGGTCGTCCACCCGCAGTCGATCGTGCACTCCATGGTCGAGTACGTGGACGGCACCACTTTGGCCAAGGCCAGCCCGCCCAGCATGATGATCCCCATCGCCTACGGCATGAGCGCCCCCGCACGCGTTCCCGACGCCGCCCCGGGCATGGACTGGACCAGGGCACAGAGCTGGACCTTCGAGCCACTCGACCACGACGCGTTCCCCGCGGTGCGCATCGCGGCGGAGGTCGGTGCCGCTGGCGGTACCGCTCCAGCGGTCTACAACGCGGCCAACGAGGAGGCGGTCGACGCGTTCCTGCGGGAGAACCTCGCGTTCCCGGCGATCATGGACACCGTGGCCCGGGTAGTCTCGGAACACCAGCGGACGGATCGGCCGGGTTCCACGCCCCTGACCCTGGACGACGTCTACGCCGCAGACACTTGGGCCCGAACCCGCGCTCGCGAACTGCTCGCCCGCGGCTGAGGACCGCTTCTGGCTTGAGGAGAGATACATGGTCGTGCTGTTGACCGTGGTCGGGATCATCCTGCTCGTCCTGGGACTACTGTTCTCGATCGCCTGGCACGAACTCGGTCACATGGCCACGGCCAAGATGTTCGGCATCAAGTGCACCGAGTTCATGGTCGGGTTCGGTAAGACCCTGTGGTCCACCCGCAAGGGCGAGACCGAGTACGGCATCAAGGCGGTGCCCCTGGGCGGGTTCGTGCGGATGGTCGGGATGCTCCCGCCGGCCCGCCGGACCGAGGAGCAGGGCGCCCGCAAGATGTCGCGGTGGCGGGCCATGGCCGAGGACGCCCGCGAGGCCTCCTACATGGAGCTGCCCCCCGAGGACGAGGATCGGCAGTTCTACCAGCGCTCCCCATGGAAGCGGCTGATCGTGATGTTCGCCGGCCCGGGCATGAACCTGGTGCTGGGAACGGCGCTGCTCGGCGTGCTCTTCATGGGTATCGGCGTGTACCAGGACACCAACGAGGTCGGTGTCGTCAACGAGTGCGTGGTCCCCTCGGGCGCTTCCATCACCGAGTGCACCGATGACCTGCCACGCACCCCGGCCCACGAGGCCGAGCTGCTGCCGGGCGACGTCGTCGTGTCCGTGGGCGGCGCCGACACCCCCGACTGGGCTTCGGCCAGCCGTGAGATCCGTACCTCCGACGGCCCCACCGAGTTCGGCATCGAACGTGAAGGTGAGCTGCTCACCACCGAGGTGGACATCGTCCAGAGCGAGCTGCCGGCTCGCGATGGCGCCGGCGAGATCGTCTACGAGACCGACGAGGACGGCGACAACGTCTACGACGAGAGCGGCCGCCGGATCCCGGCCGTGGAGACCGTCGGTTTCCTGGGCATCCACTTCGCCAAGGAACGAGGCACCCTCACCGCCACCGAGTCGGCCGCCGAGGTCGGCGACATGCTGGTCGGTGTCGGCCAGGCCATCGTGGCACTGCCGAGCAAGGTCCCCGAGGTGTTCGGCGCCGCCTTCCTGGGGGAGCAGCGCACCGAGGACTCCCCGGTGGGCATCGTCGGCATCTCCCGCATCGGCGGCGAGATCATGTCCCAGGGCCTGCCGGTGGTGGACACCGCCGCGATGATGCTCAGCATCCTGGCCGGCGTCAACTTCTTCCTGTTCGCCTTCAACCTGGTGCCGATCCTGCCGCTGGACGGTGGCCACATGGCCGGAGCGCTCTGGGAGTCCATCAAGAAGTGGACGGCGCGCCTGTTCAAGCGTCCGGACCCGGGGCCGGTGGATATCGCGCTGCTCACTCCGGTGGCCTATGTCGTAGTGGCGTGTTTCCTGGTCTTCAGCGTCATCCTGCTCGTGGCCGACCTGGTCAACCCGGTCCTGCTGTTCGGTTGACCCGGCCTCCGAGCGGGGGCGAACGTCGGCTCTCCTCGGCGTGAACAGGAGCTGAACCGGTGTGAGTGCCGCCACGAGAGGCCGAGCGTCGGCGCGAGGGCGGGTAACCTTGGGGAAGCGTTCCGGGAACGACGGCAACGGCCTCGGCCGACCGGGCGGAGCACCCGAACGCGGATCCGGGCGCCGCCGCGCCCTTCTTCACGAACCGCGACATCAATTGCCGCCGTCCCTTGCCGGTGGCAGACGAGGTGAATCAAGCGTGACCGTCGATCTCGGTATCCCCGTCAGTCCTCCGCGTCCCATGGCCACGCGCCGCAAGACGCGGCAGATCATGGTCGGGAACGTCCCCGTGGGCGGGGACGCCCCGGTGTCCGTGCAGTCGATGACGACAACCCGCACCTCCGACATCAACGCGACCCTGCAGCAGATCGCCGAGCTCACCGCCTCCGGCTGCCAGATCGTCCGTGTGGCCGTGCCCACCAACGACGACGCCGACGCGCTGCCGATCATCGCCAAGAAGTCGCAGATCCCGGTGATCGCGGACATCCACTTCCAACCCAAGTACGTGTTCGCGGCCATCGACGCGGGCTGCGCGGCGGTGCGCGTCAACCCGGGCAACATCAAGAAGTTCGACGACAAGGTCGCCGAGATCGCCAAGGCCGCGAGTGAGGCCGGCACCCCGATCCGCATCGGTGTCAACGCCGGATCCCTCGACAAGCGTCTGCTGGCCAAGTACGGCAAGGCCACCCCCGAAGCCCTGGTGGAGTCGGCGCTGTGGGAGTGCTCCCTGTTCGAGGAGCACGGCTTCCGTGACATCAAGATCTCGGTCAAGCACAACGACCCGGTCGTGATGGTCAACGCCTACCGTTTGCTGTCGGAGTCCTGCGACTACCCGTTGCACCTGGGTGTCACCGAGGCCGGTCCGGCCTTCCAGGGCACCATCAAGTCCTCGGTGGCCTTCGGCGCGCTGCTGTCGGAAGGCATCGGCGACACCATCCGCGTGTCCCTCTCCGCGCCGCCGGCCGAGGAGGTCAAGGTCGGCAACCAGATCCTGGAGTCGTTGGGCCTGCGTGAGCGGGGCCTGGAGATCGTGTCCTGCCCGAGCTGTGGCCGTGCCCAGGTGGACGTGTACACGCTCGCCGAGGAGGTCACCGCCGGCCTGGAGGGCATGGAGGTGCCGCTGCGCGTGGCCGTCATGGGCTGTGTCGTCAACGGTCCGGGTGAGGCGCGCGACGCCGACCTGGGTGTGGCCTCCGGCAACGGCAAGGGCCAGATCTTCGTGAAGGGCGAGGTCATCAAGACCGTCCCCGAGTCCCAGATCGTGGAGACGCTCATCGAGGAGGCCATGCGCATCGCCGAGGAGATGGGCGAGACCGGAGCCGAGGGCGAGCCCAGCGTGTCCGTCGGCTGACGTCACACCCTCCCCGAGACTTTCGAAAGGGGGAGCGCGGTCGCGTACCGCGCTCCCCCTTTCGTGTGCGCGCTGTCATCGCAGGTCATGCGGGAATGGTGACCCAGTGTCATCTTGTGTGGCATGCATCACGTCATGATGCGTTTTCTTGCTCCGGTACGCACGATCGCGACGCTCTAAACCGACAAACGCAATGAATGTGGGTCATGTTACTCAGGCAGCCCCATTAATGTTGCCTGGGGCACATTCGGGGCGCCGTTGGTTCGATACGGCGCAGACCCCGCCGTGCCCGCCCCACTGAGCATGAGGAGTCAATTCGTGGTGGACCAGAAGACATCCGCGCGGGTGAGCGCGGACGTGCCCACGCTGGGTCGGCGTCTGTCCAGACGCAAGCCGGTCGAGAAGCTGGTGGCCGAGACCGAGAGCGGGCACGGACTGCACCGCACGATGGGCTTCTGGCAGCTGTCCATGATCGGTATCGGCGCCACCCTGGGCACCGGCATCTTCGTCGTCCTCGGCGAGGCCGTCCCGATCGCCGGCCCCGCCGTCATCCTGTCGTTCGTCCTGGCCGGCGTCACCGCGCTGTTCTCCGCACTGGCCTACGCCGAGATGGCCGGGATGATCCCCGCCTCCGGCTCCGCCTACTCGTACTCCTACGCCACCATGGGCGAGTTCATGGCCTGGGTGTGCGGCTGGTGCCTCATGCTCACCTACGGGGTCTCCGTGGCCGCCGTCGGCGTCGGCTGGGGGCAGTACATCGACGAACTGCTCCAGCTGACCACCGGGCTGTCGATGCCGGGAGCATTCCTGACCGGTCCCCTCGAAGGCGGACTGATCAACCTTCCCGCCGCCATCGTAGTGCTGCTGTCGATGTTCGCCCTGCTCGCCGGGGTCCGGGAGAGCACCCGCGCCAACGCAGCCATGGTCGCCGTCAAGGTGGCCGTGCTGGTCATGTTCGTGGCCATCGCCGTCACCGCGGTGCAGGACGGCAACTTCGCCCCCTTCATGCCCATGGGCATGGCCGGTGTCTCCGCCGCGGGCGCCACCCTGTTCTTCTCCTACATCGGTTTCGACTCCGCCTCCACCGCCAGTGAGGAGGCCAAGAACCCGCAGCGTGACCTGCCCCGCGCCATCATGTTCTCGATGATCGTGGTCACCGCGATCTACTGCCTGGTGGCGTTCAGCGCCGTGGGCGCCCTGAACTGGAACGAGTTCGCCGAGGGGCGGACCTCCCTCGCGGGCATCCTCACCGTCGTCACCGGAACCCCGATCTGGGCGGTCATCTTCGCCGCCGGCGCCGTCCTGGCCCTGGCCAGCGTCGTGCTGGTGGTCCTGTACAGCCAGACCCGTATCCTCTACGCGATGTCGCGCGACGGCCTGATCCCCAAGGCCTTCTCCAAGGTCGACGCCAAGGGCACCCCGCGCGCCAACACCGTCATCACCTCGGTGCTCATCGCGTTGCTGGCCGCGTTCATCCCGCTGGGCCCGCTCGCCGACGCCACCGCCATCGGCACGCTGTTCGCCTTCGCCCTGGTCAACGTGGCCGTCCTGGTGCTGCGCCGGAACCGTCCCGACCTCAAGCGCGCCTTCCGTATGCCCGGTGCCCCGGTCACCCCGATCCTGGGCGTGCTGGCCTGCGCCTACCTCATGTTCAGCATGTCGCTGAGCGTGTGGGTCGCCTTCGGTGCCTGGTTGGCGGTTGGACTGGTGATCTACTTCGGCTACAGCATGCGCCGCTCCGCGCTGGAGACGGAGGAAACGGTCGAGACACGCGCCTGACGGGCCGGCCACGCAAGGATCCGTCGCCGAACCCTCTGAACTCGCAACAGGGCGCCGTTTCGGCGCACGGATCCGACGCACGCCTCCACCTAGAGTGGACGAGGCCCGAACACGACGCACCAGGAAGGACGGACGATGCCGGAACCACTGCGGGTGGCCCTCGACCAGGGCACCGGACGCAGCGGCGACACCGACTCCGCCCTCACCCGGCTCCGGGAGAGCGCCCGCGCCGCCGCGGCGGAGGGCGCCACCCTCCTCGTGACCCCGGAGATGTCCCTGACCGGCTACAACATCGGTGGCAGGATCCGGGAACTGGCCGAACCCGCCGACGGCCCCCTCTTCGACGCGGTGGCTCGGATCGCCACCGACGCCGGGGTGGCCGTGGTCTACGGCTTCGCCGAGCTCGTCGACGGCCGGGTCCACAACGCGGTGCGGCTAGTGGACGCCAAAGGGGTCTCCCGTGCGCTCTACCGCAAGACGCACCTGTTCGGAGACCTGGACCGGAACCTGTTCGACCCGGGCGAGGAACTCGTCGTCCAAGCCGATCTCGACGGCCACCGGCTCGGGTTCATCGTCTGCTACGACGTGGAGTTCCCCGAGATCGTGCGAGCCCACGCGATGGCCGGTACGACCCTCCTGATCGTGCCGACCGCCCTGATGGCACCCACCACCTCCGTCGCCACCCTCCTCGTCCCGGCCCGGGCCATGGAGAACCAGATCCACCTGGCCTACGTGAACCGCTGCGACGCCGAGGGCGACCTCGACTACGTCGGACTGAGCACCCTGGTCGGCCCGGACGGCGCCGATCTGTTGCGCGCCGGGTCCACCGAGGAACTCCTGGTCGGCGACGTCGACCCGACCGCCGTCGAGGCGGCGCGCGCCGAACCGTTCTATCTGCGCGATCGCCGCACCGACCTCTACGGCCGCTGAACCCGCCACACCGCCACACCACCTCACACCCCAGCCCCAGTGAAGGAGGGCCTTCATGACGTCCGCCGTGCCCACGTCCGCCGGTGCCGCCCAGCAGGGTGAGCGGCCCCTGAACATGTGCGGGCCCGACTTCCCGTTCGCCTACGACTCCTACCTGGCCCACCCCGCCGGGTTGGGTCAGGTGCCCGCCGAACACCACGGCACCGAGGTCGCCGTGATCGGCGGTGGGCTGTCCGGCATCGTCGCCGCCTACGAGCTCATGAAGATGGGCCTGAAGCCGGTGGTCTACGAGGCCGACCGACTCGGCGGTCGTCTGCGCACCGAACGCCTGCCCGGTGCCCCCGACGACGTGGTCGCCGAGATGGGCGCGATGCGGTTCCCGCCGTCCTCCACCGCGTTCTGGCACTACGCGAACCGGGTGGGCCTGAACACCAGTGCCTTCCCGAACCCGCTCTCACCGGCCACGTCGAGCACCGTCGTCGACCTCAAGGGCCGCACGCACTACGCCACCGATCTGGACGACCTGCCCGAGGTCTACCGCGAGGTCGCCCGTGCCTGGGACGAGACCCTGGAGAGCGTCGACCACACCCGCATGCAGAAGGCGATCCGCGAGCGCGACGTCGCCACCCAGAAGGAGATCTGGAACCGGCTCGTGGAGAAGCTGGACGACCAGACCTTCTACGGGTTCCTGTGCCAGTCCCCGGGTTTCTCCTCGTTCCGCAAGCGGGAGATCTTCGGTCAGGTGGGCTTCGGTACCGGCGGTTGGGACACCGACTTCCCCAACTCCATCCTGGAGATCCTGCGGGTCACCTACACCGGTGCCGACGACGACCACATGAGCATCGTCGGCGGGGTGGACCGGTTGCCGCTGCGCCTGTGGGGGGACGCCCCGGACAAGCTCGTGCACTGGGCGGAGGGCACCTCCCTGGCCTCGCTGCACGGCGACGGTCCGCTTCCGGCGGTGACGGCGCTGCGTCGCACGGCCGTCAAGGGTCGGCCGGGCGGCAACATCACCGTCACCGACGCCTCCGGCTCCACCCGCACCTACCCGACCGCGGTGTTCACCGCGCAGTCCTGGGCGCTGCTGTCCAAGGTCGACTGCGACGAGGACCTGCTGCCTATCGACCACTGGAACGCCCTCGAACGGACCCACTACATGGAGTCCTCGAAGCTGTTCGTGCCGGTGGACCGTGCGTTCTGGCGGGACAAGGACCCCGAGACCGGCCGGGACGTCATGAGCATGACGCTCACCGACCGGATGACCCGCGGCACCTACCTGCTGGAGGGCGAGGACCCGGAGGGGCCCGCCGCGATCTGCATGTCGTACACCTGGTGCGACGACTCGCTCAAGTGGCTGCCGTTGTCGGCCAACGAGCGCCTGGAGGTCATGCTGGCCTCGCTGGGCAAGATCTACCCGGGCGTGGACATCCGCTCGCACATCACCGGTGACCCCGTCACGATCTCCTGGGAGGACGAGCCCTACTTCATGGGCGCGTTCAAGGCGAACCTGCCCGGCCATTACCGGTACCAGCGTCGGCTGTTCACCCACTTCCGCCAGGACGACCTGGAGGAGCGTCACCGCGGCCTGTTCCTGGCGGGTGACGACATCTCCTGGACCGCGGGTTGGGCCGAGGGCGCGGTACAGACCGCCCTGAACGCGGTGTGGGGTGTCATGCACCACTTCGGTGGCGCCTCCGACGCCACCAACCCGGGCCCGGGCGACCTGTTCGATGAGCTCGCCCCGGTCGCCCTCCCCGAGGACTGACCCACGAAGCCACCTGACCGACAGGGCCCCGGTCCGCGTTCCCCACAACGCGGACCGGGGCCCTTTTCGGACTCGATGGCACCTGCGATAAGTTGCGGGGCGGCCGGGGCCCCCGATGCCCTCGACCGCCTACCCACCAAGATGAGGAAGTGCCCATGGTCATCAAACGTCTGCTCGCCGGTATCGGATTCGGTGGGGCCTCGGTGGAGACCTCCCTGGATTCGTCCGTGACGGTTCCGGGCGGCTCCCTCCAGGGCACCGTCGTCATCGAGGGCGGTGACGTCGAGCAGAAGGTGGAGCAACTCACCATCGGCCTCCAGGCCCGGGTCGAGACCGAGGTCGGTGACCAAGCGGTCGACAGCGCCATGGAGTTCCACCGAGTGCGCCTGGGCGAGGGCGTGGCCCTGGTTCCGGGGCAGCGCTTCGAGGTGCCCTTCGAGCTCTTCGTGCCGTGGGAGACCCCCGTCACCACCCACCGCGGCCGTCACCTGCACCACATGAACCTCGGCGTGAACACCCGCCTGCACGTGGCCAAGGCGGTCGACCCCGGGGATCTGGACCCGGTGGCCGTGCAGCCCCTTCCCGCACAGGCCGCCATCCTGGACTCGCTGTTCTCCCTCGGTTTCACCTTCAAGCACGCCGACCTGGAGCGCGGCCGCCTGGCGAGGACCCGGCAGCGGCTGCCCTTCTACCAGGAGATCGAGTTCCGCTCTCCCCGTCGCTACCGGGGTCTGAACGAACTGGAACTGTCCCTGGTCACCGACGAGCACGGCATCGACGTGGTGCTGGAACTGGACAAGAAGCCGGGGCTGCTCTTCTCCGAGGGCCGCGACACCTACCACCGCTTCAGCGTGAGCCACCACGAAGGCGCCGGGCGCGACTGGTCGGGCCACCTGAACCAGTGGATCGATTCCCTGGCCGGCAGCCGCAACCTGCTCTGACCCGACCCCTAGATCTGGTCGGCGGTGCCGGCGAGGATGGGCTGGTCGACCAGACGGGACAGCACCAGCGTGCTCTTGGTGCGCACCACGAAGGGCTCGGCGCCGATGCGCTCGATGACCTCTTCCAGGTGGTGGGTGTCGCGGGCGCGGACCTGCACCAGGGCGTCGGCCTCACCGGTGACGGTGCACGCGGAGGTGATCTCCGCGTAGCCGGTGAGGCCCTTGCGGATCTCGGTGGGGGAGGTGCGGGCACGGCAGTACAGCTCGATGAACGCCTCGGTGGTCCACCCGATCGCCTGGGGTTCGACCACGACCGTGAAGCCGCGCACGGCGCCCGACTCGATCAGCCGGTCCACCCGGCGCTTGACGGCGGAGGGGCTGAGCCCGACCGCGCCGCCGATCTCGGCGAAGCTCATACGTGCGTCCGCGCCGAGTATCGCGATGATCCGCTCATCGACACGATCAAGCCGCATTGCGCCCCTTTGTCACCATCTGAAACGACCAGGGCACATCTTACCGTCGGCGTGCCCGGGTGGGGTCCGTGTCGCTTCCCGTTGTCACGCTCGGTAACAGAGAGAATGCGGTGAATGATCAAGGCGGTGCGAGCGAGGGGTGGACGATTGCGGGTACGAACGGGTACACGATGGGTCGCCTACTGCGGTGGCGGCGCGCTCTTGGCCGCACTGACCGCACTGTCCCCCGCCCAGGCCGCCACACCCACCACACCAGAGGCACCCGCCCCCGAGACGAGTCTGAACTGGGAACCGTGCGAGGACCTCGACCCCGTCGAGGACGAGACCCTCGAATGCGCCACCCTCACCGTCCCGATGGTCCACCGGGCCGGTAGCACCGATCCCGGCGCCCTCGCCGAGACCGTCGAGATCGCGCTCTCCCGCGTGCCCGCCACCGGCACCGCCGAACACACCATACTGGTCAACCCGGGCGGCCCCGGCAGCGCCGGCCGCCAGTGGGCCTCGCGCACCCACCTGCGCATGCCCGAGGAACTCCGCGAGGTCTACGACGTGGTCGCCTTCGACCCGCGCGGCATGGGCGCCTCCACCCCCGACGTCACCTGCGACCCCGACTTCTTCGCACCGGTCCGCAAGGACACCGTCCCGGCCGACGCCGAAGAGGAACAGGCCCTGCGCGTCGACGCCGAGGCCTACGCCGACGCCTGCGCCGAGGATGCCGGCCCCCTCCTGGACCACATGCGCACCGAGGACACCGCCCACGACATGGACGCCATGCGCGTGGCCCTGGGACAGGAACAGATCGACTACCTGGGCTACTCCTACGGCAGCTACCTCGGCACCGTCTACAGTTCGCTCTACCCCGACAGCGTCCGCGCCCTCGTTCTGGACAGCGTCGTCGACCCGGACAGCCCCTGGTACGAGAGCAACCTGGCGCAGAGCCGGGCACTGGACCGCGCCGCCCACAACTTCTTCGACTGGGTGGCCCGACACGACGACACCTACGGACTGGGCACCGACGGCGACGCGGTCGCCGACGCCTACTACGACCTGCGCTCCGCACTGCGCGAGGACCCCGTCCAGGACACGGTCGGGCCCACCGAGCTGGAGGGCGCCGTCATCGTCGTCGCCTACACCGGCGGAACCTGGTCCGCGGTCGCCTCCGCCCTGTCCGCGCAGATCCGGGACGACGACCCCGCCCCTCTGGTGGAACTGCACGAGAACTACGGCGACGACGCCGACAGCGACCCCGCGTACGGTGGCTACCTCGCCGTCCAGTGCACCGACGCCGCATGGCCCGAGGACTGGGAGACCTGGAACGCCGACGCCCGGCAGGTGCACGAGGACGCGCCCTTCATGGGGTGGCACAACATCTGGTACAACGCGCCGTGCGCCACGTGGGACGGCGAGTCCGCCCCCTGGTTCCAGGTCGGCGACGGACCCGACGAACACCCGGCCTACGACGGTGACGTGCTCCTCGTGCACGCCACCGACGACGGCGCCACCTCGGTGGAGGGGGCGTACTCCCTGCGCGAGCGCCTGCCCGGTTCCTCCCTGGTCATCGAAGACGGTGGGATCACCCACGGGGTCGCCCTCACCGGCAACACCTGCGTGGACGAGGCCGTCGTCGACTACCTGCGCGAGGGAGTCCTGCCCGAACGCGGCACCGAAGGCCCCGACCTGACCTGCGACGCACGCCCCGAACCCGAACCGCGCAGCGCCCAGTCCGCGCCCCACACGCCCGTGGACCGACTGGGACCCATCGGTTTGGAGTACCCGGGCGAGTCCGAAGGAACGGTCGAATAGGCTGGAACCGGCGCGAATTCGTCTTTGGCCCGGTGACCGTTCCCGGTCACCGGGGATATGGGGGAGATGCGATGCTGCGGACCTCACCGGTTCGAATTCTGGGCGAACGCGACCGGGAGGCCGTCCGAACGCTCTTGGACACCGACCCCGTCGGTAACGTCTTCGTCGCCTCACGCCTGATGACCACCGGGATCTCCGGTGTGGGCGGCGCCGAGGTGTGGGGGCACGTCGAGAGGGGCCGACTGACGGCGCTCTGCTATTCGGGCGCCAACCTGGTCCCGGTCAACGCCGGCCCGGCCGCCATTCGCAGCTTCGCCGATCACGCCCGTTGGCGCGGTCGCCGCTGTTCCTCGATCGTCGGTCCCGTGGAGGCGGTCAGCGACTTCTGGCAGCAGGTCGAGCCCGCCTGGGGACCCGCCCGAACGATCCGTGCCAGCCAACCCGTCCTGGAGATCGACGGACCACCGGCCGTGCCCGCCGATCCGCTGGTGCGTCGTGTGCGCGTCAGCGAGATCAACACCCTGGTGCCGGCCTGTGTCGCGATGTTCACCGAGGAGGTCGGCGTCCCACCGGACGCCGGTGGCGGAGGAGCGCTCTACCGGGCCAGGGTCGAGGAACTCGTGCGCACCGGACGCGCCTTCGCCCGCATCGAGGACGGCCGGGTCGTGTTCAAGGCCGAGATCGGCGCCGTCACCCGGCACGCCTGTCAGGTACAGGGCGTGTGGGTCCACCCGGACCTGCGTGGACGAGGACATTCCAGGGCGGGCATGGCCGCCGTGGTGAACTACGCCCTCGCCGAGATCGCGCCCCGGGTGACCCTGTACGTCAACGACTTCAACGCACCGGCCCGAGCCACCTACGGCAGGGTCGGTTTCCGCCAGGTCGGCGAGGTCATGTCCGTGCTCTTCTGACCCGCGCATCCTTCCGCCACCCATCGATCCGTCCGCCCCCGAACAGATTGGGGTTTCGATGACCGGGGTCTACATCGCCTCCAGCGATGCCGAGAGCGACAAGAGGACCGTCGCGCTCGGCCTGACCGAACTACTCGCCGGGACGGTGGACACCATCGGTGTGTTCCGGCCCATCGTGGCCGAACACGGGCGTGACCCGCTGGTGGAGACCCTGCGCCGCCGGTACGAGATCACCGACCCCTACGAGGACTGCGTGGGGGTTTCCTACCGGCGCGTGCACTCCGCTCCGGAGGAGGCGATGGCGGAGATCGTCGCGTCCTACGCCAGGTTGGCCGCCCGGCGTAGCGCCGTCGTGGTCGTGGGCACGGACTACACCGACGTCGGCACACCCACCGAGTTCGCGTTCAACGCCCGGGTCGCCGCCAACCTCGGCGTCCCCGTCCTGCTGATGGTGTCGGGGGAGGGCCGGAACGCCTCCGGTGTGCGCAGCGAGATCGCCGTGGTGCAGGCCGAACTCGCCCGCGAACACGCCACCCGGATCACCACCGTCGTCGACGGGGTGGCCCCCGGCCGGGTGGCGGAACTACGCGAGCGTCTGGAGGGGATCGCCTACGTCCTGCCCGACGTTCCCGGGATCGGCGCGCCCACCGTGCGCGACCTACAGGACGCCTGCGACGGCCGGTTGCTGTTCGGCGAGGGCGCCCGGTTGACCCGCGACACCTCCGGGCTGGAGATCGCGACGATGTCCCTGCCCGGACTCCTGGACCGGTTGAGCGCCGACCGGCTCGTCCTGCTCTCCGCCGACCGCGCGGGCTCCCTCCTGCCGGCCCTGGTGGCCGCCCATTCCTCACCCGACTTCCCCTCCCTGGCCGGGGTGCTGCTCACCGGCGACACCGAGATGCCCGAACCCGTCTGGCGGCTCCTCACCGGGATGAACGTGCGCTTGCCCGTCCTCGCCACGTCCCTGGACACCTACGCCGCCGCCACCCGCCTCTCCTCGGTCAGGGGCGGCCTCACTCCGCTTCCGGACAAGAAGGTCGAGTCGGCCGTCGCGGCCTTCGGTTCCGCCTTGGACGGGCCGGAACTCCTGGCCCGGCTGCGGGTGAGCCGCAGCGAGTCCGTCACTCCGCTCATGTTCGAGCACACGCTCCTGGAACGGGCCCGAGGCGACCGCCGCCGGGTCGTCCTGCCCGAGGGCACCGACGAACGAGTGCTGCGCGCCGCCGACCTGCTTCTGCGCCGGAACGTCGTCGACCTCACCCTCTTGGGCCCCGCGCGCAAGATCAGGGCGCGGGCCGGTGAGCTGGGCGTGGATCTGACCGGGGTCGACATCATCGACCCCGAACACTCCGAGCTGCGGGAGCGCTTCGCCCGGGAGTACGCCTCGCTGCGCGCGCACAAGGGCGTCACCGTGGAGCTGGCCCGGGACACCGTCGCGGAGGTGTCCTACTTCGGCACCCTGATGGTGCACTGCGGCCTGGCCGACGGCATGGTGTCCGGCGCACGGCACACCACCGCGCAGACCATCCGGCCCTCCTTCGAGATCCTGCGGTCCGGCCTGGTCTCCAGCGTGTTCTTCATGTGCCTGGCCGACCGGGTGCTGGTCTACGGCGACTGCGCCGTGGTGCCCGACCCCACCGCCGAACAACTCGCCGAGATCGCCGCGAGCTCGGCCGACACCGCGGCCCGCTTCGGGGTCGACCCGAGGGTGGCGATGCTGTCCTACTCCACCGGTGCCTCCGGCGGCGGCGCCGACGTGGAGAAGGTGCGGGAGGCCACCGAAATGGTCCGCGAGGCCCGCCCCGACCTGGAATTGGAGGGGCCCATCCAGTACGACGCGGCGATCGACCCCGCCGTGGCACGGGCCAAACTGCCCGACAGCCGGGTCGCCGGGCACGCCACCGTGTTCGTCGTACCGGATCTCAACACCGGCAACACCCTCTACAAGGGGGTGCAGCGCAGCGCCGGCGCGGTCGCCGTCGGTCCGGTCCTGCAGGGGCTGCGCAAACCCGTCAACGATCTCTCCCGCGGGGCCACCGTGCGCGACATCGTCAACACCGTCGCCATCACCGCCGTCCAGGCGCAGGAGCCCCGTACCTGACGGATCGGTGTCAGATCGGGGAACCGGCCCGGGACTCGCCCGGGCCGGCCCGGTTACGGTGGTCGGATGCTCCGCAACCCGACCGGTCGCGCCCGTCTCGGGTTGGCCCTTCTGCTCGCCCTGCTCACGGTGTTGGGCCCGCTCAACATCGACATGTACCTTCCGGCGTTTCCGGAGATCTCCGCGGACCTGGGCGCCAACGCCTCCCAGGTCCAGCTGAGCCTCACCACCTGTCTGGTCGGGCTCGCCGTCGGCCAGGTGGTGATCGGCCCCGTCAGCGACGCCCGCGGTCGGCGCGGCCCGTTGTTGGTGTGCGTCGCCTTGTTCGTCCTGGCCTCGGCGCTGTGCGCGCTCGCGCCGAACACGGCGATGCTGGTGCTGGGCCGGTTCTTGCAGGGCTTCACGGCGAGCGCGGGCGTGGTGTTGTCGCGAGCGGTCGTACGCGACGTCTTCGACGGGCCCGCCCTCACCCGCTTCTTCGCGCTGATCATGGTGGTCGTCGCGGTGGCGCCCATGGTCGCGCCGATCCTGGGCGGCGGTGTGCTGTGGCTATCCTTCACCGACTGGCGGTCCATCTTCTGGACGCTGGCCCTGGTGGGCGTGGTGATCGTGGCGGTGGTGGCCGCGCGGCTGCCCGAGACCCTGCCGACCGAACGGCGTATCCCCGGCACCCTGCGCGGGAGCCTGAGCGCGATGGGCGCCCTGCTGCGGGACCGCCGCTACCTGGGGTTCACGCTCGTCGTCGGCCTGCTGCACGGCGGCAGCTTCGCGTACGTGGCCGGGACTCCGTTCGTCTACCAGGACCTGTACGGAGTGTCCCCGCAGGTGTTCGGGGTGCTGTTCGGGATCAACGGGATCGCGATCATCCTGGGCAGCGCCGCGGTGGGCCGCCTCGGTGAACGTTTCGGTGAACGGTCCCTGTTGTACGTCGCCGTGGTCACCGCCGTCGCGGCCACCGGTATCGTGCTGGCCGCCGCGCTCCTCCAGGGACCGTTGGCGCTGCTGGTGGTACCGATCTTCGTCTACATGACCTGCATGGGCATGGTCCTGACGGGTTCCTTCGCGCTGGCGATGGAGGGCCAGGAGAACCGGGCGGGCAGCGCCGGGTCACTGCTGGGCGCGCTGCCCATGTTCATCGGCGCGGTCGTGGCGCCGTTGGTGGGGCTGGACGAGACCACCGCCGTGCCCATGGGCGCGCTGCTGTTCGGCACCTCGGCCCTGGGCCTGCTGGTGATGGCCACCATGACCCGCCCCCGGGTCCCGAAGGTCCCGAGGGCGGGGCCAGGTGAGGCTCGGATGCCCTAACAGTCCTCTTCCAACCAGGCGGAGTTGAATCGCAGGAACGTGATGTGCTCGACGTCCCCGCGCTCGTAGAGGACACCGAACTCGTCGTTGCCCAGGGGCACGATCGTGGAGTAGGCGGCCGCGCCGCGGTCGATGGCCCTGGCCACCGGCCAGGTCTCACCGTCGTCGCAGGACATGTTGACCGTCAGGTTCTCCCGCGAGCTCTCGTGTCTGGTGTTGGTGAACAGGAGCTTGTGCGCCCGGTCCGTGCCCTCCTCGGCGTCGGCGTCGTAGCGGATCAGGCCGGCGTTGTTGGTGGGGTCGATCAGTTCGTGGTCGGGGACCGGGTCGCCGTAGGTCTCGCCGCCGTCCTCGGAGTAGGCGATCAGGCGGTAGGGGCCCTCGGGGGTGCGGCTGTTGAGCATGACGCGACCGTCGGCCAGCTCCACGGTCTTGTTCTCGTCCATGCCCGGTCCCACGGGTTCTCCGGCCTGCCAGGTCTCCCCGTGGTCGTCGCTGTAGACGCTCACGGCGTAGATCCCGTCACCGGAGTCGTAGGCGTACTGCTGGACCAGGCGACCGTCGGAGAGCTGGATGCCGGTGCCGGACGAGGCGAAGATCCCGAACCAGGAGGGGTCCTTGACGTCCTCGGTGATGCGCCGGGTCTTCCAGGTCTGTCCGCCGTCGTCGGAGTAGGAGTAGTCGGTGTGGAGGATGTCCTGGCTGTCGTTGGAGTTGCCGTCGGCGGAGTTGAAGAACCCGACCCCGTCGGGGCCGTGGGCGTGGAACATGAACAGGCGGCCGGTCTCACGGTCCAGGAGCAGGCTGGGGTCGCCCGCGCCGACGCCGTCGTCGTAGTCGAGGACCACCTGGGGTTCGGTCCAGGTGCGTCCCTTGTCGTGGCTGCGACGGACCATGAGGTCGAGGTCGCCGGGCAGGTCGGAGGCGTTGTCGTTGCGTCGGTCGTAGGCGGCGACCAGCGTGCCGTCCTCCAGCACTTCGAGGGCGGGGATGCGCCAGGTATGGGCGCCGTCTCCCGCGCTGGCCAGGTCGACGCGCTCGATGATCGGTTCGGCCGCGGTCGTGTGGGGGTCCGGGGGCGCGTCATCGGCTGCGGCGGGTGAGACCAGGGCGGCGGTGACGGCCAGGCCCACAGCCATGACGACGGGACTCGCGTGCTTTCTCATGGATGCCTCCGGTAGGGGGTGGAGGCATCGGACATCAGACGTCTAGGACGTTAAGCGTCGGGGGTGTCGTGGTCAACCCCTGTCGTGGCGGGTTTTTCGAGGAGATGGAGGATCGGGGCGTAGTGGTCGGCCACGGCCGCCACGAACTCGGAGAGGTCCCCTTGGCGCGCGGCGTCGATGATCGCCCGGTGCGCGGCGGCGGTCTCGCGGGCGTCCTCCTCCGTGGAGAGCAGCAGCGGAGCCACGACCGCCTGCACGTCCCAGAAGGCCCCGGTGAGCTGGGTGACCAGCTGGTTGTCCAGGGGCGCCAGCAGCATCAGGTGGAACGCGCGGTCCTCATCCACGAAGCTCTCGCCGCGTTCGGCGGCCTCCTCCATCCGGATGACCAGGTCCCCGAGACTCTGGTGCTGTTCCTCGTCGTACCCCTTGATGATCTCTCCGCCCAGACCCTGTTCGAGGACCTTGCGAACAGTGACCAGTTCATAGAGGGTCGCGAGGTCGTCTCCGCTGCTCAGGCGGCCACGAAAGGTCAGGCTTTCGACCAGGGAGTTGAGCGACAGCCGCCCCACGTAGGTGCCGTGTCCGTGTCGGACCTCGACTATGTCCAGGGCACTGAGGCGTTTTATGGCCTCGCGGACGCTGGAGCGGCTCGCGCCGAGCTCGGAGCACAGTTCGGTCTCGGTGGGCAGCGGGTCGCCGGGGGTCAGGCCGTTGCGAAGGATGAAGTTCTTGATCTGCTCCGTAACCTCATGACCGCGCAGAGTGTTCCGGGGGGCCGGCTTGGTCAATTCCTCGGTCAACGTATTGACCCCTTTCCTGTTTGGTGCTTAGAGTCACACCCTACAGGCATCGGACATCAGACGTCATATGCCGGTCCCCCGAGGTCTGTTCTTCCCCCCCCCCGACAAGGAGTGCTCGTGTCCCTCTTCGACCCCGGTGCCATGGAGCGCCGGAACTTTCTCCATTTGGTCGGTGCCACAGGCGCCGCCGCGGCCCTGGCCGGTTCGCTCAGCGCCTGCGGTGCTTCCTCGGGGGGAGGAGGCGGGGGCTCCTCGAATCGCATCGAGGCCGGCCTGTCCTACACGCTCTCCACCGGTTTCGACCCCATGACCGCGACCGGAGCCCTGCCCCAGGCCGCCAACCTGCACATCTTCGAGGCCTTGGTCGACCTGGACCCGGTGACCCGAGAGCCCTACGCCGCGCTCGCCGCCGACATGCCCGAACAGGTCGACGACACGACCCTGCGCGTCACCCTCCGGGAGGAGGCGGCCTTCCACAACGGGGACCCCGTCGCGGCCGAGGACGTGGTCTACAGCTTCGAGCGGGTGCTCGACCCCGAGAACAACTCGCTGATGGCACAGTTCATCTCCTTCGTCGAGGAGGTGACGGAGGTCGACGAGAGCACCGTGGAGATCGTCCTCAAGCACCCCTTCGCGCTCGCGGTCGAACGGCTCGGCATCATCAAGATCGTGCCCAAGGCTCTCGTGGAGGCTGACCAGCAGGCGTTCGACTCCGCGCCCGTCGGCTCCGGCCCCTACAAGCTGGTGTCGGCGACCGCCTCGGACAGCATCACCTTCGAGCGGTGGGAGGCCTACAACGGCCCGCGCGAGGCACTCGCCGAGGAGATGGTGTGGATGCTGCTGGACGACCCCAGCGCCCGCGTCACCGCGCTCCAGTCCGGCCGGGTCAGCGTGATCGAGGACGTGCCCTACCTCGACGCCGACGCGTTGGAGGGCACCTCGACCGTCGAGCAGGAGCAGTCGTTCGGCCTGCTGTTCCTCATGTTCCACTGCGCCGAGAAGCCCTTCGACGACAAGCGGGTCCGCCAGGCCCTGCACTACGCCATCGACCACGACAAGATCATCGAGACCGCGATGCTGGGCGGCGCGTCGGCGGCCACCGGGTTCCTGCCCGAGACGCACCCCGACTACCGGGAGGCGGCCACGGTCTACCGGCACGACCCCGACCGGGCCCGGGAACTGTTGGCGGAGGCGGGGGTCGAGGGACTGGAGATCGAACTCGTCGCCACCAACACCGGCTGGGTCAAGGACGTGGTCCCGCTCATCAAGGAGAGCTGGGACGCGGTGGGCGTGACCACCACCCTCGACATCGGTGAGTCGGGCGGTCAGTACGCCAACAAGGTCGAGAGCGGCAAGTTCCGCGCCATGGTCGCCCCCGGTGACCCGTCCGTCTTCGGCAACGACGTCGACCTGCTGCTGCGCTGGTTCTACGACGGTCAGTGGCCGACGAGCTACTACTACTGGTCCGACACCGAAGAGGCCGACCAGGTCCTCGAACTCCTCGACGAGGCCGTCCGGACCGGCGACGAGGCGGCGCGCGCCGACCTGTGGGCGGAGACGATCGACCTCATCGCCGATGAGGTGCCCCTCTACCCGATCCTGCACCGCAAGCTGACCACCGCTTGGAACGACGACGCGCTGGAAGGGTTCCGGCCGATCAACACCACCGGCTTGTCCTTCCTGGACGTCGGCCCGGCCTGACCTCGACCCCGGGGCCGGATCCACCCGATCGGATCCGGCCCCTGCCCGCTCCACGAGGAGAGAAACCCCGATGCGCGTCTTCATGCGCCTCGCCCTGCGCAGAGCACTGGTCCTACCGGTGATGCTCCTGGGCGTCTCCCTGCTGGTCTTCGTGATCCTTCAGTTCTCACCGAACGATCCCGCCTACAACGCCCTGGGCGTCGGCGCCAGCGAGGAGGCCCGTGCCGCCTACGCCGCGGAACACGGACTCGATCAGCCACTACCCGTCCGTTACATCGACTTCCTCGTGCGGGCGCTCCAGGGCGACCTGGGGATGACCGCGCCCCCGGCCACCCCGGTGGTCGACCGGATCGCGGAGTCCTTCCCGCTCACCCTGGAACTCACCATGACGGGTATGGGCGGCGCGATCGTGTTCGCCCTGGTCATGGGGCTCACCGGCGCCCTGTGGCGGGACCGCTGGCCCGACCAGGTCACCCGTGTCCTGTCCATCACCTGCGTGGCGCTCCCGCCGTTCTGGTTGGCGATCCTGCTCATCCAGCAGTTCTCTCTGGGACTCGGGCTCCTGCCCACCGGTGGCTACACCGCGCCGGTCGACTCCTTCTCCGGTTGGGTCATGACCATGACCCTGCCGACCATCGCGGTGGCGATCCCCATCGGCGCGCAGCTCTCACGGCTGGTGCGCACCTCGATGGTGGAGGAACTCGACCGCGACTACGTCCGCACCGCGACCGGGAACGGCCTGCCCCGGTGGCTGGTGCTGCGGAGCGCCCTGCGCAACGCGCTGATCACACCGTTGACGGTGCTGGGGTGGCGGTTCGGCTACGCGCTCGGTGGCGCGGTGGTCATCGAGACCATCTTCGACCTGCCCGGCATGGGCCAACTCCTGCTCACGGGGGTGACCAACGCCGACGTCGCCCTCGTTCAAGGCGCCGTACTCACGGTCGCCGTCGCCCTGTTGGTCGTCAACCTCGTGATCGACCTGCTCTACGTCGTCGTCAACCCACGGATCCGAGAGGTGTGATCACGTGCGCCCACGACTCGCGGACCGCCTGACCGGGCTCTCCAAGCCCTCCAGGAAAAGCCGCCTGTCCCTCGCCGCGAGGGTCTCCCTCGTGGTGATGCTGGCGATCTGCGTCATCGCGATCGCCGCACCCCTGTTCGTCCAGAACCCACTGGCCACGGGCGCTCCGGCCCAACCACCCGGACCCGACCACTGGTTCGGTACCGACCGGGCCGGACGCGACGTCCTCTCCCGGGTCGTGCACGGGGCGCGGTACTCCCTGCTGATCGGCATCGGGTCCACCCTGCTGGCCCTGCTCGTGGGCGGGGTGCTCGGCGGTATCGCCGCCACCTCCCACAAGATCATCGACGAGTCGATCATGCGCGTGCTGGACGTGCTCATGGCGTTCCCCGGGATCGCCCTGGCCGCCGTGCTGGTCGCGGTCTTCGGCAGTGGCATCCCCGTCCTCGTCTTCGCCATCGCGATCATCTACGTGCCCTCGCTGGCCAGGGTCGTACGCGCCAACGTCCTGACCCAGTACGGCGAGGACTACGTCGCCGCCGAACGCCTGATCGGGGCCCGCCGCCACTACGTGCTGATCAAGCACGTCGCGATCAACTGCGCGGCGCCGGTCATGGTGTTCACGACCATCCTGGTGGCCGACGCGATCGTCTACGAGGCCAGCCTGGCCTTCATCGGCGCCGGCATCCAGGACCCCTTGCCCAGCTGGGGCAACGTCATCTCCTACGGGCGTCAGCTCCTGCTGTCCGGCGGCTGGTGGGCCACCTTCTTCCCCGGCCTGGCCATCCTGCTCACGGTGCTGGCCCTGAACATCCTCTCCGAAGGACTCACCGACGCCTGGGCCGCGCCCAAGGCCGCGGTGCGCAGCGGAGGCACCGACACCGAGGCCGCCCAGGCCACCGCCGACGTCCCCGCCGAGGACGACGACCGGACGGAGGTCCTGGCCCGCCTCGCCACGGTCGTCCAGGAACGAGACGACGCGGTACCGCCGGTCGCCGAGGACGCGCCCACGCTGCTTTCCGTGCGCGACCTGCGCATCGGGTTCCCCGGAAGCCACGGCGACGTGTCCGTGGTCGACGGGCTCTCCTTCGACGTCCGCGCCGGAGAGACCCTCGGCCTGGTCGGCGAGTCCGGCTGCGGCAAGAGCCTCACCAGCCTCGCCCTGATGGGCCTCCTGCCCCGCCAGGCCCAGGTGGAGGGCAGCATCCTCTACGACGGGAAGGACCTGCTGCCCCTCTCCCCGAGGGAACGGCGCTCCTACTCCGGGCCCGAACTGGCGATGGTCTACCAGGACGCCATGTCGTCCCTGAACCCCTCGGTCCTGGTCGGCACCCAGCTGCGCCAGCTCACCCGCCGCGGTGGCGACCAGAGTCCGGCCGAACTCCTGGACCTGGTCGGGCTCAGCCCCGACCGCACCATGCGCAGCTACCCGCACGAACTCTCCGGCGGACAACGCCAACGCGTGCTCATCGCCATGGCGCTCTCCCGCAAGCCGCGGCTGCTCATCGCCGACGAGCCGACCACGGCCCTGGACGTCACCGTCCAGGCCCAGGTGGTGGAACTGCTCGGGCGCCTCAGGGACGAACTCGGCTTCGCGATGGTGCTGGTCTCGCACGACCTCGCCCTGGTCGCGGAGATGTCCCACCGTGTCGCCGTCATGTACGCGGGCCAGCTCGCCGAGATCGGGCCCGTCCGCGACCTGCTCACCCGGCCACGCCACCACTACGCGCGGGGGATGCTCGGCTCGGTCCTGTCCCTGGAGGCCGGGGCCGAACGCCTCCACCAGATCCCCGGGGTCGTGCCCGCCGCACAGGACTTCGGAGCGGGCTGCCGCTTCGCCGGACGCTGCGCCGCCGTCACCCCCGACTGCCTGACCACACCACCCGCCCTGACCGTCGACGGTCCCGGCCACGAGTACGCCTGCCTGCATCCCGCGCCGGCGTCGAAGGGGGTCCTGCTGTGACCGAACCGATCGTGGAACTCGACGGGGTGCACGTCGTCCACACCGCCCGCACCGGGGGGATGTTCCGCCGTGACCGTGTCCACGCCCTGACCGAGGCCACCGCGACCATCGCGCGAGGCGAGGTCCTGGGCATCGTCGGTGAGTCCGGCTGTGGGAAGTCGACCCTGGCCAAGGTGGCCACCGGACTACAACGTCCCACCCACGGAACCGTCCGTTTCCGTGGCGAGGACCTGTGGGCGATGCCCACCTCACGCCGCAGACGGGAGTTCGGTTCGGCGATGGGCGTGGTCTTCCAAGACCCCTCGACCGCGCTCAACCCGCGCATGTCGGTCCGCGGGATCCTGCGGGACCCGCTCGACGTCCACCGCCGAGGCACCTCCGGCGAACGTGAGGCGCGCGTCGACGAACTCATCGATCTGGTCGGCCTGCCCGGACACGTGGGCGACGCCGTCCCGGCCCAGCTGTCGGGAGGCCAACGACAGCGCGTCGCCGTGGCCCGCGCACTGGCCCTGCAACCGGACGTGGTGGTCGCCGACGAACCGACCAGTGCCCTGGACGTGTCCGTCCGCGCACAGGTGCTCAACCTGCTCGTCGACCTCAGGTCCCGCCTGGGCCTGGGCATGGTGTTCGTGTCCCACGACATCCAGACCGTCCGCCACCTCGCCGACCGGATCGCCGTGATGTACCTCGGACGGATCGTCGAGGAGGGGCCCGCCGCGCAGATCGTGGCCGAACCCCGCCACCCCTACACCCGCGCCCTGTTCTCCGCCACACCGAGCCTGATGCGGCGCTCGGAACGGATCATCCTGCGCGGGCCCGTACCCTCCGCCACCGCACCGCCCACCGGCTGTCCCTTCCGCACCCGCTGCTGGAAGGCGACCGACGCCTGCGCCGAGACGTTCCCGGCCGGCGACTCCGACAACGGACACACATGGAACTGCGTCCACCCCGAATCGAACGCGAGGAGCACCGCATGAGTCAGCGCACGCCTAAGTACACGGGCGTGGTCCCGCCGATCGTGACCCCCCTGGACACGAACGGCGAGGTCGACACCGTGTCGCTGGAGCGGCTGGTCGGCTCCCTGCTCACCGCGGGGGTGTCCGGGATCTTCGCCCTGGGCAGCTCCGGTGAGTCCGCGTACCTGACCGACGCCCAGCGCGACACCGTCCTGGACACGGTCGTCGGCGCGGTGTCGGGACGAGTCCCGGTCATGGCCGGGTGCATCGAGACCACGACCAACAGGGTCGTGGAACGGGCCGACGCCGCTGCCAAGCAGGGGGCCGACGCCCTGGTCGTGACCGCGCCCTTCTACACGCGTACGCACCCCACCGAGGTGGACCGCCACTTCCGGATGGTGCGGTCACGGACCGAACTGCCGATCCTCGCCTACGACGTCCCGGTGTCGGTGCACAGCAAGCTGTCCGCGGACGAGGTCCTCCAGCTGGCCGCCGACGGGGTGGTCGACGGGGTCAAGGACTCCAGCGGGGACGACCCGGGCCTTCGCGACCTGGTGATCGGCAGTCGGGAGATCCCCGGTTTCTCCGTGCTCACCGGGCACGAGGCCGTGGTCGACGCCATGATGCTCATGGGAGCCGACGGTGCGGTCCCCGGGCTGGGCAACGTCGACCCCGCCGGGTACGTGCGGCTGATGGCGGCCTGCCTCGCCGGCGACTGGGAGACCGCCCGACGCGAGCAGGAACGCCTGATCAGGCTGTTCCGCATCGTCCGCGCCGCCGACCCCGCCACCGCGGGTGGATCCACCGCCGGGCTCGGAGCGTTCAAGTGCGCGCTCGCCCTCCTCGGCGTCATCGACAACGCCGTGCCGGCGCCTCCGATGCGTCCCTTCACCGACGAGGAGACCTGGCGCGTGCGCGCGGTCCTGGAGGAGGTCGAGCTGCTGTGAACCGGGTCGCCGTGGCCCTGGACATCGGGGGCACCAAGACCGCGGCGGCCACGGTCACCGCCGACGGGGCCGTTCTCACCCGCGCCAAGCGCCCCACCCCGGCCGCGCGGGGGGCTCGGGCTGTGCTCGACAACGCGGTCGAGCTGGCCCGTGAAGTGGGCGTCGGCCACGAGGTCGTCGGGGTCGGTGTCGGCAGCGCCGGGGTCGTCGACCCCGACACCGGACTGGTGCGTTCGGCCACGGACGCCCTCCCGGGGTGGGCCGGCACCGACCTCCGCGGACACCTGACCACGGAACTGGGAGCACCGGTGGCCGTGGCCAACGACGTCCATGCCCACGCCCTGGGGGAGTACCTCTGGGGCGCGGCCCGGGGAGGTTCGACGGTCCTGTTGGTGGCCGTCGGCACCGGGGTCGGCGGTGCCCTGCTGTGCGAAGGACGGATCCACAGCGGGGCCCGCGCGGCCGCCGGTCACGCCGGACACGTGCCCGTGGCCGCCGCGGCCGGCCGTCACTGCCCGTGCGGCGCCGAGGGCCACGTCGAGTCGGTCGCCTCCGGTCCCGCCCTGGTCGCCGAGTACACCGAACGCGGTGGTGGCGCCGTGACGCGCCTGGAGGAGGTCGTGGCGCTGGCGGACCGTGACCCGGTGGCCCGCTCCGTACTGGTCGACGGGGCCACTGCCCTGGGGTCGGCGCTGGCCGGCCTGGCCAACGTGTTCGACCCCGACGTGATCGTGGTCGGGGGCGGCGTCGCCGGCGCGGGACCCGACTGGTGGTCGGCGCTGACCGAGGAGACCGAACGCGGCCTGGTCCCGGCGCTGCGAGGACTCCCGGTGGTCCCCGCGGCACTGGGAGCGGACGCCGCCCTTCTCGGCGCCGCCCACCTGGCGTGGCGGGAAGTGGAGAAGACGACGTGGGAGGAACGACGATGACGAACGTGCTGGAGCGACTCCGATCGGGGGTGGTGGTCTCCTGCCAGGCCTACCCGGGGGAACCCATGCGCGACCCGGACACGATGGCCCGGGTGGCGCGGTCCGCGCACGATGGTGGCGCGGTGGGGATCCGGGCCCAAGGGCTCGCCGACCTGGCCCGGATCCGGACGGCCACCGACCTGCCGCTGATCGGACTGGTCAAGGAGGGTTCGACCGGGGTCGTGATCACCCCGACCCTGGGCCTGGCGCTGGAGGTGGCGCGCGCCGGCGCCGACATCGTGGCGATCGACGCGACCGGCCGTCCGCGGCCGGACGGGAGCACCACCGCCGACATCGTCCGCGCGGTGCACGAGGAGACGGGCCGGATGGTCATGGCCGACGTCGCGACGCACGAGGAGGGCGTCGCCGCGGTGGCGGCGGGGGCGGACCTGGTGGGCACCACCCTGTCCGGCTACACCCCCACCACGACCCGTGGGGAGGGGCCCGACCTGGACCTGGTGGAGAGCCTCTCCGGAGCCTTGGACGTGCCGGTCCTGGCCGAGGGACGCGTCCACCGACCCGAACAGGTCACCGAGGCGTTGCGCCGTGGCGCCTTCGCGGTGGTCGTCGGCACGGCGATCACCCACCCGGCGACCCTGACCGGCTGGTTCGTGGCCGCCGCGCACACCTGACGGGGGCACGCGAATAAGGGGCCGGGGACGCGTCACACGTCTCCGGCCCCTCGGCGTTCCACCTAGCCGTCGGTGACCCGGCCCTCGGAGTCCATACCCAGGCGCTCCGGAGCACCCGGGAACGACAGTTCGAAGTCGGGGGTGTCCGCGATCAGCGCCCGCGTGTACTCGTGTTCGGGCGCCGACATCACCCGGCCCACCGGCCCGTACTCCACGATCACTCCCGCGTTGAGGATCGCGACCCGGTCGGCGATGTTGGACACCAGCGCGATGTTGTGCGTGACGAACAGCAGCGCCATCCCGTCGTCCTGCAACGACCGCAGGAGCTTCATGATCTCCGCCTGCACCGACACGTCCAGCGCCGACGTGATCTCGTCGCACACCAGAAGGTCCGGCCTGGTCGCCACCGCGCGGGCGATGCACACGCGCTGGCGCTCACCACCGCTGAGCTGTTCGGGGAACCGCTCCCCGTAGGAGGCGGGCAACGCGGCCCGCTCCAACGCCTCGGCCACCACCAGGTCCGGGTCGTCGGGACGACCCACCAGGTGCCGGTAGGGGCCCAGGATCTGGTCGCGTACCCGCTTGCGCGGGTTCAGCGCCTCGTACGGGTTCTGGAACACGTACTGGATGCGGCGACGCTGCTCGTCGGTACGCCGGTAGCTGCTGGTGGTCAGGGACTGACCGTCGAAGGACATCTCGCCGGAGAACTGGTGGTGCAATCCCACCACCGAACGCGACAGGGTCGTCTTGCCCGAACCCGACTCGCCCAGCAGGGCCACGCACTCACCGGCAGAGACCGACAGGTCGATCCCCTCCAGTACCTTCGCGCGTCCGTACCCGGCGGACAGCCCGGAGATCCGCAGTAGCGGTTCGTCGGCCTGCGCCGGCGGGTCCTCGTGCCCGGAGGTGCGCAGCAGCGGCACCGCCATCAGCAGTCGTCGCGTGTACTCGTGCCGGGGGTTGGAGAGCACCTCATCGGCGCGCCCGTGCTCGACCAGCTCACCGCGGTACATGACCGCGATGTCGTCGGCCAGGTCCGCGACGACCGCCATGTCGTGGCTGATGTACACACCCGCGGTCCCGTACTCGCGGGTCATCGACCGGATGGTCTCCAAGACGTGCGCCTGAGTCGTCACGTCCAGACCGGTGGTCGGCTCGTCGAGCACGATCAGGTCGGGACGCCCCACGAACGCCATCGCGATCGCCACCCGCTGCTGCTGTCCGCCGGACAGCTGGTGCGGGTAGCGACGGAGGAACGCGGGGTCGTCGGGCAGCGCCACCTCGCGCAGGACCTCGCTCACCCGCTCGGCGACCTGCTTCGGCGTCGCGTTCGCGTCGTGCAGGGCCTCGGTCAGCTGGATGCCCAGACGCAACGCCGGGTTGAGGGCCGACGCGGGCGACTGCGGGATGTAGGCCACCGCGCGGCCGCGCAACTCCCGCACCTGCCGCTCGTTCAGCGACGCCAGATCCCGTCCACCGACCCGTACCCGGCCGTCGGTGATCTCCGTGGCCCGCTTGAGGTGGTGCAGCAGCGCCAGCCCCAGCGTGGTCTTGCCGGAGCCGGACTCGCCGACCAACCCGAGGATCTCCCCCCGGTTCACGGTCACGGACGCGCCACTGATGATCTCGACGTCCGAGGGACGCCCGATCACCGTCAGGCCTTCGACCCTCAGCACGGTCTCGTCACCGGTGGGCTCGTCGGCCCCCGTCTGTTCCGGATGCTCAGTCACTTCTCGACCCCCCGATCGATACCGATCGCCGCGCGGGACAGCCCGTCGGTGATGAGGTTGGCGCCCACGGTCAGGATCGCGATCGCCGTCACGGGGAGGGCCACCGCCCACGGTTGGACGGCCATGCCCTGCCGGTTCTCGTTGATCATCAGACCCCAGTCGGCGGTGGGCGGCTGCATGCCCATGCCGAGGAAGCCCAGCACGGCCACCACGCCGATCGAGTAGGTCAGGCGCAGACCCAGTTCGACCAACAGCGGGCTGGTCACGTTCGGCAGGATCTCCACCGTCATGATCCGCCAACGCGGCAACCCGATCGCCTCGGCGGCCTTCACGTAGTCCTGTTCGATCACCTTGCGGGTGGCCTCACGGATCACCCGCGCCACACGAGGCATGTGCGACACCGCGATCACGGTGACGATCAGCCACACCTTCGGCCCGATGATCGACATCACCAGCAGCGCCGCGATGAGCTGCGGGAACGCCAGCAGCACGTCGTTGGTCCGCATGAGGACGTCGTCCACCCAGCCGCGGCGGTAACCGGCGATGATGCCGATCACCGTGCCCGCCGCCACACCGATGCCGGCCGCGGAACCGGCCAACAGCAACAGCGTCCATCCGCCCCACAGGAACCGGGTGAGCACGTCGCGGCCGCGGTTGTCACCGCCGAACAGGACACCGTCCACACCCGACTCGAACGGCTTGGCCACGAACTCGGTGGGTGTGTAGGGGGCCACGAACGGGCCCACCACGGCGATCAGCACGATGAGGCCGGTCAGGGCCACACCGATCTTGGTACGACCGAACCGCCACGCGGATCGGAACAGTCCCGGGCGCCGGACCGGCGCCTTGGGGGTGGTGCTCGTCGAAGGCGCACTCATCGGTTCGCGACCCTCACCTTCGGGTTGGCCGCCAGCCCGATCACGTCGGCGATCAGGTTGACCAGGATGTAGATCCCCGCGATGAGCAGGACCACGGCCTGGACCAGCGGCACGTCACGGTCTTCGATGGCGTCCATGAGGACCTTGCCGACGCCGGGGAAGTTGAACAGGAATTCGATGGCCACCACACCGCCGGCCAACCAGGCCAGCTGGAGGGCGACCACCTGGGCCACCGGGCCGATCGCGTTGGGTGCGGCGTGACGCCACAGCACAGTGCGTTCGGACATGCCCTTGAGACGCGCCTGCTGCACGTACTCGCTCTCCAGGACCTCGATCATCGTCGCCCGCATCATGCGGACGATCGGTGGGGCGACGGCCAACGCGAGCGTCAGCACCGGCAGCACCCACTGTTCCGGGCCGCCCTCACGGGCGTAGACCGACGGGAACAGGTCGAGACCGCCCGGGCCCAGGAGCAGGATCAGCAGGATGCCGATCACGAACTCCGGGACGGAGGCCAGGACCAAAGTGCCCATGGAGGCGGAGTGGTCGAAGCCGCGGTCCCGGCGCAGCGCGCTGAACGCGCCGACGAACAGCGCGATCGGGGTGGCGACCAGAGCGGACAGACCCATGAGGGTCATCGAGCTCTGCACGGGTGAGGCCAGGTACTCGGCGACGGGTTGCCGATTGGAGAAGGACGTGCCGAGGTCGCCCTGGACGATCCCCTGCAGCCACTGTATGTACTGCACCGCCACAGGTTCGTGCAGGTCGAGCTGGTCGCGCAGCGCCTCCAACCGCTCCGGGGTGGCGTCGCGGCCCAGGATGAGCTGGGCCGCGTCGCCGGGCAGCGCCTGCGTGGCCGCGAAGACCACGAGGGACACCGCCCAGAGCGTCAGCGCGCCGAAGAAGAGGCGGACGACGATGAGTCGGAACATGATGAGCTTTCGGTAGCGTGCCTACGGAACCCCGATGAGGAACTCGGCTACCGCTACTCCTGCTCCATCCACATGGTGTGGAAGGCGTACGAGCCCAACGGGTGACCGGAGACGGCGGGCTCCAGCCCGTGCACCCGGGTGGAGTGGGCGTCGATCAGGTTCACGAAGCCCCACACGATGTAGCCGCCCTCCTCGTACTCGATCTCCTGCGCCTTGCGGATGATCTCGTTGCGCTCGTCCTCGTCGGGGGTCTGGCGCGCCTGCGTCAGGTGTTCGAGCCACTCCTCGTGCTCGCCCCACATGGTCTCGTTGTAGGGGGCGCCCACCACGGAGCCCTGCGCGGTCTGGGTGATGTAGTTGCGGGCGCTCCAGAAGTCCTGGCCGAAGGGGTAGGGGAAACCCTCCTCCGGGTTCCAGTAATCGCTGGGGTTCACCCGGCGCAGACTCACGTTCACGCCCGCCTCGCGGGCCTGCTCCTGGAAGACCTCGGCGGCGGCGACCACGCCGGCGCTGATGTCGGAGGTGACCAGCTCGACGTCCAGGCCGTCCTCGTGACCGGCGTCGGCCAGGAGCCGCTTGGCCTCGTCGATGTCCTGCTCGCGTTGGGGGATGTCCTCGGGGTAGGAGGGGTCCATCCGCGCGTACATGTCGTTGCCGACCTGGCCGTATCCGGCGAGGGCCTGGTCGATCATCTCCTGGCGATCCACGATGAGACGGAAGGCCTGACGGACGCGTACGTCGTCGAAGGGCTCCTCCTCGATGTTCATCGTGAACGGCAGCCACATGCCGGTCTCGGACTCCATGAGTTCCAGGTTCGGGTCGCCCTCGATGATGGTGACCTGGGCCTGCGGCACCTGGCTGATGATCTCGACGCTGCCGCTGTTGAGCGCGTTGACGCGGGCGTCGTCGTCGGGGAAGTCGATGATCTCCAGTTCGTCCACGTACGGCTGTCCCTCGACGTGGAAGCCCTCGTGGCGCTCGAAGAGGCTGTACTCGCCCACGACGAACTCGGAGTACTTGAACGGTCCGGCGCCGATCGGGTTCTCCGGGTCGTAGTCGACCGGGACGACGCAGTTGTAGTACTCGGCGAGTGCCTCGGGCAGGGTCACCAGCGGTTCGTCCACGGGGATGAGGACGGTCCGCTCGTCGATGATCTCCAGCTTCTCGGGGTCGAGGCCGGGCATGTCACCCGCACCGCGCATGGGGTTGTCGGGGTCGAGGATGCGCCGCAACGAGTAGACGACCGCCTCGGCGTCGACGGGGGAGTCGTCGTGGAAGGTCAGTCCCTCCTTGAGGACCAGGGTCCACTCGGTGCCGTCGTCGTTGGCCTCCAGCGACTCGGCCAGGTACGGCTCGATGGTGCCGTCGTTGGCGAAGCGCATCAGCGCCGCGTAGAGCGCGTAGTTGCGCGCGATGTCGACGTTGTCGGTGGGGTCGTGCGCGTCGAGGGTGTCACCGGAGCCGCCGCCCGCGACACCGACCCGCAGACGACCGCCCCGCTGGGGTTCCCCTTCCGCGCCCCCACCGGAGTCGGAGTCGCCCCCGCCGCACGCGGCGAGTACGGGAGCGATGGCGGCACCCGCGGCGGAGACCTTGAGGAGACTGCGGCGACTGGTGAAACGCTGAACGGTGGTGGAGTCTTCGGGCAGGGTCGGCACGTGACACCTCGGTTGGGGATGGGGATGAAGTTCGATCGACACGGCCTCGGCACTCGGTGAGCGGGGGTGTTTCCCCGGGTGACGTGGAAATCGTCGGTCTCAAAGATCCTTGTTCGCACTACAAGGGGCGTCAAACCCGGTCGGAACCGGGGTGAACCCGAACTTTCGGTTGCTCTCGGGCGGTGAACCGGGAGGACTCCGGAACGAGGGGAAACCCATGTGGAGCGGGCGGTCCTCCGTGAAAGCGAGGCGATGTGACACGTGTGCTTTCATGTGACCCGTGAGTGCTGGTGGTGGGCCCGTGAGGCGTTCCGGCGCTCGGGGTTGTATCCCCATCGTTGTCACCGGGACGCGAAAACGTGGTGTTTAGAGGAGACTTTTCTCGCTTTGCCGGAGACGCGGTGACCCAAGGTCACCGATGCCTTGATGAGACATGGGGGCGAGGAACAGGGAGGACTCGGAGCCCGACCGGCCCGGGTCGGGTTTGCGGACCGCCCCGTAGGTCGGTTTCGGCAGGGCATTGCCAACGTGTTGCACCTCACATGGGCGCCGCTGGGGTCCGTGCTGTTTCCTTTGTCCAGATCGGGGAGGACACAGGAGGGGGTTTTGTGGCCAATCCACAGCGTCACGAACGTGGGTGTGCTGTTCTGTACCCGGTACACCCTTGTCTAAGGTGAGTGCAGGCGGCGCGACCCGCGCGCCCGACGCGGGTGATTGGAGTGACCGGATGGCTGATGCGAGGCAACTCCAGGACTACGTGCCCCCGCAGGTCCCGGACGCCGCGACGTCGGACGCGCCGGCGATCGACGGGGCCGATCTGACGGGCGGAGTCACCGACCACACCGTGTGGAGCTGCGCGGGGAACCTGACCGCGGTGCGTTCCATCCGTGCCCGCGTCCGTGAGTTCCTCTCCCGCACCGGCCACTCCGAGGGGGCTCTTGACGATGCCGAGCTCTCCGTCAGCGAACTGGCCACCAACGCCCTGCTGCACTCCCGCTCGGGTCAGAGCGGCGGAGTCATGACCCTGTTCATCCGTTCGGACGAGGGACGCCTGCGGGTGGCCGTCGCGGACCAGGGTGATCGCGAACCCGACGGTGCCGCGGACGTGCACACCCGTGAGGACGGCGACGACTTCGGCCGCGGGAAGTTCATCGTGGAGAGCTGCGCGACGCGCAGTGGTGAGTACTGGAGCGAGGCCACGCACGTCGCCTGGTTCGAGATCGACGACGAGGCGGCCTCCAGCGGCTCCTGAGCGGCTCAGCCCGCCTTGTGCGGGGCTCCGACCCGGACCGGGTCGGGCGCGCACTCCACCGTCACTCCACGCCCCTCCGGGGGCGGGCACCCCTCCCCGGCGACCACGCACGCGCCCGTCCACAGGGCGAGCGCGGCCAAGGCCATCCGGGTGGCCTCGTCCCCGCGCCGGTCCACCGCCACGATGTCGTCGGGGGTCAGGTCCAGGACCTGACGCAACTCGGCGAACCTCGCCAACAGGTCATGGTGGGTGTACAAGGTGGTCAGAATGCCGTCGCCGGTGCTCTCGTAGCCCAACAGCCCGTTGTCGAAGAGCCCGCGTGCGGGGCTGTAGCCATTGCCGTCGGGGCTGGGCAGGAGCAGCTCGTTGAAGGGCGTGGTGCCCAAGGCGGAGCCGAAGGTGATGATCTGCCGGACCCGGGACCGCTCGGCCAGTTCGAGGCCGCGCGCGGCGAGGTCCTCGCTGACCAACAACAGGCGGGCGTCGGTCTCGGCGAGCGCCGCGCACTGGGTGTCGGGATCGGACTCGGGCAGGACGGTCAGGGCACGACCCCCGACCGCCATCACCGTGTAGGAGGCCAGGAACCGGTCGGGTGAGACGGGCGCGAGGACGCCCACCACGTCACCGAGGCACAGACCGCGCCGGCTCAGCCCCGTGGCCGCTTGCTCCACCGTGGCCGCGAACGTGAGTCCGTCGGTGCGACCGAACCTGCCTCTGATCGACCCACCGAGCCCGGGACGTAGCCGCAGCCGTTCGTACAGGCCACCGGTGAGTGAACCGATCGGGTCCTCCCGACGTGGCAGATGCCTACCCGGTCGTCCGGTTCCAGAAGACAGCCCTACCCCCATACGTTCCCCCAGTCGGCCGCAGTGTCGGTGGGTTCGCTTCCCGGGCTCGTCACACCCCCTCCACGTGACGAGCCCGGAAGCGCCGTGCCGGCTACTCGTCGCGAGCAGGGCCCTCCCCAGGTCCCTTCTCGCACCGGCACGGGTGCCCACCGGTCCCGAGGGCCACCTCGGGACCGAAGGCGCGACGGGTGGCCGGCGTTCCGCCCGGCCCCCGACGGCCATTTCCGGGACGTGATCGGTCTCGGTTCCTTGGAGCCGTGAGCCTGACGTCCCATGCTGTGAAGCCTAGCGCGTTCACAGTCAAATACACATGCATCTTGCCATGCATATGCATATGTAGATTCGGGACACGGTGTTTCTACACAACCCCCGGACGGGGGCGTACGTCACCGGGAACCCGATTCCCGGATCCTCAACCCGCCCTGTGGCGCTCCACCCACGCGGTGATCTGTGTGCGTGAATGGAACCCCATCTTGCGGTTGATGTTGGCGACGTGACGTGCGGCCGTCGACGGGGTGATGAACAGGTCTCGGGCGATCTCCGGATTGCTCATACCGGTGCTCACCAGCAGGGCGATCTCCAGCTCCCGCTTGGTCAGACCGTCCTGCGGCCTGGTGACATCGGGGGAGTAGGTCGCGGTGGGGGTGCGGCGACGACCCGTCCCGGTACGACCGGACGAGCGGGTCCGCTTCTTCTCCGGGCCCTTCCCGCTGTTCCCGCCCGGGGTGCCGGAGGCGCGGGACCGCTTCTCCGGAGGACGGCGAGCCTCCGTCACCAGCCGTTCGGCCTCCAGGACCGCCTCGGCCTGACCCATGCGGTACCCCTGCTCCCACCAGGTCACCAGGTGACGGCGGCGCCGACGGACCGGTTCCACGTCCACGAACGGCCACGGGGCGCCCTGGGTGGGCAGTCCCACCCGCTCGCGCAGGGCGGTGGCCGCCCCCGCCAGCCGGCAGGCGGGTTCGCGCAGGTCGTCCTCGAACGCGGCCCGGGCGATCGACGCCAGGATCCGGGCGGCCTCGGCGCGCTGCCCGCTCTGGTGGCTGAGCAGCAGCCCCTCACTCAGGTAGTCGTAGGCCTGCCCGGGCGAACCCTGGGCGTGCGCCACCCGACCGATCCCGGCCAGGCAGCGGGCCTCCTCCGCCATCGTCCCGATCATCCGCTGGGTGTCCAGGGCCTCCCGGTAGCAACGGTCGGCGGTCATCAGGTCCCCGCCGACCTCCGCGGCGCGGGCCTGGCCGATGAGGATCACCCCCACGCCCCAGCGGTGGTCGATCCCGCGGAGCAGGGTCAACGCCGCGTTGTAGTGCTGGTCGGCGCCGAGGTGGTCACCCTGTTGGGCCACCAAGGCCGCTCGGGTGCCCAGGGCGATGGCCTCGCCCCACATGTCCCCGTTCTCACGGCACAGCTCCAGGGCCTCCTCCACCAGCACGGAGGCGCGTTCGACGCGGCGTTCGCGCACCTCCACCAAGGCCAACAGATTCAACGAGGTGCGTACGAAGACGCCGTCCCCGGTCTCACGGCACAGCCGCAGTCCCTCCTCGCCCGCGCTGCGGGCCAGGTCGTGGTCGCGCCGGACACGTGCCAACTGGGCGCGACCGACCAGGGCCCGGGCCCTGGAGGGTGCCTTTGCGGACTCCTCCAGGTCGAGCAGACGGTCCATCCAGTGGGCGCCCTCGGAGTAGTTGTGGTGACTCACCCAGTGGGCGGAAAGGCTCACGCACAACCGTAGCCCCGGTTCGGCCGCCGCCTCCAGGTGCGACCTGCGCAGCAGCGAGCGGAGCGTGTCGTATTCGGCGAGCACCCGACGCCGTCCGGAGTCCCTCTCGGCCCAGGGCATCGAGCGGCTCGACTCCAGTTTGCGGCTCAGGTCCTCCACCAGAAGCAGCATCCGTTCCAGGAGGCGGTCCTGGAAGAGGACGTCCTCGCCTTCGGCGTTCAGACGCTCCTCGGCGAACCTGCGCACGGCCTCGGGCAGCCGGTAACGCACGCGTCCCTCGAACTCGCCCGTCACCGTGGCCAGGGAACGGTTCAGCAAGGAGGTGAGCAGGTCCAGGATGGCGGACTCGGGCAGACCCTCGTCGGAGCACACCTGCTCGGCCAACTCCAGGTCCCACCCCCGGAACACCGAGAGCCGGCGCAACAGCACCCGTTCGGGTTCCGGCAGGTTCCGGTACACGTAGTCCAGTACCACGGGCAGCACCTGGCTGCGCGAGACCGCCTGCCCGGGGCCGGGCCGTAGCTCGGGGGAGGACAGGTGCGCCCGTAGCCCCTGGAGCAGTGTCGTCACACCGGACTCCGGAGCCTCCGCGCCGAGCAGCTCGATGCCGAGAGGCATGCCACCGGCCAGATCGCACAGGGCCGAGACCGCGTCCAGCTCCTCGGGGGAGGGCTCGAAGCGGGGATCGCGCGTACGCGCGCGGTCGAGGAACAACCGCACCGGTTCGGTCGTGGTCGGGTCGGGTGGTGGAGCGTTGCGCGCCACCACCGGCTGTGACATCGGCGGGACCATCCACACCGTGCCACCGGACAGCCGCACCGCCTGTTCGCTGGTGAGCATCAACGACACCGACGGGCAGGACGCCAACAGGGCGTCACCGATCTCGGTGACCTCCTCGGCCACGTGCTCGCACGAGTCCAGGACCAACAGCAGGCGCCGGTCGCGCAGTGCCTCGGTCACGGTGGTGGCCAGGGGTTGTCCCGCCTCCTCGACCACTCCTATGGCCTCGGCGATCCGCGCGTACACCTCAAGGCGGGTGCACACGTCGGTGAGATCGGCGAACCACGCCCCGTCCGGAAAGGAGACGGTGGACTGTTCGGCCACGTGGAGGGCCAGCCGTGTCTTGCCGATCCCATCGGCGCCACGGATGGTGACCGACCGGCTGGAGCCGAGCAGTCGGAGCAGATCACTCAGATCCGGTTCCCGGCCCACGAAGCTGGTGCCCGGCCGGGGGAGGTTGTGCCGCGCGGGCGCGGTCAAAGGTGCCATGGCCTTCACAATTAGGGGCTGGTCGGGGGTGTGTTCACCGCCGGGTGGCAGGGGTCACAGGGGTTTGGGTTCATCGGAGTCGGACGGTGCTGGTCCGACTTCCTGGTTTAGCGGGTGCACGCGCACTGTGCAAGTGCCGCTGCGCGTACGTCGGACGTTCAGCCAGGCTCCCGGGGAGAGGTCCAGCCGGTCAACTGCGTCCGGGACGAAATCGAGAGTTTTCTGAAGATGTTCGCGATATGCCGTGCGGCGGTGGCCTGACTGATGATCAACTCCTCGGCGATCTCACGGTTGGACAGTCCCTTCTCGGCCAGTGTGGCGATCTCGCGTTCCCGTGGGGTGAGCGATTCGGGTCCGCCTGCGCGGGCCCCCTGAGGTCGGGGAAAGGCCAGGGCACGGTCGCGGACCTGCTCCAACGGCAGGGAACGCCACGCGTTCCACGCCTGGGTGGCCTGGTCCGCGCCCACTCTACGCTCCACCGCCGAACGCAGCCGGACGGTCTCGGCCGACGGCTGTTCCAGGGAGGTGCGCAGGTCGGCGGCTACACCCGCCAGCGCCGCGGCGCGAGTGGCCTCCTCCTCGGCCAGCGCCAGCTCCGCCAAGGCCTCCATGGCCCGGGCCACCGAGATCCTGCGTCCTGAGGTGAAACTCACCTGTAGGCAGCGGGCCAGGGGAGCGCGTGCCGACAACGGGTCGCGCCAGGACAGATGCAACCGGCCCAGGTCGGCGGCGCACCGCGCCACCGCCGGGTCGGAGGGCAGTTCGCCGAAGACGTCCAAGGCCTCCGACAGTAGTTCGCGGGCGCGGTCGTGCTCCCCGGCCTCGGCCGCGATCGACCCCAGCGCGTGCAGGGATCGGGCCTCGACCCACCGGTCGCACAGGAGGCGCGCGGCGGACAGGCTCACCTCCAGGTGGGCGACGGCCTCCTCCGGGGCGCCACGACGCCGGGCCGACCGGGCCAACACCTCGCGCGCGCCGGCCTCGGTGATCGGGTCCCCGGCCACCACGGCCCACTCCAGGGCCTGGAGCGCCTGGCGTTCGGCCTCCTCCACGGAACTGGCGCGCAGGGAGAGGGTGGCCAGGGTCGTCAGGGCCGAAGCGGCCGCACCGGGCTCCCGGCAGGCCCGTGCCGACTCCAGGGCGCACATGGCCAGGGTGGACACCCGTGCGGCGGGGTCGACGTCCAGTCGCAGTTCGGCGTGGAGGGCCAGGGCGCGGGCCCTCCACGGGGGCGACTGGGTATCGGGGGACGCGGCCAGGACACACTCCAGGAGACGGCCGCCCTCGGCGGACAGGTCCCGCATCAGCCAGTGCGGACGCAGCGCCACGCACACGCGCAGGGCCTCGTCCACCCGTCCCTCGGACAGCGCCCAGCCCACCACCCGGGTGTGGTTCTCCCGGTGGTGGTCGTACTTGCGCAACCGGCCCAACCGCTCGGTCCAGTCGTTCGGTGTGCGCCCGCGTTCGGAAGCCTCCTCCAACCGGCGGACGCTGAAGTCGAGGTAACGCGACCAGCGTTCGTCGACGTCCTCGTCTTCCTCCAACTGCTCGATGGCGTAGGCGCGCACGGTCTCGGTGAGCCGGTAGTGGGCGGTGCCGTTGATCTCGGCGTCCACCACGATCAGCGACTTGTCCAGCAGGGAGAAGTGCAACGGCAGGATGTCGGTGGGTTCCACCCCTTCACCGGAACACACCTCTTCGGCCATCTCCAGGTACCAGGTGGAGAACACCGACAAGCGGTGCAGGAGCGAGCGCTCGGCGTTGGTGAGCATGCCGTGGCTCCACTCCAGCACCGCGCGCAGGGTGCGTTGGCGGGCCGGCAGGTTCTCCGTTCCGTCGCTGGTCAGCAGCTGGAAACGGTCGTCCAGCCTGCGCAGGATCTGTTGGACCGACAGCACCCGGACCCGTGCGGCGGCCAGTTCGATGGCGAGAGGCAGGCCGTCGAGCATGCGGCAGATCTCCGCGATGTAGCCGGAGTTCTCCCGGGTCATCTCGAAACCGGAGCGGGCGGCGTGCGCGCGGGTCAGGAAGAGCCGCACCGACTCGTAGCGCTGGGCGTCCCGCCGCGGGATGGGCACCGGAACGGCGGCGTAGGGGTCGGTGGGGGTGGGCCGTGAGGGCAGGGAGAGCGGCGGGACCCGCCAGATGCTCTCCTCGGGTACGTGGAGCGGCCGGCGGCTGGTCGCCAGGATCCGTACTCGGGGACAGTCGCGCAGCACGGCCTGGCACAGTTCGGCCATCGGCCCCACCGCGTGCTCACAGGTGTCCAGGAGCAGCAGCAGGTGCTGGGTGCGCAGTGCCGTGATGATGCCGTCCATCAGGGTCGTGGAATCGCCCTGGGCGGCCTGGAGGCCCGCGGCGACGGTGCGCAGCGCCTGTTCGTGGGTGGAGGCCTCGCTCAGGTCGATGAAGCGCACCCCGTCGGGGAACTGGCGCAGCACACGTTCGGCCAGGTGGAGGGCGAGTCTGGTCTTGCCGATTCCACCGGTACCGGTCAGCGTGATCATCCTGGCGGTCCCGAGCAGGCGACCCAGGTCGACGATGTCGCGTTCGCGTCCGACGAACCGGATGAACTCGCCGGCGGACAGGGGCAGGTTGTGGCGAGGAGGAGACATGGCCTCGTTTACTAGAACACCGATGTCGACCGCCTCGTGTCCGTGACGTCCACGACGCGGCCGGTTACAGTCTGGCACCGGGTGTTCGTGGCTGTCTCGTGAATGGCCGGTTCCGGCACGAGGGGTCGGAAACCGCCCACGCCGGGCCGTAATTTGCTAAGGGCCCATCGTGACCCTCGTGAATTCGGGCCGTGACGACCCCGGGGGAGGGGTGCTTCCCACCGGGGCCGAACCGCGCGGATCAGCCCTTCGGGTCCCAGACGGCCGGGTCGGCGGTGGTCTGCTCGCCCCGTTCCATGTCCTTGACCTCGTGGGCGCCGCCCTCCTCGAAGGGTGGGAACCAGACGAAGGGGACGCCCTTCTTGGACGCGTACTGGATCTGCTTGCCGACCTTGGCGGTGGAGTGGAACACCTCGGTGTTGAACCCGCGTCCACGCAGCAGTTCACCGGTGCGCAGCGCCTCGGCGCGTCGCTCGGCGTTGGGGACGACCACCATCACGTCGGTGGGGCACACCCGGCCGGCCTCGATGCGTCCCTCCGCGACGAGCTTGGCGAAGATGCGGGTCAGGCCGATGGAGATGCCCACCCCGGGCAGCTTCCGACGGATGAACTGGCCGGCGAGGTCCTCGTAGCGTCCACCCGCGCAGATGCTGCCGTACCCCGGGTCGTCGTCGAAGGAGGCCTCGTAGACGGTGCCGGTGTAGTAGTCCAGGCCACGGGCGATGGACAGGTCCGCCACCACGTCGCCCTCGGGCAGGTCGGCCAGGTCGTTCATGACGAACGCCAGTTCCTCCAGGCCCTCCTCCAGCAGCTCCGAGGTGACACCCAGTTCACGGACCCCCGCGACCACGGTGGCGCCGTCGCCCTTGACACGGGCCAGCGCCAGGCAGGGGTCGATCTGCTCCGTGGTCAGGCCCTCGGCGACCAGGATCTCCCGTACGCCCTCGTCCCCGATCTTGTGGAGTTTGTCCACGGCGCGGATGACCGCGATCGGGTCCTTGACGCCCAGACCCTCGTAGAAGCCCTGGAGCACCTTGCGGTTGTTGACGTTCAGGGTCCAGGCGGGGATGTCCAGCCCGCTGAGAACCCGGTGCACGATGCGGGGGAGCTCGGCGTCGAAGTGCAGCGGCACCGAGTCCACGTTGATGACGTCGATGTCGCACTGGGTGAACTCGCGGAACCGGCCCTCCTGCGGGCGCTCACCGCGCCAGACGCGCTGCATCTGGTAGCGCTTGAACGGGAAGGTCAGCTCGTTGAAGTGCTGGGCGACGTAGCGGGCGAAGGGCACCGTCAGGTCGAAGTGCAACCCGAGCCTGGCGTCGGAGTCGTCCTTGGCGTCGGCCTGGAGACGGTGCAGGGTGTAGACCTCCTGGGAGGTCTCGCCCTTGGCCATCAGCACGTCCAGGTTCTCCACCGAGGGGGTTTCCACGGACGCGAAGCCGAAGGACTCGAACCCGGCGCGGATATGGTCCAGCCAACGCTGCTCCACGGCCCGGACTTGTGGGGTCCACTCGGGGAAACCGCTGATGGGGGTGGGGCGGACGACGCGCTGATCGGACATGTGGGGTTCTCGGCTCCCTCGGGAGTGTTCTGTCTGCGGACTCGCTGTCCCCTGATCGACCCCGGAACGCGCGGGCACACGAGTGTGCGCTGTTCGGGGGAGGGGTGCGGAGTACATCCTACGCACTGGGCGTGGCCGAGGCATCGTGAGCGGCCGCCACCGGCCCACGTGGACGGTTGTGGGCCGGTGGGGCTCGGGAACGCCCGAACGGGGTGGTACGGCCGGTTCGACATCGAAGAGCGAGACGTCGGTGGCGGTCGTGCGCCCCAAGGCGCCGCCGGGGCCCCGTGGGTCGCGTGCTCGTGCCAGGAGTCGACGGCGACCTCACTCAGATGGGTGCCCTGCTTTCCACCGTAGATGCAGGGAGCGGTGCCGGACAGGGATCGACGCGGCCGAAAGCGGCCGAAAATGGCCGCTCACAATGTCGTAAAGTGCCCCGACCGGGGTACAGGAATGTGCTTGTCTGACTACGGTCCGTTCGCGAACCCGGACTCCCGGCCACGAGATGGACATCCGATGGCGGGGTGTCCACAGTCACGTTCGGGCCGGAACCCCCTCACCTCGGCCGTCGCCGGGGCCCTCATGGTCACTCTGCCGAAACCCCGGAATCCAGCGTCGACCGGTGTTAGGTTCCAGATGCGGATCCTCCAGTGGAGGTTCGGACCCCGGCGGATCCGCGCCCCTCCAGCCCGGGTCGCGTGAGCCAACCGTCCGTCCAGACCCGGCACTCTCGCTAGGACAAACTGTGATCCACTCAGCTAACAGCACGAACAACGTCCACGCACCCACCGAACTGTCCACCAAGATCATCATCGCCGGGGGCTTCGGAGTCGGTAAGACCACGTTCGTCGGGGCTGTCTCTGAGATCCCCCCGGTCCGTACCGAGGCGGCCGTCACCTCGGCGAGCGTCGGTGTGGACGACCTCTCGCACACCCCGGACAAGACCAGCACCACGGTCGCCATGGACTTCGGTCGTATCTCCCTCGAAACCGACCTCACCCTTTTCCTGTTCGGCACCCCCGGCCAGCAGCGCTTCTGGTTCATGTGGGACGACCTGGTCCGCGGCGCCCTCGGGTCGGTCATCCTCGCCGACACCCGCCGGCTGGAGGACACCTTCCAGGCCCTCGACTACTTCGAACGCCAGTACCGGCTCCCGTTCGTCGTGGCCGTCAACGAGTTCGACGCCGACACGAGCTACACCGCCGACGAGCTGCGCGACGCCCTGGACCTGGCCCCCGACGTTCCCGTCGTCCCGTGCGACGCCCGCGACCGCAAGTCCGTGGTCAAGGTCTTGCTGACCCTCGTCAAGCACGCCATGGCCATGGAGGCCCGCCAGCGCACCCAGCGCACCCAGAGCCAACTCGTGAACTGAGCACGCCGTCCCGTCGCTGCCCGAACGAGTCCCCTTGGGATGGTTTCGCACCATTGTTGTGCACATGCGATCACCCGAGGGGAACCAACGGGTTGTGTCCGGCGTTACCCTGGCGTGGTGTTCGGACGAATGGCGGAAAGCGTCCGCCGCCTACTGGGCAAGCCCGGTGCGGTGGACCTGCGGCCCTATACCAAGCTCCTGCCGGCGATCGAGGCCGAAGAGGAGGGTCTGCGTGAACTCAGCGATGATGAGCTGAGGGAGAAGGCCATCGAACTCGGCTACGCCGAGCTCCCCTACTCCCCGACCGATCTGGTCGACCTGTGCGCCGTAGGCCGAGAGGCCGCACGCCGTACCCTCGACGAACGGCCGTTCGACGTCCAGCTCCTCGGAGTCATGACGCTGCTCGACGGCCACGTGTCCGAGATGGCCACCGGTGAGGGCAAGACCCTCGCGGGCGCTCTCGCCGCCGCCGGGTTCGCCCTGCGCGGTAAGCGTGTCCACCTGCTCAGCGTCAACGACTACCTGGCCCGACGCGACGCCGAGTGGATGCAACCCCTCTACGGCATGCTCGGCGTCACCGTCGGCTGGATCAACGAGGACTCCGAGACGGAGGAACGCAAAGAGGCCTACGGCAGCGACGTCACCTACGCGGCCGTCAGCGAACTCGGCTTCGATGTCCTGCGCGACCGCATGGTCACCGACATCGAGGACCGGGTGGTGCCCGAACCCCACGTCGCCATCATCGACGAGGCCGACTCCGTGCTCGTCGACGAGGCGCGCGTGCCCTTGGTGCTGGCCGGCGCCGCCGAGGCCGTACCCGCCGACATCGAGATGGCCGACGTGGTGCGCGACCTCAAACCGCGCGTGCACTACGAGATCGACGGCGAGGGACGCAACGTCCAGCTCACCGACGCGGGCATCGACGAGGTCGAGAAGGCACTGGACGGCGTCGAACTGTACTCCGAGGACGACTCCTCACTCCTGCCGCAGGTCAACCTGGCCCTGCACGCGCACGTGCTGTTGCAGCGCGACGTCCACTACGTGGTGCGCGACGGCGAGGTGCGGATCATCAACGAGTCCCGCGGTCGAATCGCCCTGCTCCAGCGTTGGCCGGACGGCCTTCAGGCCGCGGTCGAGGCCAAGGAGAAGGTGGCGATCAGCGAGACCGGCGAGGTCCTGGACTCCATCACCGTCCAGGCCCTGATCATGCGCTACCCCACGCTGGCCGGCATGACGGGCACGGCGATGTCCGTCGCCGAGCAGCTGCGCGAGTTCTACGAGCTCGAAGTCGCGGTCATCCCCTCCAACAAGCCGAACGTCCGCGAGGACCAGGGCTCGCGCCTGTACGCCACGCGCGAGGAGAAGGAGGACGGCCTCATCGCGAAGGTGGAGGAGGTCCACAAGAGCGGCCGCCCCATCCTCATCGGTACCCAGGACGTCGCCGAGTCCGAGTTGCTCGCCGGCCGGCTGCGCGAGGCCGGGCTGGAGTGCGTGGTCCTCAACGCCAAGAACGACGCGGACGAGGCGTCCATCATCGCGGAGGCCGGTACCTACGGGGCCGTCACCGTCTCCACCCAGATGGCCGGCCGCGGTACCGACATCCGGCTCGGCGGCAGCGACATGTCCGACCGTGAACGGGTGGTGGAGACCGGAGGCCTGTTCGTGATGGGCTTCGGCCGCTACCCCAGCAGCCGCTTGGACGGGCAGCTCCGCGGCCGCGCCGGACGACAGGGCGACCCGGGCGACTCCATCTTCTTCGTCAGCCTGGACGACGACCTGCTCGTCAACAACGCCTCCGAGAGCACCGGCTACAAGACCACCGCCGAGGGCGAGATCACCGACGACGCGTGGCTGGGCATGGTCGACCACGCCCAGCGGGTCTCCGAGGGGCAGCTGCTGGAGGTCCACCGCAACACCTGGCGCTACAACAAGCTCATCGACGTGCAGCGCGAGGTCGTCCTGGAACACCGCGAGCTGGTCCTCAACGGGGATCAGGGCGACCGGCACATCGCCAAGGACAAGAAGGCGCGCCACGAGGAACTGGTGGAGGAGCTGGACGCCGAGCGCGTCGGCGACGCCTCCCGGCAGATCACCCTCTACCACCTGGACCGTGGCTGGACCGATCACAACGCGTTCCTGTCGGAGCTGCGGGAGGGTATCCACCTGCGCTACCTGGGCCGTCGCGACCCCTTGGACGAGTTCAACCGCGAGGCCGTCCCGGTCTTCAAGGGCTTCCTGGACGAGGCCCGGGCCCGCGCCGCCGAGAGCTTCGAAGAGCTCGAAGTGGTCGACGGTGAGCTGGACGTGGGCCAGGTCGGTGTGAAGCGTCCTTCGATGACGTGGACGTACATGGTGCACGACCACCCGTTCAGCTCGGCCTTGGAGACCCTGGTGGGTCGTCTCAAGGGCAACCGGGGATCCGACGACCAGTAGTTTTCACTCTCCACTGATCCGATGCGCGGGTCGGGACCAAGGTCCCGGCCCGCGCATTACTTTTGTCGGCTATTCTGCTCAAAACGCTGGGACGCTCCTTCAGCCCCCTGTTCAATGACGGGGAGAAGGTTAATATGGACGCGTTTTCAATGGAACCCGAGACGGTTGGGATTGCATCCACGGTGGTTCACGAGATCGGTGCGCAGGAGAAGATCAGTTACGGTCGTAACGACCGCTTCGCCGGGGGTCCCGTTGGCGGCGGGAGTTTCTGGATCGACGACCAGGGACGCCCGGTGGCCAAGATCGGTGGCCCGAGGGAGTGGCGTCCCACTCCCATGATCGATGTTCGTGTGGGCGACGTGTTCAGTGTCGGAGGCCAGGTCTGGCGGGTCGCCGAAATAGTCGACGCCGATTCTCCGAGCGCGTATCTACTGGCGACCAGGATTAGTTGATCCGCGGGTCGACTTCACGGTCGACCGCTTCTTTGTTCGTTCCCTCGCCGGAATTGCAACCCTCTGCAACCTTTTCACGGATCGTTGCGGAGGGTATTGTTTTGCGGTTTCCGGCGGGGGGATTTGTGCCCTGGCCGTTTCCGGACATATACGAGGGTCGGCACCCGCCTCCCTGCCATGGCCGGGTCCTGCGGTGACGTTCTGTCGTCGCAGGTCGTCGCGGTGTCGTCCCCTTCCCCTTTCGGTCAATCGAGACGTTCCGGTTATCGAAGAGGGGTGTTCGTGTCGCCGATGCTTCGTTAACGTCGAAGTTGCGCGGCACGCCCCCGCAGGTGGCCGGCGGGAGAGCCCTTCGCTTCGGTGGGGGTGCGGTCATCGCGTTGCCGACCAAGGTCGGTCCCAGGGGCTGTCCCCCGCCCCTGGGCCTGGCCGCTCCCCGTCGATCACCCGCTCGCACCTCACCGCCCTGGACCCCGCGCAGCCCTACGGCTCCCGATAGGTTCGGCGGTATGGCACTTCGACACATCGCTCTGTTCCGCTGGCAGGACGGCACCACCCCCGAGCAGGTCGCGCGGGTCGAGGAGGCGCTGGGCGCCCTGCCCGGCGTGATCTCCGCGCTCGACGCGTACGCCTTCGGTCCGGATCTGGGCATCGGGCCGGGCACCTTCGACTTCGCGGTGGTGGCCGACGTCGCCGACGAGTCGGCCTTCGTCGCCTACCGGGACCATCCCGAACACCAGGCCGCGCTCTCGGTGATCGGTCCGTTGCTCGCCGACCGCGCCGCCGTCCAGTTCCAGGTCTGACCAGGGGAGCATCTCATCCCAGAGTAGATCCTGTTGCAGAAATCCCATTTGGCGCTATTTCACCGGGAAATAGACCTGTTTCGAGCCTGGCTCGGGCCTTGCAGTAGAACCAGTTTCAGTATTATCCTCTGGGTGTGTCCCGCCCGGTGAGGGCGCCCCGACGGTTCGGTCGTGGGGTGTCATCGGTGGTGGGCACAGAGAAGACCGTCGCCCGTCGAAGTCGGATCGCGCCCCGACTTCGGCGGGCGACGTCCGTTGTACGGGGGTTCAGCCCAGGAGGCGGGAGATCTCGCCGAAGGTCGGGCAGGGCCAGGGGAGTCGGCAGCCCTGGCACCGGCACCCCTCGTCCCCTTCGGGGCTGTGCAGGAGGAGCAGGTCCACGCACACGCCGGCCAATGTGGTGACCTCGTTGCGCGCGTTCGCGTAGAAGGCGACGTCGTTGATGCGGGCCAGGGCGCTGTCGGAGTGGGCGTCGGGGAGCCCGACGGTATCCGGTTCCCAGGGCACGGCCCGATCGGAGCGTTCCAGTATCTCCTGCACACACCGGAGCAGGCGCGCGTGCTCGGAGGGTCGTCCCCTCCGGCTCGCTGGACTGGTGAACGGCGGCATCGCTGATCTCCCCCAACGGGTGGGTGCCCGGCGTCTCTCCCTGCGGGAAAACGCTGTGACTCAGAGTACACGCATCATCGCTCGTTGTCGCGACATGCCGGGTGTGGAACCGCCGGAAACGATCCGTTACCGAGGGGCCGCCCCCAAGGGGAGGGGCAGCCCATCGGAAGGGGGTGGGGGACCCGGACACCGCCGGGCGCACCCCGAGGGGTCAACCGCAGTTCCCTCCGCAGTTGCAGGAGCCGCCGCTCTGGCAGCCGCAACCGCAGCCGGAACCACAGCCGCACCCGGCCTGGGGCGGAGGCATGATCAGGGTGTGGGTCACGGTCCCTCCTCAAGGGCTCGGCACGGCAGTCCGTGCGCGATGGCGACGAGGGTCCTCCCCGACGCCTCGAAGCTTTCCCAAAGGTTGAACTTCCCATCGCGCGCCTTTCCCAACCCGAGGCCGGCCGCCGACCGTGCCTTGACCATGGGGTCGCGCGCGGGCGCACACCCGGCCCCACACCGCTGAACCGGGCCGACCGCCCTTCCAGGGTCAGGCGAAGAAGGTGGGTTCGGCGGCCGGTCGGCGCGTCATTCGGTACAACCAAACCTGCCCCAAGAGCATGACCGGAACGGTGGGGAGCAGCATCGACCATACGAACACCCCGGTCATGCCGGGGAGCTGCGCGACCGACAGATCCACGGACAACGCCACGATCAATCCAGGAACCGCGATGGCCACCGCGGAGGTGTGCCGGGAGAGCATCGGACCGGTCGGCCCGGTGGTCGCGGCCAAGGCCGCCACCGCCACCGCGGTCAGCAGTACGGCCGCCTCCACGCGTACGGCGGGTAGGACGCCCAGGCCCACCGCCACGGCGACCGTCAGCAGGACCGTGGCCAACGCGACCCGGGCCAGTGCGCGGGTCGCCCGGGCGGCCACGTCCGCGCTCTCCGCCTCGGTGGCGCCCACCAACCGTTCGGCGCCGAAGGCGGCCCCGCGCAGCGCGAACAACGACACCACCGCGGCGGTGCACACCACCGTGAACGGCGACAGGGTGAGCTCCCCCGCGAGCAGGCCCGCCAACGCCACGCCCCACGACGTGGCCAGCAGCCAGCTGCCCGCCACGATCGCGGTGTCGCAGGCGGATCGCCAGCCGGAGGAGTCCACTCGGGCACGGAACCACAACCCCGCGTCGCGCAGCAGCCACGCCGCGAGGAGGAGCACCAGGACCGGCCACAGGGTGGCGATCACCACGTGCTCCACATCCGGGACCATCCCCGCCATCACCCCCACGGCGGCCACCAGCCAGACCTCGGAGGCCAGGAAATAGGGGGCGATGGCGGCCACCACCTGGCGCCGCTGCTCGGGGGTGCGGGTCACGTACGGCATCAGCATGCCCAGGCCCACGTCGGACCCGGCCAGGACGAGGTAGCCCACGACGAACAGGCCGAGGAGCGACGCGGTCAGCAGTGGAGAGGCGAAGATTTCCATGAGTGTCATGAGTGTCATCCCTCGGACTCAGAACGTGTGGACGGGGGGAACGGGCTCTGCGGGTTCCACCTGGCGCCTCTCGGCGAGCGGGCCGCCCTCCGGCCCTCGCCGGGCGTAGCGGATCAGGAGCCAGTACGTCACCACGGCCAGGACACCGAAGGCGACGGTGAAGAGCGTGAACGAGACCACGGCGGCGCCGGGTGACAGGGGAGTCACCGCTTCGGCGGTCGTCAGGTGGTGCACCACCACCCAGGGTTGACGGTTGGTCTCCCGGTACACCCAGCCGCCCACGCTCGCCAGGTACGGCAGCACGGGTGCGAACAGGAGGGGCGCCAGGGACCACCGGACCCACCAGGGTGGACGCCCGCCGAACAGTCGCGGGCCGGGGGCCAACCGCAGCATCCGGCCCATGGCGCCGCGTCGCTCCGCGATCAGGGGGAACACCAGCACCATGAGTGGACCGAGGAAGAACATGAGCGCCCAGGAGGTCATCATGACGACGTCCCCCGTCGTGTTGGCGACCGAGACGAACGAGCTCTGCCCGGCCGCCTCGATCGCCTCGATCTCCTCGGCGGTGCGGGTCAGCCCGGTGGTGGGCGGGTCCCGATCGAAGTAGGAGAACTGCATGCCGCCGAAGGTCACCACCAGGAACGGCATCACGCACATCATGATCGCCGAGTAGCCGATGCCCCGACGGAAGACGCCGTCGTGGTCCCAACCGCGCATCAGGTGGTAGGCGCAGACCGCGCCCACCACGAGGGCGCCGAGGGCCAACGCCCCGGTGACGACGTGACCGAAGGCGAAGAGCGCCGCCGGGTTGGTGAGCATCGCGACCGGATCGTTCATGTGCGCGATCCCGTCCACCATCTCGAAACCCACCGGGTGGCGCAGGAACCCGTTGGACACCAACACCCACCACGCGGACGAGTACGCGGTGGCGGTGACCACCAGGAAGCAGAACAGGTGCGCCCAGCGGCCCATCCGATCCCACCCGAAGATCCACAACCCCAGGAAGGTCGACTCGACGAAGAACGCCGTCATCGTCTCGATCGCCAACGGGGCCGCGAAGCTGTAGCCGAACGCCTCCTGGAGACCGCTCCAGTTCAACGCCAGTTGGAGTTCCATCACGAGGCCGGAGAGCACGCCCATGCCGTAGTTGACCAGGTACAGGCCGCCCCAGAAGCGCACGGCGGTCATTCGGGAGCGATCACCGCGCAGCGTCGCGGACAACTGGGTGAACAGGACGTAGGGGGCAAGGCCGAGGGTCAGGGCCACGAACATGTAGTGCGTCGCGGCGGTGAGCGCGAACTGTAGTCGTGCCAGGGCGAGGGGGTCTTCGAACACGGTCGCGGCCTTCTGCTCTCGTCGGTGGGGACAGCAGAAGCATCCGTCGCGGGTCCGTTCCCGCGCATCGTCCCGGGGGCGTCACCCACTCCGCTTCCGGGGGTGTATCGGACGTCCCCCCGCTACGCCCGCGGGTGTACGGGACCTCCCCGAGCCGACCCTCAGGTCTCCCGGGGTCGGCCGGGGACGACCAGGGCGGTCTCGTAGGCCAGCACCACCAGCTGGGCGCGGTCGCGGACCCCGAGTTTGACCATGGTGCGGCTGACGTGGGTCTTGGCGGTGGCCGGGCTCAGCACCAGCTCTCGGGCGATCTCGTCGTTGGAGAGTCCTCGACCGACCAGGGCCAACACCTCACGTTCCCGGACAGTGAGTCCGTTGAGTCGGGTCGATGAGACCGGTGTCTTCGAGGGACGGCTCGCGAAGTCCGCGATCAGCCTGCGCGTGATGCCGGGTGACAGCAGCGCCTCGCCCTCGTGCACCACCCGGACCGCCTGGAGCAGGTCGCGCGGTTCGGTGTCCTTGACGAGGAAACCGCTGGCCCCGGCGCGCAACGCGTCGAAGATGTACTCGTCCAGGTCGAACGTGGTGAGGATGACCACGCGGGTCCACTCCAGCGCGGGTTCGGCGAGGATCCGCTCCGTGGCGGCCAGCCCGTCCATCCCGGGCATCCTGATGTCCATCAGGATCACGTCGGGGCGTTCGGCCCGCGCCAATCGGACGGCCTCCTCCCCGTCGGCGGCCTCCGCGACCACCTCGATGTCGTCCGCGCTGTCGAGCAGCGCCCCGAAACCGGCCCGGACCAAAGCCTGGTCATCGGCGAGCAGTACCCGGATCACCCTGTCCACCCCGTTCCTCGACGGGCCCGGTGTCGACCGGTAGTCGCACCCGCACCCGGAATCCTCCACCCTTCACCGGCCCGGCGTCCACCGATCCTCCGACGAGGGCGGCGCGTTCGCGCATTCCGGTGATCCCGTTGCCCGCGGCCGGCGGGCCCACCGTCCCACGGCCGTCGTCGGTGACCTCCAGCGACAGTTCCGCCGGCCCGTATCCGATCCGCACCACGGCCCTCTCGGCGTGCGCGTGCCGGACGACGTTGGTGAGCGCTTCCTGCAACGCCCGGTAGGCGACACCCTTGATCCCTTGGGGGAGCCGTCGTTCGTCGCCATCGGTCTCCATCAGGACCTCCAGGCCCGCGCCCCTCGCGCCCTCGACGAGGTCCGACACCCGGTCCAGGCCGGGGGTGGGCGAGCGGGGGGCCGCCTCGTCCACGGCCCGCAGCACCCCGAGCATGGCGCGCAGCTCGGTGAGGGTGTCCTTGCTGGTCTGTTTGATGGTGGTGAGCGCGTCGGCGGCCCGCTCGGGCTGGTCCTCCATCAGGTACAGGGCGGTTCCGGCCTGCACGTTGATGAGGGAGATGTTGTGGGCGACGGTGTCGTGCACGTCGCGGGCCAATCGGAGGCGTTCCTCGGAGGCACGACGCAGCAGCTCCTCCTCTCGGGTGCGGCTCGCCTCCTGTCCCCTTTCCCGGTCGGCCTTCTGGTACTCGGCGCGCCAACGCAGGACCTCGGCCACGCACAGCAGGACCAGGACCCAGGCCACGATCCCCACGGCCTCCGGGCGGAAGGTGCCGGTCAAGGCCAACTCGTAGGTGTTGATCGCCAGGAACTGGCCGATGCCCAGGAACCAACCGAAGGTCCGGTAGCCCCACCGCACCACGCTGTAGAGCATGACCGCGGTGCACAACATGACCAGGCCGTCGGGGAAACCCAACGGGTAGTAGATCGTGGCGGCCACCACCGAGACGACGGCGACCAGACAAGGGAAGGCCGTGCGCCACAGCAGCGGCAGGCAGGCCACCAGGATCAGCGCGTACCCCCAAGGCCAGGCGGGCCGGTCACCGGGGACCGGGTCGAAGGCTTCGATGACCGCGGGACTGATCACGGAAAGGGCCAGCAGGATGGCCGTGATCCATAGATCGGTGCGGGTGGGACGGGGAAGGGTTCGTGCTGCCACGACCCCGACGGTACGGCGCGCCCCTCCGGGATCGCGTCCTCCACGGGGAGGAATCTCGGGGGTCGGACCTACGTCCGGGGGAGTAGCCGCCCGGAAAAGGGGCCGGCCGCCCGGTCCCCGGATGTGACGGGGGCCGGACGGCCGGAAGACCTCCGGGTGGGGAAAGGGGGATGATTCCCGACCCGGAGGGCGCTGGGGAAAAGGCGCGCTCCGGTCAAAGCTAGAGGTTCCGGGGACCGGAGGGGGCCGGATGTCCGCTTCCGGTCATTTTCTGGAACAGATTCCTCACCGCGTGTGAGGGGGAGCGTCCTCCCCGACCCCCGGTCCGGTCCAGGACTCCGGTAGGCGCACCACCCCGGGCGTCCCCGCCGCCACGGCATCGAGCAGCCCGTCCGGCGGATCTCCCAGCGCGGGTTCGGTGCCCTCTTCCCCGGACGTGAACTCCACCCGTCCGCCGGTGAATCCGGCCCGGGTGAAGTTCATCGTCTTCGCGGCGATCCGCGCGTCGTGGAACAGGACCCGCGCGCCCGAGAACTCGGCCTTGTCGAAGTCGCTGAAGCGACCCTCGAAGCGCACATGCCGGAAGTTGACCGTGCCGCCGGTGAAGCGTGCCCCGCGAAAGGACAACCGGCTCCCGGAGACCCGCGAGTAACGGAAGTCCATCTCCCCTCCGCTGAACACGGAGCGGTCGAAGATCATCTTGCCGTCGATGAGGTGCACCCCACGGAGGGTTCCGCCGTCGAAGGCCACGTTGGACAGGTCGAAGCGGTGACCGTGCCAAGAGGAGTATTCGTCGCGCAGTCGGTCCCCGATGACCCGGATGATGCTGAACCGCACCTCTCGGAAGGCCTCGTACTCTTGGCGCGCGGTAGTGCCGACCTCGTCTCCCTCCGCCACGGGGGCGTTCGGCATGCGCAGGTAGGAGCACAACACGTTGATGCAGGTCTGGCGTAGTTCGGAGGTGGGTGCGTCGTCGGCCAGGTGCGCCAGCGCGTGCACCGCCCCGAGCCGTGCGGTCGCCTGCTCGTTGCCCAGCTCGGTGTAGGCGGCCGTGAACCGGTCGTTGAACAGTTTGACCCCGTCGCGCTCCGCGGCCCGGCGTGCCCGCAGGTTCTCCAGGTTGTTGTTGCGCTGCCGGTGGTAGGCGATCACCAGCAGCGCGATACCGCTGAGCCCGGCCATGATGGCGAACGCGCGGACCACCACGCCCTCGAAGGCGCGCAACGACAGTGTGTCCGGTCGAGCGATCTCGGGGAAGCCGAGGAACCACAGGGCACCCAGAATGAGCGCTCCGACGCACAGGGCGGTGACCGTCCAGGTCACGGCGATGTGCAGCCACAGCCGGGGTGGTCGGCCCTCCCATGTGCGGTCGGGTTCGCTCTCCTGGTCGCCCTCGACGAGGCGGGGGAAGATGGGCATGCCGATGACACTAGGAGGTTCTCGGTGCCTACGTGGGCTTATGTCCGTGTTCGGTCAGGGCGGTCAGAACAGGTCGACGGGCGGGGCGGGGGAGTCCACGGCGTCGGCGTCCTGGACCGGCGCGTACCCGGAGACGAAACGATCCAGGTCCTCGCCGGCGACCAACCGCGCCATCTCGGGGTCGCGGTGCGCCGCGCGGCCCAACTCCTCCTCGGGCAGGGGCCGGTGACCCGCCACCAGCACCAGGTTGCCGAACCTCCGTCCGCGCATCACCCCCGGCTCCGCGGACATCACCACGTGCGGCAGTACCGAACGCACCGTCGCCACCTGCGTCCGCGTGTGCTTCAACGCGTAACCGTCACCGACGTTGACCACCAGGAACCCGCCGGGACGCAGCACCCGGGCCGCCTCGGCGTAGAACTCCGCCGACGTCAACCGCGCCGGGGTCCGCGCCCCCGCGAACACGTCCGCCACCACCAGATCGGCGCTGGAGTCGTGCCGGGCCCCGATCCACTCGCGCGCGTCACCGATGCCCACCCGTAGCCGCGCGCGACGGTCCCAGGGCAGCCGGCGCCGCACCAGTTCCACCAGGGCCGCGTCCACGTCCACCGCGCGCTGGTTCGAACCCGAGCGGGTGTGCGCCACGTACCGGGCCACCGTGAGCGCGCCGGCGCCCAGGTGCAGCGTGTCGACGGCCTCGCCCGCGGGCGCCACCAGGTCGACCGCGTGCGCGATCCGCCGCACGTACGAGAAGTCCAGGTAGGTGGGGTCGGACAGGTCCACGTGCGACTGCGGGGTGCCTTCCACCAAGAGGAACCACGAGTTCGACCGGTCCGCGTCGGCGAGCAGGTCCACCCCGGGCACGGCCGAGACCTCTTCCTCGGCCTCGACCCTGTCACGCACACGTCGACCCATGTCCTCGTCCCGTTCCGCTGTGGAGATCCCTCCAAGGTAGGCGCAGCGCGGACCCCTTCGAAACCTGCGCGCGAACCCCGTCGTGGGGGCGCTAGCCTGGGTCGTCCCAACGTTTTTCCGATCATCGTGCCCGGATCCTCCGGGTGCGTTCACCGAGGAGTGGCCGTGCTACTGCGGATGTCGAACCTGTTCCTGCGCACCCTGCGCGAGGACCCGGCGGACGCCGAGGTGCCGAGCCACAAGCTGCTCGTGCGCGCCGGCTACGTCCGTCGGGCCGCCCCCGGCATCTACAGCTGGCTGCCCCTGGGCAAGATCGTCCTGGAGAACGTCTCCCGCGTGGTCCGCGAGGAGATGAACGCCATGGGCGGCCAGGAGGTCCTGCTCCCGGCCCTGCTGCCCAAGGAGTACTACGAGACCACCGGTCGCTGGGAGGAGTACGGCGACACCCTCTTCCGGCTCAAGGACCGCAAGGGCGGCGACTACCTGCTCGGCCCCACCCACGAGGAGCTCTTCACCCTCCTGGTCAAGGGCGAGTACTCCTCCTACAAGGACTTCCCGGTCGTCCTGTACCAGATCCAGGAGAAGTTCCGCGACGAAGCCCGCCCCCGCGCCGGCGTCCTGCGCGGCCGTGAGTTCCACATGAAGGACTCCTACTCCTTCGACATCGACGACGAGGGCCTCCAGGAGGCCTACGACAAGCACCGGGCCACCTACATCCGGATCTTCGATCGGCTCGGCCTGGAGTACGTCATCGTCTCGGCGACCTCCGGCGCCATGGGCGGTTCCGCCTCCGAGGAGTTCCTCGCGGTCGCGCCCACCGGTGAGGACACCTTCGTGCGCAGCACCGGGTCCGACTACGCCGCCAACGTCGAGGCCGTGAAGGTCCCCGTCCCCGAGGCGTCGCCCCTGGAAGGGCTGCCCGAGGCGAAGGTCCACCACACCCCGCGGACCGCCACCATCCAGACCCTGGTGGACTTCCTGAACGACGCCGGCCTGGGCCGCGACTTCACCGAGGCCGACACCCTCAAGAACGTCCTGGTCAAGACCCGCGTCCCCGGCGCCAAGGAATGGGAGTTGCTGGCCATCGGGGTCCCCGGCGACCGTGAGGTCGACTTCAAGCGCCTCGAAGCGGCCATGGAGCCGGCCGAGGTCGAGATCCTCGACGAAGCCGACTTCGCCGCCAACCCGTTCCTGGTCAAGGGCTACATCGGCCCCAAGTGCCTGATCGACAACAAGGTCCGCTACCTGGTCGACCCGCGCGTGGTCACCGGCACCGCCTGGGTGACCGGCGCCGACAAGGCCGACCATCACGTCATCGACCTGGTGGCCGGACGCGACTTCACCCCGGACGGCACCCTCGACGTCGCCGACGTGCGCGACGGCGACCTCTCCCCGGACGGGCAGGGCACCCTGTACACCGCCCGCGGCATCGAGATCGGCCACATCTTCCAGCTGGGCCGCAAGTACGCGGACGCCTTCCAGGTGGACGCCCTGGGACCCGATGGCAAGCCCAAGCGCATCACGATGGGTTCCTACGGCATCGGTGTCTCCCGCGCCGTGGCCTCCATCGTCGAGCAGTCCCACGACGACAAGGGCATCGTGTGGCCGCGTGAGATCGCCCCCGCCGACGTGCACGTCGTCGGCACCGGCAAGGGGGACGAGGTCGCCGAGGCGCTGCGCATCGGTCGGGAACTGGAGGCCAAGGGCCTGCGCGTGCTCGTGGACGACCGCAAGGCCGCCCCCGGCGTGAAGTTCAACGACGCCGAGCTGGTGGGCATCCCCACCACCCTCATCGTGGGCCGCGGTCTCAAGGACGGCGTGGTCGAGCTGCGCGACCGCAGGAGCGGTGAGCGTTCCGACGTTCCGATCCAGGAGATCGTCGACCGCACCGTCGCCGCCTGCGCCGAGTAGGTCATCGAAACGGAGAGGGGCTCCCGCGGAGGTACGCGGGAGCCCCTCTCGCTATGCCTACGGTCGCTCGAAGCCGGGGAAGGGGTCCGACGCGGCGCCCCAGTCCAGGGAACGCAGCGTCGCCTCCTGTAGCGCCCGCGCGGCGGTGATCCGCAGGTCGATGTCGGTGGAGGAGGTCAACCACAGGTACGCCTCCATCGTGGCGCCCTCCAGTTCCGCCGCGAACGTGTCCACGTCCTCGCCGCCGCGCCCCTCCGGGATCGGGTACGAGGCCAAGGCGGGCGGTGCCTCCAGGTCGCGTTCGACGGCGGCGTCGCGCAGCGCGTCCCGCAGCGCCTTGTGTTCCACGGCGGCGGTGGACCCGCGCTCCCGCCGTCCCTCGTCACCGGCGGCACCGCCGACGAACTCGAACCCGTACACCGCCGCGTGCTCGGCGCCCAGCGCCTCCGCGAGGGCTTCGGCCGTGGGGTCGGTCTCCTCGTTCGGGGTGGGGGTCTCGCTCACCTGACTACCTCGCCTATGTCGATGGTGGGCCCTCAGGCCTCGTCCAGCAGATGGGCGTGCGCGGCCTCAGCGGCACCGATCGCGCTCACCAACTGGGCCAACCCCGGGTCGGTCACGGCCGCCGTCTGGTCCAGGCGGGACGACGCCGCCGCGGCCTCCACCAGCCGAAGGCCCGCGGTGTCCAGAGGCGGACCGGGGTCGGTCTCCGCCTGGACGGGCCCCTCGGCGGTGTCGGGGTCCTCCGGTCCCGCGGACGGACCCACCCCCTCGGGAAGGGCCTCCAACAACGCGTCCAGGTGGGCCAGGTGGTGCTCCCGGAACCCCTCCAGCAGGTCACCGGGGCCCGCACCGTCGGCCAACGCCTGTTCGTAGCGGACCACGGTCCGTTCCTTCTCCCGGATGAGGGAGCGCAGGACGGACACGTCCGGGGTCACGTCGTAGGGATACCAGTCGGCGGTGCCGCACCCGCCCAGACCGACCACGGCGCTCGCCGCCACGACACCTGTCGCCGTGACGCCCAGCACAGCGCGGCGGCTGACGTTCCCCTGGCCCACGTGGTCTCCTCCCCCTGCTCCGCGTCCGGAGCGGTGTCGACGGCCCCGCCGTCGACCGGCGGTCGGACCCATCTTTCCACGCCGGTCGAGGCGCCGTGTCCGGGCCGACACCCCTTGGTGGAAAGGGGCTCGGGGCGCCCGATCGGGCCCGACGGTGCGCCCCGCCCGCGCGAGGCGACCTGGGGGAGGTCCGGGAGTGGATACCCTTGCACGACAACCGCCGTCGTGCGCGACGTGCGGCGCTTTCGCGTATGACGCGGAAGTGGAAGAGGACTACGTACAGAGCTGGACCGCCCCGTTCAACGGTTCACGGCCGAGCGGGCGGGATTTCGCCGTTTTGAGGGGCTGACACGCATGGGAGCGCAGGCGCGGGAAGAGCGCATCGCCGAGCTGCTGGAGCCGGTACTGGCCAAGGCCGGACTGGACCTGGAAGCCGTCGAGCTGACACCGGCGGGCAAACGCCGAGTGCTGCGCGTGATCGTGGACTCCGACGACGGGGTCGACCTGGACGTGGTCGGTGAGATGAGCCAAGGCGTCAACGAGGCGCTGGACGCCTCCGACGTCATGGGTGAAACGCCCTACGTCCTAGAGGTCACCTCGCCCGGAGTGGATCGTCCGTTGACCATGCCCCGCCACTGGCGCCGCGCTCGCGGTCGCCTGGTGAAGGTGAACCTCACCGAGGGCGGGGACCTCACCGGACGTGTGATCGAATCCGACGACCAGGGCGTGACCCTGGACGTCAAGGGTCGGACCCGCACCCTGGCCTACGACAAGATCGCCAAGGCCAAGGTCCAGGTGGAATTCCGTCGCGAAGCCGACACCGACGCGGCGGACTAGAGGGGGAGCCCCGTGGACATTGACATGAGCGTCCTTCGCAGCCTGGAGCGCGAAAAGGACATCGCCGTCGAATTGGTCGCCAAGGCGATCGAGGACGCCCTCCTGATCGCGTACCACCGCGAGGAGGGCCCGGAGAAGAAAGCACGCGTGGAACTGAATCGTTCCACCGGCCACGTCATCGTGTGGGTGACGGAGACCGACGAGGAGGGTGTGGCCGTCGGCGAGTTCGACGGAACCCCCAACGGGTTCGGTCGCATCGCCACCTCCACCGCCAAGCAGGTGATCCTGCAACGGCTGCGCGACGCCGAGGACGAACTGACCCTGGGCGAGTTCGCCGGTCGCGAGCACGACATCGTGTCGGGCATCGTCCAGCAGGGCAAGGACCCCCGCAACGTCCTGGTCGACCTCGGAAAGATCGAGGCCATCCTGCCCCCGCAGGAGCAGGTCCCCACCGAGAACTACAACCACGGAGAGCGCCTGCGCGCCTACGTGGTCCAGGTCCGTAAGGGCCTCCGCGGCCCTTCGGTGACCCTCTCGCGCACCCACCCCAACCTGGTGCGCAAGCTCTTCGAGCTGGAGGTCCCCGAGATCGCCGACAACACCGTCGAGATCGCGGCCATCGCCCGTGAGGCCGGTCACCGTACCAAGATGGCGGTCAGCTCCAATCGGGGCGGCGTCAACGCCAAGGGTGCCTGCATCGGTCCGCTGGGCAGCCGCGTCCGCAACGTCATGGCCGAACTCCACGGAGAGAAGATCGACATCGTCGACTACTCCGAGGACCCCGCCGTGTTCGTCGCCAACGCGTTGTCCCCGGCCCGGGTCAATTCCGTGGAAATCCTCGACATGGCCGCGCGTGTGGCGCGCGTCGTCGTCCCCGACTACCAGCAGTCGCTCGCCATCGGCAAGGAGGGCCAGAACGCCCGACTGGCCGCGCGTCTGACCGGGTGGCGCATCGACATCCGGTCCGACGCCGAGCCCGCGCAGCCCCTGAGCGAAGAGGCCGGCGAGCCCGCCGAGGACACCGATGACACGGCTTCGGCCGACTGAACGGGTCGCGACCATGCCTCGACACGATATGGTGGCCGAAGACGGTCCTGACCGTCCCGTGCGAACGTGCGTGGGTTGTCGGTCGCGGGCAGTCCAGTCCGACCTCGTGCGGCTGGTGGCCGAGGGCATGGCCATTACGCCCGACACCCGGGGTCGACTTCCGGGGCGCGGAGCCTATCTGCACCACGACCACCGGTGCTTCGAACTAGCGGAGCGCCGAAGGGCGTGGTCACGCGCCTTCCGGAACCGGAGCGGAGGAGGTCCCACTCGTTGGGACGTCTCACGTGTGGCGTCTCTGTTCGACGACGCCCCACGTGGCTGAGCGCGCCGCGATCCGGATAGGGTTGGAATGTCTGGGCCGACCTCGAGGTTGTAAGGACCGAGGTCGGCGTGCTGTGCCGTGTCGGCACGCATGAGCCGGCCCATTGTTGTGTAGCGATGAGGAAGCAGGTCGAGATTGCGATGAGCGCCTGATGAGTACGCAGCGATGAGTAACTCGAGCTAACGACGGTCCGGCACAAGCCCATGTCCCGGACCGAAGCTGAAGGAGAGTAGTGGCGAAGGTCCGGGTGTACGAACTCGCGAAAGAGTTCGGTGTAGAGAGCAAGGCCGTGCTGGCCAAGCTCAACGAGATGGGCGAATTCGTTCGTTCGGCGTCCTCCACGATAGAGGCCCCCGTCGTTCGACGCCTACAAGAAGCTTTCAACGATGGCTCCGACGGTGGCAAGAAGGGTGGATCGGCTGCCAAGCCGACCCCCAAGCCCTCCGCCGGTGCCCCCGCGCGCCCCACGGCTCCCAAGCCGGGGCCCGCACCCAAGCCGGGTCCGAAGCCGGCTCCGGCCGCCAAGCCCGAGGCCCCGGCTCCGGCCGCCAAGCCGACGGTTCAGGACGACAAGCCCGCGGCTCCGGCTCCGGCTCCGGCCGAGAAGCCGTCCGCCCCGGTCGACAAGCCCGCGGTCCCGACGTTCGAGGCCGCGCCCAAGCCCGGCCCGAAGCCGGGTCCCAAGGCTCCGCGTGGCGACGCGCCCAAGCCGGGTCCGAAGTCGAGCCCCGGTGGGCAGCAGGGCGGCGACGACCGGCCGCAGCGTGGCGAGCGTGGTGGCCGTGACGGCGGCCGTGCTCCGCGTCCGGGCGGTCCCCGTCCGGGCCCGCGTCCGGGCAACAACCCGTTCGCGTCCAACGCCTCCGGCATGGGTTCCAAGCCGGCCCCGCGTCCCGGTGGTGCTCAGGGCGGCCAGGGCGGCCAGGGTGGTCAGGGCGCTCCGCGTCCGGGCCCGCGTCCCGGCCCGCAGGGCGGCGACCGTGCTCCGCGTCCGGGCGGTCCCCGTCCGGGTCCGCGTCCCGGCCCGCAGGGCGGCGACCGTGCTCCGCGTCCGGGCGGCGGTGCTCCGCGCCCCGGTGGCGGTCAGGGCGCTCCGCGTCCCGGCGGTGCCGCGGGTGCTCCGCGCCCCGGTGGCGGTCAGGGCGCTCCGCGTCCCGGCGGTCCCCGTCCCAGCCCGATGAACATGCCCTCGTCCCGTCCGGCCGCACCCGCGGGTGGCGGTCGTGGTGGCGGTGGCGGTCGCCCCGGTGGCGGCGGCCGCGGCCGGGGCGGCGCTCCGGCGGGCCCGCGTCCCGGTGGCGGCGGCGGTCCGCGTCCCGGTGGTTTCGGTGGTCGTCCCGGTGGCGGCGGCCGTGGCCGCGGTGGCGGAACGGCCGGTGCGTTCGGTCGTCCGGGCGGTCGTCCCGGGCGTGCGCGCAAGTCCAAGAAGCAGCGTCGTCAGGAGTTCCACGACCTTGCGGCACCGTCCTTCGGTGGCGTCAAGATCCCGAGCGGCAACGGTCAGTCCATCCGACTGTCCCGTGGCGCTTCGCTGTCGGACTTCGGTGACAAGATCGACGTCAACCCGGCGTCGCTCGTCCAGGTCATGATGCACCTGGGTGAGATGGTCACCGCGACCCAGTCGCTGCCCGACGAGGTCCTGCACCTGCTCGGTGAAGAGCTCACCTACAAGGTCGAGGTCGTCAGCCCCGAGGACGAGGACCGCCAGCTCCTGGAGTCCTTCTCCATCGAGTTCGGTGAGAACGAGGGCGGCAACGCCGAGTTGCGTCCGCGTCCGCCGGTGGTCACCGTCATGGGTCACGTCGACCACGGTAAGACCCGACTGCTGGACACCATCCGTAAGACCAACGTCTCCAGTGGCGAGGCCGGCGGAATCACCCAGCACATCGGTGCCTACCAGGTCGCCACCGAGGTGGACGGCGAAGAGCGCAAGATCACCTTCATCGACACCCCTGGTCACGAGGCGTTCACCGCCATGCGTGCCCGTGGTGCGAAGGTCACCGACGTCGCGGTTCTGGTCGTGGCGGCCGACGACGGCGTCAAGCCGCAGACGGCCGAGGCCATCGACCACGCCAAGGCGGCCGAGGTGCCGATCGTGGTCGCGGTCAACAAGATCGACGTCGAAGGCGCCGACCCGCAGCGGGTGCGCGCTCAGATGACCGAGTACGGCCTGGTGGCCGAGGAGTTCGGTGGCGACGTCCAGTTCGTGGACATCTCCGCCCTCCGCGGCGACAACATCGACTCCCTGCTGGAGTCGATCGTGCTGACCTCCGACGCGGCTCTGGACCTCCAGGCCAACCCGGACATGTCGGCGCAGGGTCTGGCCATCGAGGCCTACCTGGACCGCGGTCGCGGTTCCATGGCCACGGTGCTGGTCCAGCGAGGCACGCTCAACGTCGGTGACTCCATCGTCTGTGGCGACGCCCACGGTCGCGTTCGCGCCATGCTCGACGAGCACGGCGAGAACGTGCAGACGGCCGAGCCGTCCCGTCCGGTCCAGGTCCTGGGTCTGACCAACGTGCCCAGCGCCGGTGACAACTTCCTGGTCGTCAAGGACGACCGCGTGGCCCGTCAGATCGCCCAGCAGCGTGAGGCGCGCGAGCGTTTCGCCCAGCAGGCGAAGTCGGCCCGTCGGGTCACCCTCGACAACTGGCAGTCCGCCATCAAGGAAGGCGAGCGCTCCGAGCTGCTGCTCCTCCTCAAGGGCGACATGTCCGGTTCGGTCGAGGCGCTCGAAGAGTCGTTGCTCAAGATCGACGCCGGTGGCGACGAGGTCAGCATCCGGATCATCGGACGCGGCGTCGGTGCCATCACGCAGAACGACATCAACCTGGCGTCGTCCGCGGACGCGATCATCGTCGGCTTCAACGTTCGGCCCGAGGGCAAGAACAGCCAGCTGGCGGACCGCATGGGCGTCGACATCCGGTACTACTCGGTCATCTACCAGGCCATCGACGAGGTCGAAGCCGCGGTCAAGGGTCTCCTCAAGCCCATCTACGAGGAGGTCCAGCTCGGCAGCGCCGAGATCCGCGAGGTCTTCAAGGTGCCGAAGATCGGTAACGTCGCCGGTTCCATCGTCCGGAGCGGCCTCATCCGCCGCAACAGCAAGGCGCGTCTCATCCGCGAGGGGGTCGTCATCTCCGACAACCTCAACGTCGATTCGCTGCGGCGCTTCAAGGACGACGCCACCGAGGTCCGCGAGGGCTTCGAGTGCGGTATCGGTGTCGGTTACAGGGACATCCGGGTCGAGGACGTCATCGAGACCTACGAGATGCAGGAGAAGCCCCGCGACTAGTCGTGCGGACTGATCCACCTGGGGCCCCGGACCGTCGTGTCCGGGGCCCCGCCTTTGCCGGCTCACACAACACCACAGGTGATCACTTGTACGTTGGGGCGTTGACTCTGGACGTGCTCCTCGGAGACGTCCACTCGCTCAAGCAGAAGCGGTCGTTGGTCCGTCCGATCATCGCCGAGCTGCGCCGGAAGTTCTCGGTGTCGGTCTCGGAGGTGGGCGAACACGACCTCTACCGTCGAGCGAAGATCGGTGTCGCGGTGGTCGCTCCCACGGCCGCCCATGCCAGGGACCAGATGGACACCTGTGAGCGTTTCGTCGCGGGCCGTCCCGAACTGGAGCTGCTGTCCGCCAGGCAGCGGCTCTTCAACGAAGAGGAAGACTGACGATGGTCGACGCAGCACGCGCGCGCAAGATCGCCGACCGGATCCAGCGCATCGTCGCCGAGATGCTGGACCGGCGGATCAAGGACCCGCGCCTGGGATTCGTCACCGTGACCGACGCCCGCATCACCGCTGACCTGCGGGACGCCACGGTGTACTACACGGTGTTCGGGTCTCCCGAGGAGAAGGCGGACAGTGCGGCCGCCTTGGAGAGCGCCAAGGGCGTGATCCGTAGTGAGGTCGGTCGACAGACCGGCATCCGACACACGCCGAGCCTGACCTTCGTCCTCGACGACGTGCAGGAGAACGCCCAGCACATCGAGGAGTTGCTGGTCAAGGCGCGTAAGTCCGACGAGGAGGTGGCTCAGCGGGCCACCGGTGCCGAGCCCGCGGGTGAGGCCGACCCGTACAAGGCCCCTCGTGAGGACGACGAGGACGAGTGACCACCGGGGCGGCGGTGACGGCCGCCGTCCCACCCCTCTTCCCCTGAAGGAGCACCATGGCCGAGAGCGGCGTCGTGGTCGTTGACAAACCCGCCGACTGGACCTCGCACGACGTGGTCGCCAAGACCCGTGGTCTGGCGCGCACCCGGCGTGTGGGGCACGCGGGCACCCTGGATCCGATGGCCACCGGGGTGCTGGTGCTGGGGATCGAGAAGGGCACCAAGCTGCTCGGTCACCTGACCCTGACCGAGAAGACCTACGAGGCGACCATCCGGTTGGGCCTGGACACCAACACCGATGACGCGGAGGGAGAGCCCGGTGTCCGCACCGACGCCTCCGCCGTCACCGAGGAGGGGGTCCGCGCGGCCGTCGCGAAGCTGACCGGTGTGATCTCGCAGGTGCCGCCGCAGGTCAGCGCGATCAAGGTGGACGGCAAGCGCGCCTACAAGTCGGCCCGCGAGGGCAAGGAGGTCGCGCTCAAGGCCCGTGAGGTCACCGTCTCCGAGTTCGAGGTGACCGACATCCGCCGTGCGGAGGACGCCGAGGGCGGATTCGTCGACGTGGACGCGGTCATCGGCTGCTCCAGTGGCACCTACATCCGCTCACTGGCTCGCGACATGGGTACCGACCTGGGTGTCGGCGGCCACCTGACCGCTCTACGGCGCACCCGCGTGGGCCCTTACGACCTTTCCCAGGCCCGCACCCTGGAGGAACTCGCCAAGGAGTTCACCCAGGTCCCGCTGTCCCAGGCGGTGGCGGCGGCGTTCCCGGTGCGCACCATGGACGAGACCGAGACCCGCGCCATCCGGTACGGCAACCGCATCGGTGAGAGTTCCCTGGGCGAGGGCCCCGTGGGCCTGTTCGCCCCGGACGGCACCGTGGTGGCGTTGGGCGAGAACCGTCCCGGCCACATGAAGCCGATCGTCGTGTTCACCCCCGCCTGACGAAGCCCGGCGTCCTCCGGCCCTTCAGATCTTGATGACGGTTGCTTCGTCCCCACAGAGTTTCCGTAGGTCGTCAGGATCCGAAGTGAGGATGGTGACCGGTCCGGGAGACGCCAACGCCGTGGCACACAGCATCGCGTCGATGGCGTGACGATGGCCGTGTAGACCTGTCTCGGCCGGCAAGCGGGTGGCATCTCTCGCTGTGTGCGGATTATTCGAAAGTTCCGCGTCGAACTTCGGGGAACGCGTGGGGCGGAACGGGTGTGGTGGGCCACACCGCCCGCGTGGCGAAGGACGCCCCGGCGACGTGGCACGCTTGAGAACGGACCACATCTCGACGAGCAAGGGGAGCCGAACGTGCGGAGATGGGACGGGTTGGGCGACATTCCCACCGACTGGGGGCGCTCCGTGGTGGCGATCGGTGTCTTCGACGGTGTGCACCGCGGCCACCAGGCCATCCTGGCCTCCGCCGTCGCCCACGGGCGCGACCTGGGGTTGCCGGTGGTCGTGGTCACCTTCGACCCCCACCCCGAACGCGTGCTGCGCGGTCGTGCCCCCTCGGTGCTCACCCCGGTGGACCGCCGGGTCGGGCTCCTGGGGGAACAGGGCGCCGACGCGGTGTGCGTGCTGCCCTTCACCAAGGAACTCTCCGCGCTGGGCCCGGAGGAGTTCGTCCGTCAGATCCTCGTCGACCGTCTCGGCGCCGCCGCCGTGGTGGTGGGGGAGGACTTCCGGTTCGGGCACCGGGCCGCCGGGGACGTCGCCGCCCTGGCTCGCTTGGGCGAGGAGTTCGGGTTCGACGCGGACGGGGTGAAGCTGGTCGCCGAGGGGGAGGCCATCACCTCCACCCGGGTCCGCGGCCTCCTCGACGAGGGTGACGTGTCCGGCGCCGCGGAGCTCTTGGGCCGTCCGCACCGGGTCGGCGGTGAGATCGTGCACGGGGCGGCCCGTGGGCGAGAGCTGCTCGGGTTCCCCACGGCCAACATGGACCTGCCGCCGGACACCGCCGTCCCCGGTGACGGCGTGTACGCCGGGTGGCTCGGCCGTCTGGAACCCGCCACCGGACACGAGTCGCGTTGGCCGGCCGCGATCTCGGTGGGCACCAATCCCACCTTCGACGGGGCCGAACGCACCGTGGAGGCCTACGCGCTGGACCGTGACGACCTGGATCTGTACGGGCTGATGATGGTCGTGGACTTCACGGCGCGTATTCGTGGGCAGGAACGGTTCGACGACATCGACGAGCTGATCGTGGCGATGCGGCGCGACGTGGACCGGTGCCGTGAGGTTCTCGCCGCCGAGTCCGAGGACACTCCCTGAGCCCCGGCGAGTCCGGGATCACGGTCGAGGTGGGCCGATCGGCCCCTGAACTGCGGTAAGCTGGAGTCGTTCACGTGTGCCCTCGTTCGGCCCGCCCTCAAGGGCGGTGGAGTCGAGGGAGCGCGGTGCACCCGCGCCATCGGCGGCGGGCCGCGCACAACACACGCGACGGTGACTGTACGTACGCGCGGTCACCGTGTCCGACCCCGTCACGTGCCGGGGTTCGCCCCGCGTACCGAATCATGAGTGAAGGAGCGTTGTGTCGATCGACACCGCCACCAAGGAAAAGATCGTTGCCGAGTACGGCATCAAAGAGGGTGACACCGGATCCCCCGAGGTCCAGATCGCGCTGCTGACGCACCGCATCACCGAGCTCACCGAGCACCTCAAGGACCACAAGCACGACCACCACAGCCGCCGTGGTCTGCTGCTGCTGGTCGGCCGTCGTCGCCGTCTGCTCAAGTACGTCGCCAAGCAGGACATCACCCGCTACCGCTCGCTGATCGAGCGCCTGGGTCTGCGCCGCTAGGTGAATCCGGAGGGAGTGGCCTCGGCCGCTCCCTCTTTGTCAGTAAGGTGTAACCGGAGTGGCGGTCGACACGACCGTCGCACCACGAACCACACCCGTGCCGTTCCCCCGGTCCGACAGGGGTCGGTCCTCGGTAGTGGCCTTCGGACCCCGTCAGCGAGACGGGCCGCGGGCTTCGATCGATGACCGGCCGGCATCACCTCCGGGGCACGACGCGGGAGAGATCATGAGCGTCGCACCTCCAGGTACGCCTGGAGACGACGCGTCCCGACTGTGCAACAGGAGGTCGCCCATGGAGGGCGTTTACTCTGCCGAAGCCGTGATCGACAACGGCAAGTTCGGCTCGCGTACCATCCGTTTCGAGACCGGCCGTCTGGCCCGTCAGGCCGCCGGCGCGTCCACGGTCTACCTGGACGACGAGACCGTCGTCCTGTCGGCCACCACCGCCTCGAAGCGCCCCAAGGAAAACCTCGACTTCTTCCCGCTGACGGTGGACGTCGAGGAGCGGATGTACGCCGCCGGCCGTATCCCCGGCTCGTTCTTCCGTCGTGAGGGTCGTCCCTCCGAGGACGCCATCCTCACCTGCCGTCTCATCGACCGGCCGCTGCGTCCGTCCTTCAAGAAGGGCCTGCGCAACGAGATCCAGATCGTCGAGACGATCCTGGCCCTGCACCCCGAGCACCTGTACGACGTCGTCGCCATCAACGCGGCCTCGATGTCCACCCAGATCTCCGGGCTGCCCTTCTCCGGTCCGATCGGCGGCGTGCGCGTCGCCCTGATCGATGGCCAGTGGGTCGGTTTCCCCACCCACTCCGAGCTGGAGAACGCCACCTTCGACATGGTCGTCGCCGGCCGTGTCCTGGAGGACGGCGACGTCGCGATCATGATGGTCGAGGCCGAGTCCACCACCCGGACGCTGAAGCTGGTCGCCGAAGGTGCCGTCGGCCCCAACGAGCAGACCATCACCGAGGGTCTCGAAGCCGCCAAGCCCTTCATCAAGGTGCTGTGCAAGGCCCAGCAGGCCGTCGCCGACCAGGCCGGCCGTGAGCAGACCGAGTTCCCGATCTTCCTCGACTACGAGGACGACGCTTACGCCGCTGTCGATGGCGCGGTCCGCGCGGACCTGGCCAAGGCGCTCACCATCGCCGACAAGCAGGAGCGCGAGGGCGAGCTCGACAAGATCAAGGCCGAGGTCGTCGAGAAGCTGGCCGAGGACTTCGAGGGTCGTGAGAAGGAGGTCGGCGCCGCCTTCCGTGGCTTGAGCAAGCAGCTCATGCGCGAGCGGGTGCTGCGCGACCAGGTTCGCATCGACGGTCGTGGCCCCAAGGACATCCGTCAGCTGAGCGCCGAGGTGGGCATCCTGCCGCGCGTGCACGGCTCGGCCCTCTTCGAGCGCGGTGAGACCCAGATCATGGGTGTCACCACGCTGAACATGCTGCGCATGGAACAGACGGTTGACACGCTCAACCCGGACAAGACCAAGCGCTACATGCACAACTACAACTTCCCGCCCTACTCCACCGGTGAGACCGGTCGGGTGGGCTCGCCCAAGCGGCGCGAGATCGGGCACGGTTCCCTGGCGGAGCGGGCCCTGCTGCCCGTGCTGCCGGCCCGCGAGGAGTTCCCGTACGCGATCCGTCAGGTCTCCGAGGCCCTCGGCTCCAACGGTTCCACCTCGATGGGTTCGGTCTGCGCCTCCACCATGTCCTTGATGGCGGCCGGCGTGCCCCTCAAGGAGATGGTCTCCGGTATCGCGATGGGTCTGATCAGCGAGGGCGACCAGTTCGTCACGCTGACCGACATCCTCGGTGCCGAGGACGCCTTCGGCGACATGGACTTCAAGGTCGCCGGTACCCGTGACCTCATCACGGCCCTGCAGCTGGACACCAAGCTCGACGGCATCCCCGCCGAGCAGCTGGCCCTGGCCCTGCAGCAGGCCCGTGGCGCTCGTCTGGCCATCCTGGACGTCATGCTGGAGGCCATCGAGAGCCCGGCCGAGATGAGCCCGAACGCTCCGCGGATCCTCACGGTCAGGGTCCCGGTCGAGAAGATCGGTGAGGTCATCGGCCCGAAGGGCAAGATGATCAACTCGATCCAGGACGACACCGGCGCGGACATCTCGATCGAGGACGACGGCACCATCTACATCGGTGCCACCGACGGCCCCTCCGCCGAGGCGGCCCGGGACACGATCAACCAGATCGCCAACCCGACCATGCCCGAGGTGGGCGACCGCTACCTGGGCACCGTCGTCAAGACGACCGCCTTCGGTGCGTTCGTGTCGCTGCTGCCCGGCAAGGACGGTCTGCTGCACATCTCGCAGATCCGTAAGCTGCACGGCGGTCAGCGGATCGAGAACCTCGACGACGTGATCAGCATCGGCGAGAAGATCCAGGTCGAGATCCGCGAGATCGACGACCGCGGCAAGCTGTCCCTGGTCCCGGTCGAGGTCGTGGAGGCCGAGGCCGCCAAGAACGACGCTCCCTCCTCCGAGGCGCCCGCCGCCAAGGACGATGACGAGTCCGACGAGGACAAGGGCGAGGACGAGGGCGCCCCGCGCCGTCGCCGTCGTCGTAGCTCGGGTGGGCGTTCCGAGAACACCTGATCGAGTTTCACCCGCCTGCGGGGCGGTCGCGTCTTCCAAGATGCGGCCGCCCCGCGGTCGTACGTATGCTCAGTTGGACGTCCCGACGCTATGAAGAGGTTGCATGAGTTCTGTCCCCACCGCCGCGGAGCAGGAGCCCGGCACGACCGTGACGCTGCTGGAGCCGGACGGCGGTTCCGGTCTGGTGAGTCGGACGGTGTTGCCCGGCGGTCTGCGCGTGGTCACCGAGAACGTTCCCGGGGGCCGTTCCGCGGCCTTCGGGATCTCCGCCACCACCGGGTCCCGTGACGAGGACTCCGCGCACGCGGGGTCGGCGCACTTCCTGGAACACCTGCTGTTCAAGGGAACCCGCACCCGTTCGCCGCTGGAGATCTCCGCGCTGCTGGACGGGGTGGGCGCCGACCACAACGCCTACACCACCAAGGAACACACCTGCTACTACGCGAAGGTGCTCGACCGTGACCTGCCGTTGGCGGTGGACGTGGTCGGTGACATGGTCGCGAACTCGGTGCTGGACGAGGGCGAGGTGGAGACCGAACGCGGCGTGATCCTCGAAGAGATCGCCATGTACGAGGACGAGCCCTCCGACCTCGTGGACGACGTCTTCGCCGAGCACTTCTTCGGTGACAGCCCACTGGGCCGCCCGATCCTGGGCACCGCCGACACCATCAACGCGTTGCCGCGCGAACGTATCGTCGAACAGTACCGCGACGCTTACGTACCGTCCGAGCTCATCGTGACGGCCGCGGGCAGCCTCGACCACGCCACGGTCGTCGAGCAGGTCCGGTCCATCTTCGCCGAGCGTCTGGCCGCCGCCGGGGACGCCCGTCCGTCGGGCCCGCGCGGTGGCGGCGGTCCGGTGCGCACCTTCGACGGCACCATCGTGCAGTCGAAGGAGACCGAACAGGCTCACATCATCCTGGGCTCGGAGGGCATCACCCGCACCGACCCGCGCTGGCACGCCCTGCGCCTGCTCAGCGCTGCCCTGGGCGGTGGCATGTCCTCGCGGCTCTTCCAGGAGGTGCGGGAGAAGCGCGGACTGGCCTACGCCGTGCACGCCTACCACATCGCCTACGCCGACACCGGCGCCTTCCAGCTCTACGCGGGTTGCCTGCCGGAGAAGGCCGACGAGGTCATCGGGGTGTGCCGCGAGGAGCTCGCCAAGGTCGCCGCCACCGGCATCACGCCGGAGGAGCTGACCCGCGCCAAGGGCCAGATCCAGGGCGCCATGGTGCTCGGCAGCGAGGGCACCAACGCGCGCATGGGGCGCCTGCTCGCCCACGAGCTGGTGCAGCCGCGCCACTTCTCCATCGACGAGGACCTGGCCCGGTACGACGCCGTCACCTTGGACGACGTCGCCGGAGTCGCCGCGGAGCTGTTCGATCGCCCGCGCGCACTCGCGGTCATCGGCCCCTACGAGAGCGACCGGGTCTTTTAAGCAGTATCCGATGGGGCGGCCCCTCTCACTGAGAGGGGCCGCCCCATCGCTGTTCCGGTGGTTCCTCAGCCCTTCCACAGGTTCTGGCCGACGAAACCGCCCTCCTCGCACCCGGGCGGAACGGCGTAGACCGCGGAACCCACCGCGCTCACCCACTCGTTGAGCAGGTCCAGTTCGTCCAACCGGCGTTGGATGGGCACGAACCGTCGCACCGGATCGGACTGGAAGCACACGAACAGCAGGCCCGACTCTCCGGACGCGGCGTCGTCGTAGTTGTAGCCCCGGCGGAACACCCGTTCCTCGGGGTCCTCGGAGCGGGCCCGACGGATGTGCGCGAAGTCCGCGATCACGGTGAGCCCGCCGGCGTCGGTGGCGGTGAAGTCGGGTTCGTCGTGCTCGTTCTCCCCGGTGAGCGGGGAACCGTCGGCCAATCGGCGTCCGATCACCGCCTCGCGGGCGGGACGGTCCAACTCGTCCCACGTGTCCAGGTGGGTGGCGATCCGGCGCAGCACCAGCGACGTGCCGCCGGTGAGCCACCCCGGGCCGTCCTCGGACCACACCAGATGGTCGAAGTCCTCCGTTCCCGGCACCGGGTTGACCGTTCCGTCCACCTGGCCCATGAGGTTGCGCATGGTGGCGCCCTCCCGTTCCGAACCGTGGGCGCGGCGGAACCCGTCCTGGACCCACCGCGTCCGCGTATGGGCGCGGGCGTCCCGGAGCAGGACCCGCGCCGCGTGCGCCACGGTCACGGGGTCGTCCGAGCACACCTGGAGTAGCAGGTCGGTCTGGCCCCATTCCGAGCGCAGCGCGTCGTGTTCGAAGTCGGGCAGATCGGTGAGCCAGGACGGCACGGCGTCGGGAGCCACGCGTTCCACCAGACCCCGGCCGAACCCGAAGGTCACCGTGAGCCGGGCGGGCGTCGCCGCCAGCTCCGGTTCGGTGTCGGCGAGCGCGCCCTCGCCCCGGCTCAATCGGGCCACGTCGTCACCGAGCAGGGACAGCAGTCGGCGTACCCCTTCGGCGTCGGTGTCGGGTGCCAGGTCCAGACCGAGGAGGCGGACGTTTGCCTGTGGCGGGGTCTCGATCCCGGCCTGGTGGGTTCCGTGGAAGGGCACGGTGTCCTCCCCGTGCGGCGGGGGAGGACCCGCCGGTTCGGGCGTGGGTGCGGTCGAACGGCCGGCGACCGCACCTCCCAAGGCCCCGACCCCGGCGGTGGCGCCGGCCAACAGCAGGCCTCGACGGCTCCACCGGCCCCCACCGGACCCGCCCGCCGAGGCGTCCTCGGCCCTTTCCCGCGGGCCGGTCATCAGTGATCCCCTCCGTGCTCCTCGTGGTCGCCCTCGTACTCCTCGTTGGCGCCCGCGTGCTCCTTGACCACCGCGGTGAACGTGGTGGTCGACCCGTCGGAAAGTTCCACGGTGACGGTGGACTCCGCGCCGGGCTCCAGGTCGGCGGTCAGCCCCATGAGCATGATGTGGTCCCCACCGGGTTCCAGTTGGAGCGTTCCGTTCGCCGGGACCGGGAACCCGCCCTCCCGTTCGCTCATGGTGGCGTCCGCGCCCTGGGTGGTGACCTCGTGCAGTTCGACGGTCTCGGCGTCTTCGTGGGAGGCGGCGACGACGGTGACCTCGGTGTCGCCTTCGTTGACCAGTGCGCCGAAGACCGCCGTCATGCCGTCCTCGATGGTGGCCGCCTTGATCCAGGGGTCGTCGAGTCCGAGGGAGCCCGCGGCGGGGGCGTTCTCGGTCTCCTCAGCGCCGCCCTCCCGGGCCTCGGCGTCGTCATCGGTACCGCCACCGCAGCCGGCGAGGGCCAGTGAGAGGGCCAGAGCGGCCCCCAGGGCACGGGTACGGGGGTGGACGGGCATGGTGGCCTCCTCGGGCGGGCCGCCGGACGCGGCCGTTCGCCAAGGGAGTCGGTCACGGCGCCCGTTCGGTTCCCGGAAGACGCGAACCGGCCCGGAACCGGCCCCGCACAGGCCGCGGGCCCCGCCGGAGATGGTCCTCCGACGGGGCCCGCCCGCATCGCACGTGCGCGGTCCGCTCTCAGCCGCGCCTGCGGCGGGAGACGTTGATCGTCCTGGCCTTGCGCTGGTTCGCGGCCCCGTGCACGACCACCTCCAGCAGCCCTTCGCCGTAGCTGGCCTCGATGTCCTCCTCGCGGACACCGTCGGGGAGGCTGATCTCCCGTCGGAACGTGCCCATGAACCGTTCCGAGGAGTAGTAGTCGACGTCGACCTCGTCACGACGGCGCTCACCGCTGATGGTGAGGACCCCGTGGTCGAAGGTGACCGCCGCGTCCTCTTCGAACACCCCCGGAACCTCGCAGCGGATCACCAGGTCCTGGCCACGGGCCAGGATGTCGGTGGGCGGGCTCCACGCGTCGGCGAATCCGCGTTCGCGGTCACCGGCCTGGCTGGTCTCGATCGACGACATGGTGTCGGAGATGCGGTTCATCTCCGTGATCATGTCGATGACCCCGTGGAAGGGGTTGTTGAACCTCTTGGCGCTCACGTGGCCTCACCTTCCCTAGGCGTGTTCTCGTCCCCGTCTTCTTCGGTCCGGCCGCGTTCGCGGTTGTCCACGCGGATGTTCCCGGAGCGTTCTCGCTGTTCGGGTGGGGGCCGGTCCTCGGCGCGCAGTCTCTTGGGCGACCCGGGTTTGGGTTCCTCGGCCAGTGACTTGAACAGGCCCCACACCATGAAGATCAGGATCACCGCGAACGGCAGACCGGTGACGACGGAGGCCGCTTGGAGCGCGTCGAGGGCACTGGCCCCGCCCAGCACCAACAAGATGAGTGTGACCGCCCCCTCGCTGATGGCCCAGAAGGCACGCTGGACCTTGAGCGGTTTGGTGGAGCCACCGTTGGTGAGCATGTCCACCACCAGCGACCCGGAGTCGGAGGAGGTGATGAAGAAGATCGCCACCACGAGGATGAGGAACAGCGACAGGATCACGGCGAATATCGGGCCCAGTGGCAACGCGTCCAGCAGGTGGTAGGCGGCATCGGACTCGTCTCCGTCCGTGAAGCCGCCATCGCCGAACAGCTCGTAGTACATGCCCGAGCCACCGAACACCCCGAACCACAGGACCGAGACCAGCACCGGGCCGAACAGCGCGCCGAGCACGAACTCACGGATGGTGCGCCCGTAGGAGATCCGGGCCAGGAAGATGCCGACGAAGGGCGCCCAGGAGATCCACCAGCCCCAGTAGAAGACGCTCCACGTGGTGGTGAAGGTCGCGGCGGTCTCATCGGCCATCGGGCTCGGGAAGGACATGCTCCAGGGGATCAGGTTGCCCAGGTATTCGCCCGCCCCGGTGACCATGGTGCTGATGATCCACAGCTTGGGTCCCACGGCGAAGATGATCGCCAGCAGGATGAAGGCCAACCACAGGTTGAGCACCGACAGCCGTCGCATGCCCTTGTCGATCCCGGAGACGACGCTGTACAGGGCGATCCCGGTGATGACGATGATGATGATCGACTGGGTGAACGAGTTGTTGGCGATGCCGAACACCTCGGACAGACCACTGTTGATCTGTAGGGTGCCCAGGCCCAGGGAGGTCGCCAGGCCGAAGATGGTGCCGAACACCGCAAGGATGTCCACCAGGTTGCCGGGCCAGCCGAAGGCCTTGTCACCCAGCAGTGGGTACAGCGCCGAAGCGGGCCGCAGCGGCAGGCCTTTGCGGAAGGCGAAGTAGCCCAGGGACATACCGAGCGCGATGTAGATCGCCCACGGGTGGAAGCTCCAGTGGAAGAAGCTGGAGGCGAGCGCCGTACTGGCCGCGTCGGCTTGGGGCACCGCCTCCCCGCCGCCCTCGGGCACGACGGGAGCCAGTGCCGAGTCACGCGGCTCGTGCATGTGGGTGACGGGCTCGGCCACACCCCAGAAGACCAGGCCGATGCCCATACCGGTGGTGAAGAGCATCGCGAACCAGGCGATGGTGCCGAACTCCGGTCGAGAGTCGTCCGGACCGAGCCGGATCCTCCCGAAGCGGCTCAGCATCAGGAAGATCGCCGCGCCCAGGAAGAAGGTGGTGGACAGGACGTAGAACCAGCCCAGCTGTGAACCGATCCAGTCGCGGGCCGCGCCCGCGGTGTCCAACAGGGGTTGGGTGAAGGCGATACCCAGAACCACGAAGACGAGGATCACGATCCCGGAGACCGCGAAGACCGGTGGGTTCGTGTGTTCTCGGATGTACCTGCGCAGGGTTGAGATGGTGGCTCCTTCCCAGCCCCGTCGGTCGGGGGTCGGGGGGGCCGGTTCCTGCTTCCGGCCATGGATGGGTCCCGTGGGATGGTAGAGGTTTTCTTCCCGGGGAGTAAAGCAACCATCACAACACGGAGAGCTCCAACAAAGGGGATCATGTCGGACATGCCGGATTCCAGGCAGGGTAGGTGAAGGAGGCCGAGGGGCGTGGGGCGGATCGGTGGGGTCAGCCCGCGCGGCGTGGGGAGCGCTGGGCGATGAGGCCTTCTAGGGTGTCGTTCGCCCTGCTCACCCAGTCCGCGATCACCTTCAGCTCGTCCACCGAGTAGTCCTCGTGCAGCGCGATCATCGCGTCGCGCATCCCGGGTGCGATCTCCGTGGCCCGTCGCTCCGCGCCTTTCACCAGCCGCACCGCGACCTTGCGCCGGTCCAGCGGGTGGGGTGTGCGTTCGACCAGGCCGTGCGCCTCCATCCGATCGATCACACCGGTCACCGAGCCCGTGGACAGGCACAGGCTGTCCGCGATCTCTCCGGGGGTCATGGAGCCGGCCACACGCAGCAGTGTGTAGCACTGGAAGTCGGTGGGGTTCATGCCCGAGCGCTCCGACATGCGGTGCAGCAACCGCACCAGCTGTACCGCCAGCTGTTGACCGTCGGTCTGCAGCGCTGTGTACAGGCCCGTGCGGGGGTCGGTCGTCTCGCCCTCGGGCTCGTGGGGTTCGCGGTGCTCCATGGTGGCCGTCTCCGTCACCGGTGCTTCCACCCTGGCGTCCTCGGCCTCTTCGGGCCCGGTGAGGCGGATTCTGGGCGGGGTGTTCATCCATCTCCCAGCGTCACGGTGATCGGGACCTCCGGTCACTGAGATCGAGTTTAGGGGGGTGCGAAGTGTTGGGTGGCCAGAGTCTACGCGATGTGTGATAGTTCGTTTTATGAGAATCAGGTAAAACGAGATAAATCGTCAATATGGCCTTCTCAAGGGAGAGTGTCATCGTCGACTTCAAGACGGAAGCACCGCGAACGGAGTGGCGACCACCGCCGACGGACCTCGGTGGGGTCCGCGTGGCCGTCGGCGACCTCCTGCGCCGGCATCTGAGCCCGCGGGTTCGCGAGGTGGATTTCCTCGACTCGGACTGCGGCCGTGAACTGGCCGAACGCATCGTCTCCTTCACCCTGGGCGGCAAACGAGTCAGGTCGACCCTGGCCTGGTGGGGCTGGCTCGCCGGAGGTGGCCCGGACCACGGGGCCGAGGCGTACGCGGCGCTCTCCGCGGCCTCCGCCTTGGAGGTGCTCCAGACCTTCGCCCTGGTCCACGACGACGTGATGGACTCCGCGCCCATCAGGCGGGGAGTCCCCTCCCTGCACGCCGCCCATGCCACCGACCACCGGTCACGTTCCTACCGGGGCGAACCGGCGCGCTACGGCGAGTCCATGGCGGTCCTGACCGGGGACCTCGCCCTGGCCTGGGCCGACGATCTGCTCCACGAGGCCCTCGACGCCCTGCCCACCAGAGGCGAGGCCCATCGTGTGTGGCGCGACATGCGCACCGAGGTGATGGTCGGCCAGTACCTCGACCTGCTTTCCCAGGCGCGCGCCGAACGTTCGGTGAGCGTCGCCCTGCGGACCGATCGGCTCAAGACCGCCTCCTACACCGTCGAGCGTCCCCTGCACCTGGGCGCCGTCATGGCGGGAGCCCCGGCCGCGATCATCGCGGCGCTGCGCGAGTACGGCGCCGACGTGGGCGTGGCCTTCCAACTCCGCGACGACCTCATGGACGTCTACGGTGATCCGTCCCGAACCGGAAAGGTGCCGGGGGAGGACCTCGCACAGGGCACGAACACGATGCTCCTCGCGTCCGGCATCGACCTGGCACGAGAACACGGGGACACCGCTGCCCTGGACCTGTTGGAAAGTGTCGGGGCCGCCCCGGTGAACACGACCGAAGTCGCACTCGTCCTCGACCGTCTGGGCGCACGCGACCTGGTGCGACGACGCTGCCGGGATCTGGTCGACCGGGGCGTGGCCCACCTCGCCCTCCTCGACCTCGACCCGGCCGTGCGCGCCGGACTGACCGGCTTCGCCGACAGCGCGGCGCGTACCTGAGCCCGAAGCCGAACACGTCCGGAAGTGGAATCTGTGAAACCTGCCCCGACCCCGAGCCGGCCTTCGGTCCACTCGCGAACCGGCCGCGCACCCGTGGTCCTCGTGGGCGCCGGACTATCCGGCCTCTCGTGCGCCCTGCACCTGCTGGGCGCCGGCCGTGACGTGGTGATCGTCGAACGAGAGGAGTACCCGGGCGGACGTGCCGGCCGCCTCGACATGGACGGCTTTCGGGTGGACACCGGACCCACCGTCCTGACCATGCCCGAACTCCTGGACGAGGCCTTCGCCGCCGTCGGGGAGAGCCTGCGCGACCGCCTCGACCTCGTACCGCTGGCCCCCGCCTACCGTGCGAACTTCGCCGACGGGGCCACCATCGACGTGCACACCGATCGCCGTCGTATGACCGCCGAGGTGGCCCGGTTCGCCGGAACACGCGAAGCCGTGGGCTACCTGCGCCTGCGCGAGTGGCTCACCCGCCTGCACGAGGTGGAGATGCGCTCGTTCATCGACACCGACTTCGACTCGCCCCTGGAGCTGCTCGGCCCCGACCTGGTCCGGCTGGCCGCACTGGGCGGTTTCGGTCGTCTGGCGTCCGCCGTCGGCCGGCACATCGAGGACGAGCGGCTGCGCCGCGTCTTCTCGTTCCAGTCCCTCTACGCCGGGGTGGCTCCCGAACGCGCCCTGGCCGCCTACGCCGTCATCGCCTACATGGACACCATCGCGGGCGTCCACTTCCCGCGAGGCGGGATGCGTGCGATCGGCGAGGCGATGGCCGGCGCCGCCGCCAAAGCGGGGGCGCGGCTGCGCTACGGCGAGTCCGTGACACGCCTGGAACGGTCGGGGGAGCGGGTCACAGCGGTGGTGACCGACCAGGGTGAGCGCCTGGCCTGCGACCAGGTCGTGCTGACCGTTGACCTGCCCGCCGCCCACCGTCTCCTGGGGCGCCGGCCCCGACGCCTGGTCCCGCACCGTTTCTCGCCCTCGGCGGTGGTGCTCCATCTGGGCATCGACCGCACGTGGGAGCACCTGTCCCACCACACCATCTCCTTCGGTCGCCAGTGGGAACGCACCTTCGCCGAGATCATCGACCAGGGCCGCACGATGAGCGATCCCTCACTGCTGGTCACCCAACCCACCCTCACCGATCCCTCCCTGGCCCCGGACGGCCACCACCTGCTCTACGTCCTGGCGCCCGCGCCCAATCTCGACGCGGGCGACATCGACTGGGATCGGGAGGGTTCGCGTTACCGGGACGAACTCATCGGAACCCTCGAAGAACGCGGGCTGACCGGGCTCGACGCCTCGATCCGCGCCGAGCGGATGGTCACCCCCGCCGACTGGGCCCGCCAGGGCATGGCCCACGGCACCCCGTTCTCCCTGGCGCACACCTTCGCCCAGACCGGCCCGTTCCGGCCCCGCAACGTCATGGCCGGTACCACCAACGCCGTCCTCGCGGGTTGTGGCACCACTCCCGGCGTGGGTCTGCCCACGGTGCTGATCTCGGGAAAACTGGCGGCCGCGCGAGTACTGGCCGCCTCGACACGACGGGGACGACGATGAGCACGGCCACCGCCGAACTGAACGCGGCCGGGATCACCTCGGAACGTCTGCGCGACGATTACCTGCGCTGCCGGGACCTGCACGCCCACCATGGCCGTACCTACTACACGGCCACCCGGGTGCTGCCGCCCGAACGCCGCCCCGGCATCCACGCGCTCTACGGGTTCGCCCGCTGGGTGGACGACATCGTCGACGAACCGGGCCCCGGGGTCACCGTCGAGGACCAACGCGCACGGCTGGACCGCGTCGACGCCGATCTGGCCCTCGTCCTGGCCGGAAGCGAACCGGAGGAACCGGTGCTGCGCGCCTTGGCGCACACCGTGGACCGCTACGAACTGCCGGCCGAGCACTTCACCACCTTCATGTCCTCCATGCGCATGGACTTGGAGGTGACCGAATACCGCGACCTCGATCACCTGCGCGAATACATGTACGGCTCGGCCGCGGTGATCGGACTCCAGGTCCTGCCGGTCCTGGGCACGGTCACGCCTCGGGACGAGGCCGCACCGCACGCCGCCGCCCTGGGTGAAGCCTTCCAACTCACCAACTTCCTGCGCGACGTGGCCGAGGACCTCAGGCGCGGACGGGTGTACCTGCCCACCGACGTCCTCGCCGGACACGGGGTCGACCGCGCCCTGCTGGAACAGTGCACCCTGGCGCGGGCCCCGGATCCGCGGGTGTGCCGGGCCATCGCCGAACTGGTGGAGGTCAACCAGGACCTGTATCGCCTGGCCGAACCCGGGGTGGGGATGCTCGAACCCGTCGCCCGCCCGTGTGTCGCCACCGCCTTCCGGCTCTATCGCGCCATCCTGGACGAGATCGATGCGGCGGACTTCGACGTGTGGAGCGTCCGCCACCGGGTGTCCGACGCCCGCAAGATGGTGGCGGCCGTGCCCGCTCTGGCCCGCTCACTGTGGGCGAGGGCCGTCCCGCGACCCCGGGACGGCGGTTCCACTCCCTGAGGAGAACGCAGATGCCCCTGCCCGACCCCGAACCCCGACGGCTCCCGCTGCGCCGTATGCCCAAAGACGCCTGGTCCCGACAGGAACCGACCTGGCGGGAGGCGTCCCCGGGTGTGATCGGTGCCGCCCTCAAGCGTGCTCTGGGCCGACCGTCCGGAAACTGGTACGTCCTGGCGGCGTCCGAGGAGGTGCGCTCCGACCGACCCTTCGGTCGGATGGTGGCCGGCACCGAACTGGTGGCCTGGCGCACCTCTGACGGGTCCGTGCACGCCGGCCCGGGGGCCTGCCCGCACCTGGGAGCGCCCCTGTGCCGGGGTGCGGTGGACCAGGGCCGCCTGGTGTGCCGCTGGCACGGGTTGTCCCTGGGCTCCGAGGGTTTCCCCGGCTGGAGCCCCTACCCCGCCCACGACGACGGAGTGTTGGTGTGGGTGCGCCTGGACCACGTGGGCGGTGAGGAACCGCTGGACGCACCCGTGGTGCCCGAACGTCCCGCGTCGGCTCGCAGCATCGCCGCGGTGGAGAGTCTGGCGGGTCGGTGCGAACCCGAGGACGTGGTCGCCAACCGGCTCGACCCCTGGCACGGTTCCTGGTTCCACCCCTACTCCTTCGTGGGATTGCGGGTCACCGAGATACCGAGCGGCCCCGATCCCGATCCGGACCGGATGGTGGTGGACGTGGGTTTCAAGGTGGCCGGTCGGTGGGGTGTGCCGGTACGCGCCGAGTTCGCCTGCCCCGAACCGCGCACGGTGGTCATGCGCGTCATCGAGGGCGAAGGGGAGGGCAGCGTGGTGGAGACCCACGCCACGCCGCTGGGCGTGGACGAACGCGGGGTGCCGCGCACCGCCGTCATCGAGGCGACGGTCGCGGCCTCCGACCGCACCGGTTTCGCGTTCGCGCGCAGGATCGCCGGTGCGGTCCGCCCCGTGATGCGCCTGACCGCCCGCCGCCTGTGGCGCGACGACCTCGCCTACGCCGAACGCCGCTACCTGCTGCGAGCCTCCGGGCGATGGCCCGGCTGACGCAGGGACCGGGCCAGGGCGCGCAACGGCGCGAACCGGCCCTGGCGGGGCACACTCCACACGGCGTGCCCCCACCGGCCCCACCGGGTGAGCAGGGCGTTGGCGGCCAGCACACCGCTGGTGGCCGCGCGTTCCATCAACGCCACCGGGAGGTCCACTCGTACGTGGTCCCCGGCCACCACCAGCCACGGGTCGGGCGTGGCCACCGTGCAACGTTCGCCGTGGCCGCCGGGTGGGAACAACGGACAGTCCTGGCGCAGTTCGTGGCGGGAGTCCACCACCCTCGCCTCACGAAGTTCGGGGTAGACCGCCAGGGCCTGTTTCCACAGCGACACCTGCTCGGCCACCGGATCGCAGCCTTGGGGCAGGGCGTAGGCGTGCAGTTCCACGACCGAACCACCGGTGCGCCGTGCCCAAGCGGCCGCCTGGTCCTCGTAACGTTCCAACACGCTGATGTTGTCCAGCGTGGGGTGCCCGGCGGTGCCCAGGAACGCCTGCCGGTGCGCGCGCACCGGTCGGTCCGTCCAGTAGCGGGAGACCAGGAACGGTGGTGCCGAAGGCAGCGCCGCCACCTGTTCCCGCCAGGTCCTGTCGCCGAGTGCGGGGGAGCGGGCCACCACCTCGCGCAGGCCGCCCGGGTCGGTGGCCAGCACCACCCCGTCGAAACGTTCACTCCGCTCCCGGCCCTGGTCGGTCCAGGACACCGTGGCCCCGCCCGGCCCTTCGGGGACGACGCCCTCCACCCGCGCTCCGTGGTGGAAGACCACCCCGGCCGCGCGCAGACGTTTGGCGAGGGGGTCCCACAGTGCCTGGGGAAAGGGTGAACGTGGCACGTCGAACACCAGTCCCTCGGAGGAGCCGAGGAAGTAGATGTGGAACATCACCGCCATCTCCGCCGCCGACAGGCGCTCGGGCTCGGCGAAGAAACTACGGCTGAACACCTCGAAGGCCAGGTGACGGGCGCTGGTCGGGAACCGGGTCACCTCCAACAGGTCACGAGCGCTCAGGTGGTCCAGGCGTTCGTACACACCCGGTACGTCCACGTCCAGTAGTTGGAGGGCGGCGGGCACGTTCACCCCGGCCAACTCCCGGACCGGGAAGCTTCGGCTGGTGGCGGTCAGTACGGCGGCGTTCCACGGCGGGGTGCTCGGAAGCCCGGAGAAACGGTCGGCCATACCCGAGGCGTGCACCAACGGGTAGTCCGTCAACGGCACCAGGGCGGAGATCTCGGGGTCGCCGTGACGTAGCAGCGTACGCAGGTTGTAGTACTGCCGGAAGAAGGCGTGGAAGCCGCGGCTCATCGTCGCCGTGGAGCCGTCGGCCAGGGTGGTCTCCCACCCGCGCAGCCGCCCACCCAGGCCTTCCTCGCGTTCGAGGACCGTCACCTCGATCCCGCGTTCGACCAGGGCGCGTGCGGTGGCGAGTCCGGCGATGCCGCCGCCCACCACCGCCACCCGGGGCGTGTGCTCCGGGCGTGGTCCCACGGGTTCGGGCGCCGGGAGCGCCTCGGCGGCGGAGTCGTGGACGTCACCGCTCACCAGGCGCCTCCCGGACGGGAACCGACGAAGGTGTGCGTGATCCCGTACTGCCAGCCCGTCAAGGGGGCGCTGGCCACCGACTCCAGCCCGATGGCCCGCATACGCGCGAGCAACTCCCGCCTGCCGTCGAACTCCAGCACACTGCGCCACAGGTAGCGGAACAGGTCCGCCCGCCCGGCCAACGCCCTGCCGGAGGGGATGATCACCCCCCAGCACACGGCCGTCCACACCGCCCGCGCGGACGGTGAATCGGCCACCGAGTACTCGTGCAGGGCCAGCCGGCCACCGGGACGCAATATCTCCAGGACCGACCTCAGCAGTGCGTCGGGGTCGGGCACGTTGCGGATCAGGTAGGCGCCGAGCACCGCGTCCGCCGGCCCGCCCAGTCGTTCGTGCGCCCAGGCGGAGGACAGTTCCTCGGCCCGGGCCCGATGGAAGACGACGTCGCCGTCCCAGGTCTTGGCCCGTGCGGCGTCGAGCATGCCCTGGGAGGCGTCCACCGCCACGATCCGGGCCTTGGGCGCGGCGGCGAGCAGCGCCGCGGTGGAGGCTCCGGTCCCACAGCCCAGATCCAGCAGACGCATCCCCTCGCCCCGGTCCGGCAACCGCAGCCGCCGCACGGACCTGCGCAGATCCCGGTGGTAACCCGGGTTGGCGCCGACCAATCGGTCGTAGGCGCCGGCCGCGTGATCGAACTCGTCGGTGACCGCTGCGGTCTTCATCCGACCCGTCGTGGTGGTCATGGCGCTCCCACGTGTGTTCGTCGGTGTTCTCGCGTTCTCCCGAGTGCCCCGGCATGCTGGGGCCATGACCGACTACGACGTGGTGATCATCGGCGGGGGAGCTGCGGGGCTCACCCTCTCCCATCGCATGGGCGCGGTCAACGAACGACGCGGGCGTCCCCTGCGCACCGCCCTGCTGGAGCCTCCGGTGGGAGAGCACACGCCGCCTCCGCGCACCTGGTGCTTCTGGGAACCGGACGGAGGTCCTTGGGACGACCTGTTGACGGCGCGGTGGCGCGACCTGACCGTGGTGGGGTCCGGCGGTACCGAGTACCGTTCCCCGGCCGATCCCTACGTGTACAAGATGTTGCGTTCGGCCGACATGGCCGCCCACGTCCGCGACCACGCCGACGAGCACCTGCGGACGCGGGCGCTGTACGTGACCGGACTGATCGACGGGCCCGAGCACGCGACGGTCCACGCCACCGGACCCGACGGTACCGAGACGACCCTGACCGCCCGCTGGGTCTTCGACTCCCGTCCTGCGGCCATGCCTCCGGGCGGGCGCACCACCCTGCTCCAGCACTTCCGGGGCTGGTTCGTGCGCCTGCCGCGCGAGACCTTCGACCCGGGGTCGGCCATCCTCATGGACCTGCGCCCGGAGCAACCCCGTACCGGCGTCGCCTTCGGCTACGTACTGCCGCTGTCCTCGCGTGAGGCGCTGGTGGAGTACACCGAATTCGGCCGCGCCGCCCTGACCACCGCGGAGTACGAGAAGGCGCTCACCGCCTACTGCGCCCAGGCCGGTCTGGGGGAGGTCGAGGTCGGCGCCACGGAACAGGGAGTCATCCCGATGACCGACGCGCCCTTTTCCACCCGGACCGGACGGCGCCTGTTCCGCATCGGCACCGCGGGCGGTGCGACCCGGCCCTCCACCGGCTACACGTTCAGCGGGGTGGCCCGACAGACCGCGGCGGTGGCCGAGGCCCTGGCCGCCGACCGGACACCGGTGCCACCGGTTCCCTACCGTTCCCGGCACCTGACCATGGACGCCATCATGCTCGCGGCGTTGGACAGCGGCCGGGTGGAGGGTGCCGACTTCTTCGAGCGGCTCTTCGCCGGTAACCGACTCGGCGAGGTGCTGGCCTTCCTGGACGGAACCTCCCGCCTGCCGAAGGAGTTGCGCATGGGTCTGACCACTCCGGTGGCGGCCATGACCCGCACCACCCTCGATCACCTGTGGCACACCCTGCGCACCCGCGTCGGCGCGTCCGGTCGGGACGCCGCAGGCGCCGACGGGTGATTCCACCGCCGTGACCTGCTGTTCCTCCCGGGAGGCGAGTGTCTTCTCGTCCGGTTGGGAGGGGTGCGTTCGGGGAATCCTGGATCACACAGCGGTGGACGTGGGACGGATCGCCCGCACCTTCCGGAGCCGCGTTCCCCTGATCGGTTCGATCCGGATCTTTCCGATTCCGGTCGGAGAAAGGGGCGGCAACATGCGACTGCACACCGAAAGACGGGCGGATCGACGACTCGATCTCGTCTACCGGATCGGTGCCGGGCTCACCGGGCTGATCCTGATCGGTTTCGGCATCGCGGGGATGATGATCAGGCTTCCGTTGTTCGACACCCAGGGCGAGGTGATCGCCGGACTGTCCACCAACGGGGCACTGAGCTTCCTCTCGATCGCCATCGGTTCGTTGTTGGTGGGCGCGATGGTGTTGGGCGGAACCTTCGCCTCCACCGTGTGCGTCGTGGTCGGTGTCGGGTTCATCGTCAGCGGCCTCGCCAACCTCTTCCTGATGAGCACCGACTTCAACATCCTGGCCTTCTCGATGCCCAACGTCATCTTCAGCTTCGTCGTGGGACTGCTGGTGATGACCTTCGGCATGTACGGCCGGTTCAGTGGCGGCCTGACCGAGGACAACCCCTACCGCATGCACCGGGAGTCCAAGCACCATGGCCGGGTGCCGGCGCCGCGTGCGGAGCACGAAGGTGCGTCGACCCGTGCCGAGGACGGTGCGCCGCGTGCTCGGGAAGGCGGTGACGACCCCGTGTACCGAGCCGGACACGAGGCCGGGCGCCGGGGCGCACCCGGCGGTGCGAGCGCGCTGAAGTCACCTGGTCGCCACCGTCGGACCGGCGAGTGAACGCCGTGGCCGAACCGGGCCGTCTGGCGCTGGTCACCGGCGCCAGCGGGTACATCGGTGGCCGACTGGTCCCCGAACTACTGGAGTCCGGGTACCGGGTGCGCTGCCTGGCCCGGAGCCCGGAGAAGCTCCGTGACCACCCCTGGCGGGAACGGGTCGAGGTGGTCCGCGGTGACGTGGTCTCGGGGGAGGGGCTCGTCGAGGCCCTGAACGGAGTCGACGTCGCCTATTACCTGGTGCACTCCATGGGCAAGGGAGGCGACTTCGAGAGCACCGACGCCCAGGGCGCCCGCACCTTCGCCCGGGCGGCGGGGGAGGCGGACGCGGGTCGGGTGGTCTACCTGGGCGGACTCGCTCCCCAGGGGCAGGAGTTGTCCGCGCACATGGCCTCCCGCAAGGAGGTCGCCGATCTGCTCCAGGCCGGGCCGGTGCCCACCGTGGTGTTGCGCGCCGCGGTGATCCTCGGTTCGGGGTCGGCGTCCTTCGAGATGCTGCGGCACCTCACCGAACGTTTGCCGGCCATGACCACGCCCCGATGGGTGCACAGCCGGGTACAGCCGATCGCCGTCCGCGACGTGCTGCGCCTGCTGGTCCTGGCCGACACGCTACCGGCCGACACCGATCGCACCTTCGACATCGGTGGACCCGAGGTGCTCGACTACACGGAGATGATCCAGCGCTTCGCCGCCGAGGCGGGTCTGGCCCGCCGGCTCGTGCTTCCGGTACCCGTCCTGTCACCCGGGCTGTCGAGTCTGTGGGTGGGGCTGATCACGCCGGTGCCGCCCGCCGTGGCGCGTCCCCTGGTGGAGTCGCTGCGCCATGACGCGGTGGTCGAACAGGACGAACTGTCCGACCTGGTGGACGACCACGAGCGGATCGGGTTCGATCGTGCGGTGGCGCTGGCCTTGCGCAGGATCGACGAGGACCGGGTGGACACCCGATGGTCATCGGCGGCTTGGCCCAGCGCCCCCTCGGACCCGTTGCCCACCGATCCCGATTGGTCCGGGGGCAGCCTGTACACCGATCGTCGTGCCCGGGTCGTGGACGCCCCGGCCGAGGACGTGTGGCGGGTGATCGAGGGGATCGGTGGGCGGCGGGGCTGGTATTCGTGGCCGCTCGCCTGGGCCGCCCGGGGCTGGATCGACCTGGCCGTCGGCGGGGTGGGGCCGCGTCGTGGTCGCCGGGACCCCCGACGCCTGCGGGTGGGGGACTCGCTGGACTCCTGGCGCGTGGAGGAGATCGTTCCTGGTCGGTTGCTGCGGTTGCGCGCGGAGATGCGGTTACCCGGCCCGGCCTGGTTGGAGCTGGGTGTGGCCCGGGTGGGAGGGCGCACGGTGTACCACCAGAGGGCGCTCTTCCATCCCCGTGGGCTACCGGGCCACCTGTACTGGTGGGCGGTGACGCCCTTCCACGGGGTGGTGTTCGGGTCGATGGCCGCCAACATCGCGGCCCGCGCCGAACACGACGCCGTCAAGTAGGACAGGCTGGGTGAAGAGGACCGGTCGAGGTGCGGTAACGTCATGTCGGAATTGCCTTGGATTCCAAGAAGATCCTTTTCCTAGGAAAACTCCTCTCGATCGCGGAAGGACACCCGACGGTGAGCACACGACTGGAACGCCCGACCCGGCGGTCACGCTGGTGGGTGGGGGCGGCGCTCCTGGTCGCCCTGGTGTGGATTCTCGGCGCGGGCCCTCTGGGGGCGTTCCTCGGCAAACTCGGCGAGGTCCAGACCAACGACCCCTCCGCCTTCCTCCCGGACGGCTCCGAGTCCACCGAGGTCGACCGCATCGCCGAGGACTTCGACCGCGCCGACACCGTCCCCGCCATCGTCGTCCTCTCCGGTGACGACGACCTCACCGAACCCCGACTCGGTGAGGTGGGCGTGCTCGCCGAACGCATCGGCGAGGAACCCTGGGCCGCCGAACAGGTCGTGGGCCCCATCCCCGGCACGGAGGACCCCTCCGTCGCCCAGCTCATCGTGCCCATCGACAACACCTACGACACCGGCGACTCCGTGGACGCACTACGGGCCCTGCTCGCGGACGAGGCCGTCGACGGGCTCGAAGCCCAGGTCACCGGTCCGGCCGGTTACGCCGCCGACCTCGTCGCGGCCTTCGGCGGCATCGACTCCACCCTGCTGCTGGTCGCCGTCGCCGCCGTCCTGGTCATCCTCATCGCGGTCTACCGATCACCGCTGCTGCCGATCCTGGTCGTCGTCGCCTCCCTGCTGGCCCTCGGCCTGTCCGGAGCCCTGGTCTATCTCGCCGCCGACATCGGCCTGGTCAGTCTGAACGGTCAGAGCCAGGGCATCCTCTTCATCCTCGTGGTGGGCGCCTGTACCGACTACGCGCTCTTGCTCGTGGCCCGCTACCGCGAGGAACTCGCCGCCCGTGAGCACGTGCCCGAGGCGGTCATGGCCGCGGTCCGCGGCGTGACCGGGCCCGTCCTGGCCTCCGGCGGCACCGTCATCCTCGGCCTCCTCTGCCTTTTGGCGGCCGACCTCAACTCCACCAGCAGCCTCGGCCCCGTGGTCGCCATCGGCATCGTCGCCGCGATGCTCTCCGCGATGACCTTCCTGCCCGCCGCCCTGGCACTGTGCGGCCGCGCCGCCTTCTGGCCCACCGCCCCGCACCACTCCCAGCACGAGGAGGGTCAGACCACGGACCGAGTCATCGAGCAGCACCCCTTCTGGGGGCGGATCACCCGCGTCGTCGCCGCCCGCCCCCGTGCCCTGTGGCTGGGCACCACCGCCCTGCTGATCGCCGCCGCCGTGTTCGCGCCCCAGTTCAGCGCCGAGGGCACCGGCCAGGACGAGGTCTTCCGCACCGAGGTCGAGGCCGTCGACGGGCAGGAAACCCTCGAACGCGGCTTCGGCACCGACTCCAGCGCCGCCCCCGCCATGGTGGTCGCCGACGCCGACCACCTCGACGAGATCATCGCCGCCGCCGAGGACACCCCCGGGGTGGAGACCGCCACGGCCATGACCGAGCCGGGTCCCCCCGGCGCCGAGGGTCCGGTCCTTCAGGAGGACGGGCGCGTCCTGGTCGAGGCCACCCTGGAAGCCGCCCCCGAGACCACCGCGGCCGTCGACACCATCCGTGACCTGCGAGAGAACGTGCGCGAGGTGCGGGGCGCCGATGCCCTGGTCGGTGGAGTCAGCGCCACCGACCTCGACACCCGCGAGACCGCCCAGCGCGACTTCACGGTCGTGGTGCCGCTGGTGCTGCTGGTCGTGTTCCTGGTGCTGATCCCGCTGCTGCGCTCCCTGGTGGCCCCACTGCTGCTCATGGCGGTCAACGTGCTCTCGTTCGCCACCGCGCTCGGCGTGGGCACCCTGGTGTTCGACCACGTCCTGAAGCTGCCCGGGGCCGACCCGGTGGTGCCGCTGTTCGCGTTCGTGTTCCTGGTCGCGCTCGGTATCGACTACAGCATCTTCCTGATGTCCCGGGCCCGGGAGGAGACCCTCGTCCATGGGCACCGGGAGGGCATCCTGCGGGCGCTCACCGTCACCGGTGGTGTGATCACCTCCGCCGGCGTGGTGCTGGCGGCGACCTTCGCGGCCCTCGCGGTGATCCCCCTGCTGTTCCTGCTCCAGTTGGCCTTCCTGGTCGCCTTCGGTGTGCTGGTCGACGCCCTGATCGTGCGTACCCTGCTCATCCCGGCGCTGTCCCTGGACGTGGGCCCGCGCCTGTGGTGGCCCGGCCGCGCCGGCCGGTCGAGAGAGAACCACTAAAGCGGGTCGCCCGCCAGTTCCCGATAGGCCCGGGCGAGCCTGCCCAAGGTCTCGGGACGGGGCAGATGCACACCGTCCACCGCCGCCACGGGGCGCACCCCCGTGGCGGCGTTGGTGATGAACGCTCCCGCCATCCGGGTGGCCGCGACCGCCGCGAGCGGGCGGGTGGAGACCGGGATGCCGAGCGTCTGAGCCGCTCGACCCACCAGCTCCATGGTCACCCCCGGCAGGCAGGGGGCCTGCGGCCACACCAGCCCCGATCCGTCCAGGAACCCGATGTTCCAGGTCGGGCCCTCCGAGAGCCGACCGTCCACTCCGACGAAGAGCGCGTCGTCGAACCCGTCCAGCTGCGCGGCGCGACGCTGCCGGATCGACCCGAACAGCGCGGTGCTCTTCACCGTCGGGCTGTCCCTGCTGTACGGACGGATGCCCAGGCGCACCGGTTCGGGTTCGGAGGTCGGCGCGGGCCGGGTGGAGACGAGGATCTGGGGAAGGGAACGGCCGGCCGGGTGGGCCAGGTCCAGGGACGGATCGTAGACGGTGACCCGCACGATCGAGGGGGAGGGGCGGGCGCGGGCCGCGCGCCGGGCGAGCTCCCGTACACGCGCGATGTCGAGATCGGTCCCGAAGAGGGCCGCGCAGTCACGGTTCAACCGTTCGATGTGCAGCGGTAGGCCGCGCACGCGCAGATCCGTGACCAGCATGGTCGTGAAGTGTCCGTAGCCCTGGAGGGCGAGGCCGGAGAGTTCTCCCGTGCTGACGGGACGTCCGTTCAGTTCCATAAGGGGCCCATTCTGGCACCTGGGACCCCGCCGAAGCGGGGAGTCGACCGGCTCAGTTCTTCGCGGTCCGCTCCATCTCGGTGAAGGCCGTGGTCAGCTGCTCCTCCGAGGTGGCCAGGTACTCCGACAGTTCCTCTGCGGCGGTCTCGGTGTCCCCGGCCGCCAACGCCAAGTGGATCCGCCGGTTCCACGGCAGGTAGGGATCGTGGAACTCCCGGGGCGCGGCCATCACGTGGAAGACCAGCCGCGTCTCGGCCAGGACCTGGCGCATGAACTCGTTGATCCGGGCGCTCTGGGCCAGTGCGCCCAACGCCTCGTGGAAGTGCATGTTGGCGCTGCCCATGCGCCACCAGTCCGCCTCGGCGCGCGCCGCCTCACCCGCTTCGACGGCCGCCCCGACCGCCCTGACGAGGGGTTCCGGTGCCCGCGCGGCGCCGCGCACGGCGGGTAGCTCCAAGGCTCGCCGGGCCTTGAACAGGTCCCGGACGTCCTCGCCATCGGGGTGGGCCACGAATACGCCCCGGTGCATGCGGTGCACCAGCAGACGCTCCCGGCTCAGCAACCGGAACGCCTCGCGCAACGTGTTCCGGGAGACCTCGTACTTGCGGCTGAGCTTCTCCTCGGACAGGCGCACGCCGGGTGCCAGTTCACCGTCGATGACGAAGGCGCGGAGCATGTCGGCGACACGTTCGGCCTGGCTGGTGGCGTGCACCATCGCGGGTGCCGGCAGCCGGTCGATGTGGTCGTCGGTCGCCGTCACACGTAGCTCCCCGCTGCTCGCCCGCGCCCGGCGGGGCGCGGTGGTGCCACCAATGTTACGCAGCGGAGTCGAGGAGTTTTTACCGGACTGCCCTTTATCGGCACCCGTCGATTGCAGTATTGTTCAACAATCCAACGATGAGGTTGGCCACATCCCAGCTCCTTCAGTCACCCACGGAGAGTTCCCCATGAGCGACCAGCCCCCGACGCCACCACCCGCTCCGGTGCGTCCCCGCTTCGGTCGCGTGGTGCTGAGCAGCAGCCTGCTCGGCGCCATGTTCCTGATGGCCACCAGCGCCATCGGTCCCGGTTTCATCACCCAGACGACCACCTTCACCGCACAACTCGGCGCGGCGTTCGCCTTCGCCATCCTGGTGTCGATCCTGGTGGACATCGCCGTTCAGCTGAACGTCTGGCGGGTCATCGGCGTCTCGAACATGCGCGCCCAGGACCTGGCCAACAAGGTCCTCCCGGGCGCCGGCTACGTGCTCGCCGTCCTCATCGTCTTCGGCGGCCTGATCTTCAACGTCGGGAACATCGCCGGTACCGGGCTCGGCCTCGACGCCATGATCGGACTCGACCCGCGCATCGGCGCGGTCGTCTCCGCCTTGATCGGCGTCGTCATCCTGGCCAGCAAGAAACTGGGCCTGGCCCTGGACCGTGTGCTGGTGGTCCTCGGCGTGCTGATGATCGCCCTCACCCTGTACGTGGCCATCGTCTCCGACCCGCCGGTCGGCGAGGCCCTGCGACAGTCCGTCATGCCCGAGGCCGCCAGCGGCGACCTCTTCCTCGCCACCATCACCATCATCGGCGGCACCGTCGGCGGTTACATCACCTACGCGGGCGCGCACCGCCTCATCGAACGGGGCAACGGCGGCCGCGAGAACATCGCCGCCATCACCCAGACCTCCGTCACCGGCATCATCGTCACCGGTGTCATGCGCGTCGTCCTGTTCCTCGCGATCCTGGGGGTCGTCGCCGGCGGGGTCGACATCATGCAGTCCGCGAACCCCTCCGCGGAGGCCTTCTACCAGGCGGCGGGCGAAGTGGGCATGCGGCTGTTCGGCATGATCATGTGGGCGGCCGCGGTCAGTTCCGTCATCGGCGCCTCCTACACCTCGATCTCCTTCGTCACGACGTTCTCGCCGTGGTTGGAGCGGCACAAGGGCAAGCTGGTCACCGCCTTCATCGGCGTCTCCCTGGTCGTCTTCCTGGTCTCCGGTCAGGCCCCGAACACGCTCCTGGTCCTCGCCGGCGCCCTCAACGGCGTCATCCTGCCGGTCGGTCTCGGGCTGCTGCTGTGGGTGGCCTGGCGCCACTCGGCGACCCTGCTCGACGGCTACCGGTACCCGCGTTGGCTGCTGGTCATCGGCGTGCTCGCCTGGGCCCTCACCGTCTACATGGCCGTGAATTCCCTGGGCGCCATCGGCGCGCTCTGGCAGTAGGACCTCCCGAATCGAGCAACAGGAACCGAAGGAGCACCGTTTTGCACATCGACCTCAACTCCGACCTCGGTGAGAGCTTCGGCCGCTGGGAACTCGGCGACGACAAGGCCCTGCTGTCCATCGTCACCAGCGCCAACGTGGCCTGTGGCTTCCACGCCGGTGACCCCTCCACCCTGCGCCGCACCACCGCCGAGGCCGCGGCCCGCGGAGTGGCCATCGGCGGCCACGTCGCCTACCGCGACCTCGCCGGGTTCGGCCGCCGCTTCATGGACGTTCCCCCCACCGAACTCACCGACGAGGTGCTCTACCAGCTCGGCGCCCTCTCGGTCTTCGCCCGCCTGAGCGGCCAGAGCCTTCGGTACGTCAAACCGCACGGGGCCCTCTACAACGCGATCGTCCACCACGAGGAACAGGCCGCCGCCGTGGTCGAGGCCGTCCGCGCCTTCGACCCCGAGCTGCCCGTGCTGGGCCTGCCCGGCTCCCGCTTCCTGGAGAAGGCGGAGCGGGCGGGCCTGCCCACCTACCGGGAGGCCTTCGCCGACCGCGCCTACACCCCCGAGGGCACCCTCGTCTCGCGCCGCGAGGCCGGCTCCGTGCTGCACGACCCCGACGCCATCGCCGCCCGCTGCCTGCGCATCGCCCGGAGCGAACCCATCACCGCGATCGACGGCACCGAGATCCTGGTCGAGGCCGACTCCCTGTGCGTGCACGGCGACAGCCCCGGCGCCGTGGAGATCGCCCGTGCCGTCGCCGAACGGTTGCGCGCGGAGGGGATCACCGTGGCCCCCTTCACCGCCGCCTGACCCGAACCACCACCATCCGGGGCCCTACACCCGCCCCGACCGGTCAGATTTGGAGCAGTCCTTGCGCGTCCTGAACTGCGCGGACACCGGGGTCCTGGTCGAGGTCGCAGACCTCGCCCAGGTCATCGCCCTGGGCACCGCCCTGGAGGCGTCCCCGCTTCCCGGCGTCACCGACGTCGTCCCCGCCGCACGCACGGTCCTGCTGCGGTTGTCGCCCGGCACCGATCCCGGCAGGGTCGCCGCCGCCGTCACCGAGATCCCCCTGGCCGTGGACATCGGTCAGGGGACGGGGGAGACCGTCACCATCCCGGTGCACTACGACGGTGAGGACCTCGCCGACATCGCCGAACTCATCGGGCTGTCCCCGCGCGAGGTCGTCCGAGCGCACACCGCCGCCACCTGGACCGTCGCCTTCTGCGGGTTCGCGCCCGGCTTCGGCTACATGGTCGGTGACGACCCCCGGTTCCGGGTGCCACGACGCGGCGAGGCGCGCACCCGGGTCCCCAAGGGATCGGTGGCGTTGGCCGGCGAGTTCACCGGCCTGTACCCGCGCAGCTCGCCCGGTGGTTGGCAGCTCTTGGGCCGCACCGACGCCGTCACCTGGGACCTGGAACGCGACCCGCCGGGGCTGCTGCGGCCCGGGGTGCGCGTGCGCTTCGAGGAGGCCGCGTGAGCTCCCTGGAGATCGTGGCCACCGGGCCCATGACCACCGTGCAGGACACCGGACGGTTCGGCCACGCCGCACTCGGGGTGGGCCGGTCGGGTGCCGCCGACGCGCGCTCCCACGCTCTGGCCAACCGCGTCCTCGCCAACCCACCGGAGGCGGCGACCCTGGAGGTCACCCTCGGGGGTCTGCGCGTGCGCGCCCGTGGCCCGGTCACCGTCACCGTGACCGGAGCCGAGACACCCGTGAAGGTCGACGGTCGGGGTGCCGCCGTCAACGAGGTCCTGCACCTGCCCGACGGAGCCGAACTCTCCCTCGGTACCCCGGCCCGGGGGCTGCGCACCTACCTCGCCGTGCGCGGAGGCATCGACGTGGCGCCCGTGCTGGGTTCGCGCAGCACCGACGTGCTCGCCGGACTCGGCCCCGACGTCCTCGAACCGGGCGACCTGCTGCCCGTCGGCCCGGTCCCCGAGGACCCACCGCTCCTGGACCACGTGCCCACCGCCCCGATCGGCGCCGAAGAGGTGCGGCTGCGGGTGCGCCTCGGTCCCCGTGAGGACTGGTTCACCGAACGGGCCCATCGCACATTGCTCGACGACGCCTACGAGGTGACCCCGCGCAGCGACCGGGTCGGCGCCCGCCTGGCCGGCCCCGTCCTGGAACGTTCGCACGAGGGCGAACTCCCCAGCGAGGGCATGGTGCCCGGCGCCTTGCAGGTGCCGCCCGACGGTGAGCCCGTCCTGTTCCTCGCCGACCACCCCGTCACCGGCGGCTACCCGGTCATCGCCGTGGTGTGTTCGGCGGACCTGCCCATCGCCGCCCAGGCCCGCCCCGGCACCCGCGTCCGCTTCGTCCCGTGGAGGTAGAACCCATGAGTTCCGAGAACCTACTGTCGCCCGCCGAAGCCCGGGAGCTGTTCCGCGGCGGACGGCGCGTGCCCACCTCCGGCTACAGCCACGGGTTCGCCCAGGCCAACCTGCTGTGCCTGCCGCGCGACCTCGCCTTCGACTTCCTGCTGTTCGCCCAGCGCAACCCGAAGTCCTGTCCGGTCCTGGACGTCACCGAACCCGGCGAGGTGTCCGCGTCGGTGTTCGACGGCGACCTGCGCACCGACCTGCCCGCCTACCGCGTGTACCGCGACGGGAAGTACGTCGAGGAACGCGCCGACGTCACCGACCTGTGGCGCGAGGACCTGGTGTCGTTCCTCATCGGGTGCAGCTTCACGTTCGAGACCCCACTGTTGGAGGCCGGAGTGCCGGTCCGGCACATCGAGGCGGGCACCAACGTCGCCATGTACGAGACGAACCGGGCCTGCCGTCCCGCCGGTCGGTTCTCCGGCCCGCTCGTGGTGTCGATGCGCCCCGTCCCCGCCGACCGGGTCGCCGACGCGGTCCGGATCACCTCCCGCTACCCGGCGGTGCACGGCGCCCCCGTACACGTGGGCGACCCGTCGGCCCTGGGCATCGCCGACCTGTCCAGGCCGGACTACGGCGACCCGGTGGAGGTCCGAGAGGGCGAGATCCCCGTCTTCTGGGCCTGTGGGGTCACCCCGCAGGCCGCGGTGATGGCCTCGGCCCCGGAGTTCGCCATCGGCCACGCCCCGGGCCACATGGCCATCACCGACGTCCGCGACTCCACCTACCAGGTCCCCTGAGAAGGCTCACGGACAGAGGAAATTGTCGTTGAACCAGGCCAGCAGCAGGATCAAGAGCACGAGTATGACGACGTTGGCAAGCCGGTCGGGCACTGTGCCTCCTTATGGGCCGGAGCCGACAAGGGACTGTTCTACCGGTCCCCGTCCGGACCCCGAGGGCTTTGGCCACCACCGGTCAACCGCACGAACCCGCCACGGTGGAGGCCTCGGCCTGGCACAATGCCCGGCCCCTCGGTCAGCCTTCCTCGCCCGAGGGGGCGTCCGGGAACGACTCCCCGGACCGGTCGCGCCCGCCGAACAGCCGCCGCTGACCCCGGGCCCCTTCGTCGGCCTCGCCCTCGGCCTTGTCCGACGGTCCCGTCCCCAACCGGCCGCCGTCCCGCCCCTGCGGTCCACGACCACGCGTGCCCCCGGTGCTGCTGGCGTAGAACGTCTTCGCCGCCCGCTGCGCGTCGTCGCCCTCCGCCTGCCGCGCCATCACCTCCAACGCCCGGGCCTGGCTCGCCATCTCATCGCCGATCCCGGTGAAGGGCCGCGCCACCTGGGCCTCCCTGATCCGCCCGACGCTGTCCCGAAGGTGCCGCGCGGCCTCTTCCCGTGAGCCCCGGCGCATCGCGTCCGAAGCACGACGCTTGGCGGTCTGCGCCTCCTGGAAGAGCTCCTCGGCGCGCACCCGTTCGTCCGCCTCGCGCCGGTCCACCCGCCAGGCCGTCCGCACCTTCACCTCCAGGGTGTCGATGTAGGACGCCAGGGTCGCCGGGTCGACGTGCGTGAGCTCCACCTTCGCCAACACCACGTTCTCGCCGTCGTCCCGCTTCCCCGCCTCCGCGAGCACCGCCGTGGACAGCCGCAGCAGCAGCCGGCGGCTCTCCCCGGAGAAGAAGTCGCCCAGCTCCACCACGAGCGCGCCGTCGTCCAACCGGCTCGCGGAGGACTCGCCCACCACCGACACCCGTTCCGCGAACTCGCCGCCCCGGATCGTCAACGACGCCGCCTGCGCGGTCTTGGCCAGCAGGTACTCCGTCTCGTCCGCGATCAGCCCGCCGGCCGTGTCGGGGTCCTCCGCGAACAACGCGCTGCCCGCACCGCCCTCGGAGACGGCACCCAACAACTCCTCGTCGTACCCGAGCCCGTAGCCCAGGGTGGTGACGGTGACCCCGTGTTCGTAGGCGTCGTGCGCCACCTCCCGCAGCAGGTCGTGGTCGGTGGTGCCCTGGTTGGCGTGCCCGTCGGAGATCAGCAGCAGGGTGGCGCCCCGGTCCTCGCTCGCGCGACGCGCCTCCTGGATCCCCCGGAACAGCCCACTGGACAGGTCCGTACCACCGTGCGCCCGCACCTGTGACAACCGGTGACGCAGGGACTCCTTGTCGGTGAGCGGCCCCGCCGGCACCTCCACCTTGGCCTGGGTGTTGAAGGACACCAGCCCGAAGTGGTCGGTGGGGTCCAACCGGTCCACGAGTCCGTGCAGGGCCTCGACCACTCCCTCGATGCGGCGGTCCTTGGTCATCGACCCGCTCCGGTCCACCACCACCTGCAGGGTGGCGGCGGGGCGCTCCTGTCCAGGGACGCGTTCGGGCGCTTCGATCTCCAGCAGGACGAGGACGGAGTCGGTGGTGTTGAGGGCGACGACGTCGAATTCCGGCCGAGCTGACATCTTCATGTGACCGCTCCAGGATTGTCGGCTGGGACCCAAGCCTAGGGAGACGGGCCGTGCGGTGAGGTGCACTCCGATGTCCGGAAGCGGCCACGGACGGTCACCACCGGCCCCACGGCCCATCGAGGGCCGCTCAGGTCCGTTCCAGCACCGACAGCCGCCCGTCGCGCATCTCCAGTACCCGCCCGGCCGCGCCCAGGTACTCGGTGTCGTGCGTGACCAGCAGGGTCGCCACCTCGAACGTCCGGGTCGCCTCCGACACCAGGTCGATGATCGCCGCGCCCCGCTCGTGGTCCAGCGCCGCCGTGGGCTCGTCCACCAACAGCGTGCTCGGCCGCCCCGACAAGGCCCGGGCGATGTTCACCCGCTGACGCTCACCACCGGACAGCTGGTGCGGCCGGCGATGCTCCTTACCGGCCAGACCCACCGCGGCGAGGGTCTCCATCGCCGACTCCCGCGCGCGGCGCAGCGATCGCGCCCGCATGTGCTCGGTGACCATCAGTTGCTCCACCACGGTCAGTGACGAAATCAGGTTCGGCTGCTGGAAGACGATGCCGACACTGTTCAGCCGTAGTTCGGTCAGCTCACGGGGGCGTAGCCCCAGCGTTTCCACACCGCCCACGACCACGCGGCCCGAGTCCGGGCGGATCAGGGTGGCGGCCACCGCCAACAGGCTCGACTTACCCGAACCCGACGGGCCGACCACGGCGGTCAGCTCACCGGGGGCCACGTCGACCGACACCCGATCCAGGGCGGTCACCACCCCGTCGCCGTCGGGGTAGGTCAGGGTCACGTTGTTCAGTTCCAGGCTCATCGGACGCCTCCCAAGGCGGTCAACGGGTCGACGGAGGTGATGCGGCGAACGGCCAGGACCGCACCGAGCATGCCCAGCACGACCATGGCGATCACCGGCCCGACCGTGGTGGTCACGGTCAGGGAGAACGGCAGCACCGAACCGGCCAGGGCCCCCAGGCCCACGCCCACGGCGCCACCGGCGGCGGTGCCCACGGCCAGCACGATCAACGCCTGGGCCAGGGCGTCGCGCAGCAGGTACCGGGTGGACCCGCCGAGCGCCTTGAGGATCGCGATGTCCCCGCTGCGCTGGATCGTCCACACGGTCAGGAACGCTCCGATCACCATCGCGGAGATCGCGTACAGGAACGCCTGCATGGTGACCAGCGAACTGTTCTCCGAGGAGAACGAACCGATCGCGCGAAGACTGTCCGACAGGCCGGCGGTGACGGTGCCGGCCTCCGAGTCGGCTTGGTCGACCGCCCCGGCCTGGGACACGTCGGTGGCCACCACGTTGGCCACCGGGGCGTCATCGCCCTCGGCGTGCCGTACCCGCGGGTCGATCTCCCGCCAGGTGTCGATGTCGGTCCACACCGCGGGGGTGTGGCTGTAGGACTCGGTGGGCGCGGTCGCGGCCACCGTCAGCTCGGACCCGCCCACGGTGACGGTGTCGCCCTCGGCGACCCCGAAGTCCTCGGCGATCTCCTCGCTGACGACCAGACCGCCGGAGCCGGCCAGGCCCTCGGGCGCCAAGCGGCCGTCGGCGGGCACACCGAACAGCGCGGCGGCGGTGCCGTTGCCGTCGTCGAACTCGACCCGGCTCTGGGTGATCCCCAGCGGCTCCGCCCATTCCACCCCCTCGGTGTCGGCCCAGGTGTCGAGCTGGGCCCGGGTGACGGTGCTGTCGGCGTAGGACTCCTCCGGGTCGCCGTCGCCGGATGTGCCGAAGGAGACGTGGGTGGCGGGCAGGTTCTTGATCGCGGACGTGGACTGGTCGGCCAGCCCGGCGGTCAGCCCCGACAACAGGACGATCAACAGGGTGATCAGCGCGACGACGGAGCCCATCAGCGCGAACCGCCCCTTGGCGAAGCGGATGTCACGAAGGGCGACGAACACGGCGGCCCTCCTTTCCGGGAGATTTCGATGTGCTTCCAGCCTCGTCGCGCGCAAGATCATCGGCATCGGGTGAACGGAGCGTCCTCGGGGGCGGCGAGGTGGAGCGAGAACTCCATCGAACGGTTGATACCGATCCACGCGCGCGCGTCGTACGCTGCGGTGATGCGTTACAGCGGAGGGTGGGCGGCCGAACCGCCCGAGGTGACGACGGTGCTGCGGGTGCTGCGTCTGCTCCTGCACGCCTGCTTCCTGTTCCTGTTGGGGGTGGCCACCGCCCGCTACCTGTTCGGTTCGCCAGGGCAGTGGACCCAGTGGACGGTGGTGTGCGGCGCGATCCTGCTGGGCGCGGTCTACTGCTCCGGCGCGATGGCCGCCCGGCACGACGTCCACCGCACCCGCTCGCTGGTGTGGCTGGCCGCCGTCACCGTGTTGTGGGCTCTCCTGGCCTGGGCCGACTCCGACTTCGTGTGGTTGGCGTTCCCCCTGTACTTCCTGCACCTGAACCTGCTGCGCGGGGTGCACTCGGTGATGGCCGTCGTGGTCATCACCGCGACCGTGGTCCTCGGACAGGCCCTGCACACCGGCGATCTCACGGCGGGGATGGTGCTGGGGCCGGTGCTCGGGGCGGTGTTCGCGGTCGCGATCGCCATCGGGTACACGGCCCTGCACCGTGAGAGCGAACGGCGCAGGGAACTCATCGAGACGCTCACCCGGACCCGCGACGAACTCGCCGAGTCCCAACGACGCACCGGGGTGTTGGACGAACGCGAACGCCTGGCCCGGGAGATCCACGACACCCTCGCCCAAGGCCTGTCCAGCATCGTCCTGCTACTGCGCTCCGCGGAGAACGCCCTGCCGGGCGACCCCGACCTGGCCACCACCCGCATCGCCGAGGCCCGCGAGAGCGCGTCCACCAACCTCGCCGAGGCGCGCGGGTTCGTACGCGACCTGGCACCGCCCTCCCTCACCGGCGCCGACCTCCCCGAGGCCCTGCACCGACTGTGCGCCAAGGTCGCCCGTACCGACGGCATCGACTGCACTCTGCGCACGGACGGCGTCCCGACCGAACTACCCTCCGGGTACGAGGTGGCGTTGCTGCGCGCGGCCCAGGCCAGCCTCGCCAACGTCTCCGCGCACGCCCGAGCCACGACCGCCGTGGTTACCCTCGGCTATCTGGGAGGAGAGGTCACCCTGGACGTGTACGACGACGGGGCGGGTTTCGTGCCCGAGGAGATCCACACCCGGGCCGACGGCAGCGGGTACGGGATCGCCGCGCTGCGCGAACGCGTGGCCGCACTGGGGGGTGGGCTGCACGTGGAGTCCGCGCCCGGCGAGGGCACCGCCATCGCCGTCCGACTGCCCTTGGCCCGTGAGACGACTCCGACAGAGGAGGGCCGGTGACCACCGACGAGGGCGCGCGGCGCCTGCGCATCCTGCTGGTGGACGACCACCCGGTCGTACGCCATGGGCTCAAGGCGATGTTCGCCGAACGTTCGGACATGGACGTGGTCGCCGAGGCCGCCGACGGGCAGAGCGCCCTCGACGTCCTCCACACCGGGACGAGCGTGGACGTCGTGCTCATGGACCTGCGCATGGGCGCCGGCATGGACGGGGTCACCGCGATCCGCGCCATCACGGCCCTGACCGGCCCGCCGCCCGTACTGGTGCTGACCACCTACGACACCGACGCGGACATCCTCGCCGCGGTGGAGGCGGGCGCCACCGGCTACATGCTCAAGGACGCCCCGCCCGACCAGCTGTGCGAGGCCGTGCACACCGCCGCGCGCGGACAGACCGCGCTCGCCCCCCACGTCGCCAACCGCCTGATGGATCGGTTGCGTTCACCGGTTCCGACGTTGAGCGGTCGCGAGCTGGAGATCCTCGGACTGTTGGCCCAGGGGTTGTCGAACCGGGCGATCTCCAAGCGGTTGTTCATCAGCGAGGCGACGGTCAAGACCCACCTGGTGCACGTGTTCGAGAAGTTGGACGTGGACAACCGGACCGCCGCCATCACCACGGCGCTGCGGCGAGGCCTCATCCGCGTGGACTGAGATCGGCGGCGGTGCCCTCCGTGGTCACCGCACCCGGGTGTGCGAGGAACGCGAGGACCGCTCCGACCGACAGTGCCAGAGCCGTGATCCCGGCGGCGACACCGGCCGTGGGCGTCGTGACCGCGGCGAGGGCGACCGGGACGGCCAGTCCGACGCTGCCGCCGAGTTGTTGGAGCGTCGTGCCGACGGCGCCGGCGACCCCCGCATGGGGGCCGGCGTGCCGGTTCATGGCACTGTTGGCGTTCGGCATCACCTGTGAGGTGCCCACGCCCATGAGCGCGAGCGCGCCGAGCGTGGCGGCGAGGCCTTCAGGGTCGAAGGCATAGACGGCTTGGCCCGCGCAGATCAGCGCGAGCCCGATACCGATCGACCTCGTCACCGGTCCGCCGTCGAACCGACGTGCGACGAACAGGCCGAGCTGAATCATCGCCGGGTAGACGAGGAACAGCGCACCGACCACCAGCGGGGCGAAGCCGTGCTCGTGCTGGAGCACGCTGCTCGCCGTCACGAACGTGGTGATCGTCGCGATACCCCACATGAACAGGGCCCCGTACGCCACGCGCCGGGTCGGATCGCGGAACAGTACGGCGGGAACGAGAGGTCTGCCCGTGCGCCGGTCGAGTACGACGAACGCTCCGATCACGAGGACCCCGGCACCTCCGAAAGCAGCCGCTCTCGCGGGATGTTCCATGGCCGTGAGCGCCTGAATGAGCAACGCGGCTCCCACCGCGAGGATGAGGCCGCGCCACCATCCCCGACCGTGCCCCGGTGCGCGGTCGACGCGGTCACCCGCGAAGACCGAGAGGACCAGGGCGACTGCGACAAAGGCGATGTTGACGTACATGCAGGCACGCCAGCCCGCCAGCTGCGTCAGGACCCCGCCGAGCAGTAGCCCGAGCGCGGTTCCACTGCCCATGATCATCCCGAAGACGCCATATGCCTTGGCGCGCCCTTCCTGGGGGAAGGAAGCCGACAGTCGCGCCATCGCCGCCGGCGTCATCATCGCGGCACCGAGGCCTTGACCCACACGCGCGGCGATGAGCAGCCAACCGACATGAGCCGCGCCGCCGACCGCTGACGCGAGGCCGAACAGGATCAGCCCGATCGTCATCACCCGCGGATACCCGACCGCCTGCGCGATTCGACCTCCCGCGATCATCAGAGATCCCGCGGTGAGGACGTACCCCGCCATCACCCACGCGATCGCCCCTGAGGACATGCTCAGGTCGGCACTCATCCCGGGAACGGCCAAGGCCAGGATCGTCGCGTCCACGCCGACCGCAAGGACGTCGCCGAACGCGTACTGGAACTCGAAGAGGAGGGCTGCTTGAAGCGCCGCGCGGACCCTGCCGACCCGCGCCGGAACCTCGTTCGGTCGACCACGCGGGGTCGCGAGCGGCTCCTACAGATCCAAGACCGGCTCACGGTCGCCCAGGATCGGCTGGTCGAGACGCTCACCCCGCAAGAACGAGAGGGGCTGATCGTGGCGTTGCAGAAGATTCTCGACAGATAGCTGACAGCGACGTCGACATGGCGGCCGGTAGAACTAGGTGCGGGTGGTCTTGCTCGGACGCAGGCCCAGACGGCTCAGCTCCAGCTCGGCCAGCCGGTCCACCGTCGCCGACTCGTCGGCCTGCCAGGCGCGGGCCGGGTCCTCGTGCACCGCCATGAGCTTGGCGGGAGAGGCCGAGGACAGTGCGCGCAGCGCCAACAGCCGGGCGCGTGCCTCGGCGGACATTCCACTCAGCCGCTTGGTCGTGGTGGCGCGGTGGATCCAACGTGCGCGAGCCGGCAGCCAGGTCGCCGCCAGGAGGAACAGCGGGAGGACGGCGACCATCATCGGCAGGGTGAACGCCAGCGAGGCCACCGACTCCTGGAAGGAGTCCCCGGCCGCGGTCAGGGACTCGCCGGTCTCGCTGAGGTTGGTGAACGGCGTGGCCAGGGCGTCCCCGGCCAGCGGCACCTGCCCGACGTTCTCGGCGGCGGTGCTCATGTGTTCGGAGAACCCCTGGCCGGTGCCCGTCATCAGCTCGCCGGGGCGTTTCAGCGACAGGAGCAGGTCGCGTAGTGACAGTGCGGCGGAGACCCACACGAACACCCAGGTCAGGGCGGCCAGATCGGAGACGAGTTGCAGACAGGCGCGGACGGGGGTGTCGGCGTACAGCTTCACGAGGGCTCCCGGGGGGTGGATGGAGGGTCGTGACCCACCTTCCCGTTACCCGTTTCGCCCCCGCCACACGCAGAACCGGCCTCGTGAGCGGCTTTTCGGTCGGGGTTCGGCTTCGGAGACGGCCATCGTCAGTGGGCTTCCCGCCGTGTGCGTGGGGGAAGCAGGAACACGAGACCGAAGGTGAGCGCCAGCGCCACGCCCATGGCGACGGTGGCCGTGCCGAACGATCCGGTGATGAACAGTGTGCCGAGCACCGCGACCCCGACGGCGGACCCCAGCTGCTGTACGGCGTTGAGGACCCCGGAGGCCGAACCCACCTCGTGGTCGTCCACGCCGGCGAGGATGAAATCGAACAGCGGTGCGATCATCAGCCCCATGCCGAGTCCGACGATGAGCACGCCGGGCACGAAACGCCAGGCGCTCTCCGCCGGTTCCGGGAGCAGGGCGAACAAGGTGACCAGGCCGACGCCGGTCACGAACAGCCCGAGGTGGAGCGTTCGGCGTCCGATCCGACGCGCGAATCGAAACCCGCAGATCGACCCGATCACGATGCCGACCGACACCGGCGCTATGGCCAATCCGGCCTCCGTCGGGGAGTAGCCGAGTTCGGTCTGGGTCAACAGGTTGAGGATCAGCGCGAACGCGGCGACGAGCCCGGAGAACATGACGGCGATGAGCAGACCGCCGGTGTAGGCGCGTTTGCGGAACAGGCTCGGTGCCACAAGGGGGGACGTGGCCCGTCGAATCCGCAGCGCGAAGACACCGAAGACGGCGAGTCCGGCGCCGAGCATGACGAACGTCCAATCCGGCCACCCCCTCTCCCCACCCTGGACGAACGGGAACACGACGAGCAGGCTGCCCGTGCCGGCGAGCAGCGTCCCGGGCAGGTCCAGGCGGGGGCGTGTCGTTGCGCGTCCTGTTTCGCGCGCCGCCGCGCCGGACGGCAGCAGGCGCACCGCCGCCACCAGGGTGAGCACGCCCACCGGGAGGGTGACGAGGAAGCTCGCCCGCCAGCCCGACCCGAACAGGTCGAGGTCGATCAGCAGGCCCGCGAGGATCGGTCCGCATACCGCGGACACCCCCATGACGGGCCCGAACATCGCCAGGGCCTTGACCAGCTCCTTCGGCGGGAACATCTCCTTGATCAGGCCGAAGCCCTGCGGGAGCATCACGGCACCGGCCAGGCCCTGCAGGACCCGACTCGCGATCAGCACCTCCTCCGAGGGCGCCGACGCGCACAGCAGGGAGGCGAGGACGAAGCCGAGCACACCGACCAGGAACATCCGCTTGCGGCCGAAGATGTCGCCGAGTCGACCGCCGGTGATCAGTCCGACGGCCATCGCGAGCGAATACCCGGCCACGAGCCACTGGACCGACGACATCCCGAGGCCGAGGTCGTCGCGGATGGTCGGCGCCGACACGGCCATGATCGACGCGTCGAGAAGGTCCATCGCCTCCGCGCCGAGGACGACGGCGAGGGCGGCCCAACGTTTCGCGTACGGCCGGCACGGCCGTGCGGGCGTGTGCACTTCGATGGACATCGGAATCCTCTCCTAGACCGGGTGGAGGGTGTCGACACGGAGCCGCCGCGGGTCGAGGACCTCGTCCAGCCAGTCGAAGACACGGGCGTAGGCCAGGCGCTGGGCACCCGCCTGACAGTGGGCTCCGGCGCCCTGCTCGGCGGTGAACCGCAGCAGGGTCTTCGGGCAGGTCAGGTGCTCGTACAGGAGCTCGGGCTGTCCTTGGAAGAAGTCGTCCTCACTGCCGGCGCACACCAGGGTGGGGCAGGCGATCTTCTCGGCGACGCCGTCGCGCAGGTGGTAGTCCAGGTAGGCGGCGGCGAACGAGCGCGGTGTGGAAGTTCCCAGGGCGTACATCCCCTGTTGAACGGCCCAGCGCGCCGTCGGGTCGGCCGCCATCGCGGCCTCCAGTGCGGCGTCGAGTTCGGGATCGTGGTCGGCGCGCAGTCGGCGTTCGGCCTCGGCGGCGTCCCCGGGCCAGAGCGAGGTCGCGACGACGCTCAGGTCGTAGACCCCGTCCAAGGCGATGAGGGCGGCGATCCGCCGGTCGAAGGCGGCGGCGCGCGGGGCGAGCAGACCACCCATGCTGTTGCCCAGGAGCGCGATCCGGTCGGGATCGACCTCGGGAAGGGACAGGGCGTGGTCCAGAACGGGGCCGACCACGTTCTCCCAGTCGGGGCGGAAGGTGAGGCCGTGGTGGTGACGGGTGCCGGGCTGGCCGGGTCCGTCGAAGGTCAGCACGGTGTAGCCGCGTTCGACAGCGGCGGCGGCACCGAAGAAGTGCATCTCCTCCACGCTGCCGTCGAAGCCGTTGAACATCACCACGGTCGGCCGCGCCGTGCCGGAGTCGTCCGCCCGGTACAGGTAACCGGGGAGCCCGGCGCCCGGGTAGGGGATCTCGATCGGCTCGATGGAAGGGGTGTGCAGCGCCGCGGCCTGACGGAAGCAGTCGACCGAGGCGTCGTAGGCGTGCGGGATGCGCGGGTCGGCGGGGTCGCCGTGCAGAAAGAATTCGGCGTTGCGGTAATAGTTCGAGGCGCGCAGGAAGGCGTCCCGAGCGCTGACGCCGTGTCCGCCGGCCAGGGAGTTCCGTCCCTCGGCGGCGACCCGGTCCGCGGTGCGCAGCCATGCGTCGTGCCAGCTGTCGTAGTCGCCGGCGGTGATGCGCCGCGCGGTCACCGCCACCTCACCGAAGTCCGCTCCGCCGTAGGTGATATGTCCCAGGGTCCGTAGCGTCTCGAACCAGAACTGGGTGTCGTCGGGGAAGAACAGGGGCTCCATGCTCACTCCTAATGCAGTCAACAGCTGCGTTTAGGGGGACGCTAGCACCACCGCGCGCACAAACGCAATGGATGACTGCGTTAGGGTGGCGGCATGGAAGAGGAGCGACAACCGGCCCGTCGGCCCGGTGGCCGCAGCGCCCGCGTCCGCGAGGCGGTGCACCACGCGGTCACCGAGCTGGTGGACGAGTTCGGATACGGCAACTTCAGCGTCGGCGACGTCGCCGCCCGCGCGGGGGTGGCCGACAGCAGCATCTATCGCCGTTGGGGCGGCCTCGACGCCCTGCTCGCGGACGTCGCGCGTACCGCGCAGTCACCGATCCCCGACACCGGGAGCCTGGAGGGCGACCTGCGCGCCTACGCGGCCAACGTCGCCCGCGACATCACCGGATCCGCCGGGCCGGCCGTCCTGCGCCTGGCCATCGCCCTGGCCGCGTCGGGGCCGGACGGCGCGCGACTGCGTGACGAGTTCTTGGACGAGCGTTACGGCCAACTACAGGCCATGCTCGATCGGAGCCGGCAACGAGGTGAACGTCCGCCCGAGGTCATGGAGGTGATCGACCACGTCCTGGCCCCGGTCTACTTCCGTGTCGTGTTCGGAGAGGAACGCATCGATCCGGCCTACACCGAGGGCCTGGTCGAACGACTGCTCAGGTGATCTTCGACCGGTCCGGGGCTGAACCGGTCACCGGTGGGCGGTGGTGTTCCGGTCGCGGACGCGCACGATCTGGCTGAGCACCGCCAGCACCGGCAGCTCCAACAAGGGGCCCACCACCAACGCCACCGCGATCAGCGGGCGGTCGGGGAACGCCGCCACCGCGATGGCCAGGGCCACCGGAGAGTTGCGCGCCACGGTCGTCATGGTGAGCGTGACCCTCTGATCGGCGGGGAGCCGGAGCAAGCGGCTCACTCCGACCGCCACCAGCGGTATGACCAGGAAGAACAGCGCCAACGGGAGCACCAGGATCGCCAGGTCGCCCAGGTGCGCCACGACCGTGCGGGCCTGCCCGGCGAACATGGCGAACACCGCCACGTACAGCAGCGGCAGGACCGACGTCGAGGCCATCGGGACCAGACGCTCGTCCCGCCACCGGTCGCCCTTCCAACGCAGGGCCGACCACCGGGCCACCACCGCCAGTACCAAAGGTACGACCAGGACCAGCAGCACCGCTTCCACCAGGGTCGCGGAGTCGACCATCGCCGCCTCGCCGCCCAACAGCAGGATGTAGACGGGCAACAGCAGTAGCTGGAGCACCAGGTTCACCGGTAGTACGGCGGACGCGACCCCCATGTGGCCCCGGGCCAGGCCGGTGAACACCAGGTACCAATCCGTGCAGGGCGTGACGAGCAGCAGGAGGAGCCCGATCCGCAGGTCGGGGGAGTCGCCCAGCAGGCCCGTCCCGAGCGCCCACGCGAACAGCGGGGTGAACACGAAGTTGAGTACGAGACTGGCGATCACCACCGTGCGCGCCCCGCGTACCTCGCGGACCTGGGCGGCGTCCACCTGGACGAACACCGCCACCAACATGAGCATCAACGCCGGCAGCACGAGGTGCCCGGTGACCTCGCCGATCGGCCACAGCAGGCCCGTGCCCAGGCCGAGGACGGCGGCGAGCGCCACGAACACACTCTGGAACTTCTCTGACGTGGACACGATCTGCTCGCCTACGGCTTTCCGAACGATGAGGTGGGTGACCTGCTCACGCTAGCCGACCCGAGCGGTCTCGCCTCGGCGGCGGTTTCGCATTCCCCGCCCTACCCGCCCCACCCCGCTCCCGAGGCTCAGCCGGTGATCTCCCCTCGCTCGATCGCCGCCTGCCTCCGCGCTTCCACGTCCGCGACCAGTAGGTCCACCATCTCCTCCGTCACACCCAATCCGAACGTGGACAGCGCCACGATCGGCATCGAGTCGGCCATGCGCAGCAACTCCTCCGGGACCGAGTCCAACTCCTCCACCCCGGCCTGAACCTCCGCCAGCACCGGCCCGCCGATCGCGTTCGCACGCCAGTCCTCGATGGTGGAACGCCTGGTCAGGGGCGGAACGAACCGGTCCCCGCCGCTCACGATCTCCGCACTCGACCGGATGTCGCGGGAGGACGCCCCCACCGAAACCGTGTAGCTCCCCTCCGCCAGCGACCAGCGGTGGTGTTCGGCGTCCCACGTGGACAGGTCGCGCCCGCTCACCGCCAACTCCACCCGCGCGCTCTCTCCGGGCTCCAACGCCACCTTCGCGAACCCGCGCAGCTCCCGCACCGGCCGGGTCGGGTACCCCTGCGCCGACCCCGTGTACAGCTGGGCGACCTCCTGTCCGGCCCGCGCACCGGTGTTGGTGACGGTGAACGCCACCGTCCACGCCTCCCCGTCGTCCCCGGAGACCTCCAGGTCGGAGTAGGCGAACGTGGTGTAGGTGAGACCGAACCCGAACGGGTAGGCCACCGGCCGTTCCAAGGTGTCGAAGTACCGATACCCCACGAACACCCCCTCCCCGTAGCGCACGTGTCCGTGCTCACCGGGGAAGTTGAGGTAGGAGGCGTGGTCGCTCAGCCGCAGCGGGATGGTCTCGGTCAGCCGCCCGGACGGGGAGACCGCCCCGGTCAGCACGTCCACCGTGGCCGCGCCACCCTCCTGGCCCAGCAGCCATCCCTCCACCACGGCGTCGGCGTCGCCTCGCCAGTCGGCCACCGACACCACACCGCCGTTGGACAGCACCACCACGACCCGTTCGCTCACGCGACGCACCCGGGCCAACAGCTCGACCTGATCGGCGGGCAGGTCGATGTCGGTGCGGTCGAAACCCTCCGACTCCAGGGCGTCCGGCAGCCCGAGGAACAGCACGGTGGTGTCGGACCCCTCCGCCAACGCCACCGCCTCGTCGGCCAGTTCCGGGGACGCCGTCCCGTCCAGGGTGAACCCGGGGGCGAACCGTACCGGGAACTCCTCCGCCACCTCGCTGAACGCCGCCAAAGCGCTGGTCAACCGGGTCGGAACCATGTGCGAGGAACCCCCGCCCTGGTAACGCGGGCTGCGGGCGAACTCGCCCACCACCGCGACCGAACGTCCCGGGGTCAAAGGCAACGCCCCGCCTTCGTTCTTCAGTAGCACCAGCGCCTCGGCCGCCGCCCCACGGGCCAACGCCTGGTGCTTCTCGTGCTCGGGGGAGCGGGAGGTGTCGGTGGCCACCCGCTCCTGCACGCGGCCCAGCCGTTCCACCACGGTGTCCAGCACCGACGCGTCCAGCTCGCCCCTGTTCACCGCGTCGACGATCCGGTCGTCGGTACCGGTGGGCGGCATCTCCAGGTCCAGGCCGGCGCGCACCGCCTCGACCCGGTCCACCACGGCGCCCCAGTCGGAGACCACGGCGCCCTGGTACCCCCACTCATCGCGCAGCAGCGTGGTGAGCAGCCACGGGTCCTGACTGGTGTACACCCCGTTGAGCCGGTTGTAGGAGCACATCACCATCGCCGGGTCGGTGGTGCGGATGACCTCCTCGAACGCCGGCAGGTAGATCTCGCGCAGGGTGCGCTCGTCCACGTCGGAGCTGGACCGCATCCGGTCGGTCTCCTGGTTGTTGGCGGCGAAGTGCTTCACGCACGCCCCCACCCCCTCGGACTGGATGCCCTCGACCAGGGCGGCGGCGATTCGCGCGGTGACGTGCGGGTCTTCGGACACGTACTCGAAGTTGCGCCCGCACAACGGCGAGCGCTTGATGTTCATGCCGGGGCCGAGCACCACGTCCACGCCCATGGCGCTCGCTTCGGTGCCCAGGGCCGTGCCGACCCGGCGCGCCAGGTCGACGTTCCAGGTGGAACCGAGGGCGACCGCCGGTGGGAAGCAGGTGGCCGGAACACTGTCACCGATGCCGAGGTGGTCGCCCTCCTCGGGCTGTTGACGGATGCCGTGCGGACCGTCGGCCAGGTGCAGGCGGCGCAGGACGCCCGGGATCGGGGTGCTGTGCCAGACACCGGATCCGGAGGTGGCGGAGGCTTTCGCGGCCAGGTCGGGTTCGGAGCGGGGCGTTTCGGTGCTCATGCGTGCCTTTCGTCAGGTGAAGGGGGGTGAGCCGACGTGGTGATCCCGAGGGTGTGCAGGAACGCGACGACCGCGGCGCGCATGTCGACGGCGCCGGGGTCCAGGAGCCACTGCACTTGGAGTCCGTCCTGGAGGGCGATGAACTGCGTGGCGGTGATCTCGGGGGTGGGCCCCGGACGACCGTCGAGGAGGGTGGCGAACGCCGAGACGAGGTGTTCGCGCAGGACGCGGTAGCGACCGAAGAAGTAGTCGTGCGCGGGGTGCGCGGGGTCGGTGGCCTCCGCCGACAGATTGACGTAGAGGGAGACCAGGCCGGGGGTGTCGGTGTTGCGCTCCACGATCCCGACGAGGTTGTCGAGGAGTTCGCGATGGCTCAGGGCCGGGTCCAGCACGAGCGGGGCATCGATCTCGTCGCGCCTGCTCAGGACGTGTATGAGTAGGGCTTCCTTGTTCGAGAAGTGGTGCAGGACCCCGGCGTGGGTGAGGCCGGCGTGGGCGCCGATGTCGCGAAGGGAGACCGCGCGGTAGCCGGAGCGGGAGAAGAGTTCGCCGGCGGCGTCGATGATGCGTTGACGCGTGCGCTCGCCCTTGGTCATGCGTTGTCGGGGGTGCTCTGTGTCCGGCACGGTTCTCCTCGCGCGTGGGGCCTGAATCGGCAGGGAAGTACGACCCCAGTGGCCGTTTTCCCTGTTCGTCCTTACGCCATCGGGATCGTCATGCGCTCGGCACAAAACCTACCGCTTGGTCAGTTTGTGGCGCAAGACACTTGAGATCTTCCGAAGGAGACTTTGAGGACCCGTTTGCGGTCACCTCATGGCGCCGCCGTCCATGGAGGGATGAGGGTGGAAAAAGCCCTCCCCGCCGACATCCAGGTCGGCGGAGAGGGCTGGGGGATGGCTCGGGCGTGCCGGCTGGACGACGGCGGTCAGAGGGCCGGCTTCTCCTGGCGCAGCAGCTCCAGCGCGGGCGCGTACATGCGGGCCTTGATGGTGCCCAGGGTGGTGGCGTCCTTGCCGGCCAGGGAACGGGCCAGCTCGATGGCGGCGGGGCGCACCTCTTCCTCGGCCACGGCGCGGTCCACGATGGCGGCCTTGGCGGCGTCCTCGCCGCCGTAGCGACGCGCGGTCACCATGGCCTCGTGCGCGGTCTGCGGGGCCAGGCGGGCCTGGATGAGCGCCGACATCGCCGGGGTGAAGGGGATGTTGATGTCGGCCTCGGGCAGGCACCAGAATCCCCGGTCGGCGCGCATCACGCGCAGGTCGTGGGCCAGGGAGAACATCGCGCCGGCGGCGAAGGTGTGCCCCTGTAGGGCCGCCACGGTGGGCATCGGCAGGGCCAGCAGGCGCCCGAACAGTTGGTGGACACCGGCGACGTACTCGTTGTAGCGGTCGCCGTTGGCCATGAGCCACTCCAGGTCCAGGCCGTTGGAGTAGAACTTGCCGGTGGCGGCGGTGACCAGGGCGCGCGGGCCCTCGGCCTGTTCGGCCTCGTCCAGGGCGGCGTCGACCGAGGCGAGCCAGTCCGGGTGGAAACGGTTCTCCCCGTCACCGATATCGAGAACGAAGACCTCGTCGTGGCGTTCGAGCGTGGGCATGGTGCGCTGCCTTCCTTCATGGGACGGGACGGTCGGTGGCCCAAATGTTACTGGCCGGTAACCACATGGGCCAGCATAGACCAGGAGAAACGACCCCGCGGAAAAACAGGTACCGCCCGTCCGCCGGATTCCCCTATCATCGGCGCCATGTCCAGTGCTTCGTGCGCGGCCGTCTGCGCCGCGGTGACGAGGACGCTCCGCTAGCGGCGGGGCGTTTCTCCACTTCCACACAGAACGTTCCTCCGCTCGGTCGTCGACCCGGAGCGGCGCTTTCGTGCTGCCCGGAACCTCTTTTCGAGCAACGGAGCACTCGGTGTCTTCAAGCATCCTTTCTTTCCGGGGCGAGTCGTCCCCGGTACGCGCGTGGCTGGTGCTGTGCTGCATGGCCATGTTGCAGTTCTTCATCGCGGTCGACGTGACCGTGGTCAACATCGCCCTTCCCTCGATCGGCGCCGACTTCGGCGTCGGCGGCCACGCCCTGACCTGGGTCGTGGTCGGATACACGATCACCGGCGGCGGGCTGCTGATGCTCGGCGGTCGGTTGGGCGACGTGCTCGGCCGGCGCCGGATCCTCGTACTGGGCACGAGCGTCTTCGGCGCCGCGTCCTTGCTGGCCGGACTCGCACCGTCCTTCGCCGTGCTGGTGATCGCGCGACTGTTGCAGGGCGTGGGCGAAGCGCTCGCGCTGCCGGCGGCGATGTCGGTGATCGTGCTCATGTTCCCCGAGGGGCCGCGCAGGTCCCGGGCGCTGAGCGTGTGGGCGGCCGTCGCCAGTTGCGGCCTCGTCCTCGGGTTCGTACTCTCCGGCGTCATCACCGAACTGCTCGGTTGGCGCTGGATCTTCCTGCTGTCCGTTCCGTTCATCCTGATGGTCCTCGTCGCGGCGATCCTGCTCGTACCGAGCGAACGCTCCACCGAGTCGACGCCCTTGGATCTGCCGGGTTCGTTGCTGCTGGTCGCGGCTCCGCTGCTGTTCGTCCTCGGCGTCGTCGAGGCGGGTGAGGCCGACGGCTCGCTGCCGTGGCTGCCACCGGTGGCGCTGGTCGGCGCGGTGGCGGCCGGAGCCCTGTTCATCAGGATCGAGCGCCGGTCACCGAACCCGCTCGTGCCGCTGCGGCTCTTCCGCAACCGACCGCGCATCCTGGCCAACGCCGCCACCGTCCTGTTGAGCGCGGCCCTGTCCACCTCGTTCCTGCTGTTCACCTTCTACCTACAGAACAGGCTGGGAATCGGCCCGTTCCAGACCGGACTGCTGATGCTGCCCTTGGCGGTGGCCCTGATCGTGGTCTCGGTGCTGGTCCCTCGGATCCTCGAACGATGGGGTGCCCGGGCCTGTGTCCTGACCGGCATCGGTTTCACCGTGGCGGCGATGGCGTTCATCGCCCTGACCGCATCCTTCGGGGCGAGTGGACCGGTGATGATCCCGGCCATGGTGCTGATCGCCGCCGGGATGGGATTCGGGATCGTCGGCCTTCAGTACGTCGCGGTGACCGGAGTGACCGAATCCGACGTCGGCATCGCCTCCGGTGTCCAACGCGCCGCCGACCAACTGGGCGGTTCGACCGGAATCACGGTCTACGTCGGCATCGGGTTCGCACCCGCCTTGGGCGGTTTCGACCCGTTCCTGGTCAGTAGCCTCCTGGCCATCGCCGGGCTGGTCGTCGCCGGGCTCGTCGCCTGGCGGATCTCCCTGCCCGCCGAAGCGGCTCGGGAACAGACCGTCTGACCCCGAGGGCTGTGCCCGGACGCGATACCGACCGGGCACAGCCGCTGGGTCACCGACCCCAGGCGTCCGCCTTCGCGGCGTCCGCGACGTACTCCTCGAAGCTGCGCGCCGGGCGCCCGAGGGCGCGCTCCACCCCGTCGGTGGTCGCCGTGTTCCGCCCGTCCAAGACCTCCCCGAACAGCGCGGCCAACCCTTGGGCCACCTCCTCGGGGATCCCCTGGGCGGCGGACGCGGCGACGAACTCCTCGACGCTCACCCGTCGATACTCCACGGGCCGGCCCATCGCCGCACCCAATACCTCGCCCACCTCCGCGAACGTGAGCGCTCGCGGACCGGTCATCTCGTACACTTCCCCGGCGTGCCCGTCCTGGGTGAGCGCCAGGGCGGCGACCTCGGCCACGTCGTCCAGGTCCACGAACGGCTCCGGGACGTCCGCCACCGGCAGGGCCAGCGTCCCCGACAGGACTGCCGGTACGAAGAAGTGCTCGGAGAAGTTCTGCGCGAAGAAGGCGCAGCGCAGCACGGTCAGTCCGGGAAAGACCATCCGGACCTGTTCTTCCGCGCGTTGGGCCTCCGGCTCGCCCCGTCCGGAAAGCAGTGCCATCCGGCGCACGCCGTGTTCGGTGGCGCGCGCGGCGAACGCGGTCACGGTCTCGGCCGCGCCGGGCAGGGCCAGGTCGGGGTGGTAGCAGAGGTAGACGGCGTCCGCCCCCGCCAGGACGGCGTCCCAGGTGTCGGGGGAGTGCCAGTCGAAGGGCGGCGTGCCGCTCTCCGCGTGCCCCGACCGGGAACCGACCCGGTGGTCGACGCCGCGTTCGGTCAGGAGTCGGGTGACGCGGCGACCGGTCATTCCGGTGCCACCGGTGACGAGGACCCGCTGTGCGGTGTTGTTCGTATCCATGTCCTCAGTACATCGGCGAAAGCCTGGACGGAACATGGTTCATCTGCTGGAATCCATAAGAGAACGTCCAGAATCAGCCGGCTCGGGAGGGCTCGATGGATCCCCTGGCGCACCTGTTCGACAGTCCCCGTGCCCGCTCCGCCTTCACCCTGCGCCTGGTCATGGGCCCGCCCTGGTCGATCGACGTCCGCGCGGGCGCCGCCTTGGACCTGATCGTGGTGACCTCGGGGACCCTGTGGCTGGACACCGGTGATGAACGGGTCGAGGCCGCCCCGGGGGACGTGCTCCTGGTCCGGGGTCCCGAGCCGTACGTGGTCTCCGACCGTCCCGAACGGGCCCCGACCATCACCATCGAACCGGGGCAGCGCTGCGTGGCCGACGACGGCACCGAACTCCACCTGAGCCTGTGTCATGGCGTCGGGACCTGGGGAAACGACTCCGACGGCGAACACGGCGCGATCATCGGTTCCTACGAGGACACCGGAGAGGTCGGCCGCCTGGCCTTGGCCGCGCTGCCTCGGCTGGCGGTGCTGCCCGCCGGTTCGGTCGACCCGATGGTCGTCTCCCTCCTCACCAGGGAGATCACCACCGCGCGGGTGGCCCAGAGCGCGCTCAACGATCGCCTCCTCGACTGCCTGCTGGTCATGGCGGTCCGCGCCTGGTTGGAGTCGCACCCGGACACCGCCCCGAACTGGCTCAGCGGTCGACGGGACACGGTCGCCGCCCGGGCCCTGGACCTGCTGCACGAACGCCCCGCCCGCCCGTGGACCCTGGACACCCTGGCCGGGGAGTGCGCTGTCTCCCGCGCCACGCTGGCGGACCGCTTCGCGCGGGCGGTGGGTGACCCGCCCATGTCCTACCTACGGACCTGGCGGCTGTCCCTGGCCTGCGACCTGCTGGTCGCCGAACCCGATCTCGGCCTGGAGGCGCTGGCCGCCCGGGTGGGGTACGGGAGCGGGTTCGCGTTCAGCGCCGCCTTCAAGAAGCACGTCGGTACGAGCCCGTCGGCCTATCGCAGGTCCAAGACCTCCGGCGCCCGGACGGTGGGAGCCCCGTAGGATGTGGCCCCGCCGCGACCCGCACCGCCCCCACCGGAAGGGAACCCGTTGAGCGACCGCACCCAGGCCTTCACCGGACTCACCGAGAACTACCGGGCCCACCGGCCGGACTACCCCTCGGAGACGCTGGACGTCCTGCGGGGCCATGTGTTCGACGGTGTCGCCGAGCCCCGGTTGCTGCTCGACGTCGGTTCCGGCACCGGAATCTCCACCCGCGCCCTGCGCGTGCTCTTCGGCGACGGCCCCAGGGTGGTGGGGGTCGAGCCCGGACGCGACATGCGCGCCACCGCCACGGCCGAAGGCGGCGGGGTCGAATACGTGGACGCCCGTGCCGAGGCGCTCCCCTTCGAGGACGCCTCCACCGCGCTGGTCCTCACCGCCCAGGCCGTCCACTGGTTCGACCGCCCCGCCTTCTTCGCCGAGGCGGTCCGACTCCTGGAACCGGGCGGGACCCTGGCGGTGCTCAGTAACGACCGTGTTCTGGACAGCGCGTTCGCCGACGATCACGAGTCCCTGCTGGAGCGGCACAGCCCCGGATACGACCGCCACTACCGTTCCTACGACCTGGTCGAAGAGTCGTCGGCCGCCGAGGGGCTGACCGGAGCCACCGAACACACCTTCGGCTGGACCCGTGAACTCACCCCCGACGGCTACCTCGGCATGGCCATGTCCTCCAGCAGGATGGCGGCCGCGGCCCGGGAGATCGGAGGGGACCGTCTGCGCACCGAACTGCGCGCCATCGCCGACCACCACTTCCCCGACGGGCGGGTCCTCATCCCCTACACCACCAGGTTGGTCCTGGCCCGCCGCGTCCGAGCCCACCGGGCCGGGTAGGTGCGGGGAAGGGAGGAAACGTGGAACTCGGGACACTGGGCTACCTGCTCGTCGCCGCCGCCATCCTGACCTGGGGATACGTCCTCTACCGTCTGGTTCGCCGCCAGGTGCGCCGGGAGAACGATCCCGACGATCCCGGTTTCGGCCCCGGTGGCCCTCTGCGCGATCTCTGAGGTTTTGCGTGAAAAGTCCCCCTCGCTGACGTTGACCAAAGACGCCTTGGGAAAGGCTCCGGGCCAAGGCCCGGCACCTCGGGCCGGGAACCGACGACGAGGGAACACACACCCATGGCGCAGCTGATCGTACTGGGGGTGGCCGACCGCGACACCGCGGAGAAGGCACTCGACATCGCCTCCGACCTGGTAAAACAGGAACTCCTCCGCCTGGAGGACGCGGCCTACGCCTACAAGGACGACAAGGGGCGCCCCCGCATCCACCAGACCGTCGACCTGACCGGGTACGGCGCGGCCGGCGGCGCCCTGTGGGGCACCCTCATCGGCATGCTCTTCCTCAACCCGCTCCTGGGCCTGGCCGTGGGCGCCGGCACGGGCGCGATCGCGGGCCGGCTCAGCGATGTGGGCATCGACGACGACGTGATCAAGCAGATCGGCTCCGAACTCCAACAGGACCGCGCCGCGGTGTTCCTGCTCGCCGACGACGCCACCATCGACCGGGTCGTCGACGCGTTCAAGCCGCTGCGCCCCACCGTCATCCAGACCAACCTGTCCAAGGACAACGAACGGGAACTCGTCGAGGCGCTCCGCTCCTGACGGTCCCGGGTCCCGAGGGCCCCGAGAGCCCTCCCACGCCGCCGACGCGGGCCGCCCGCGCCGGCGGCCGTCGGTAGACGAGGAGACAGTGATGACCGGGAACGGACACGAGGGCGAGGCGATCGAAGATGACTTCGCCGACGCCGACCGTGGACTCATCGCCAGACTGGAACCGGGACAGATCAGGAACGAGCAGGGGCGGGTGGTGTGGGACATCGACGCCTACGCCTTCCTCGACCAGGACTGCCCCGACACCGCCCACCCCGGCCTGTGGCGCCAGTCCCGCCTGTGCGCCAAACAGGGGTTGTACGAGGTCACCGAAGGGATCTACCAGGTTCGAGGCCTGGACCTGTCCAACATGACACTGGTGGAGGGGGACCAAGGCGTCCTGGTCATCGACCCCCTGATCTCCGCCGAGACGGCCAGGGCCGCACTGGAGCTGTACCGTTCCGAACGCGGAGACCGGCCGGTCAGCGGTGTCCTCTACTCCCACTCCCACGTCGACCACTTCGGCGGGGTCGGCGGTGTGACCGACGGCAACGTGCCCATCCTCGCCCCGAAGGGGTTCCTGGAGAACGCCGCCTCGGAGAACGTCTACACCGGCCCCGCGATGGCCCGCCGAGGGTTGTTCCACACCGGGGCCTACCTGACGCCCGGCCCCCGGGGGCAGATCGGGGTGGGGCTGGGACAGGCGAGCTCCACCGGCACCATCACCCTCATCGCGCCCAACCGGAACATCACCCGCACCGGGCAGGAGGAGGTCGTCGACGGGGTGCGCATCGTCTTCCAGATGACCCCCGGAACCGAAGCGCCCGCGGAGATGAACTTCTACTTCCCCGAACACCGGGCGCTGTGTATGGCGGAGAACGCCACCCACAACCTGCACAACCTCATCACCCTGCGCGGGGCTCCGGTCCGGGACGCGCGTGCCTGGGCGCGGTACCTGGACGAGGCCGTGGATCTGTTCGCGCACGAGTCCGACGTCCTGTTCGCCTCCCACCACTGGCCCACCTGGGACACCGATCGGATCATCACCTTCCTGTGCGAACAACGCGACCTCTACGCCTACCTGCACGACCAGACGATCCGGATGATGAATCTGGGGCTGGTGGGCTCGGAGATCGCCGAGCGGATCCAGATGCCACCCGCACTGGAGCGGGCCTGGCACACCCGTGGCTACTACGGGTCGGTGAGCCACAACGTCAAGGCGATCTACCAGCGGTACATGGGCTGGTTCGACGGCAACCCCGGGCACCTGTGGGAACACCCCCCGGAGGAGGCCGCCCGGCGGTACGTGGAATGTATGGGCGGCATCGACGAGGTGGTCCGCAAGGCCGACGCGTACCGGGCGGACGGCGACCTCAGGTTCGCCGCCACCCTGCTCGACCACGCGGTGTTCGCCGACCCCGAGCACGACAGGGCACGCACCGCCCTGGCCGAGGTCTACGAAGGACTGGGGTTCGGTTCGGAGAGCGGCACCTGGCGCAACTTCTATCTCCAGGGCGCGGCCGAACTGCGCCGCGGCAAGCCGGAGACGGCCATGGAGACGAGCACGGGGGTGTCCTCGGCGCTGTCGGTGGAGCAGCTCTTCACCTCCTTGGGGATCCGGGTCGACGGCCCCAAGGCGTGGGAGGAGCACTTCGTCATCGACTGGGTGTTCACCGACCTGGACACCACCCACCGGACCACTCTCTCCAACGGGGCGTTCACCATCAGGGAGAAGCCGCGTTGGGGAGAGCCGGACCTGACCGTCACCCTGAACAAGTTCCGGCTGCTGCGCTTGCTTGCGGGCAAGGGCGTGGAGGGCATGGAGTTCGCGGGCGACGAGACGCTGGTGGACAGGTTGATGGGTCTACTGGAACGACCCGACCCGCTCTTCGCCATCGTCACGCCCTGAAGCTCACGCCGTGGAGTTCGTGGCCTGGGCGGCGATGCCGTCCAGGATCATCTCCAACCCGGGGAGGACCCACTGTTCGTCGGAGATCTCGGCGTCGTCGGGGGAGGACCCCACCAGCGCGGCGACCCTCGGGTAGGCGGAGAGGTCGTCGCCGCCGAGCCGCCGACGCCACGCCTCCCCGGGATCGTCGGCTTCCGACCCGCCCAGCGCGATTCGGGCGCTGCCCTGGAGGTAGTGGGTGAGGGCCATGACCGCACGCCCGCCCTGGCGCGGGGTGAGTCCCAGCGGAGCGAGTGCGTCCAGGGCCCATTCCATGGCGGCCAGCATGTGCGGGCCCGCGGGCGGCGCCAAGGTCGCGGTGGCGGTGAGCAGCCACGGGTGCGCGGTGTACATCCGCCAGTCGTGCAGGGCGAGTAGACGCATCCGCTCGCGCCAGTCCAGGCCGTCGGCGCCGGGGTAGGAGTAGCGGGCGTGGAGGGTGTCGAGCATCTCCCGGAGCAGTTCCTCCTTGTCGAAGACGTGCCGGTACAGCGACATGGTGCCCGACCCGAGCCGCCCTGCGACTCGGCGCATGGACACCGCGTCCAGCCCCTCAGCGTCGGCGATCCCGATCGCGGCCTCGACGATGCGTTCCCTGCTCAGCGCCTTTCCGGCCACACCCACCCCCCCGGTCGATCTCGTGCGGTCATGCTAGCCCTCGCCGGCGAGCGGCTTCTTGAAGCCGACGTGGGAGGCCTCGTATCCCAGACGTTCGTAGAAACGGCGGGCGTCCTCGCGGGTGGCGTCGGAGGTCAGTTGGAGCAGGACGCAGCCGCGCTCCCTCGCCTCGCGTTCGGCCCACTCCAGTAGCTCGGTGCCCAGGCCACCTCCGCGCTCGTCGGCGTGCACCCGCACACTCTCCACCTGGGCGCGGGTGGCCGCCGTCCGGGACAGCCCCGGCAGAGTGGTCAGCTGGAGGGTGCCCACCACCCGCCCGTCCCGGCGGGCCACCGCCAGGTACTGGTGGGGGTCGGCGTCGATGACCGCGAAGGCCTTCAGATACGGGGTGAGGTCGTCGGGCGTCTCCCGGACGGAGCCGAGGGGATCGTCGGCGAGCATGGCGACGATCGCCGGGATGTCCTCGGCACGTGCGCGTTCGATGGTCGGCATGGGCCCCAAGGTACGCGGTGACACTCCCGGCCGGTGTCAATTACTGTTGACCCATGGAGAGCACCGAACGACTGGAAGAGATCGCCGGATCCATCCGAGGTGGGAACACCCTGGAGGCGCTGGAGTCGCTCGTGGAGTTGCGCTCGGAGTCCGAACGCGTCGAGGCCGTCCTGGTGCGCCGCGCTCGCAACCAGGGGCTCACCTGGGCCCGGATCGCCGAGGCGCTCGGGGTGTCCAAACAGGCCATCCACAAGAAGTACGGCGGGCGAGGCCTGCTGGGATCTCGGAAGTAGCCCGAACGGACCAGCGGGTACCGGTCAGGGGTTCGGTCGACTCGCTCATGGGACGACGCTACCCTCAGGCGCCGTCGCCCGGCAGGGTCAACCCGGTGACCAGGGCGCGGTGATCACTGCCCGGAACGTCCATGATCTCCAGGTCGTCCACCGACACCCGATCGTCCACCAGGACGTGGTCGATGGTCGCCTTCGGCAGCGTCCCGCCCACCGGCCAGGTTCCGGTGAACCCCATCCCGAGCCGGTCGGCGGCGTCGGCGTATCCCCGATCCAGGAGGCCGCGCATCTCCGCGTGGTCGAGGGTGGCGTTGAAGTCGCCGGACAGGATCCGGACGGTGTCGTCGGAGGCCGGGGGGAGGGCCCGGAGCCCGTCCCGCCAGAGCGTCATCGTGTCGGACCCCTGTGGCGGCATGGGGTGGACCGACACCACCTCCAACGGACGGGAGGTCTCGGGAACCTCCAGGGCGGCGTGCGGCATGCCCAGAGACCCGAGGTCCTGCCCGGGCTCGCCCAGGTCGGTGAGCGGATACACCGAGTGCACGCTGCCGCCGCCCGCGCCGGGAGCGGAGCGGTCCACCGTATGCGGCAGCAGGTCACCCAGTCCGGCCTCGTTCAGCCCCGCGCTCAGTTCGGGGGTGGCCTCCTGGAGGGTGAGCAGTTCGACCTCGTGTTCGCGCACCAGGTCGACGATGTGCTCCGGAGATACCTCGCCGAAGTACACGTTCAGGGTGAGCAGTCGCAGCGTGGGGCCCTCCGGAGTCATCACGCCGTCCTCGAAGGCACGCGGCAGCACGGCCGTGGCCAGCAGGACCCCGGCGATCAGGACGGCCGCCGCCGACCACCACCGACGCAACAGCAGCGCGGCCACCAGGGCGACCGGGGACGCCGACAACACCAGTGGCGCGTAGGCGAGCAACGGCACCAACGGGAAGCCGCGCTCCAGCCCCAAGGCCCTGGTCAGGGCGTACATGACGAACCCAGCCGCGACCAGAGCGACCAGGACGGTCACCCACGTTCGACGGCCGGGGGCGACCGGACTGCTTTGCGACTGTTCCACGTCACGTTCCTCAGCTCATGGGGGCACCGACACGGGATGGGACGCGTTCCGCGCCGACCACGTTCGCACCACCTAGGGTCTGAGAGAACAGCCCTGTCCTCTTCACGTTCCACGTCGCGTGCCCGAGTCGCGCGACACCACCACCTCGCAGCAAGGGGAGAAACATGCCCGTCTCCAAGGAAGTCCATCTCGTCGCCCGGCCCGTGGGCGAGCCGAAGCCGGAGGACTTCGCCGTCGTCGAGACCACCGTCGACGCGCCCGGCCCCGGTCAGATCCAGGTCCGCAACGACTGGATCTCGGTCGACCCCTACATGCGGGGTCGCATGAACGACGTCAAGTCCTACGTCCCGCCGTTCCGGCTCGGCGAGGTCATGGAAGGCGGCGCGGTCGGCACCGTCGTGGCCTCCGAGAACGCCGACGTGCCCGTCGGCGCGAGCGTCCTGCACTTCCAGGGCTGGCGCCAGTACGCGCTCATGGACGGCGCTCGCGCCAAGGTGGTCGACACCGAGGCCGCGCCCGCCCAGGCCTACCTGAGCGCGCTCGGCATGGTCGGTCTCACCGCCTACGCGGGTCTGACCGCCATCGCCGAACTCAAGGAGGGCGACGTCGTGTTCGTCTCCGGTGCGGCGGGCGCGGTCGGCAGCCTCGCCGGGCAGATCGCCAAGCAACTGGGCGCGGCCAAGGTCATCGGCTCCGCCGGCGGCCCCGAGAAGAAGCGTCGTCTGCTGGAGGAGTTCGGCTTCGACGCCGCCATCGACTACCGCGAGGGCGATCTGGAAGGGCAGCTCGCCGAGGCCGCCCCGGAGGGCATCGACGTCTACTTCGACAACGTCGGCGGCGACCACCTGCGCGCCGCCATCCAGGGGATGCGCGTCCACGGCCGCGCCGCCCTCTGCGGGGCCATCTCCAGCTACAACGCCTCCGAACCGGTCCCGGGCCCCGACAACCTCGGCCTGCTCGTCGGAAAGCGCGTCAAGCTCCAGGGCTTCCTCGTCGGTGACCACGGTGACCTGGCCCCCGAGTACTACGAGCGCGCCGCCCAGTGGCTCGCGGAGGGGAAGCTGCACAGCAAGGTGACGGTGGTCGAGGGGATCGACAACGCGGTCGACGCCTTCCTCGGCATGATGCGCGGCGCCAACACCGGCAAGATGCTGGTGCGTCTGCCGGCCTGACCTCGCTTCCCGAACGAGAGCCACCGGCCCGCCCGGGCATGGGCCGGTGGCTCTCGAACGGCGGCTCGCGTGTGTGCGAAGTCACCGTGGTCACCGCTGTCGATCCGTCGTTCATCCGATGATCGGGAAAGCCCGTCATGCTGCGAATTCCGGTGCGGGTCGGTCCGGACCGAAAGTAAACGTCCAGGGGGCTTCATGACCGTTTCCGGTCGGGACCATCGACCCCCGTACCAGGGCGAACACGCCCACCAGTGGACACTTCGGCGAGGGTAGGTACCTGTTCGACGCGGCTGCCGGGCGACACCTTTTCGGGGGTACCGCTCCTGAAGTGGCAAGGGGTCCGACAGAGGCGTACAGTCCTTTCTTGGTGCGCCGGGAAGTCAGGACGGCGAACACCTCAGCTCTCTACGCGAAACCAGATCCATGACCGTCGTCCCCCTTCGCGCCGCGCGTGTCTACCGCTCCGAGAACGCCGAGCGGTCCGTGCACGCCTGGTGCCACAAGGCCCTGAGCCAGTGGCCCGAACTCGGACCCCTTCCACCTGTGGAGACCCGCCTGGGTCCCACACAGGCCTTCCGTGGTCTGGGTGGAGCCGGAACCCCGGTTCTGGTCCTGTCGGGCATCAACTTCAACGCCGCCACCACGGTTCCCGCCGCCCGCAGGCTCGCCGCGGACCGGCCGGTGCTGTTGGTCGACCCTCCGGGGCAACCGGGCCTGAGCTGTAACAGGCGCAACGCCGGTTCCCGGATGGAGGCCTACGGTGAGTGGCTCAACGAGCTCCTGCCGCAGATCACCGACCGTCCGGTCGTGCTCCTGGGACACTCCCGGGGCGCCGCGATCGCGCTGTCCTCGACCCCGAACCCACTGGTCGCCGGACTGATGCTGCTCAACCCCGCCGGGTTGACCGCCGCCGGGGTCAGCTCGGAGTCGATGCGCGCCACCCTGCCGTGGATGCTCAATCCCAACGAGCAGACCAGCACCCGACTGATCGAGTTCCTCAGAGGACCGTCCAAGGACACCGGCTGTGAGGAACACCGTTCCGAGGCGGAGTGGCTGACGCTGGTGTCCCGCCACTGCCGCACCAACTCCATGCCGACGCCCCTGTACGGGGAGTCCTTCAGGTCCTGGGCCGGAACCCCGGTCACCGTGGCCACCGGGTCGCATGACCCGTTCTTCTCACCCGCACGGCTGCACGGACCGGCCCGCCGTTTCCTCCACACCCAGGTGCGCACCATCGAGGGCGCCGGCCACCTGTCCCTCTACGAGCAGCCAGAGAAGGTCGCCGAACTGCTCCGTGAGTTCGACGCCTGAAACCGACCGCCGACCCGCGCGTCCGGCCACCACCGGACGCGCCGGGATCGCCGCCGTGAGGGCTCAGCCCCGTGACAACTCCAGTCGTAGGTCCGACACGGTCGTGAACCGGTGCCCTCGCAGTCCCAGGTCACGCGCGGCCGTCACGTTGGTGGCGTTGTCGTCCACGAACAGGACCCCCTCAGCGGGGGCCCCGAGTCGTTCCAAGCACCATTCGAAGGCCGCGGCCTCGGGCTTGGCGTGGCCGATCCGGCAGGACAGCCCGAGCACCGGGAACAGGTCGAGCACGTGCGGGAACCGCTCCTCGAACCGTTCGGCGAGGTCCACGGGGATGTTCGACAGCAAGCCGACGGACCTGCCCGCCGCGACCAGACCCTGCACCACGTCGACGGTCTCCTCGTTGATCCGCGACCAGCTGTCCAGGTCCAGGGCGATCAGCCGCTCCACCTGTTCGGGGGTGAAGGGTGTGCCCAGGCGCTCACCGACCGCCTTCCAGTACGCGGGGCCGTCGAGGTCGCCCCGGTCGTAGGGTTGGCGCCGCGACCAGTAGGCCTCCCAGAACGGGTCGTGGTCGTGGCCGGAGAATTCCACCATCTGCTCGCGGACCTTCACCGACTGGTCCATGGCGACCACACCGAACATGTCGAACAGCACGGCGTTCACGGGCTTCCCCCCCCCCAGGATTCGAGATCGAGTACAAAGGATCTCCCTACCCGCGCCTCACCCCGCCAACCCGGGGTGAGGTTTCTTCGTGTGGTCAGGGTCGTACTCCCAGGACGGGCAGCAGGACCTCGTCGACGATCCGTTCCTCGTAGCCCTTCGGTGGGAGCTCACCGGGGTGGTCCACGGCGTACTTCAACATCAGGGACTCGCCGATGTCGGCGGTGAGGTCGTTGACCTTGGCCGGGTCGATGTGCCCGAGTGCGGCGTAGTGCTCCATCACGCGCCAGGTGAAGCGTTCGCCCTGAGGGTCGTACACCTCCGTCCACATCCGCCGGTGGAGTTCGGGACGCACCATGGCCTCGGAGTTCACCGCCAGCATCGCGGGTCCCAGGATCCGGTCGCCCATGAGCTCGCGCATGAGTCCGATCGCCGCGACCAGGTCTCCTCGTAGGTCGACGGCGCCGGCCGTGGGGTTCTCACGCGGGTAGCGCTCCCGGAGGGCCTCGATGAGTATGTCCTCCGGCGAGGTCCAGCGCCGGTAGAGCGAGGTCTTGGCGGTCTCCGCGCGACGGGCGATCCCCTCCATGGTGAGGCCGGGCAGACCGGTCTCGGCGACTTCGAGGAGTACGGCCTGGTGGATGGCGTCGAGGAGTTCCCGCCCGCGCCGGCGCGTGGTCTTGGCGGCCGGCCGCTTGTGGTCATTCATGTACGTCCGTTCATAAGAAACGCTCGCGTATCGTATGATCGTATTAGATACGTCATCGTAGCCTAGTGAGGCGCCGAGGAACGGAGTCCACCCATGAACGGCACGCCACCATCACCTGGGGCGACGGGTACCCCACCGGCCCGACGCTCCCTCGCTCCCGACCTCGCCCGCGGCTTCATGCTGCTGGTCATCGCCACCGTGCACGCCCACATGTTCCGCCAGATCGCCGGCACGGGCGAGGGCCTCGGCCAGGTGGGAACCCTGGACACCACGGTCACCGCGTTCATGACCCTGTTCGCCGAGTCTCGCGGCTACCCGATGTTCGCCGCTCTGTTCGGCTACGGGCTCGCGCAGATCTACCTGCGCCGCACCGCCGAGGGCCGCCCTTGGCCGTGGGTGCGCTCCCTCGTGCGCCGACGTGGCCGCTGGATGATCGTCATCGGCTTCCTGCACACCCTGCTCCTCTTCTACGGGGACATCATCGCGGTCTACGGGCTCATCGCCCTCCTGCTGGCGGGGGTGCTGCACCGTACCGACCGGCGCCTGCTCGCCACCGGCCTGGCCTGGGCGTCCGTGGGCGTGCTGGTGTACGCGACGTTCGAGGCCGGTCTCTCGTCCACTGACGCCCAACAGCAGGCCATGGAGGTCACCCCGCTGACGGACCTGGTCATGCGGCTCGCCATCTGGCCGGTGATGACCGTGCTCATGCTCGGAATCTCGGTCCTGCCCTTCACCGTCGGGGTCTGGGCGGCACGCCGCCGACTCATGGAGGAACCCGAACGACACCTGCGGTTCCTGCGCCGGGTCGCCCTGGTGGGCATCGTCGCCGCCGTGGTCGGCGCCCTCCCGCAGATGTTCGTCATGGTGCAGTTCTGGCAGCCCGGGCCGCTCCTGTCGATCGCCGCCAAGTGGCTGCACGTGGTGTCCGGGTACGCGGGCGGGTTCGGGTACGCCGCGCTCATCGCGCTGGTCGCCGTCGCACTCGGGGACCGTCGAGGCCCCATCGTCCGTGCGCTCGCCGCCACCGGGCAGCGTTCCATGACCTGTTACCTGCTGCAGTCCGTGGCCTGGGTCGCGCTGCTCATGCCGTACACGATGAACCTCGGTGCGGGGTTGAACGACGCTCAGGCGGTGCTGTTCGGTGCGGCGGTCTGGGCGGTCACCGTGGTAATCGCCGCCGTCATGGACCGGTTCGGGGTGCGAGGTCCCGCGGAGACCTTCCTGCGCCGGATGACCTACGGGCCCGGCGGGAAGGCCGCGCCGATCCCCTCCGAGGGTAGGGATCCGGTGCCACGGGGCTGAACCGGAGTCGCCCCGGGGCGAGGGCCATCATGGGGGCATGACCTTCTCCGACGCCGACGAACGTTTCCTGGCCACCACCACCGACCGCCTCGCCACCCTCCCCGGGGTCGAGGCGGTCGCGCTGGGCGGTTCCCGAGCCGAAGGCACCCACCGCCCCGACAGCGACTGGGACCTGGCCGTCTACTACCGGGGGCGGGACGGGCGCTTCGATCCGTCTCATCTGCGTGAACTCGGTTGGGAGGGTGAGGTCTCGGAGATCGGTGGGTGGAGCGAGGGCGTGTTCAACGGCGGGGCGTGGCTACGTGTTGAGGGCCGCGCGGTCGACGTCCACTACCGAGACCTTGACGTGGTCGAACACGAACTCGCCGAGGCCGAACGGGGCCGCTTCCGGATCGAGCCCCTCATGTTCCATCTGGTCGGCATCCCCACCTACCTGGTGGTCGCCGAACTCGCGTTGGGCAGGACCCTGACGGGGGAGCTGCCCCGCCCCGGGTATCCGGAGGAACTGCGGCGCTGCGCACCGCCGCTGTGGCGCGGGTTCGCCTCGGCCACCCTGTCCTGCGCAGAGCACAACCACGCGCCCCATGGCAGAGTCGCTCAGTGCGCGGGGTTGGTGGCGCAGGCGGCGTCCCAGGCCGCGCACGCTGTTCTGGCCGGTCGCGGAGAGTGGGTCACCAACGACAAGGCCCTGTTGTCCCGCGCGGGCCTGGAGGAGGTGGACCTGGTGGTCGCCGGTATGACCGCAGATCCTCAGGACCTGGTCGCCGGTGTCGCCGAGGTCGGCCGCATCCTGTCCATGACCCGCTGAGGCCGGAGCCCGGGTGGGCCGTCCGTGGACGGCCCACCCACATGTCGTCAGGCGGGGGAGTGCTCGTTCCACACCATGGTGATCATCCCGCTGATGGTGTCGTAACCGGCACGTTGGAAGGCACGGGCCATCGGCTCGTTGCCCAGGTCCGTCGCGGCCCGGATGTGTTCCACGCCCGCCTCCCGCAGCACACGACCACCCTCGGCGAGAAGGTCGTCGATGTATCCGTTGCCACGGTGCTCGGGAAGCACGGCGATGTAGGCGATGATCGGGTGATAGGCGTTGCGGGCCGGGATGACGAACCCGATCGGCTCGCCGTCGGGCAGCGTCGCGATCCGCCACCACGAACGCGGCGTGGTGTAGGCGGCGAACTCGTCGGCGAAGTTGGCCTCGGCGACCTCGCGTGCGGACTTCTCCCGCAGGTCGGCCTGGTCGTGGCAGTCCAGGGTGCCGTCCAGGGCCCGGACCATGAGGTCGAGGATCTCCGTGGTGTCCGCGATCTCGCGGAACCGGAGCCGGTCGTCGACCTTCGGTTCACGGGAGCCGTCGCGCCACTCGAAGCGCAGCCGCTCGGTGAGCAGTCGGCCCCCAGTCTTCTCCAGCGCGGCCATCAGGTCCTCGACCATGGACCGCTGTTCGGGTTGCTCGCGCCAGTCGGCGGCGAGGAAACGCAGGTACTCGGGCCACGCCGCGTCCTCGCCGAGGACGGTGGCGGCCGCGGTGCGCACCAGGTGCTCGGCCACGGCGACCCGATCGACGTCGGGAGCGTCCACGACATCGAACACGTCCAGCAGGAGGGGGTGGTCGTCCTGGTCACGACACCACCAGGACAGACGGCCAATGAGACGGTCGCCGTGCGTGGCCACCCACATCCACTGCGGGCGGCGACGGCCCTGGGCCATGTCCACCGGGAACTCGTCGTTGAGGGCGTACGGGAACCGGTTGAAGAGATCGAGCTCTTCGGGACCGGTGATGGTGCGGATGTTCAGTTCGTTCGGAAGAACGGTCAAGGCTTCACCTTCGTGTGGTGCGCCCGCCGTTACCCGGGTCAGTGTCGGAAGCCGACCTCGGAAGCGGACGCGGTGATCATGCGGAACATCGGGAACGCCTCCCTTCACGTTGTGGGATCGCACCGTCGTTCGGTGCGGCAGGTCAGTTATAGCGCACGCTTTTCCCGGCGGGCAAGGGGTTTTCGGGATTCGCTCCGTCGGCCCCACCGGGTGATCACCAGGGTGAGCACCCCGGCGAGGAGGCCCCAGAAGGCCGAACCCACACCGAACAGGGTGAACCCCGACGCCGTGGCCAGGAAGGTCACCACCGCGGCCTCGCGCGACTCCGTGTCGGCCGTCGCGGAGGCCAGCGAACCGCCGATGGTGCCCAGCAGCCCCAGCCCCGCGATGGCCAGGATGAGGGAGGAGGGCAGCGTGGCCAGCAGGGACGCCACGGTCGCGCCGAACACCCCGACACCCAGGTAGAACACCCCGGCCCACACCCCGGCGAGGAAGCGGCGGTCCCGGTCGGGGTGGGCCTGCGGGCCGGTGCAGATCGCCGCGGTGATCGCCGCCAGGTTCATGCCGTAACAGCCGAACGGGGCCAGGACCAGGTTGGTCGCTCCGGTCCACGCGATCACCGGAGAGACCGGCACCTGATAGCCGTCGCCGCGCAACACCGCCACCCCGGGCAGGTTCTGGGACGCCATGGTGACCACGAACAGGGGCAGGCCGACGCTCACCAGCACCTGCCAGGAGAACTCCGGCGTCACGAACACCGGGGTCGCCAGGGCGAGGTCCACCGAACCCAGGCGCAGCGACCCCTCGAAGGCGGCGACCAGGCCACCGCCGAGCAGCGCCAGCAGCACCGCGTACCGGGGCAGCCACCTCCGGCACACCAGATAGGTCGCGAACATCGCGAACACCACCGCGAAGTCGCCCTCCATGCTGCTGAACAGGCCGATCCCGAACTGGAGGAGCACACCGGCCAGCAGCCCTGCGGCCAAGGGGACCGGAATCCGGTCCATGACCCGCTCGAACCAACCGGTCACCCCGCTCAGGGTGATGAGCGCGGCGGAGAACAGGAACGCGCCCACCGCCTGGGCCATGGTCACCCCGTCCAAGCCGACCGCCAGCAACGCGGCACCCGGGGTCGACCAGGCGGTCACCACCGGAGCCCGGTACCGAAGGGACAGACCCACGCAGGTCACGGCCATGCCCACACCCAACGCCAGCATCCAGGACGCGGTCTCTCCGGGAGAGGCGCCCGCGGCCTCGGCGGCGGTGAACACGATCGCGGCGGAGCTGGTCACCCCGACCAGGACGGCGATGAGTCCGGCGGCCACGGCGGACGGAGCGAAGGCGTGCCGGACACGACGGGCGAACTTCCTCATGACGGACCATCCTGTCGTCCCATCAGCGGCGAGGGCGCGGCGCCCCCACCGAAAACCCGTTGGCCACGAGGGTCGATACCGCGAAGATGGGCCCATGCACCGTGACTTCGAGGAACTCGTCGCCGAAGCCGTCGCCGAACCCACCGAGGGCTGGGACTTCTCCTGGTTCGAGGGCCGCGCCACCGAACAGCGCCCCTCCTGGGGATACCAACGGCTCATGGGGGAGAGGATGGCGCGGGCCACCGCCGCCCTGGACGTCCAGACCGGCGGCGGTGAGGTCCTGGCGGGCATCCCACGGCACGCACCGCTCACGGTCGCCACCGAGGGCCATCCGCCCAACGTGGCCAAGGCGACCGGGCTCCTGCGCCCCAAGGGGGTCGCCGTGGTCGCGTGCCCGGACGAACCCGCGCTGCCGTTCGCCGACGCCGCGTTCGACCTGGTCGTGTGCCGGCACCCCGTCACCACCTGGTGGGCGGAGATCGCCCGGGTCCTGGCCTCCGGCGGAACCTATTTCGCCCAGCACGTGGGGCCATCGAGCGTCTTCGAACTCTCCGAGTACTTCCTGGGGCCACAGCCCCGTGAGGCCCACGACCTCCGGCATCAGGAGAACGACAGGATCGGCGCGGAGCGGGCCGGACTGGAGGTGGTGGACCTGCGCACCGAACGGCTCCGGATGGAGTTCGGCGACATCGGGGCGGTGGTGCACTTCCTGCGCAAGGTCGTGTGGATCGTGCCCGGCTTCACGGTGGAGGCCCACCGGGAACGACTCCGCGCGCTCCACGAGCGGATCGAGACCGAGGGCCCCTTCGTCGCGCACTCCTCGCGCGTCCTGGTGGAGGCACGCGAACCGGCATGAGCCCCGGACCGGTCGTTCCTCCGGAGCGGGGCTCCGTGCCGGGCGGGGAACCTCAGCCCTTCGCGACCACGTGCTGGACGACCTCGAAACCCCAGATCTCGCTGTTGGTCGCGGCCGGGCCACCGTGCCCGCCGTGCGCGTGCCCGTCCTTGTGGGCGTCGGTGGCGGCCTTGGCGTGGCCCTTCTTGAAGTCCTGACCGTTCACCCAGTTCTGGAAGTCCTCCTCCGACCGCCAGCGGGTGTACACCAGGTACTTGTCGGTGCCCTCGACCGGGCGCAGCAACTGGAACTCCTCGAAGCCCTCCTGACCCTCCACCAGGCCCGCGCGCTTGGCGAAGCGCCCCTCCAAGGTGGATCCCTCGCCCTCGGGGACGGTCAGGACGTTGAACTTGACGACACTGGTCACGCTTGCTCCTCAGGTCGGTTCGATAACCACTGAGGCCAACCTAAAGGACCACTCCGGGCTCGTCGCACCGACCCGTCCGACGAAAGGGACGCTCCCCGGGCGCGGGACCGGGGTGCGGTTTCGCGCACCCCGACCCCGGATCGCTCGTGCGCGTGGGGGGATTCGTCGTCTCACCGATTGGCGTTCTCGTGGTCGCCGGCCGCATGTTCGCCCTGTTCCACGTCCGATTATGCTCCGTCCTGCTTTCAGGACGCTTATGACCGGGCGTGTGGACTCAGCGCAGACCGTGCTTGCGGGCCACGATCCGCAGCATCACCGAACTCGGCAGCAGCCGTCGCAGCGCGAACACCAGGGGCGCGTTGCTGCCCACCGCGTACAGCGGCCGGGGCGAACGGGCCTCGATCGCTCGCACCACGGTCGCGGCCACCTTCTCCGCCGAGATGCCCTTGGCCTCGTTGGCGTTGAGCGTGTTCACCATGGTGCGGTACTCGCCCTCGAACGGGGAGCCCTCGGACACGTACTGGGTGCGGCGTTCGCTGATCCCGGTGCTGATCGAACCCGGCTCCACAGTGGTCACCCCCACCCCGAACGGGGACACCTCGCGCCGCGTGGCGTCCGAGAACCCCTTGATGGCCGCCTTCGTCGCCACGTACGAGGACCGGAACGCCAACGGGAAGCTCGCCAGCATCGACCCGACCATCACCACGCGCCCGTACCCGCGTGCGCGCATCCCCGGCAGCAGTAGCTGGGTGAGGTGGACCGCCCCGAACACGTTGAGCCGGAACACCCGCTCCACCGCTTCCATGGGAAGTTCCTCGATGGGCCCGTTCTGGCTCTCCCCGGCGTTGTTGACCAGGACGTCCACGTCACCGGCGGCCTCCGCGCACGCCGCCACGGACGCGTAGTCGGTGAGGTCCAGGGCCAGGTACTCGACCCCGACGATCGGCTCGGTGACCTTCTCCGGTGTGCGGCTGGTACCGAACACGCGGTAGCTGCGCTCGACCAGGGCGGCCGCCACGGCCGCGCCGATCCCGGAGGACGCCCCGGTGACCAGCGCCGTCCGGCGGGTGGCGGGGGAGATGGGGGAGGACATGGTGGGCCCTTCGGGTCGAGGCGGGATGGGACCTACCCCACGGTAGCCATCTTCGGATCGACCGGGGCACACGGCGGGCGCCCGCACACCCCGTGGGATGTGCGGGCGCCCGGATCCGGGAAGGCGTCCACCTCTCTTATTCGACTCTTATTCGACCGGCGGGTGGGCGTTGGTGAGCAGCTCCTGGAACTGTGCGGAGAACCAGTGGCCCGAGACCGGAGCGTCCGGCAGGGCACCGCTCATGTTGTTGCCGTTGCGCGGGTTGCCCTCATAGGTCGGGTCGCACATCCGGTCGAAGCCCTTGCCCTCGTCGTTCGGGATCTCCTCGCTGGAGCCGTCGGACTCACCCGGAGGCTTCATCCACACGTAGGCGTGGATGCCCGGCTCGGGAGCGGCGGTGGGCCGCTCACCCAGACCCGCACCGGACTGGTTGCACCAGTTACCGGACTGGATGCGCTGGTCGTAGCGGCCGCCGTCGACGTAGGCGTCGACGTCGGTCTCCGGTCCCGGTCCGGAGGGACGGTCGGGGCCGCCCCAGCCGTTACGGGAGGTGTCGATCAGCATGCCGATCTGCGAGTCGAACCCGATGGAGGCGAGTTCGTCGCGCAGGCCCTGGGAGAACGAGAGCTCGTCGCTGTAGTTGTTCCAGTCCACCCACTGCGACTCGCGCACGCTGGTGCCGTTGACCTCGTCGGTGACGGAGAAGTTGTCCTCCTCCAGAGCCGAGTAGTTGGCGGTGTTGGCGATGAAGCCGTGCACGTCGCCGGGGGAGGCCCCGTTGGCGTTGGCCGCCTCGTAGAACAGTTGGGCCGAGGCGCTGAAGTTGTCCTCCCATCCGATCCAGCCGTGGTGGCCGGCGTCCACGTAGTTGTAGACGTTCTCGATGGCGCCCAACTGTCCGAGGGCGTAACCGACCCCGTTGACGTAGTTGCCGTTCGCGAGCATCTCGTCGCACTCGGGGGTGGAGGTTTCCCGCGGGGAGATGTTGGTGACCAGGTTGGGCAGTGAGTCGATCTCGATGGTGGTGACCACGCGCAGAGAGGTGTCCTCGTAGTCGGCGAGGATCTCCGCGATCGGGTCGATGTACTCGGACTCGTAGCGGTCGATCTCGTCCGGGCCCAGCTCGCCGTTGGAGGCGAGGGCGGCACAGTCACGACCGGGCAGGTTGTAGACGACCAGCTGGAAGACCATGGGTTCGCCCGCGGCCTGTTCCACGGCCTCGTCCAGGTGGTCGCGCAGACCCATGTCGCCGGTGGTGGGGCTGTCGTTGCCCTCGATGGCGCCGATGCGGTCCATCCACACACCGGTGGGCTGGTCGGCGATGGCCTCACCACCGGGTTCGGCGGCGGCGTTGGCCGACCAGATCGGGTTCACGTAGACGTCGGCGCCGACATAGGGGTTCTCGACGCGGTCGGCGGCGGTGATCTCCTCGGCGGAGAGCACATGGGCGCCGGAAAGGACGAGGCCGAATCCGGCGGCCGCGGCCAGTCCGCCGCGGACCCAGGGGGTCCTTTTCGCGGCACGGTGTTTTGTCATCTCGATTTCTTCCTCAATGTGAGCGGGGTGAATCCATCCGGTGCGAACGAAGCGTCGAGGGGACGACGCTTCGTTCGCGATCGGCGCCGGGGTGTTCCAGGTTCCCGGGCGCTGACCTGGGTGAATGTGGGAGGGGAAGGGGGGATGAGCCGAATGGGAGAGTTGGGAGCGCTCCCAGTCAGGGATCGAAATTATGTCGTAGAGCGGTTGTGCGAAGTGAGCGAACGGGTGTTCTCGGGGGTGGTGATGAACCCGATCGCTTTCCAGAACCGTAGTCATTCAATGGTGATATGTAAATACCATATGACGCAGATATTTCTGGCGCTCGCCGCCTCCTTGCGTAATCCCAGGTGAATGGTTGATTTATGACTGTTCAGTAATAACCGGGAGTCGCCGGACGAGCACACGGTGCTGCCGAGGGTTCGGGTTCAGGTCCGATCCGCCGCACCCAGGGGACGCCACGCCACCAGAGCCAGGACGCTCACGCCCACCGCGGCGGACCAGAACGGGACCAACAGGCCGACCTGTTCGGCGACCACGCCGCCCACGAGCGCCCCCAACGCCGCACCGCCCAGGTCTGCGAGCCGGTACACCCCGCTGACTCGTCCCAACAGGGCGTCCGGGGTGGCTCGCTGGCGCGAGGTCACCGCGGCGGTGCCCCACACCATCGTGTGCACCCCGAACACCGCCATCACGGCGCCCGCCACCACCGCGTTCGTCGTCGATGCCAGGGCCGCGTACGTCAACGCCTCCACCACCAGGCCCCAGCGCAACAGCGCCGCCAGGCCCACCCTGGGTTCCAGCCACTCGAAGACACGGGAACCGACCACGCCGCCCACCGCGCCCGCCGCGAGGAACAGCCCGAACCCGAATTCGCCGAGCCCCAACCGCTCTTGGGCGTACAACACCCAGAGGGCGAAGGCGCCCACCCCGGTCAGGTTCATCACCAGGACGCAGACGCACAGCGTGCGCAGGAGGGGCCCGCGGCGCACGTGATCGAGGCCCTCTCGGACCTCGGTCCGCAGGGTGGTGCGCGGTGCTCGGCTCCGGACGCCCTCATCCGCCGGGACGGCGGCGATCCGCGCGACCAACACCACGGCGGCCAGGCAGAGGAGGGACTTCAACCCGTACGGCAGCGCCCACCCCGAGCCGAACAACAGGGCGCCCAGGGGTGGGCCGGCCAGCTGGTTGTTGACCGAGAAGGTCAAGGCCAGGCGCGCGTTGGCCCGGCCGAGCAGCGAACGGGGTACCACCGACACCAGCAGCGCGCCGTACGCGCTGTCGGCGAGGGTCTCGCTCGTCCCGACGGCGAACAGCACGACGAACAACAGCCACAACGGCGGGGCACCGAACACCAGAGCCACGGCGAACAGCGCCAGGACCGACGCACGCACCAGGTTCGCGGCGAGCAGGACCGTTCGGCGGGGGAACCGGTCGACCAGGGCGCCCGAGGTCAACGAGAACAGCAGGGCCGGCAGTAGCTGCACGGCGCTCGCGCCGGCGACCACTGTGGCGGAGCCGGTGAGGGAGGCCACCAGCAGCGGTCCCGCCGCCAGCAGGGCGCCGTCGCCCAGGTTGGTGGCGGCCGAGGACCACCAGAGACGAACGAAGTCGGGACCGAGCCGGCCGGAACCGCCGGGGGCGGCGGCGTCGGTCCGACGCGCACGGAAAGCGGACACGGGAGAACTCTCCTGAGGGCATGACGAAGGCGCCGATCGGCGCGGGGCGAGGCGGCACGAGGCCACCCGGCCCGCCTCGGCGGAGGGTTCTCGGTGGTGCGCGCGTCGGGTCACACGGACCCGCCGGCGGTGAAAGGTACTACCGAAGGACCGGCCGCGAGGCGGGGGCGGTGATCGGTCGCGCGACGGTGACGTTCATGGGGGTCCTCTCCGGAAGGGCGCGGCGGCGTCGGTGGGGGTCGGCTCGGGTGCGCACGCTACATGTCGACGGGCCCCGGAACGATCGATTTTCGTCCCGGGGCCCGTCGCAAGCTGGGAGGTCAGCGCTTGCGCTCGCAGCTCTCAAGCACCAGGGACAGTCCCGCGCCGAGCAGCCAGAGGTCCTTGGACAGGCCCAGACCCTCCTGGGTCGGGGCCAGGCTGCGGGGTTTGTGCATGCCCGGTGTGCGCAGGTATAGGCCGAGCAGACCCGCGGCGAATGCGCTCAGTCCGGCTCCGGCCAGTTTGTTGGGGACCAGGGGGAAGAGGAGGGCGGTGCCCAGGGCGATCTCCCCGGCCGACAACGCCCGGGTGAAGCTGATCGGGTCGACCTTGTCGAGGAAGGGGTAGGTGCCGACCGCCATGCCGTGCACCCCCATCGCGGTGTCCTCGTCGGCCCCGCGCTTGCTCAGCCCGGAGTTGAGGATGGAGGCGCCCGTGGCGAGGCGCAGAACCATCTGATGCGGTCTGACGGGCGACTTCATCGGAGCTCCCTGACTGGTCGACGACCCGTGATCACTATTAGTGATCAAGATGCTACGCGGATCGAGGTCCGAAAGTCGCTCCCGCGCGCCGAGTATCGGCAGGACGGGCGAGGGCGGGAGTGTCAGTTCTCGCCGGTGATCCGGTCGTGGATCCCGTCGGTGGCGGCGCCCATCGGGTCCTCGGCGATTCCACCCAGGGTCTCGGCCTGATCCTGGAACCCCTGGGCGGTCTCGGTCGCTTCTCCCATGACGCCCTCCTGGGCCTCCTGCGCCACCGTGTCCAGGCCGCTGTCCTGGGCGAACTCGCCGACGGCGCCGTCCCCCAAGCCCTCGGCGGCCGTCCCGGCCTCGTCCACGGCGCCACTCACCCCGTCCACCAACTCGCCGGCGGTGTCGCCGAACAATCCCTTGAACCACTCGAACACGTCAGCGAGCATCGTCATCGTTCCATCCCCGGGGGCGCCCCGTCCTGTTGCCGTCAACGGCAAGTGTCCTCACTCGCGGTAAGTAGACGGTAAGGGGTCGCAGGGGCGATGGGGGAGGGTGGTGCCCGAGGTCGCCACGGGTCGGGAGAACGCCCGAATCCGCGTCCCGTGTGCGGTTTCGGTCCTCCCCGAAACGCCGGACGGGCGCCTCCCGAAGTTCGCCGGAGGAGGTTGGGGTCCTGCTCCGGTGAACACGGTGGGTATTCGAATCCGGGGTGGTCAGGGTGTGTGCACTTGGTCACTGGCGCTGGACTTCTCGAACTTGCGCCTATTTAATACCATAATAGTAGGAATTCGGAACTCTTGTCCGGTTCCGTCCGCACACGTCACACTCGAAGGACTCCCATGCGCCGCGCTCTCTTCGCCGTACCCACCGCCCTGGCCCTGCTGGCGGTGAGTGCCTGCGGCGCCCCCTCCGAGAACAACACGGAGGCCGCCGAGGGCGAGGATCCCCTCGTCGTGGGCGCCACCGCCGTCCCGGCCGGCGACATCCTCCGGTTCGTCGAGTCCGAACTCGCCACCGGAGCGGGTCTCTCCCTGGAGATCCACGAATACTCCGACTACATCGCGCCCAACACCGCGCTCGCCGAGGGCCAACTCGACGTCAACCTCTACCAGCACGAGCCGTTCCTGCTGGAGTACAACGAGGGCAACGACACCGACCTCGTCGCGGTCGAGCAGATCTACCTGCCGCCGCTGGGTCTGTACTCCAAGGCCGTGGACGACATCGCCGACCTGGCCGAGGGTTCCGAGGTCGCGCTGCCCAACGATCCCACCAACGAGTTCCGGGCGCTCGAACTGCTGGAGGAAGGCGGACTCATCACCCTGGCCGAAGGCGTCGACGAGGCCACCTTCAGCCTCTCCGACATCGAGGAGAACCCGCGCGACCTGGACTTCCGTGAGGTGGAGGCCGCTCAGCTGCCCCGTTCACTGGACGACGTCGACGCCGCGATCGTCAACAACAACTACGCGCAGGAAGCCGGGCTGGACTTCGAGAACGACTCGATCCTGCTCGAAGAGTTCGACGGAAGCCCGTACGTGAACATCCTCGCCTCCCGCTCCGACAACACCGACGACCCGCGTATCGAGACGCTGGCCGAACTGTTGACCTCCCCGGAGACCGTGCGCTTCATCGAGGAGACCTACGAGGGCAGCGTCATCCCGGCCACCGCCGACTGACAATCTCCGGCGAGGAAGGCCGACAACTCTCGCAACCACGCCTCGGGCCGGTCCACGTGCGCCATGTGCCCCGCCTCTTCCAACACCACCGCCCGCGCTCCGGGCAACACCTCCGCCGCCCGCTCGGCGAAGGACGCGGGGAAGACCATGTCCTGACGCCCGTGCAGGAAGAGTATGGGCGCGCCCAGCCGCCGCAGCCGCTCGGGTCCGTTCTCCGGTCTGGGGGAGTCCAACAGTCCGGACCGCCACACGTTCGCCCACTCCGCCGACCATCGGATCCCCGACAACAGATCCAGGTAGTCGGGGATCCGGTCCGGCCGGTACACGTTGGCCCGTGCCCCTGCCACCGCCGCGGTTCTCACCGGCTCCGTGCCGGTCGCGGTCGACTCCGCCCAGGCCCGGGACTCCTCGGCGCGGCGGGCATCACGTTCGGGCCATGACCCGAAGTCGTCGTCGGTGACCGGCCACAGGGTGCTCGACGCCACCACCGTCCGACGTATCCGCTCGGGTGCGGACAGGAGCACCCGTTGGGCGATCTGTCCGCCGGTGGAGAACCCCAACAGGTCGAAGCGGTCCCAACCGAACCCGTCGGCCAGGAGCAGCAGGTCCTCGGCGGCCGACGCGAAGCTGTACCCGCCCGGGCCCAATCCGCGGGTGGAGCGCCCGCAACCACGCAGGTCGGGCAGGTACACCGGGCGTTCGAGCCCGTCCAGGGGATGTCGCAGGTAGCTGTGGTCCCAGTCCGGGCCACCATGCACCACCAGCAGTGGAACACCTTGGGCAGGACCGAGCGAAGCGCAGAACAGCCGGACCTCGGGCCGGCGCCGGACGGTGACGTATTCTCGCACGCCCCGATTCTGGCAGCCGGCCCGACTGGTCACCGGGTATCGGGGTGGACCTCATCGCCGAGCAGGTCGTTCATGTGCGCGATCTCCTCCTCCTGAGCGTCGATGATCTCCTGGGACAACTCCCGGGCCTCGGGGTCCACTCCCTCGTCGAGCTGGGTCCGGGCCATCGTGACGGCGCCCTCGTGGTGCAGGATCATGAGGTCCAGGAACAGGGCGTCGAATTCCTCCCCCTCGGCGGACTCCAACTCGGCCATCTGTTCCTCGGAGAGCATTCCGTCCATCTCGGCGTGGTCCATGCCGTGGTCGACCTCGGCGCCCCAGCCGTCCAGGAGCGTTTCCATCTGTTCGATCTCCGGCCCCTGGGCGGACCGGATCTGTTCGGCCAGGGGCCGGACCTCGTCACCGGCACGGGTGTCGGCGAGGTCGGACATCTCCACGGCCTGCTCGTGGTGCGGGATCATCATCTGCGCGAAGTGCACGTCCGCGTCGGTGTGTTCGGTGGCCTGCCCCTGGCTCTCCGAGGTGCCGGTCTCCGTCGCGGCTTCGCCGCAGGAGGTGGTGAACAGGACGGTGGTCAAGGCCACGGCCAGGGCACGGTGGTTCAGGGCACGCTTGTCGAAGGTCATCGGTTCCTCGTCTTCCGGGTTCGCTGGTACACGCGTGGCGAGCGGATAGGCCGACGGGGTCGGCGTCCGCGGGCATCTAGACGCGCAGCACCCGTAAGCGGACCGGAGAGGGATCGTCGGGAGCCGGTGGGAAGAGCGGGAACGGTCGACGCGTCGGCCCCGTGGGAGGGATCGGCCCACCCGGCCATCGGTGGAACGCGACGGTGGCCACCCCGAGCAGGGAGACGACGAAGGCCCCGACTGTCAGACAGAGCGAGGTGGGATCGAGTTCGGGCAGGTCCGAGGAGGGTTCCGCCACGGCGTTCCCCATCACGTCATGGGCGGCCGCCGGGCCCGCGGCGGCGTGGGCCTCGTGTTGGACGTGTCCCAGCGTGTGCATGGCTCCGAGTCCGAACACCAGCGCGACCAGCGCCAGGACGCGCGCCCACGCGCGTCCCGTGCCCTGCTGTCGCCGTTCGGATCTCGACATGGGCATCACCCTACCCGTACCCCACCGGGGTATGGGATCAGCGGTGTCCGCGCAGGTGTCTCAGTGCGTGGTCCAAGGCCAGGGGCGCGTGGCAGACCAGATCGGGTGCCAAACCCGTTCCCTCCCAGCCCTCCCCGCTGCGCGGGTCCCTGGGGGCTCCGGTGGAGACGAACACGCTCAGACCAGACGAGGCGGCGAAGTAGTCTCCGGGGTTGGCCGCGCCGGCGGTCCGGTGCCCCACCAGGACGGCACGTCCCAGCGTGCGCAGGGCCAGCGCGAAGCTCTCCGCGGCGGAGGCCGTGCCCGCGTCCACCAGTACGTACACCGGTACGTCCGGGCGCCGGGTGTTCTCCGGGTCCGCCGGGGTCCACGACCGCCACACCTCGCCGTCGCGCGGGTGGAAGGAGACCACCTCGACCGGGGTGTCGGGCACCAGGTGGTCGACCAGGAACTCCACCATGCTCGGCGAGCCTCCCGGGGTGCCCCGCAGGTCGAACACGACGGCCTCGGCGTCGGCCAGGGGTCGCAGCCGTTCCCGGGCGAGCCCGGTCAGCCGTCGCCCCGCCTCCGTTCCGGGGGCCAGGTGCGTGAACTCGGCGACGTCCACCACGAGCACACCCTCCCTCTCGGTGACATCGAACCCCACGTCGTCCACCCGGGCCCGTGAACGGTGGTCCCGGCGGCGGATCTCGGCGGTGGGCACCACCCGGAAGTGGCCGTCGTACGGGCGCAGCACCTCGGTGAGGGCGGCCGCCACGGCGGGTAGCGAACGTGCTCCGCCGAGGGCGAGGCCACGGAGCCCGGCCGCGGCCCGCGACGCGATCTCCGGGTGGACGTAGTTCCTCTCGACCAGGTCCGCCACCTCGTCCACCAGGGCGGGCGTGTCGACCCCCTCCGTGTCAATCCCCTCCGCGTCGGCCTCGCCGGAGTCCTGCGGTAGGAAGGGGCGCCGGTCCAGGACGTCCAGCGCGGCGGAGACGGTCCCGTTCAAGTCGGTTCCCAGCTCCCGGTTCAACCCAGAGGCGGCCTCGGCGGTGAATCGCCACCGACGTTCGACGGCGGGCAGTTGTTCCAGGCAGAACGGGCTCAGCCGCACCCGCCGTTCCCGACCGTCCTGACTGTCGGCCGGGACGAGGAGGTCGAGTCGGCGCATCTGGGCGACGGTCTGGCTGGTGGCCGAACGCGTCATGCCGGTCTCCCGGGCGAGGCCGCCCACGGACAGGGACAGGTGACGAAGAAGCGCCCTGGTCACGGGGGTGAAGGCGGCTCGGAAGGCGAGACCGTCGGCCTCGTAGGCGCGATCGACGGCTCCGTCCAGGGTGGTGACGAGCCGGCGGAGGTTGGTGCCGAGTGTGGGGGAGGTCATCCGTCAACCATGACAGGGCTGTTGCTTATGGAGAAGACCCTCGACCGAACACGAGGGGCCCGGCGGTCAGAACCTCCGGGCCCCTCATGCGCTCTTCAAGCGGTTCCTAGGGAAGGTGGACCGGCTCGCTCGCCGGGCTCTCGTGGTGCAGACGGTCCAGCGCGGTCACGTGGTACGTGGTGTCCGAACCGTCGGAGACGTCGAAGGTCGCGGCCCCGTCCTCGTCGGCGCGCACCGTGCCCAGCATGTTGCGCGGGTCCTCGATGCCGCACTCGCCCTGGTCCGGGGCGGGTTCCCCATCGAAGCCGTACACCGCGTAGTAGGCGGGAGCCTCACCCGAGCCCGACGCGATCTCCAGCGCGCCGTCGTCGGTCGTGCTCGCCTCCGGCGGCGCGGGAGCGGTCCCGCCCAGGTCCTCCTTGACCGGGATCAGCGCCGGGCTGGAGTAGTGGTCCGACACCAGGACGTCCATGGCCTCCTGGGCGTTGGTGCGCAGCGAGTTCGCGCTGAAGTACACGTCACCGTGCACCCCCGCGTGATCGCGGTTGAAGTCCAAGTGCGAGGAGAGTTCGTTCGGGTCCTCCCAAGCGCCCTCGTTGCCGACCTTGTAGGCGGCCTGCCCGATGTACAGGTGGGTGTCGGTGCTCGCGGCGACCTCCTCCCACCAGGGGACGAGCGCCGCGTAGTCGGCCACGGGAAGCCCGATCTCCCAGTAGACCTGCGGGTTGATGTAGTCGAGCCAGCCCTCGGTGACCCACTTGCGGCTGTCGGCGAACTGGTCGTCGTAGGACTGCGAACCGCTGGTCTCGGAGCCCTCGGGGTCGGTGGAGGAGTTGCGCCAGATCCCGAACGGGCTGATGCCGAACTTCACGTGCGGCTTGGTGGCGTTCACGGCCTCGCTCATCTCCCGGACCATGGTGTCGACGTTGTCGCGCCGCCAGTCCTCGATGTCGTCGAAGTCGCCGCCGTGCTCGGCGAACGTGTCCTCGTCCGGGATCTCCTCCCCCTCGGCCGGGTAGGGGTAGAAGTAGTCGTCGAAGTGCACGCCGTCGAGATCGTAGTTCTCCACCGAGTCCATCATCGCCTCGATCACGAACTCGCGCGCCTCGGGAATCCCGGGGTTGTAGTAGAGCTGACCGTTGTAGTCGAAGACCCAGTCCGGGTTCTGGCGGGCCGGGTGGTCCTCGACCAGCTGCGACGGGTCGTCGTGCATGGCGACCCGGTAGGGGTTGTACCAGGCGTGGAATTCGAGGTTGCGGGAGTGCGCTTCCTCGACCGCGTATTCCAGCGGGTCGTACCCGGGGTCGCCGCCCTGCTCGCCGGTCAGCCATTCCGACCATGGTTCGTGGGGTGAGGGCCAGAAGGCGTCGGCGGTGGGTCTGATCTGGACGAACACCGAGTTGAGCCCGTTGTCGACGGCCTCGTCGTAGAGGCCGTCCAGCTCGGCCTTCTGCTCATCGGCGCTCAGCCCTTGTTCGGAGGGCCAGTCGATGTTTTCCACGCCGGCGATCCACTCGGCGCGCATCTGGCGCTTGGGCGGCGCCTCGGGGTCGGTCTCACAGGCGTTCTGCCCCTCCGGGGCGGGTTCCGCCGCGGCCTGGGGCGCGTGCAGGAAGGCCGCGGTGAGAGCGGCGGTCAGGGCGCCGGCGAACAGTGCGGTGCGTGCTGCGGTATGGGGGATCGGAACCGTGGTTGGTCCGGTGCGCGCCGTGGGGCGGTTCCGGTGCGAGTACGCCAAGGTTGCTCCTTTGCGGCTTTCTGTCGTGCGGGCAGGGTCCGAAAGGTCCTGGTGGGTCCGTTCCGGGTGTCCCTGTGCGACGGTCAGCTCGGGCTTAGAAGAAAACCTTCATGATTTGACCCCTGAATGCAACACTCCTACGCCAGGTTGGTGCGAATGAGTTGTATGCGGCGTATGGGGTATTTGTGATGCCGATGTCGGCATTTGCCACGGTCGAAACGCGTGCTTCGGTGGGGGAACGTCCGTTCCCGATTTTTACGCCTCTTGGGTGAGCAACAGGCCGGCCCCGGTCTGCAACCCCGCGCCGATCCCTCGCAGCGACAACTCACGCAGTCGCTCGCCGTCCACCACCGTGGCGATCCCGTCGAAGTGGAATCGGGCCGGCCTGCCGCCCAGTCGCTTCCACCCCACGGACGTCACCTCCATGACCCCCTCCAACCGCTGCTCCAGCCACGCCTCGAACCCGGACTCGGGGACGGGGACGCGCTTGCCGCTCTTGCCGTCCTCGCCGCGTCGCTCCGTGGGGGCCGTGATCAGCTCCCACTCGATCCTCTCGCCCGCCTCGTGCAGGGGCATCGGGTGGAACGTGGCCGTGATCGCGCCGGGCAGCTTGCCCCAGGCCGGGGCGGTGTCGGAGCTGACCAACAACATGTCCGGGGCCAGCCGCGCCCACAGCACCCGGGCCTTGGACTCGGGGTCGGGGGCGGGGTCGACGGAGCTGCGCACGGCCTTGCCCATCACCGTCCACTCCTGCATTCCGGTGGCGCGGTAGGGGTCGAGGCGGATGTTGGTCAGGTACAAGGAGATCCGTTCCGGTTCGTCCCCGCGGGGGGACTCGTGAGGGCGGGATCGTCCGACCCCGCCACGTCGACCCTCCACTCTAGAGGTCCGACCTGGCCGGGTCGGCCCGGGACTGCGATGATCCCCGGATGGACCAAGAGCCCGGATGCGCCGAATGCGGCGGCACCGTCGCCCCCGACGGACACTGTTGGGACTGCGGCGCCGACCAGGAGGACTTCCACGCCCACGGGGAGCTCACCATCGAGGGAGGCGCGGGGGTCACCGATCGGGGGCATCGACGCCGGGTCAACGCCGACGCCCTGGCCCTGACCGAAGCGGGCCCCTGGCGGATCGGGGTCGTCTGCGACGGGGTGTCCATGTCCCCCAGACCCGAACGCGCGGCCCGGCTCGCGGCGACCGTCGGCGCGCGGGCCCTGGCCGAACGCCTGACCGCCAACGAAGTACCCGAGACCGCCTTGACCGACTCCGTCCGCATCGCGGGGAGGGCGGTCACCGCGCTGGCCGGACCCGAACCCACCGCCCCGGCCTGCACCTACGTCGCGGGCGTGGTCGGGCCCTCGGGACTGTGGGTGACGTGGATCGGCGACAGTCGCGCCCACTGGCTTCCCGAACACGGACTCGGCCTACCGCTCACTCGTGACGACACCGCCGACTCCGGGGCGATCTCCGCCTGGCTGGGCGCCGACGCCGACCTCCCCGAACCGCATACGCGCAGCCTGTGCCCGAGCGAGCCCGGGGTGCTGCTGCTGAGCACCGACGGGCTGACCCGCTACCTGTCCGACGCGGACGCCCTGCGCGACGTCATGCGGACGGTCGACCCGTTGCCCGGGGCGCGGGCCCTGGTCGACCACGCCCTGTCCGCCGGCGGACAAGACAACGTCACCGCGCTCCTCCTGCGAGTCCCCGCCCCGACGGCGCAAAACTCATTGTGAACCCGGTTCCGGTTCGGCGATAGTGCCCCGGACACGAAGATCACCCCCCCCAGGAGGTTCGAGCATGTCCACCCTTCGGGTGAGCGCCGAGCGACTCACGATCCTTGCGCACCCCAACGCCGACGCCCTGGAACTCGCCAAGGTCGGCTTGTTCCACGCCGTCGTGCCCAAAGGCGCCTACCGGACGGGTGAGTGGGCGGTCTACATCCCGGAACAGGCCATCCTGCCCGAGGACCTCATCGAGGAGCTCGGACTGACCGGCCGTCTCGCCGGTTCCAAAGCCGACCGTGTCAAGCCCCTGCGGCTGCGCGGGGAGATCTCCCAGGGCATCGTCTGCCGTCCCGCGAAGCTGGCGGGCCGGGACCTGGCCGCCGAGCACGAGGCCGGCACCGACTTCGCCGACGACCTCGGCGTGACCAAGTGGGTGCCGGAGGTGCCCACCCACATGGACGGTGAGTTCGTGGCCGCACCGGACCTCCTGCGCTGGATCGAGATCGAGAACGTCAAGCGCTATCCCGACACCTTCACCCCGGGGGAACCGGTCGTGGCCACCGAGAAGCTCCACGGCTCGGCCTGCCTGTACACGCTGGTGGTCGACACCGAGGAGGAGTTCGTGTCCTCCAAGGGGCAGGGCGGCAAGAATCTCGCTCTGGTCGCCGACGACAGGAACCTGTACTGGAGGGCGGTGCGCGCCCACGCGGTCGGTGAGGCCGCGCGTGCGCTGGCCCATCGGTTCGGCGCCCGCCGGGTGGGCGTGTTCGGTGAGGTGTTCGGCGCCGGGGTCCAAGACCTGAAGTACGGCGAGAACACCCGCACCGACCGGCCCGGCTACGCGGTGTTCGACATCGCCCTGGACGTGGACGGAAAACGGGTCTGGGTGGACGCCGCCGATCTGCGCGAGGTGCTCGCCGAGGTGGGCCTGCCCGCGGTACCCGTGCTGTACGAGGGGCCCTACGACGAGAAGGCGCTGTTCGAGGCGGCCGACGGCAAGGAGACCTGGAGCGGGAAGGCGCTCAACATCCGTGAGGGCCTGGTGGCCCGACCGGCCCGCGAACGGTTCTCCGAGGTGCTGGTGGGGCGGACGATCGCCAAGTTCGTCTCCGACGCCTATCTGACCCGCAAGGGCGGCACCGAGTACGGGTGAGGCGGCCGGGGCCGACCGCCTCACCCGTTCATGTTCAGTGACGCGTGGCGGGGGAGGGGTCGGCATCGGCATCGGCGGTGGGGGAGTCCTCGCGGTGGCGTCGCGACAGCAGGTACCCCAACCCCAGCGTGATGGCGGACCCGATCGCGGTGTACCAGGTGAAGCCCACCAGCCCCGGCTCGAACAGGAACAGCCAGGCCATCGTCGCCACGGCCACCGCGAAGGCGATGGCGGCGTCGATCTGCCTGGCCCGCCGCACCCACAACCCCAGGAAGAACGCGCCCAACAGCCCGCCGTAGGTGATGCTGGCGACGGACAACCCCAGTTCCACCACCGGGTTGTCGGTACCGGTGAACATGGCGGCCGCACCGATGAACACCAGACCCCAGCCCAGGGTGAACAGACGGCTCATGCGCAGCGCCTGCTCGCCTTCCAACCGGCGACGGGAGAACTTCTCGTACAGGTCGGCCATGGTCGAGGACGACAGCGCCGACAGCGACGATGACAGGGTGCTCATCGCGGCCGCCATGATCCCGGCCAGGAGCAGCCCCGACAATCCCGCGGGCAGTCCCTCGGCGATGAACACCGGGAACAGTTCGTCGGAGGTGCTCATCCCCAACTGCTCCACGGTGGCGCGCTCGAAGTAGGAGTACAGCGCCAACCCCACGGTGAGGAACAGCGCGAACTGGACGAACACCACCACGCCGCTGACGATCACGGCCTTCTGCGCGTCGCGCAGTGTGCGGCACCCCAGGAGCCGCTGCACGATGAGCTGGTCGGCGCCGTGGGAGGCGGTGGAGAGCAGGGCCCCGCCCAGTACCGCGGTGACCGTGGCGTAGGGGGCGGAGATCGGGTTCGAGGTGAAGTCCAGGAACCGGGTCTTGCCCTCCTCCGCCGCGACCGCCAGGAAGTTCACGTCGAGGCTGGTCGCGATGACGACCAAGGCCACCACACCACCGACGCAGTACAGCCCCATCTGGAGGACGTCCACCCAGACCACCGCGCGGATGCCGCCCACCAGGGTGTACAGGATGGTCACCACCCCCATGATCGCGACGATCGCGAAGTAGGAGACCTCCAGGCCGATCGAGTCCAGGATGATCTTCATCGGAATGGCCGCGGCGAACAAGCGCACCCCGTCGGCGAGCAACCGGGTGAAGAGGAAGGTGACCGAGGCGGTGGCCTGCATGCCCCGACCGAAGCGCAGCCCCAGGTAGGCGTAGGCGGTGGTCATCTCACCCCGGTAGTACCGGGGCAGCAGCAGGAAGGCGACCACGATCCGACCGAGCAGGTAGCCCACGGCGACCTGGAGGAAGGTGACGTCGCCCAGGTAGGCGACCCCGGGAACGCTGATCACGGTGAGCGCGCTGGTCTCGGTGGCCACCACCGAGAGGCACACTGCCCACCAGGGCAGCTCGCGGTTGCCGATGAAGTAGTCCTTGACGTCGCGTTGGCGACCGGACAGTTTCAGGCCCAACCAGGCCGAACACAGCAGGTAGACGATGATGACGACGATGTCGATGGTCTGCACCGGGCGGTTCCTCCGGAGGGTCTGCGGAACGGATACGGGTGGGCCACGGTCGTCCGGGTCAGCCCCGAGCGGCCTCGATCCGAAGACGCGCGGGTACCCGCGCGGCGGGTTCGGGAAGGCGCAGGGGCTCGGCGCCCGGTGTGAAACGGCCCGCCACGGTCGAGCGGTGGGCTCCCGTACATCCGGGGACCACCCCGGGGATCCCGTGCCAACTCAGGAAACCGATCAGCGCGAAAAGGTACGCCTCCTTGGCGTCCCCGTCCACCCCGATCGCATCGCTGAAGGTGAGCCGCGCCGGCTTCAGGTGGGCGGCCAGACACTCCACCAGTACGGGGTTTCGGGTGCCGCCACCGGAGGCGATCACCTCCGTCACCCCGTGCGGGCGCAGGGCGTCGGCGACGGTGGTCGCGGTGAGCTCGACCAGTGTGGCGAGCAGGTCCCCGTCGTCGGGGCGGCCCGCCTCGCGCAACGACTCCTCCAGGTAATCGGGGCCGAACAGCTCCAGCCCGGTGCTCTTGGGCGGGTCCAACCGGAAGTAGGGCTCGGCGAGCAGGTGGTCCAGTAGTTCCGGGTCGGGGGTGCCGGTACGTGCGAGCGCGCCGTCGACGTCCAGGTCGCGTTCTCCGTCGCTGACCAGGCGCATCGCGGCGTCGAGCAGGGCGTTGGCGGGCCCGGTGTCGAAGGCCAGGGGCGGCGCGCCCTCGCGCACCACGGTCACGTTGGCGATGCCGCCGAGGTTGAGCGCCGCGGTGGGTTCGTTCCGGTCGCCCAGCAACAGGGTGTCCATGACGGCGGCCAGCGGTGCGCCCTGGCCGCCCGCGGCGACGTCCGAGGAGCGCAGGTCGGATACCACGGGAAGCCCGGTGGCCTCGGCGATCCAGGCGGGCTGACCCATTTGGAGGGTGCCGTGCACGGTGGATCCGGTGACCCAGTGGAAGAGCGTCTGTCCGTGGGAGACGACGAGGTCGGCACGACCGCCGCAGAAGGTCCGCATGGCCTCCGTCGCCGCCGCGCCGAACTCCTGGCCGATGCGGGCGTCGACCTGGCACACCGTCTCCAGCGTGGTGGTCGCCGGTGGCAGTGCCGCGCGGATCTGCCACCGCAGGGCGGTCGAGTAGGGGCGGGTGAGGTGGCCCAGCGGGGTCAGTCGGACCAGCTCACCGTCCAGTTCGAGCCGGGCGGCGGCGACGTCGATACCGTCGGCCGAGGTACCGGAGGACACACCGATGACGATCATGCGGCTCCTACGTCGGGGGGAGTCAGGGGGGCGTTCGGTGCGAAGAACTCACCGTTGTCACCGATATACCGTCCGTCGCGGGCGCGTCAACCCTCCCCGGCCCTCTCCTGGGACTCACCCGATGAACGGCGTCACGGCGGCCACGGTGACCAGGCCGAGCAGTAGAGCCTGCACCCGGTAGTTGCGGTACCACGGGGTGCCGGCCAGCTCCTCGGACTCCTGCCGCCAGTTCGCCCGGCTCCAGGTGATGGTGTCGACCTTCTCGGCCGGTGGGGCCTCGGTGCTCAGGGAGACCGCCACGAACACCGCCACGCTCAGCAGGAGCATGAGGCCGGTCGCGTACAGGAACTGCAGGTCGAAGACGCCGAAGACCTCACCCAGGAAGAACGCCACGAGACCGAAGGGCACCACGGTCAGCGTCCATATGCCGGCGGGCACGGACGCCCGTCGCCAGAACAGCCCGCCGAGCAGGACGACGACGAGCGGCATGGTCACGTAGCCCAGGAAGGACTGGAAGTAGGCCACGATCCCGGAGAAGGTGGTGATCACCGGCGCCCACAAAGCGGCCACCACCATGAACACCCCGACCAGGGCCCGACCGATGTTCAGGAGTTGCCGCTCGGTGAACCGGTGGTTCCGGGTCTTGATGAAGTCGTTGACGACCAGGCTGGCCGCGCCGTTGAGTACCGAGTCGAGGGTGGACATCAGCGCGAAGATGAGCGCGGCCACGACCACGCCCCGGATGCCGACCGGAACGAAGTCGAACACCAACGCGGGCCAGACCATGTCGCTGTTCGGGACCTCACCCGGTTCGTAGACGCCTCGGGCGAGGACGCCGGGGAAGATCAGGAACAGCAGGACGGGGAGTTGGAGCGAACCGGCGAACAGCGCGCCCCAACGACCGTGGTCGATGTTCTTGGCGGCCAGGACCCTCTGGACGACGATGTGGTTGGTCACCCACACGTAGAACGACAGCCACAGCGCACCGGTGAAGATCCCCGGCCAGGGGAAGAAGCCGTCGTCCGGCAGTGGGGTGACGGTGAAGCCGTCCTCCGGGGCCAGTTCGGGCAGGGCCGACCAGTCGTAGCCGAACTCGGCGAAGACCAGGACGAACACCGCCGCCCCGGCCGCGAACAGCACCACGCCCTGGATCGTGTCGGTGATCATCACCGACTTCAACCCGCCGATGAGGACGTACCCGCCACCGAGCACCGCGATGATCGCGATGTGAACACCGAGCGGTACCTGCGGGAAGAGCAGGGACAGGACCAGGGAACCCGCGAACATCGCCCCGGCGCTGTCCAACAGCATGGCGGTGACGACGGTGAACCCGGAGAAGGCGTAGCGCGCCCTGCGGTCGTAGCGCCGTTCCAGGAACTCGGGCACCGTGGTGATCTTGGACTGGAGGTAGAAGGGCAGGATCAGCAGGGCGAACACCAGCAGGACGACCGTCGCCATCCACTCGAAGTTCCAGACTGAAATGCCCGTTTCGAATCCGGCGCCGGCCAACCCGAGGTACTGCGTGCCACCGAACTGGGTGGCGAAGAGCGAAAAGCCCACGACCGGCCAGACCATGGTGCGTCCGGCCAGGAAGTAGCTCTCGGTGCCCTCCTGCCTGCGCCCCACCCACAAGGCGACGGCGATGATCGCGGCCACGCTCGCCACCACGACCACGATGTCGATCGGAGCGAGTCGGAACTCCGGCACGTCGACTCCCGGGCTGTCGGTCGGTGGATGCGGCGGAGGACCCCCGCCCTCCTGTGCCGACCACATCGCCACAGGCCGAAGTCCTTGTCGAGCGTCCGCGTCGGTGTGTCGTGGAACGGTCACCACGCGTGAAGCGGGGCGGCGGGATGACCAGGCTCACAGCATCGGGTCGTGATCCGAATTGCATGTTCATTCATAAGGGTGCATGCTTATATCCATGTCCAAGGTACTCACTTCCCTTCCCGCCGGCGAGCGCGTCGGAATCGCCTTCTCCGGAGGCCTCGACACCTCTGTCGCGGTCGCGTGGATGCGCGAGAAGGGTGCCGTCCCGTGCACCTACACCGCTCACATCGGTCAGTACGACGAGCCCGACATCGAGTCGGTGCCCGGCCGCGCCAACGAATACGGGGCGGAGATCACCCGCCTGGTCGACGGTCGCGCCGCCCTGGTCGAGGAGGGGCTGGCTGCCTTGGCCTGCGGTGCCTTCCACATCCGTTCGGGTGGCCGCCCCTACTTCAACACCACGCCCCTGGGGCGTGCCGTCACCGGCACCCTGCTGGTCCGCGCCATGCTCGAAGACGGCGTGCAGATCTGGGGCGACGGCTCCACCTACAAGGGCAACGACATCGAGCGGTTCTACCGCTACGGTCTGCTCGCCAACCCGTCCCTGCGCATCTACAAGCCGTGGCTGGACGCCGACTTCGTCAACGAGCTCGGCGGTCGCAAGGAGATGTCGGAGTGGCTGGTCGAGCGCGACCTGCCCTACCGGGACAGCACCGAGAAGGCCTACTCCACCGACGCCAACATCTGGGGCGCCACCCACGAGGCCAAGTCCTTGGAGCACCTCGACACCGGCATCGAGATCGTCGACCCCATCATGGGCGTCCGTTTCTGGGACCCCGAGGTCGAGATCGCCCCCGAGGACGTCACCATCGCCTTCGACAAGGGGCGTCCGGTCACCATCAACGGCAAGGCCTTCCCCTCCGCCGTCGACCTGGTCCTGGAGGCCAACGCCATCGGTGGTCGTCACGGACTGGGCATGTCCGACCAGATCGAGAACCGCATCATCGAGGCCAAGAGCCGCGGCATCTACGAGGCCCCCGGCATGGCGCTGCTGCACGCCGCCTACGAGCGCCTCGTCAACGCCATCCACAACGAGGACACCATCGAGGCCTACCACAACGACGGTCGTCGCCTCGGTCGCCTGATGTACGAGGGCCGTTGGCTGGAGCCGCAGGCCCTGATGATCCGCGAGTCCCTCCAGCGCTGGGTGGGGACCGCCGTCACCGGTGAGGTCACCCTGCGACTGCGCCGCGGTGAGGACTACTCGATCCTCGACACCAGCGGCCCGGCGTTCAGCTACCACCCGGACAAGCTGTCCATGGAGCGCACCGAGGACTCCGCGTTCGGCCCGGGCGACCGCATCGGTCAGCTGACCATGCGCAACCTCGACATCGCCGACTCCCGCGCCAAGCTGGAGGACTACTCCCGGCTCGGCATGGTCGGCAGCGAGCACCCGACGACGATCGGTGCCGCCCAGGCGGCCTCGACCGGCCTCATCGGTGCGATGCCCGAGGGCGGCGCTGAGGTCATCGCCTCGCGCGGCTCGGTCGACGAGGACGAGTGGCTCGACCACGCCGCCATGGAGTCCGGCACCGACTAGCCTCACCCGGCACGAACGGCGTCGGCCGCCCCGAAAGTGACGGGGCGGCCGACGCCGTCTCGCGGCCCTTGACCTCAAGTCCCCTTGACGTCCTAGCGTCGTGTTCCGTCAGTGATCCCACCTGAACGGAGCAGAGCATGCGACGCACACCCGTCAACCCATGGACCTATCCCGAGGGCATGGACCAGGGGATCCTCATCGAAGGGCACCGGCGCCTGCTGTTCGTCAGCGGGCAGTGCGCGGTCGACGCGCAAGGCGCCTCTCTGTATCCGGGGGACATGCGGGCTCAGACACTGGCCGCGCTGGACAACGTCGAGGAGGTCCTGCGCGCGGCCGGAATGGGGTTGGACGCCATCGTTCGGATGAACACGCATGTCACCGAAATCGACGCCTTCCTGGCCGAGGCGGCCGAACCCATGGCCGAGCGGCTGGCCGCCTTCGACGTCCGACCGCCGGGTGTGCTCTCGGAGGTCACCAGGTTGGGGCGTGCGGATCTGCTGGTGGAGTTGGAGGCCTTCGCGGCCGACTGAGGCGGAGGGGAAGCCCGACGCAGGGTGGAAATATCCCATAACTTGACTGACTCCAGAAAACTCTGCACACTTGGAGTATGCCAACCCCTTCGGATTTCGAGCACATGCTGCGCGAGTCCGCTCTGCGGGTGACGGGCCCTCGGATAGCTGTGCTTTCCGCCGTGCACGACAACCCGCACGCGGACACGGAGTCGATCATCGACGTCGTGCGAGGAAGACTCGGCACGGTTTCCAACCAGGCCGTCTACGACGTTCTCAAGGCCCTGACCTCCTCCGGCCTGGTGCGACGCATCCAGCCCCAAGGCACGGTCTCTCGTTATGAGACACGGGTCGGAGACAACCACCACCACGTCGTGTGTCGCTCGTGCGGCGCCATCGCCGACGTCGAGTGCGCCGTCGGCCACGCGCCCTGCCTCACCGCCTCCGGCGGCCACGGTTTCGCCATCGACGAGGCCGAGGTCGTCTACTGGGGCGTGTGCGGCGAGTGCTCCTCGGTAGAGGTTTCCTGAGCATTCCCGCCGAGCGGGCGGACGTTGCCCAGGTGGGCCGAGCACACGTCCGGTTCGACGAAGGCGTCGAGTCGGTCGACGGTGACCTCGGAGTCCCACGCCTCCATCGCGCCCCGCATGAGCCCCAGGTGCAGCGAACACACCACCTCGCGGCGCTCCAGCGCCAGCTCCAGGAACGGGCAGTGCCGTAGGTCGATCCGCCGCCGGCCGCCGCCCGTGTCGGTGGGCTGCTCGGGGGTGAAGTCCAGCTCGTCGAGCATGTGCCTCAGGCGAGTGACCGCATCCGATGAGTCACCCGATCCGGTCCCCATGCCCTCCGCTTGGCGGCGCCCCCAGACGCGGCCGGCCTCGATCGCCCGCTGCCGTGGATCGGGGGTGTCGGCGAGGCTCTCGGCGAGCGCCTCGGCCAGCGCGAGGTAGTGTCGCGGACCCTTCGGGTCCATGCCCCGGACCGGCCGGTACAGGCGGGCCGGGCGCCCCGGAACTCCGCGTTCGGCGCTGATGTGCTCGACCTGACCGTTGGCGGTCAGGGTCTCCAGGTGGAACCGGACGGTGTTGGCGTGCACGCCGAGCCGCTCGGCGATCTCGGTGATCTCCATCGGCCGGCGCGTGTCCCGCAGGACCCGCAACACCTCTTCACGTCGTCCCGTCTTCGGCTCGCTCAACCCTCTTCCCTCCGCGGCCCCCGAAGGGGCAGGCTCGCGATCAACGGGCGGCCAACCCTACCGGCGCGAGTACGTAGGTCATGCCCTAGAGTTTATACAAGTCAGAGTTGTAATAAATCTCAGGCAGGAGCGGAAGATGGCATCGAAGGAAGCGAACGCCCCCGAGGCATCGGTTCTGGACGTTCGTGGAATGCGCAAGCCCGACAAGCACCCCACGATCTTCCGCACCTACGCCGACCTGCCGGTGGGTGGGGCGTTCGTACTGGTCAACGACCACGACCCGAAGCACCTGCGCGATGAGTTCGAGGACGAGTACGGGGTCGGCTACGGCTGGGACTACCTCAATCGCGAGACGCGCGACTGGCGGATCCGGATCACGAAGAAGGCGACCACGGCGCTGCCCCGCGTGCTGGTCGACACCGCCGAGACCACCGCCGACAACACCGAGGCCGACATGACCGGTGCCCTCTGGAAGCTCCAGCCGCGCGAGCGGGACCTGGACTCCCAGATCATCGAACTCCGCCCCGAGGACACGATCGAGGCGCACACCGGCCCAGACTTCGACGTGCTCGTCCACGTTCTGGCCGGTGGTGGGCGCGTGGCCACCGAACTCGACACCGTCGACCTCGAACCCGGCGCCGTGCTGTGGTTGCCCCGACGTTCCCACCGGAGCTTCACCGCCGGCCCCGAAGGGCTGCGCTACCTGAGCGTGCACCGCCGCCGTCAGGGACTCCTGTTGGCCGACTGAGGGTCCGGCGTCCGGGAAGCGGCCCGGCGGGCGATCACCGCGCAGACGAGCAGTTGGATCAGGTGGAAGATCATCAAGGGCAGGACGTACATCCCCACCTGTTCCGACGGGAACAGCAGGATGGCCATGGGAAGCCCGCTCACCTGGCTCTTCTTCGAGCCACAGAACATCAGGACGATCTGGTCGGGCCGATCCATCCGCAGCACGCGGCCCAGGCAGGTGAACAGGGTGAGCACGATCGCCAGGAGTACGCACGAGACCAGGACGACCACGAGCAGCTGCGAGGGCGGGACGACCTGCCACAGCCCCTGCGTCACGCCGACACTGAAGGCGGCGTACACCACGAGCAGCACCGAGCCCTGGTCGACCACCGACACCGCGAGGGAGTGGCCCTTCAGCCACGGCCCGATCCGTCGGTGCAGGAGCTGACCGGCGACGAAGGGCACCACGAGCTGACCGAAGATCCCGAGCAGTGACTCCGCGGTGATCTCCACCGCGGAGCCCAGCAGGAACGCGGCCAGCAGCGGGGTCAGCACCACCCCCAACACGTTGGAGATCGACGCCGAGCTCACCGCCAGCGCCACGTTGCCGCGGGCGATCGAGGTGAACGCGATGGAGGACTGCACGGTCGAGGGCAGGATGCACAGGAACAGGAAACCCGTGGCCATCACCGGACTCAGCACCGAGGACGGCAATGCCACGATCCCCAGGCCGAGCAAGGGGAAGATCAGGAACGTGCAGCCCAGCACGAGCAGCTGGAAGCCCCAACGGGAGAACCCCTGCCGGGTCTCGGCGGGGGAGAGCTTGGCCCCGTGGAGGAAGAACAGCAGACAGATCGCCACGACGGTGAGGTGGTCCAACGCGTCCGCCGCTACACCACGGGCCGGCACCAACGTCGCCACCACGGGCAACATCAGCAACAGGAGCAGGAACGGGTCGAGGACGCGGCGCAGGCGGGAGAGCATGCGTCCACTCTCCCGGCCGCGTGCTCATTCGGAAACAGGGATACCGTACTGACTGTATTCAGCTAACGTGATGACCATGGAGAGCGAGCTCGACCTGGTGCGGGTGCGCACCTTCGTCACGGTGGCCGGGGGACTCAGCTTCTCCGGGGCGGCGCGGCGGCTCGGCCTGAGCCAGTCCGCGGTGAGCCAGCACGTACGGCGCCTGGAAACGGCGATCGGACGGACGTTGCTGGAGCGTGACACCCACACCGTGCGCCTGACGGCCGCAGGAGAGGCCTTCCTGGGCTACGCCCAGCGCATCCTCGACCTGAACGACGAGGCGATCGGTGCCGTGGTCTCCTCCCAGCCACGAGGGCGAGTACGGTTCGGCGTCTCCGAGGACTTCGCCCTGACCCGCCTGCCGGACTTCCTACGCCGCTTCCGGGCGCTCCACCCGCACGTCGACCTGGAGTTCACCGTCGAACTCAGCGTGACGTTGCACCGCCGACTGCGGGCCGGGGAACTCGACGCCGTACTCGCCATGCGCCTGAACGCCACCACGGGTGTGGACGCCTTCCGGCCCCGGACGCTGTTCCACGACCCGTTGGTGTGGGTCTCGGCCCCCGACGTCCGGGTCGACACGGACGAACCGGTTCCGTTGGTGCTCTACCCCAGACCGAGCCTGACCCGCGACGCCGCGCTGGACGCCTTGATGTCCGCCGAGCGCGCACACCGTGTGGTCTGCACCTCGGGGAGCCTGAGCGGGCTCCGCGCGGCGGCCCTCGCCGGGCTCGGTGTCATGCCGTTCGCGCGCTCGCTCATCCCGGACGGCTTGGTCCACCGGGACCACGGGCTACCCGAACTGCCCGAGACGGCCTTCGTGCTGATGACCCGTGGCACCACGTTCCCGCCGGCGGTGCGGGCACTCGTGGAGGCCCTCCAGGACGACCACCGCGAACTGCGGGTGGAACGGCCGGACGAACCCTGACGGGTGTGGGGAGAGTGGCGGGGGTCAGCGCCTGCCCGCGCGAAGGTCGCGCACGGTTCCACGGACGCTGTCCTTGAAGTTCGAGGTGCGCCGGATGGCCTTGCCCTTGAACTGTTCGAAACGGCCTCGGGAGCGCATCCGGGAGTTCCCCGTCGCACGCCCGGCCAGTTCCCTGACCCTGCCGCGTACCTGGGCGGCACTACCCCTGAGTTTCTCTGACCGGCTCATGAGCCCTCCTCCTGAAGGATCGGTGGCATCGCTTGCCCGTCTCACTCGGTTACCTGCCACTTCTGCGGGATTTCATGCGGACACGACCCGGAGAAATCGACGTGGCATGGCGCACACTCGTGTTCCCGTTGGGCGCGCAGCTATTTCCCTGATTGGAGACCTGAAAGGAAAGGGATTCAATTGAACTGCACGATTATCCAAGAAAGTCTCCACATGTGGTTCAAGGATATTCTCGAAGGGTGAGAATGATTTTCGACCCGAAGGGATGGCCATGCGAGTACTCGTCACCGGGGCCACCGGAAACGTGGGCCGGAACGTGGTCCACGGACTCGCCGAACAGGGACACGAGGTCCACGCGCTCAGCCGACGGCCCGAACAGCACACCTTCCCCGAATTCCCCCGACCGGTCCGGACCCACGCGGGAGACCTCGAACGTCCGGACACCCTCGCCGCCGCTTTGGAGGGGGTCGAAGCGCTCTTCCTCTTCCCGGTCCCCGACACGGCGGAACGGGTCGTCGACCTGGCCGTCGATTCAGGGGTCCGCCGGATCGTGCTCCTGTCCTCGGGCGCGGTCACCAGTGGACACGACACCGACTTCCACCTGCCGATCGAACACACGGTGGAAGCCTCCGGCCTGGAATGGACCCACGTGCGTCCCGGCGAGTTCGCCATGAACAAGCTCGCGCTGTGGGGCCCCATGATCCGAGCCGAACGAGCCGTGTACGACCCGGCCCCCGACTTCGGCTGGTTCCCCGTGCACGAGAGGGACATCGCCGACGTCGCCGTGCTCGCACTCACCGAGGAGGGCCACACCGGGCGCGCCCACACCCTCAACGGCCCCGAGTTCCTGACCCACCGCCGCCAGGTCGAACTGATCGCCGAAGCCCTCGGCGAGGACATCCGGTTCCAGCCGGTCACCCCGGAACAGGCCCGGGAACGCTATTTGGCCCAGGGCGGGTTCGCCGCCGCCAACGCCGACTTCCTCTTGGGCTTCGAGGACTACGGCGGCGCCGAGTCCGAGTCCGAGTCCGATCCGGGCGGGCAGGAGTCCCCCGCCCCGGCCGAGTTCGGACCGATGCCCACCGCCGCCGAGGTCATCGGTCGCCCCGCTCGCACCTTCGGCCGGTGGGCTCGTGACCACGCCCCCGAGTTCCGCACCTGAGCAGGGTGCTTGCCCTGGCCTTGCCGCGAGCTCCGCGTTTCCCGAGGATTCCCTCTGATTTCACTACGTCCACATCGCGCGAAGCGGCTGGTGTGATCACGCATGCGGAGAATATGAAGCCCCGCGGTTCGTGCTTGGCCAACCTGTTGGCTGCGTCAGCGCAGGTGGCGTGTTTGGATGGTTCTTTGGGTGGGCTCGGGGATCACTCCATGAACGGGGGTGTCCAACCGGTTCCCGGCGGCTGCCCGCTCCGCCGCGTCGTCGTAGTGATTCAGGGGGAAACGGTGCGCGTCATCTTGGTCGTGCTCGGTCTGTTCGCGATGGCCGCACTGGTCCTTTGGGCGATGCTGTGGTGGCCGCTCAGCCTCGTCGAGTGGTGCTTCGTGACCCTCGCCGGTCTGGCGCTGGTGTGGGTCACCGCCGGGCTCATATGGGAGCGTCCCCGGAGACACTGAGGCCGGAGACGGACACGATCGCCCCGACATCGACGCCCCGAAGTCGATGCCCGCCCGAAACCGATGTGCCGAAACCGATGCTCCGAGACGGTTTCAGGGTGTCTCGATGAGGCCGGTGAGCACCCGGCGCACCATCCGTTCGAACAGGGTGTGCGTGTCCTGTGCCGCTTCGGTCCCAGGGCTGTCGGAGAGCGCGGCGGTGAGAAACGGATGTCGTTCCTCGGTGGCGGCGGTGACCAGGTAGGACATGGTGGCCTGTGCGGGGTCGCTCGATGAGTGTCGGCGGCGCAGTTCGGTGCGGGCGAACAGGGTCACCAGCCCGTTGAGCAGCCCGATGGTCTCCAGCCGAGTTGATCGGGACAACGACGTCGGCTCCAATGCCCGCAGTATCCGTTCCAGGTAGTCCATGCCCAGGGGGCCCACGGTGGGTTCCGTGGGCAGGTCGAGTAGCCATGGGTGACGTAGGTACACCTGCTTCTGGCGGCCGGCGAGCGTGGCCAGGTCCTCGACCGGGTCCCCGCTCGACGGGAGGTCCAGATCGATCTCGCTCGTGACGGCGTCGGCCATGAGATCGAGCAGATCACCGCGGGTGGAGATGTAGCGGTAGAGCGAGGCGGGTCCGGTTCCCAACCGCTTGGCGACCTGCCGCATGGACACCGCCGGGAGACCGCCCTCGTCCGCAAGCCGGATCGCCGCGCTGGTGAGCTCCCTCCGGCTGCGCTCCGGCGCCGGGCCCCGCGCCCCTCGCTCGGGGCGGTCCCACACGGTCTTCGGTTCCTCGGCCACAGGCCCCCCGTTTCTCCCTATTACCAGTGTCCCTATAGTAATACTGAGAACAGCGATCGCAGTATTGTAAAAGGCCGGCGGCCAGCGGCCAGCGGCCAGCGGCAAGAGACAAGGGGCAAGGACATGGATCGACCACGATGGACCCCCACCCTGTGGGCGCACAACGGCGACATACGGCTGGCTCATGACACATGGGCCGGCGCGGACGACGGCGATCCACTACTGCTCATCATGGGTCTGGGCGTCAGCCGGTACTGGTGGCCGGACGACCTGTGCCGGTCCATGGCCGAACACGGTTTCTCGGTCGCGCGCTATGACCAGCGTGACGCCGGAGAGTCGACCCACCTTCCGCCGACCAGGACCCGCCTGCCGGTCACCGCCCTGTTCGGCAGGCGAGGCGAGGCCTACACGGCCGAGGACATGGCCGACGACGCCATCGCGGTGTTGGACGAACTCGGCTGGGACTCGGCGCACGTGTTCGGCATGTCGCTCGGTGGCGCCGTCGCGCAGCGCGTCGCGGTCCGACACCCGGACCGTGTCCGCACCCTGACCTCGATGTCGGCGGTTCCCGGGGACGCGGCGGGCCTGGGCCTGTTCCGGTACATCCACCTCCCCGCGCTCGCCGGGCTCAGCCGGATGCGCTTCCCGGACACCAGGGAGGGTGCGGTGCAGGCCTCACTCGCCATCGCCCGGTTCTGCGCCGCACCCGGGCAGCCCTTCGACGAAGAAGAGGCCCGGGAGAGGGCCGAACGCCTGGCCGACACGGGTGCCCGTGACAACCGGGCGCAGAGCCGCCAGATCGGCGCCCAATGGCACGGCCCCGGGATCAGCACGATCGCGGCCCCGACCCTGGTCCTGCACGGCCAGGACGACCCACTGATCCGCCCACGCGCGGCCTCCGCCATCGCCTCCCGGATCCCGGGCGCGCACCTGGTCACCCTGCCGGGCGTCGGCCACGACATCCCCGGCCCGGTACGGCACACCGTCGCCGCGAGAATGCGCGCACTCGCGGATGACCCTGGGAAGGGGTTCGACCCCTGACGTTCGCTCAGCTCTGGTCCCGGCGGAACAGGAACAGCCCGTACCCGGCCTCGGAATCCACCCACCGGGCCCGCGGAGTGAAACCGTGGGCCCCCACTTCGTCGGCCAACCCTTGCTCATCGAACTTCACCGAGTAGCCGACGTTGAGGAACCGTCCACGCGGTAGGTGCAGGGTGAGGTCGAGCCCCGGCACGTGCACCGTCCGTTCGGCCCGCGCGTGCAGACAACCCTCCACGGTCGAGGCCTCCGCGTTGTACCACGCCTTCGGGACGAAGTCGTCTAGCACGAAGTCGGCGCCGTAGCGGTCATTGAGCCGGGTGAGGTAGTTGAGTCGGAAGTCGGCGAAGGCCGAGTGCCCGGGTGGATCGTTGTAACAGGTCTCCAGGGCCTCACGGCCCTTGTCCAGGTCGGCGGAGACGAGGAAGCTCTCACCCGGTCTCAGACAGCGCGCGATCTCTCCGATCAACCCGTCACGTTCCTCCCGTGTGGCGTTGCCGAAGCTGCTCCCCAGGAAGACGACCGCGAGCGGTTCACCGGGGTGGGTGCGCAACCATTCCAGCCCCGCCTCGTAACGCCCCCACAGGCCCGTGACCGCCAAACCGTCCAACTCCGAGCGCAACGTCGCGGCGCTGGAACGCAGCATGCTCTCGTCGACGTCGATCGGTAGATAGGTGGTCGGGCGCAGGCGCACGCAGTTCTCCAGCAGCAATCGCGTCTTCTTCGCGCTGCCACTGCCCAGTTCCGCGATCCGCCCACCACCGAGTGCCTCGGCGATCTCCGAGGCGTGCCGTTCCAGAAGGCCGCGTTCGACCCGGGTCAGGTAGTAGGTGGGCAGCTCGGTGATCTGTTCGAAGAACCGGGAGCCGACCGCGTCGTAGCCGAGCCAGGGAGGCAACCGAGGCGGTGTTCCCCGCAGGTTGTCGCGCACGACGCTGTCCTCCGGCACGACGTCGTCCGGGTCGGCGAGCCGGACGACGTCGGCCCGCGTCTCGGATTCAGGGAACGTCATGGGCTCTTCACCCCGGCCTCGGCGCGGAAGCTCGACTCACCGTGGCGCCAATGCTGGAACAGGTACTCCTCCAACCGGCCGGCCAGGAACAGACTGCTGCGGATCCCGAACACGACGTCGGCGGTCAGCTCGGGTTCGGCGCGGAGCAGTGGCGTGATCACCTCACGTCGGATGAGCTGCTCGTGCACCGCGTCGGCCTCGACGTGCTCGGCGTAGAAGTGGATGGCGGCCGGACCGCAACCCAACCTCCGCATGGCCTTGACCAGCCGGTCCGAGCCGGGAGAGGAGGTGAGCTCGACGGTGGCGAACTGCCCGATCAGCGCCGCGCGCAACCCACGGTGCAGCCCGCACAACGACATGAAGTTGACCTCGGCGAGCATCGCGGCGGGAGCGGAGTCGACATAGGCGCCGTAGACGTCGGAGAGACCGAGTTCGGCCATCATGTCGGCGAAGAGCTTCGAGTGCGTCCGCTCGGGGTCGCCCGCACCGTACTCGTCGTGCTGCACCGTCACCAGGGCGGCTTTCGGCGGACCGTCCAGGCGCGGGATGACGAAGGTCTGCGGGTCGGCCTCCTTCAGGTGGTAGAGCGACCGGTGCGCGACGTACTCTCGCAGCTGCCACAGCTCGCCGCGGCGGCGCAGGTAGTGGGAGATGCCGAAAGCGTCGAGGTGCTCGACGAGGAGCCCGTTGAGCTCGTCGTCGATGTCCGTGCCGGTGGGCACGTCCTCCCTGAGCGCGTTGAGGAAAACCCGCTCCAACTCGGCGCGGACCGTCAGCAACGCCGGGTCCCATTCACGGTCGTCGTCGACTCCGTCGAAACCACGGTAGTGAAGCTCGTAGCAGCAGTAGAGCGCCAGTTGGAGATCGTCTCCATAGGGCGCGGCACCGTCCACGGCGGGAACCTCGGTCGGGTCTCCGCGCAGTGCCGACAGGACCCCCTCCGAGATAGGGCCGCGAGGGACCGGAAGCGTCGGCGCCTTCGGCTTCGTCGTGGTCATGAGGTGTTCTCCTCCCCCTCTTCGTCGCGTACGCGACGACGGTGGCTGGTGTCGCAGAACGGGCGGCGTCCACTGCGACCGCACGCGCACAACGCGGTGACCGCCCGGTCGCTGAGCACGCGTGTTCCATCCGACATCTCCACGTCGACCGGGCCGTAGACGAGGATCGGGCCTTCGTCGGTGACGATGACTCGGCGACGGGCCTCAGCCATGGCACGCCTCGATGACCACGAGTTCCTCCTCCGTCTGGTCGGGGCCGATCAGCCCTTGGGCACGCAGCTCCGGGGCGCGCGTTCGCAGCACCGGCCCGAACGGGATGTGGGCTCGGGCCAGGACCTTCGCCACCAGCCCGGCCTTCGCGAGTCGGTCCAAGGTGGCCGGTTCGTCGGCGAGTGTGGACTGCACGAGCAGCAGCGCGCCGTCCTCGCTGAGTACCGAGGACACCCCCGAACAGATGCGATTCAGCAGGACCCGACCGTCCAGTCCCGCGTCCCAGCACCTCGCCGCCCGGTGTCGGGACGGCATCGGACCGACACCGGGCACATAGGGCGGGTTGGCGAGCACGAGGTCGAAGCGATGCGTGGCCACGGGGGCGAACAGGTCGCCGCGTCGGACCGTCGCCGAGATCCCGTGGATGCGGCTGTTGAGCCAACTCGCCACGACCGAGCGGAGGGACAGGTCGATCGAGGTGAGGCTGGTCGCCCCGGCACGGAAGGCCTCGATGCCGAGGGCCCCGGTGCCCGATCCGACATCGAGGACCGAACGGCCGGCGAGCCGGCCGCGCTGACGCAGTACCTGACGTAGTAACGAGGTGTCCTCTTGCGCCCGGTACACACCGGGAGGTCTCACCAGCAACATGGCTGTACCACTACCCGACCCGGGAAGTGGACAATCGCCACCTTCGGACACCTCGTCGCGATCGATCTCCGGTCAGACACGGTCGACCAGGATCCGTCCGTCGGCGGCGCGCTGCCCGGCCAGGCCACTGCCGTAATTGGCTTCGACCCGCGAACGTTCGGAGTCGTCGGGGGAGGAACTGGTGCAGTCCACACCGCCGGTGGAACCCGACATCAGCGAGGAGCAGGGTCCGGGCTTGGCGTCGGGCAGACCCAGGCTGTGGCCGAGTTCGTGCGCGGCGATGCGCACGGCGTCGTAGCCTTCGGCGGTGCCTTGGCGGCCCATCCAGACGGTGACCTGCCCGCCCGGACGCACCGGGCCCAGGTGGGCGCGGGGCCAGTCGTCGTCGGCGATGATCAGGATCTCCGAGTGCTGTCCGTCGGAGGCGGGTTCCAGGCGCACGTTGTCGACGCTGGAGTTCCACACGTCCACGGCCGAGGAGACGGCGGAGGTGTACTCCGCGGCACGGCTGTCGTCGTAGTACAGGACGGTCTCGTCAGCGGCCACGGCCGGTGCGGTGCCCACCAGCATCAGTGCCAGCGCGCTCAGTGCGATCAGCGGGGATGTGAGGATACGTCTCAGCACGGGGGTCTCCCTGGGGTGAAGGCGCCGATATCGTCAGTGACCCTGTGGGGTCGGGGCGATGCTATGTGTAGCGACGTATCACCACAAGGAGTGCAGAGCACCCGATTGCGGCACTGTTCGGTCTTGCCCGGTCGGTGGGCTTCTACCGAACGAGTGAGACGATGCCTCCGATCTCCAAGGCGGCCCAGACCGTTCCATCGCCGGCGACCGTGATGCCGTGGGGTTCGCTGGAAGGGGAGGGCAGATCGAACAGTTCGATGTCCCCCTCCTCCGTGACGTGGCCGATCCTGTTCGCTCCCCATTCGGTGAACCAGCACCCGCCCGCGAGGTCGGGAGCGATCGCGTGGGGGCGGGAGTCAGGTTCGGGGAGGGGGAATTCCCGGATGCGTCCGTCCGTGGTGAGGCGCCCGATCCGGCCCGCGGCGATCTCCACGAACCACAGCGCGTCATCGGCGCCCCTGGTGATACCGACCGGGCCCGCGTCGGCGGTCGGAAGCTCGTACAGGGTGACCTGACCATCGAGGGTGACGCGTCCGATGGCGTTGCCCTGGTTGAGGGTGAAGTACAGGGCGTCGTCGGGGCCGGAAACGATGAATGACGGGAACCCTCCCCGCGTGGGGAGAGGGAATTCGGTGATCTCCCCGTCCAACGTCATCCGCGCCACACGGTCGGCGTTCATCTCGGTGAACCACAGGGCCCCATCGGGACCCGTCGTGATGCCGAAGGGGCGAGCGCCAGGGGTCGGCGGTTCGAAGGATTCCGTATCCCCCGCAGCGCTGATCCGACCGATGCGGTTGTCGTGGGGACGGGTGAACCAGATTGCTTGATCCGGGCCCGTGGTGATGAGCGAGGGTGCGCATGTGGTGGAGTCGAGCGGATACAGGGTCGTGGAGCCGTCCGGCCGCCTCTGTGCGATCTGGCCGTGGTGGACGAGGGTGACCCACAGGGAGCCTTCGGCGTCGGTGGTGATGCCGTAGGGCCCGGAGCCCCGACCGCCCAGGGGGTACTCGCGCACGGAGGGGTGTTCGGATCGGCTCATGAGGGTTCTCCTGTCACACGATGGGCCGACGACGAGAAACCGGGTGCGGGCACCGCCGAAGTCGGCCCCGGCCAAGACTCCACGTCACGGATCCACCTTGAACGCTCGGTTCCGCATCGGGCCATCTTGGGTTCGGAGCGTCCTCCGCGCAACCGATTTCTCGATCGGTTCGGAAGGGCGCCTCACACCGCACCCGTCGCCGGGAGGTGGAACTTCCGGGCATACGGACGACCCGGACCATCAAGACGCTCGACCGCTGCGCCATGTACCGAGCTGAGTGAAGGGGGCCCGTGGATGCGCCCCGCGTCGAATGCGGGGCGCTCCATCGGCCTCCTCGACCACCGCGAGGGCGGTGAACACCAAGGGAAAGTGACCGTCCTTACATCGAATGAGACCCGGGCGAGGGGGTCTCGGGGCGAGGTAGGGGAGGGGAAGAAGGCACCGCGCGCCCGGCTTCCGCTGTGGAGCAGTCGATGTGGGGCGGGTGTGCTGCGCATGCGATCCGGCCCAAAGGTTGCTTCGGTTCGGTGTCTTCTTTCTTACCTGGTCAGAGCAGCTACAGGCCTGGTCAAAGTGCTTGACCGTCACATAAGTTGCACTCATGAATTTTATCGAACTGATACCGAAGAGTGTGTTTACCGCAACCACTGGCCTGGTTCTGACTGGCGGGATCCTCCTCGGGGGGCCGAGCATCGCCGCCGCCGAAGACAACAAGGACTCCGACAACCCCGATAAGGGGTGCGTGGCGCTGAGCTCCGAGGAGAGCGGCGAGGAGTACACCGAGGACGACAAGGCCGCCGCCGAAACCCTCAACGACAAGTTGAACGACGACATGGCCGGCAACATGGACGGCCACCGCGCCTCCTGCGCCCGTGCGGTCGTCGAGACCGCGAAGGAACGTGGACTCGACGAAGAGGCGGCCTCCATCGCGATGTCGACGGTCATCGTCGAGACCCACCTGGACAACCTGACCGGCGGCGACCGCGACAGCGTCGGTCTCTACCAGCAGCGCGACCACTACGGTTCCTCGGACGACCGACTCGACCCGGCCACGGCCACCGGCGCCTTCTTCGACGAGCTGGAAGCCGTTTACCCGGACGACAGCTGGGAGGACACACCGCTCGGTGACGTCGCCCAGGACGTCCAGCGCTCGGCCTACCCCGACCGGTACAGCGACCAGGTCGAGGACGCCAAGGTCCTCGTGGACCACTTCTGGTGATGGAACATCCAGCGGTCCCATGCCCGGTGAGCGGCGACGTCGGTGAGAGTCGCGGCGGGTCGACCGGTTCGGTCGAACAGGTGACCCGCCCGACCTCTCCGAGAACGAGTGCCCTCACCAGGACCGCGTGAAATAACGGGGACGAAGGTCGTCCCCCCTCTCTCTTTCGGGGCGGAGCCGGTATCGATCATCCGATAAGCCCCCGACACACCCTTGACGGGTTCTGACATCTGCTTCCACCTGCGGCGACGCAGGTGGTTGACTTTTCCCGGTGCCGTCCACCCGAGCGCGACCACCAGCGCGTATCCGCCGGCGCACCTTCGTCATGAACCCCTAAGGAGACCCATGTCCCTCGTGCGTGCCTACACGGCCACCTCGCCGAACGCGTCGCTGACGCCGGGCACCATCGAGCGCCGAGAACTCGGTCCCCAGGACGTTCTCATCGACATCGCCTACGCCGGTGTCTGCCATTCCGACCTCCACGTCGTCCGTGGCGAATGGGGCGAGGTTCCCTACCCGCTGACCGCCGGGCACGAGATCGCCGGCATGGTCGCCGAGGTCGGACCCGATGTCACCCGGTACCAGGTCGGTGACCGGGTCGGTGTGGGCTGCATGGTCGACTCCTGTCGAGAGTGCGCCCACTGCGAGGCCGGCGAAGAGCAGTACTGCCTGCGCGGCTGCACCGACACCTACGCGGGCCTCGACCGCGACGGTTCGGTGACCCAAGGCGGCTATTCGGAGCGCATCGTGGTCGATGAGCGCTTCGTGCTGCGCGTCCCCGATTCCATCCCGTTCGAGAGGGCCGCGCCGCTGCTGTGCGCGGGGATCACCACCTACTCACCGCTGCGCAGGTGGAACGCGGGCCCCGGTACGAAGGTCGCCGTGGTGGGCCTGGGCGGTCTGGGGCACATGGCGGTCAAGTTCGCCCACGCTCTCGGGGCGCAGGTGACGGTGTTCTCCCAGAACCTGAAGAAGTGGGAGGACGGCCTGAGGTTCGGCGCCACCTATTACCACGCCACCGACGACCCCGCCGTCTTCGAGCTGTCGGCCGGCACCTTCGACCTCGTCATCAACACCGTCAGCGCCTCCATCGACCTGAACTCCTACCTGAACCTCCTGGCGGTGGACGGCACGCTCGTGAACGTGGGCGCCCCGCCCGAGCCGGCTCCGGTGAGCGTGTTCGGTCTCATCAACAACCGGCGTTCCCTCTCCGGGTCCAAGATCGGCGGGATCGCCCAGACCCAAGAGATGCTGGACTTCTGCGCCGAACACGGCATCGCCCCGCAGGTCGAGGTCATCTCCGTCGACCAGGTCAACGAGGCCTGGGAGCGCGTCCTGGCCTCGGATGTGCGGTACCGGTTCGTCATCGACATCGCCACCCTGCGCCGAGACTGACCACCCGATGTCAGAGCCGGGGACCCCCGGTGATCTCCTCCGCCAAGGCGACGCCGTCACCTTCCTCTGCCGGACGCAGCAGGCCCACCGATTCGCGCAGTCCCTCCAGACCGCCCTCCTCCCGTGACCGGATCTCCACGTAGACCCCCGGCCGCCACGCCACCCGCATGAGGTCGTTCGGGGGGAGGGTCTCGTTCCGCAGGATCACGACGGAGAGGCCGGCTTCCTCGGTCTCCTCGCAGGTGCGGTGATCGACGTCGCAGCCGTCTCGGAGTACGTCCGCGGGAGCCGATCCATCGTGATCGACGGTCGCGTCGGTGGCGAAGTCGGCCCAGGTGGTGACCTCGATCCGGTCGCCTTCGGGCGTCTCGTAGTCGACCTTGAGGAATTCCTCCCGACGGTTCCAGGCCCGGACGGCGGACCATTCCTCGGACTCCACGAGGGCGACTTCGCCCGGATACTCGGAGAGAGTGCGCACCACGTCGTCGAACCTTTCCCGTTCCTCTCGCAAGTGGTTGTTCCAGTCCACCAACGCCCGCAGGAGGACCACGACGACGATGACCGCTACCGCCCATCGGAGCCGGTGGCCCCCTTCCCACATCACTGCGATCGGCACGGCCAGGGAGGTGAAGAGGGCGGCCCACAGGGCGGAGGCCAGGAACGATCCGAAGTCGGCGGAACCGAGCAGGGAGACCGTGACGATCAGTTGGAGATGGATCACGCCCACGGCCGCGACCATGAGGAACAGGATGGCGACCGGGCGAGCGAGGTCCACCCGCCGATACAGCCACAGCAAGAGCGGGAAACCGATGCCGGCCAGGGCCATCGAACCCAAGGCGAAGGCGGGGACCACCGATCCCGGGGAGTGGGAGGAGACCTCGTGGGCGGCTTCGAGCCCGGAGACCAGAACGGTCAGCGCGGGGCCGAGGAAGAGGAGGAACATGTAGGTTCCCCCGCCGACGAACAGGGCGGTGCCCGGACCACAACCGGCGGGCGGGTCGCTGTACGGAGATGCATCGGACTCGGATGCTTCGGTCTTGGGGGAGTCCACGGTGAGGCGTCCTCTCACGGAAGGGTTCTGTGCGGCGGTGCGGTGTCGTGGAGCTCGGCCGCTGAGCGGACGAGTGAGGCGACCGCCGGTGAGCGGCTGTTCGGCGGCCATGCGATCACCGTGGTGACGTTCGGCGCGTCGACGACTGGAACAGCGACGTGATCGGGCCACTGCCAGGCACGACTGGAGGCGGGGATGACGAGTAGCGTCCTGCCGAGCGCCACGAGCTGAGCGAGCTGTGACTGGGTGTGCACCTCCGGACCGGGCCCCTCCGGGTAGGACCCGTCGAGCCGGGGCCATCGAGCGATCGGTAGATTCGGCACATCGCTGACCTCCGCCAACGTGAGCCGCTCGTGTGAGGCGAGCGGATGTTCCGCGGGAAGGAGCGCGACCTGGCCCTCGACCAGGAGATCCTCGGTATCGAATCCCGCGAGATCATCGAAGGGCCGGTGCATGAGTGCCACGTCGGCGCTCCCGTCGCGGAGCAGCCCGGCCTGCTCACCGACCTCGCAAAGAAGGATCTCGACCGGTGCCGCGTCGGGTTCGCTCGCGATCGCGTCGAGGAGCCGCCGCAAGAGCGTATGAGACGCCCCTGCCTTCGTCACGAGCACGAGCGGCCGCTTCGAGTCACCGGCACGCCGCGTCCGACGCCCAACGGCCGCGACCGCGTCGAGGGCCACCCCGGCCTCGCGGAGCATCACCTTGCCGGCGTCGGTGAGCGCCACGCCACGACGGTCCCGGTCGAGGAGCAGGACACCGAGCCGCTGCTCCAACTGGCGAATCGCGCGCGAGAGCGGTGGTTGTGCGATTCCGAGCCGAACGGCCGCGCGTCCGAAGTGCAGTTCCTCGGCGACGGCGACGAAGTAGCGGAGCTCACGGGTCTCAAGATCATGCACGGACGCAGCCTACCGCCTGATACCCGGTGAGTATCAGAGCCTACTGAAGCGATCTTGGACAGCGAGCGCGCGGCTCGCGAGCATGGATCGTGTGAACGATACGAAGACCGCGCTGATCACCGGCGCGAACAAGGGAATCGGCTTTGCCATCGCACGGGGCCTCGGGGCGATCGGTTTCACGGTCGCCGTGGGCGCCCGCGACGACGTCAGGCGTAAGGAGGCTGTCGAGCGTCTGCGCGCAGCAGGCATCGACGCGTTCGGGGTCGCTCTTGACGTCACCTCTGAGGACAGCGTCGTCGGGGCGGCGGCGATTATCGAGCAGAAGACAGGACGGCTCGACGTACTCGTCAACAACGCGGGCATCTCCGGCCGAACCGACCATGGCGCGCAGGACCCGACCACGCTCGACCTCGACGTCGTCCGTGCCGTGCTGGACACCAACGTGTTCGGGGCCGTCCGGGTGACGAACGCGATGCTCCCGCTGTTGCGGCGCGCGGAGTCGCCGCGCATCGTGAACATGTCGAGCAACATGGGCTCGTTGACGCTGCGGACCGGTCCGATCCTGGCCGCCTACGCGTCATCGAAGACCATGCTCAACGGCATCACGGCTCAGTACGCTCGCCGATTCGCCGACACGAACGTCATCGTGAACGCGGGCTGCCCCGGCTACGTCGCGACGGACTTCACCGGCTTCAACGCCCCGCGGACGCCCGAGCAGGGCGCCGCGATCGCGATCCGACTCGCCACCTTGCCTGATGACGGGCCGCGCGGCGGCTTCTTCGACGATGAGGGCGTTGTCCCCTGGTGACGTGGACGGGTGAGCCGGTTCGGTGTGCTGGGCCTGATCGGTAGCGGTGTCCGTGCCGGTCGCCTCGGCAGCACCTCCGCGGCGACGAGCAGGACCGCACCTCTCTCAGAGGTACGGTCCTGCTCCTACTCGTGTGTCGTCGTGCCTATCCGTCATGCTCGGCTGCGGCGAGCGACGACCGCACGGTGCGCGGAAGCTTTTCCTCCAGGAAGCGCGCCATGGCCTCTTCCTCCCGGAGAACGAGGGTCAGCTTGCCGGCGATCGCCTCCTCACCGAGGCTGCGGGACGCCTCGATCAACGCCTTGTAGCAGGCGATCTCGAAGTGTTCGACCGCGTAGTCGGCGAGCGCGTTCTTGACCATCGTGTCCTTCGCCGGCTTGTTCGCCATGCCCTGGAGGGCTCCGAACATGTTGGCGAAGGCGTTCTTCGATCCGGAGACCTTGCCACCGAGTGACTCGACACATCCCTTGACGACCTCGGCCTGACCGCGCGTCTCCTCGATGTGCTGCTGGATCCGGGCATGCACCTCGGGATCTCCCTCGACGTCCTTGACATGCCGTTCCAGGGTCTCCTCCAACGCCTGCTCCATCGCGTAGGCGTCGTTGAGCCAATTGATCAGCTGAGTCCTGCTGCTCACAGTGCTTCCCCCATGCTCTGTGTTGCGGGCTCTGTCAAGAACTACGGCTACCCGACGCCAAAGAACGGCAAACAGCACCAAAACGATGCCTCAGCGGAAAGCCGTCTCTGTCGGATCCGGCCGCTCGAACGGTCAGTGCGAAAGCAGCTCTCCCATGAGTTCTTCGACGCGCTCGCGGATGTCGTCGCGGATGGGGCGGACGGCCGCCACACCCTGTCCGGCGGGATCGGGAAGCTCCCAGTCGAGGTAGCGCTTGCCGGGGAAGATCGGGCAGGTGTCGCCGCAACCCATGGTCACGCACACGTCGGAGGCCTCGACCGCGTCGACGGTGAGGATTTTGGGGTTCTGATCAGTGATGTCGATCCCTACCTCGGCCATGGCCTCGATCACCGCGGGGTTGAGCGTGTCCGCAGGTGCTGAGCCCGCCGAACGGACCTCGATCCGTCCCTGGGAGAGGTGGCGCAGCCAGCCGGCGGCCATCTGGGAGCGTCCGGCGTTGTGCACGCACACGAACAGGACGGAGGGCTTGGCGTTGTCGGTCATGGCGGGTCTCTACTTCGTTTCGGTGGGTCAGGCGCGGGAGATAGCATCAGTCTATGCTGATGTCAGTCGATTCTGATGTGATGAAGGTGTTGGCCGATCCGCTTCGGATACGGATCGTGTCCCTGCTCGCCCACGAGACCCTGTGCACCACCCACCTGATGGAGGAGACCGGGGCCCGCCAGACGAACCTGTCCAACCACCTGCGTCTGCTGCGCGAGGCCGGGGTGGTGGAGACCGAACCCTGCGGCCGGTTCACCTACTACCGGCTACGTCCTCAGGTCCTGGAATCCCTCTCCGAAGGGCTGGCCGGCCTGGCTGCCACCGCCCGCTCCACCGACGCCGCCCAGAACCGGAGGCCCTGCTGATGAGCAGTCCCCAGAACACCACGGCCCCCGAGTCTTCCGTGGCCGCACGGATGTCCACCTTGGACCGGTTCCTGGCGGTGTGGATTCTGTTGGCCATGGCCGTCGGATTGGGTCTGGGCCGCCTGGTTCCGGGTCTGAACGAACTCCTGGCCGCCCTGGAGATTGGCGGAATCTCCCTGCCCATCGCCCTGGGCCTGTTGGTCATGATGTATCCCGTGCTGGCCAAGGTCCGCTACGACCGCTTGGACACCGTCACCGGTGACCGGCGCCTGCTGATCTCCTCCCTGGTGATCAACTGGCTCGTCGGCCCGGCCGTGATGTTCGCGCTGGCCTGGATCTTTTTGGCGGACCTGCCCGAGTACCGCACCGGGCTGATCATCGTCGGTCTGGCCCGCTGTATCGCGATGATCATCATCTGGAACGACCTGGCCGGTGGTCATCGCGAGGCGACCGCCGTGCTGGTGGCGCTCAACTCCGTCTTCCAGGTTCTGCTGTTCGGTGTCCTGGGCTGGTTCTACCTGGACCTTCTGCCCGGATGGCTGGGCCTGGACACCGGCGGGCTGGACGTCTCGCCGTGGTTGATCGCCTTGAACGTGGTGGTCTTCCTCGGCATCCCGCTGGTGGCCGGCTTCCTCACCCGCACACTCGGTGAGAAGAAGATGGGCCGCGAGCGCTACGAGTCGAACTTCCTACCCCGGATCGGCCCGTGGGCGCTGTACGGGCTGCTGTTCACCATCGTGCTGCTCTTCGCCCTGCAAGGGGACCGCATCACCAGTCAACCGCTGGACGTGGCCCGCATCGCCGTGCCGCTGTTGGCCTACTTCGTCATCATGTGGTTCGGCACCTTCGCCTTCGCCAAGGCGATCGGGATGGACTACGACCGCACCGCCACGCTGGCCTTCACCGCGGCGGGAAACAACTTCGAGCTGGCCATCGCGGTCGCGATCGCGACCTTCGGGGTCACCTCGGGGCAAGCCCTGGCGGGGGTGGTGGGGCCGCTCATCGAGGTCCCGATCCTGGTCGCGTTGGTGTACGTGTCCCTGGCCTGGCGCAAACGCTTCCTCCCCGAACGCCGGGGTTGACCGAGGCGAAGGTCACCGGAGCCCGGACGGCCAGGCTCGCCCGGGCCACCCCGCCGAAGACGCGATCGGTCAGCGGTGTCACGTCCGCTGGGCCGGTTCGGTCGACTCGACCTCCTACGAAGAGGAACCCCCACAGCAGCCGCCGGCCCGGACGGGTTCGACCGATACGGGCGTCACCTCCTGGGCAGGAGAGAGCACCGGAACGTCGGCGATCGTCGGATCACCACAGCAACCGCTCTCCTCGACCGCGTCCTCCCGGCCTGTCTCGGCTGAGGGTTCCGCGTCACAGCAGCCGCTGTCCTGGGTGTCGCCGGGTGCGTCGAACAAGCCGGCACCGCCGCACACACCCGTCTCGGGCAGTGTCAGCTCGACCCGGGCCGCGGCCTCGTGGTCCCCTGCCAGGTGGGCGGCGATGCTGCGCACCTGCTCGAACCCGGTCAGGGCCAGGAACGTGGGCGCGCGGCCGTAGGACTTCATCCCCGCGAGGAAGAAATTCCGCTCGGGGTGGGACAGCTCGGCTACCCCGTGCGGGTAGACCGTGCCGCAGGAGTGCGCGTTGGGGTCGATCAGCGGAGCCAGCGCCATCGGCGCCTGCAAGGTGGCGTCCAAGCCCAATCGGATCTCGGAGAGGAAGGACAGTTCGGGCCGGAACCCGGTCAGTGCCACCACCTCCTCCACCGGTTCCAGAGCGCGCCTGTCGTCGTCGACCAGGACCACGGCCCCCGCGGCGGAGCGCAGCTCGGCGGTACGAAAGCCGGTCACCACCTCGATGCGGCCGGCCTCCACCGCGGACCGGGCTCGGCTCCCCAGTGCGCCGCGCTGCGCGAGTTGGTCGGCGGAGCCGCCGCCGAAGGCATCGCCCACCTGCCCGCGGCGCAGCACCCACACGATCCGGGTGCCCGGTTCTTGCTCGGCCAGGTCGGCCAGGGCCACCAGAGCGGTCAAGGCCGAATGCCCCCTGCCGACCACGGCGGTGCGACGGCCCGCGTACCGATCCCGTACGGCCGGGTCGGTGAGGTCGGGTGCGCGGTGGGAGACATGATCGGCGGCCTCGTCCTCGCCCACGGCCGGCAGGCCGTCGCCACCGACCGGGTTGGGGGTGGACCAGGTGCCCGAGGCGTCGATGACCGCACTGGCCAGGACACGCTCCTGCCCGGCGGCGGTGCGCACTCGGACGGTGAAGGGCCGCTCCTCGCGCTCCGCGTCGACCACCCGGTCACGACCCAGACGGCTGACCCCCACGACCTCGGTACCGAAACGCACGCGTTTCCCCAGAGCCTCGGCGAGCGGCACCAGGTAGGCGGCCACCCACTCCGCGCCGGTCGGGTAGACAGCGTCGTCCGGGCGTTGCCGGCCGGTCGCGGTGAGCAGCTTCTCGGCGGCAGGGTCCACCAGGTCACGCCACATCGAGAAGAGCCGCACGTGTCCCCACTCGGCCACGGCCGCTCCCGCCCCCGGACCTTTCTCCAGGACCAGGACCGGTAGTCCGCGTTCGGTCAGCTCCGCCGCTGCCGCCAGGCCCACAGGGCCCGCACCGATCACCACGACGGGGTATTCCTCGGTCATGTCCCACTCCTTCATCGACTGCCGTCTATGGAGTGAGACTTTATCGATGAGGATCTATGGACGCAACCATAGATCGTCATCGATAATGAAGACATGACCGTGACACCGCTTGAACACGACGCCGGACTGCTTCCCCGGGCGGACGCCGAAACCTACGCCGACTGGTTCGCCTGCCTGGCCGAACCCACCCGCGTTCGCCTGCTGCACGTCATCGCGACCACCCCGGGCTCCATCAGTGTGGGGGCGCTCGCCGAGACGGTGAATATCCGTCAGCCCACCGTCTCCCACCACCTGCGCAAGCTCGCCGATGTGGGTTTCGTGACCCTGACCAAGGTCGGTACCTCCACCCGGGTCGCGATCAACCCGGACTGCTGCACCGGCCTACCGCACGCCGCCGACGTCGTCATGGGTGTTCTCAACGCTCGCCCCTGCTGCCCCACCGACCTGCCCGAAGACGTCACCACCCGCCCCATGGTCGACGCCGACCTGGACACGGTCCGCGAGATCTACGCCCAGGGCATCGCCACCGGTGAGGCCACCTTCGAGACCGAGGTCCCCGAAGTCGAAGCCCTCAAGGAGAAGTGGATACCGGAACACCGCTGGGTCGCCGAGGCCGAGGACGAAGTGATCGGGTGGGCGGCCGCCGCTCCCGTATCCACCCGTGAGGCCTACGCCGGGGTGGCCGAGACCTCCGTGTACATCGCCGAGACCGCGCGTGGTCGTGGCGTGGGCAAGGCCCTGCTCTACCGCCAGGTCACCGAGGCTGACGCGGGCGGACTGTGGACGTTGCAGAACTCGATCTTCCCCGAGAACCGGGCCAGCCTGGCTCTGCACCACCAAGCGGGCTTCCGTACGGTCGGGGTCCGGGAACGCATCGCCCGGTTGCACGGACGCTGGCGCGACACCGTCCTGTTGGAACGGCGCCAAGGCGCGGGGATGGGCACGGGAGCAGCGGCCTCCTGCGGTGACGACGCGGACCGCGCAACCGTGTGAACGCGTCGCCCGACCAGACCCGAGGCGGCTTCACTCGCACACCTGTACTTACCGGACCACACCGAGCGGCTACCCCTTCGGTGCGAAGGTGGGGGTATGTGATCGTAGACGCCTGGACGAGCGGGCCATCGCCCAGTTCGAAATCCAGGACATCCCGCGCCGTCTACGGTGCTGTCCGCACAAGGCTGGTGAGATCACCCGCGCTGTCCTCATGCTTCAGCTCAGAGGTCGAGGCGATGGTCGCGATACTTCTGGATCGGCCGAGGTCACTGGTTTGGCTCCGGTGCGTCAGCCGGTACCGGGGAGCACACCAGGAGTTCCAGGGGAGACTCCAATCGCAGGTGAGGATACGGGTCCACCCGTCCTGGCCTGGGGTTTCCTTCTGGTCGGGGTGCGTGGACCATCGGATCAAAGGCTCGGATTCGTGTTGGTGATGGTCGGCCGATGAAGTGCGACGGGCTCAAGTGCTGTGGTCGGACAAGGGGGCGCGAGCCATGCGCATGTTCGGGAGCTTGCCCTGCCAGAGATGCTGCTCGCCAGTGACCTTGAAACCGTGATGTCGGTAGAAACGGATGGCCCCCTCGTTGTAGGCCGTCACCCACAGGTGCATGGGCACATCTCCGGCCCAGCCGAGAAACATCCCCATCAGCCGACCGCCGAGGCCTTCTCCTTGAGCCTTGCGAAGGAGGTACATCGGTCCGAGGTTGACCACTTCCTCTTCCCGGCGTCCGCACAGAAAGCCGACGATCTCACCTTGGCGCCGCACGACGCGGCAGAAGTATCGATCAGGCTGGTGCGCGGCACGGACGATGAACTCCTGCCACTGAGCGATTCCCTCAGATGTGGCGACAGAACCACGATGTTCGCGAATCCATGCTTCGTCGATCCCCGCTTCCTTGTTCGGATAGCTCTGCAACCAAGCGGTCAACAGCACCCGGGCGATCTCCGGTGCGTCATCCACATGAGGGCTATTGATCACGTGATCCACAGATCGAACTCCTCCCGGCTCACGCCAAGGCCCGCAGGGGCGGCCATCGCGGTTCGCGGGCAGGCACGGGAGCCCCCGACCCGAGCGAGTGAAGACACACTCGTGCCGCACCGCACGGGTTCGACGAAACGCGCGACTTCCGAGGGTCGAAGCCGTCCACCGACTTTCGTCGATGACAGCCCGTCCCCGGGCACCGAAGGGCCCTACTATCGCCACCCCCGATTTCGTCAGCGGGGTGGATCCGCCCGCGGCGCTCCCCTCACTACATTGCCTTCCAAGCGCCGACCGATGACCGGTCCCGGCCGTGGATACGAGGCCAGCGGCCCGAACAAGCAAGGAATGTGCAGTGGAAACAGCGAACATATTGACGGGTGCGGGAGCCGCCGTGGTCACGACCGGCCTCGCGCTCTCCCTGACCGGCGCGCTACCGGTCTCCTTCGCCGAGGACCGACACGAGCCCATCAAGGATCGGGCACTGGTCGCCTTCCACGACCAGGACGTGGAATGGGAAGAGTGCGAAGACTTCTACCTCACCGGTCTCGACTGCGCGACGGTGGAGGTCCCGCTCGACTACGGCGCGCCCGAGGGCGAACGGATCGACGTGGGGGTGAGCCGCCGGCCCGCCCAGGGCGACGAGAAAGAGCGACAGGGTGTCCTGTTCACCAACCCGGGCGGACCCGGTGCGACCGGGCGTATAACCGCGGACGAGATCGGCTCCACCCCGCTCGGTCAGGCCTACGACGTCATCGGCATGGATCCGCGAGGTCTGGGCGCCTCGACCTGGCTCGACTGTGAAGTCGACCCTCCCGTCCTGGACACGCACCCCACCGACGAGGAGATCGAGCAGATCTTCGACCAGCGGCGTCAGTACGCCGAGTCGTGCGACGAGGCCGAGAGCGACCAGCGGCCCCACTTCACCACCGCCAACACCGCCCGCGACATGGATGTCGTCCGCGCGGTGTTGGGGGAGGAGCGGATCGACTACATCGGCGCTTCCTACGGCACCTACCTGGGCGCGGTCTACGGAACTCTCTTCCCCGAGCGGCTCGACCGTGCCGTGCTCGACTCGGCCGTCGACCCCGACGGGGTCTGGCGCGAGAACTTCTTGGCCCAGGCCCGGGCCACGACCGACAACGTCGAGCGCTACACGGACTGGTTGGCCGATCGTGACGACGAGTTCGGTCTCGGGGCTACGCGAGAGGAGGTCGTCCGCTCGTTCGAACAGACCTCCGAGCGGCTCCGGGAGGAGCCCCGGGAAGCCGAGAACGGGATGATCTACGACGAGGACTACTTCCGCAGCCTGGTGGGCATCTCGGCCGATGACCAGGGGGCCTGGGACGAGTCGGCCCTGGTGTTCGAGGCCCTGGTCGAGGAGACCCCCCTTCCGGAGGCTCCCGAGACCCCGGGGGACCCCGACATGCCGATGCCACCGGAGGACCCGGAGGAGGCAGAGGAACAGCTGGAGCGGTTGGACGGCCCTCCCCACCTGCTCTGGGCGATCCACTGCGAGGCCGAGTGGCCCACGGATCCGGATCAGTACCGGGCTGACATGCGCGAGTTCCGGGACGCCCACGCCTTCGGCCCGGCGGCGACGCAGGCCGGACCACCGGTGTGCATGTTCGCCGAAGAGCAGCCGACCGAGCCCGCCGTCGACCTGACCCGTGAGTGGGAGACCCCGGCGCTCGTCATCGCCGGCGAGTTCGACTCGAAGACCCCCTATCAAGGCGCGGCCAACATGGCCGACCGGCTCGACAGCCCGCTGTTGACCGTCGTCGACGACGGTCGCCACGTCTTCTACGGCTCCTCCGTCTCAGACCCCGAAGGGGAACCGCTGTACCCGTGCGTGGCCGAGATGGTGGAGGCCTACCTCCTCGACGGCCAGGACCCGCAGGACACCAGCTGCCACGACCGTCCCCGACCGGGTGAGGACACGCCCTAGCCGCGACGCGGTCAACAGTCCCCGTGGCGGATGCTGCCCCGACGAGTAGCGGGCCTGAGCCTGTACCGGCCCATGTTCATGCAGAGGCCTCTTCTCGCAACGCGGTTATCAGTTGCGGGGCCTCGGAGATCTTCGAGGTCAACAATGTTCTCGATCTGCGTGCGGTCGGCGTTGGTCAGGTCCCCTAACCGCAGGTCCGTCTCCTCGATCGGATGGGAGAGATTGATTCCCCCTATGTCGGTGGGAATCCCCTGGTAGACCGCTACGGTCTCCCGTCTTCGGGGTCGGTATCCACGACCTGAGCGGTGTGGAAACCCCCGACCCGCCGTGCGGCGTCGGCCTCGCGGGCGAAGCGGGCGCGAAAGCCTTCCTCGGAGGCGAACTCGGGTCGAATGACCTTGATGAGGAGCTTGCGCCCGGACGGGGTGCGGGCAAGGTGGACCTGGCCCATACCGCCGGTGCCCAAGCGTGCGGTCAGCCGGTACTTACCCACGTGCAGGGGGTCGGTGGGGTGAAGGGGGTCCACGGTGCCGGCCCTTTTGTCAGGAGTGTGATCAGAGAGCCTGTTGGGTCGCCGTTGATGTTTCAGGAAAGGAGGGGCTCTGACACGTCGTCACCGGGGTGGATCCGAACAAGGGCCGGAGGGTTCTCTTTCCACGCCATCTGATTGTGGCGTGGGAATCGGATCCAGGCCAGCGCCCGCGCCCGGCGCCGGTCGAGTGCGAGCAGACTGCGCACGCCCGGCGCGAATGCCGCCGGCCCCTGCCGGGTAGCCGCGCGCAGTCGTCGCCAGCGCCGTGAATGCGTCCGGTGGCTGCGCTCGGTCACCCGCCGCCCCCGGGTGTTCTGCCCGTTGCGGGCCTCCTGCGGAGTGGCGTCGATCATCAACACATGCAGCTCGTACCGGCGGAGTCGGCAGAGCAGGGCGAGCAGCACGCGGATCGGGCTCCGAGTCCCGCACTCGTGCACCACTACCGGGCCGCCGCGCAACGCCGCGGCCATCCGGGCCAGGTGCAGTACGTGCACCACCCAGCGCCACAGCGGGTAGGGGATCCGACCGAGCAAGAGTCCCAGGTGGTACCGCGACTGTAGCGAGTCGATCACCCGCACCCCCTCCACGGTGAGCACGGTCCGGCCCTCGTTTCCGCGGAGTCCGAACAGCCGCCGCAGCAGGGTGCTCTTCCCGGCCCCGGGTACCCCGGCGACCAGGACCAGGGACCGCTGGGGGTAGACCACGCCGCGCACTGTCGCGTCGTTCACCGGGGGCACATACCGCGCCGGCCCTTGGAACATTTTCGGTAGCCCCTCAAAGCCGACCTTCGCGTCGGTGAGGCGCGGCCCTACCGGGGCCGCGTCACCAATGTGATGACGCTATCGGGCATCGACGACTCCGAAAAACGCAGAACACAACAGCAGGTGGTCCGGCGTGCCGGGTGCGGTTGGTGTTGATCTCGTCCCCGTATGAGTCGATGGCCCACTGTCGTGCAGCTTCGCCCGTACACGGGCCCGACTCCACTCGGTGAAACGCCGGTGCGCGGTGGGCCCGGAGGGACCGAACACCGGTGGGAGCCGGGCCCATGTACAGCCGGTGGTCGCCACGAAGATGATCGCGGCTGACACCTCACGGTCCCCGTGTCCGCGCCGCCCACCACCTTGAGGCCGGGTGGGAAGACCTCCTCGGCGCCTACGACCAGGCCACCGGTGTGATCCTTTCAGGCTGAAAGGTCAGCCACTGATTGATTCACGCTTCCAAGGAGAGGGCCTGGCCAGGACACAGGTGCACCGCTTCGCGGGCCTTCTCGACCAGCTCGCTCTTCGGTGTCTCGTCCAGCACGATGACTGTGGCGTCGTCCTCGCTCTGGTCGAACAACTCGGGCTCAGTGAGCACGCACTGTCCGGCACCGACGCACCTGTCGGTGTCCGCGATGATCTTCATGGTCCTCATCTCCTGAGGTGGTGGGTGGGGCGGCCACTACCAGGTGACCGGGAGCCGGTAGAGGCCGAAGATGTTCGCGTCGTCCTTGAACGGCAGTTCGTCGACGTCCCTCGCCAACCGCAGGGTGGGGACACGGCGGAACAGTGTGTCGAACACGATGTGGAGTTCCATTCGGGCCAGGTTCTGTCCCAGGCACTGGTGGGGTCCGAACCCGAACGCGACGTGTTGGCGCGCGCGCCGTTCGATGTCGAGCTGGTCCGGGTTCTCGAACGCCCTCGGGTCACGGTTGGCCGCATAGGAGAGTGCCAGCACACCTTCCCCGGCTTTGATGAGCTGCCCACCGATCTCGATGTCCTCTACGCACAGCCGGGCTGTCCCCGCGTCGATGATCGTGAAGTACCGAAGCATCTCCTCGACCGCGTTGAGCGTTTTGCCTGGATCGGCCCTGATCATCGCGAGCTGCTCCGGGTTGCGCAGGAACGCCACAGTCGACAGTGAGATCATGTTCGCCGTCGTCTCGTGGCCTGCCACGAGTAGTAGGAGGCCCATTCCGGCCACTGCCGTCGGCTGGTAGGTGCCGTTCGCGCGCAGCTTGACGATCTGGCGCCCGAGTAGATCGTCCGGCGGGTTCAGTTCCTTCTCCGCGACGAGGTCGGCCATGTAGCCCTGGATGGCCCCCATGGCCGCCCCCCGTTCCTCGGGCGGCGTCGACTGGTTGATCACCTTCACCGTGAGGTCCTGGAAGAACTCATGGTCGGCGTAGGGCACCCCCAGCATCTCGCAGATCACCAGGGACGGGACTGGCAGCGACAGCGATTTCACCAGGTCACCGGGTTTCGGCCCGGCCAGCAGCGCGTCGATCTGCTCGTCGACGATCTGCTGGATCCGCGGCCGCAGCGCTTCCAACCGGCGCACCGTGAACTCCCCGAGCACGGCCTTGCGCGCCGGCCCGTGCTCGGGCGCGTCCATCTCGAGCAGCATGCGCTCCGCGTCCGGCCGCCGGGACGCCGCCTCGCCCTCGACCAGCGCTGGGAAGTCCGGATGCTGCCGATGGGCGCTGAACCGCCGGTCGTTCAACACGGTTCGCACGTCTTCGTGGCGGCTGATCGCCCAGGCCCACCCCCCGTCGGGCAGGCGAACCCGTGAGACCGGCTCTTCTTCGCGGAGCTGTTCGTACGCCGGCGGCGGCGCGAACGGGCACGTACGGGCCATGGGGAACTCGTGTTTCTCGGTGGTGGTCATGACTTTTTCCTTCCACGACGTCACGGACAGGCGATAGAGATTGGACTGCGAAAGCCGTGTGTGAACGGCAGCCGACCGACTGGTGCGATCGGATTCGGCTTGAGATGTGGCGGACCGAGGAGCCGCAACGGACCACCGGGACCGACAACACCGGCGGATTCAGACTCGCCCCGTCCCCTCCTGGGCGAAGTGCGGCTCCGCCGCTGCCAGTCGTGGTACTGGGACGTCCAGCCGCCGTGCCTCGGCCAAGACGTCCCTGCAGACCGCACGCGGCTCCTCGGCGTCGGGGTCGGAGTGCGCCGCGAGACTCACGCGCGCGAGCGCGAAATGAGCGGTCAGCCAGGCGAGCGCGGGGGCCGTCAGCCAGGTGGGCGCCCGGAACAGCAGCACACCGCCCCAGTGCTGTCGCAGGTCAAGGCCGCGCGCCTGGAGGAGCGGCAGCAGCTCCCGGCCGGCCAGTAGCCCTTCGCGCAGGTCGCCCGTTGCCCCGACCAGCTTGGACAGGGAACCCACTCGCAGGCCCTGCGAGAACAGGCCGGCATCCGACACGAAATGGACCCACAGCCAGCCGCGGAAGTCAGGCCGCTCTTTGATCCGAAGCCCGGCCTGGCGAAACGCCTGGCGCACGGCCCGCTCTCGGTCGGTCGGGGGCCGGCCGAGGGTGCCGAAGACCACCGACGGCAGCAGCGCCCCACGGAGCACGCCGTCCGCGCTGAAACCGCCACCGGCCTGGGGGAAGCCCCAGGCGATCTGCTCGACAGGGAGTGCGCCGATCGCGGCCAGCGGCTCGGTCCAGAGGTTGCCGAAGACCAACACCGTGGCCTTGCCGATACGCGGGGCCAGGAAGGCCGTCGCCTCCGCGAGGCGGTGGTGCGGCACGCTGAGCACGATCAGGTCGAAGTCGTGGTCCGACTCCAGCGCCTCGCGGTAGCGCACCGGCCACTTCTCGACGACGCGTCGCCCCCACACCCGGCGCCGCGTATCGATCAGGTCGAGGTCCACCGCGTCTCCGTACGTCGCCGCGCGGCCCGGCCGGACGTAGAACTCGATGTCATGCCCGGCTTGTTCGAGGGCCCGGCCGTAGATGGTGGCGATCACGCCTCGGCCGAACATCAGGATCTTCATGGCACACCTCGTGGGGTATCATTTATGTGGAGGTAATCTCCACTTTGAAGATATGGAGATGATCTCCGTTTGTCAATGGGAGGCAACGCATGACCGCAGGCAAGCCGCTGCGCGCCGACGCCCAGCGCAACCGCGACGCCCTGCTCGTCAAGGCCCGGGAGGTCTTCGACGCGGGCGACTTCTTCGACTTGCGCTTCGACGACTTCGCCCAGCTGGCCGGGGTGGGCACCGGCACGCTGTACCGCCATTTCCCCACCAGGGAGGCGCTGGCCGAGGCGGTCTACCACAAGGAGGTCGCCACGCTGTGCGCCCGTGCCCGCGAACTACAGGCCACGCTGCCCGCGGCGGAAGCGCTGGCGACCTTCCTGCGTGCCATGGTCGACCACATAGGTGCCCACGAGGGCCTGGCCCGGACACTGGCCACGATCATGGCCAGCCGCTCGGGTGTGCTCGCCGAAGGCGGTAGGGCGTTGGAGCAGGCGGTCGCCGACCTGGTGACCGCCGCCGTCGCGGACGGCGACATCCGTGACGACCTGGGCCCCGGCGCCGTCATGATGGCATTGCACGGCATCGGCGCGGCCCACGACCGCCCCGACTGGCGGACCGAGGCCGACGATGTCATCACCCTCGTACTGGACGGGCTGCGTCGCCCGCAGTGACAAGGCGCGATACGAGGTCTCATGCCGCGGATGAAAGGCGCCGACACCGGGAGGGTCTTGGCCTGCGGATGCCGAGACCGACCTGGCAGAGGCTGTGACAGCGGACAGTCCCTACTGGCTCGGCCGCGGCGTTGGCAGCCAATCTCGCGGTGGCCGACTCCACGATGTGGTCGCGGATCATCCATGCTTGGCCGAACTTCGCGTTGATCGGTGCGTACGAACTGCTTATTCGCGTCTCCCCACGCCCTCCAGCGATTCCGGAGCGGCTCACGTCGCCGGTCGCGACCCGCGCAGACCGTCGATGATCACCGAGAGGAGGTGCGCGCGCTGGTCGGCGTCGAGACCGACGTGTTCGTGCGCCCGAGACGCTCCGACCAACAGCGCGATGACCTCTGACGCACCCACGTCCCGCCGGATGCCACCGGTGTGCTGTGCCCGGGTGAGCAGAACGCCCACAGCGTCATGCAGCTTCCGCCCGACGTCCGGATGGGTGTTCCTGATCTCTTGCACATCAGTGCCGGAGCGAGAGAGTGCCCCTGCGAACTGGTACTTCGTCGCTGAGAGCTCGATCCAGCGATGGAAGAAGATGAGGAAAGCCGCGTCCGCGTCCGCGTCCGCGTCCGCGTCCGCGTCCACGGCGTCGGCAAGCCGCTCGGCCTCCGCGGTCAGTTGCGTGAGCCGCCCGATCACGACCGCCTCGATCAGCGCCTCCTTCGTGGGGAAGTGTCGAAACACCGTTCCGATGGAGACCCCTGCCCGTCGGGCCACCTCCTCCGTGGAGGCGGCCGGGCCGAACTCGGAGAAGACGGTGTCGGCGGCCTCCAGGACTCGTTCACGGTTACGGCGTGCGTCGGCGCGCAGCGACGTCCGCTGAGGGGCGGTGGTCGCCGGGGTCTGTCGTTCCATCAGTCTCATCTCGGTCAAGCGGCTAGCCAGAGCCACTCACGTTACTACCGGGCCCCCGATGCCCTTGCTAAGTCGAGTGTCCACTCATTATATTAAGCGGAGTCCCCACTCATATTATTGCTGCAGCGAGGTGCGTCCCTGATGAGAACGATCGTGATGACCGGCGGAACATCCGGCATCGGAGAAGTGGCGGCGCGACAGGTCCTCGCTACTCCGGACACACGCCTTCTACTGGGAACACGTGGACAGGCGCCGGACGGTGCCGAATCCCTCCCGCTCGACCTGACACGGCTGGCGGACGTGCGCTCCTTCGTCGACGGGGTGAACGACCGGCTCGGTACCAGCGAGATCGATGCCCTGGTTCTCAACGCCGGTGAGAACCAGCCGAACGGCGACGGGCGCACGCCCGACGGGTTCGAGACGAGCTTCGTCGTCAACTACCTCGCCCACTACCTCCTGCTCCGGTTGCTGTTGCCCCGGCTGGCTGATGGCGCCGTGGTGTCGCTGACCACAAGTGGTACGCATGACCCGGAGGAGAACACGATGCTCCCCCCGCCCCGTCATGCCGATGCCACACTGCTGGCCCGTCCCGATCGCGATCCGGAGCGTGATGTCGAGCCGCGTGTAGCGGCTGGGAGGGCCTACTCCTCGGCGAAGCTCTGCACGATCCTGGCTGTGCGTGCGCTGGCGCTGCAGCCGGAGGTAGTGGCCAAGAATGTGACCGTCCTGGCATACGACCCGGGCCCTACGCCCGGAACCGGGCTGCTTCGCAACGCGCCTGCCGTGGCCAACGTCGCCTGGCGGGTCTTGGGCGGTCTCCTCCGTCGGATGGTGCGGCGTTACAACAGCAAAGAGGCGGGCGGTGCCCACCTGGGTGCGATCGCACTGGGGAGGGTGAACCCGCCCGCCGGGCGCTACTACGCGGCTGTTCGACGTGATGCGCTCACTTGGCTCGAACCCTCGAAACTCGCTCGCGACGACAAGGTGAGGGACGCTCTGTGGAGGGACAGCGCCTCACTGGTCGACCTCCAGCCGTGAGGAGCGCACTGGACGCGCTGGTCGACCAGGGGGTGAAGGCGCGGCGGATGTCGGGACGAGAACTCCGGTAGGGCGCTGGGGGTGCGGTGTCCGAAGCTGCGCCGCCAGGGCGGGGCGTTCAACCCCCGCCACGGGGACTGCGATTGCCAACTCGAACTACCTCGCACCAGCGAGGGAAAGCGTCGTCAGGCCCGTCGTGCCGGACTGGAGAGCCAGGAGCAGGCCTGGGAAAAACTCGACCACCTCAAAGCGCTCCTGGAGTTGGCGCAAGGGGAACCGGATCTGGAGGTTCAGATCGCGGACCTGATCCAGAACGCTCTCAAGGCCCGGACCCGGTTTCCTTCGGTGGCCGAGGTGCGTGCACGGTCGGGGGCGGGGGCCGATGCACGCTGGGCCCCCGAACCGACCCGCACTTTCCTTACCCATGTGAAGGTGCTCTCGGTCGAGCTGGGCCATTCCACCGCCCATTTCACTCAGGACACCTATCAGACGGTGTTTCGGGAAGCCGGGTCGCTTTTCGTGTCCCCCGCAACATGAGTCCAGGAGAGGTTGGCGGCCTCTACACCACCAGAGGTTCCGTCTTCGGCCCGAGCTGAGACTTCATTGAAATCAGCGCCGGCACGGACTTGACCCCGACGCGACGTCATAGTTTGAGCTTGTCCTGTGAAACGGATCATCTTCTTCTACCTGACTTCTTTCGGCACCTCGTTGATGGGCAACTCGATCACCGCGATCGCTCTGCCCCTGGTGGTGCTGTTCACCACCGGCAGCCCATTGAGCGCGGGTGTCGTGGCGATCGCCGCTGCGGTGCCCGCGGCCCTCGCGGGGCTGCTCATGGGCTCGCTCGTCGACCGGATCAACCGTCGCACCGCCGCCATCCTCTCCGACGTCATCTCGGCGGTGGCGCTGCTGATCTTGCCGATCGTCGATCTCACGATCGGGCTGAGCCTGGGCTGGTTCGTCGCCGTGGCCATTCTGAACTCGTTCGGAGACGTGCCGGGTATCACCGCACGGGAGGCGATGCTGCCGGCGATCGCCAAGGCCGCCACAACGGACCCCTCGCGACTCATCGGGCTGCGGGAGTCGCTGGCCGGGGTCTCACTGCTGCTCGGCCCGGCCATCGCAGGGATCCTGGTCTCCGCTTTCGAGCCGGTCACAGTGCTATGGATCACCTCCGGCCTGGCAGCGGCGGCGGCCCTGCTCACGGCCGCCGTCCCCAAGCGCGCGACTGTGCTGTCCCGTGATCACACGGAGTCCTCCACGACACGGCCCGCGAGATCCATGTTCTACGGCCTGGGGGTCATCGCCCGGTCGCCATTGCTGCGCGGACTGGTCCTGCTGGGAATGGCCCTGGCCATCGTGCTGGCCGCGACGCAGGGCATGGTGATCCCGGTCCACTTCGCTTTCCGAGATGAGCCCCAGTTCGTCGGCTTCGTGCTCAGCGCCCTCGCGGCCGGCCTGTTGGTCGGCGGCGGATGCTTCGCGGCTTTCGGCCATCGAATCCCGCACCGCATGTGGTTCATCGCCGGTCTCGTCCTCGTCGCGGTGGGCTTCTCCGTCATCGGTGTCCTCGGCCCGGTGTGGTCGATCTTCGCCGGGGCGGCGATCGTCGGCCTCGGTGGCGGCTCGATGAACGCCGTGATCGGACTCGCGTTCATCGAGAACGTCGACGACTCCCAACGCGGCACAGTGCTGGGAGCGCAGAACGCCATCATGACTTTGGTCCCCGCAGCGGGCATCGGTGTTGCCGCCCTGCTCATCGAGGTCAGCGGACTGTCTCTAGCGACGATCGCTCTCACGGCGCTGTGGATTCTCGCGGCCCTCGGCGCACTGCTGACCCCGCACCTTCGCCGCTTGGGTCAGGGCAAGGCCTGACGCACCGTGGAGCTCATGATCTACCGATTTGTGTCCATCACATATAAGGATATCAATTGATGCGAATGTACGTAAATTTCCGAACCGTGCTACGGGAGAACTGGAGGACGTACCTTCTTCTCAACGTGGTCGTCTACGGTACCCTCGCCGCGACGATGATCGTGACCCCTCTCATCCCCGGGATGTACGAGTGGGGGCTCAAGAACATAGAAGCCTTCCTTGAGGCGCCGGGCGCGTCCATGGTCGTCGATGCGTACGCGAGCGGCGACATTGTGACGACAACGCTGTTGACGTTCCTTGCGAACCTCCTGTTCGCTGCCCTGTTGACGACGACCCTGCCCTCGCTCGCCATCCCCTTCTTCGGTGTGGCCGCGACGGTATGGCGTGCCGTATATATCGGTATGCCGTTCGCCCCGACATCGTCTGAAGAGGCGATCGCGGTCATCGCCACTTCCCCTGTTCTCGTGATCGAGTTCCAGGCCTATGTCCTGGCGATGCTGGGGTCCGTCATCCTTTGGAAGTCGACCTTCGGTTACCGGCGGCGAGAGCTCCCGTCGGCTTGGGCTGGGTACCGAGCTGGTATCAGGGACAATATCCGCCTCTACCCGGGCATCCTGGTTGCGCTCTTCGGTATCGCGCTGATCGAGGCCATCACGTACAACCTCCTGTACTGAACGGAACACCGACCTCGGGAACCGATGCCGCGCCTTGAGAGTTCGGTGGAGGTGTGAACAGGTCGGTGAGTTGCGAAGGGAGGGGCCGACGCGGCCGTGGGGCGCCTGTGGGCGGAGGCGGGGCCTTCCGGGGGCAGGCCCCTAGGGACAAGACCCGGCAAAGTGAGCCTTTTTCATCCTGAAAATGCTGGTCACAGCCGTGTTTCGACCACTCGGAACCACCCCTGACAGCAAGAAGCCCCTGGTAGGTGGGTTAACGACCAAGAAAACCTGCCACACCAAGGGCTCCGATGCAGTTCCACCGCTCCGCTCTGCCGTTGTCACGCCGCACCCTCAACCTGACTGCCCGCACCATCCGTACCCACCACGCCCGAACCGGTTCTCGGTGGCGGAGGCTGAACCCGGCACAACGGGCCCTGTTGGTCTTGGTCCACCTGCACACAGGCGAACCGTTTTCCCAGGTAGCGGCCGGATTCGGCGTTGGTACCGCGACCGTGTGGCGGTGCGTGAGTGAGACCCAAGCACCCACCCTGGAACAGGGCCTGCGCCGCGCACGCCGCAAGGGCTGGGGGTAGGTGATCGTGGACGGCACCCTCATCGACTGTGACCGTGTGGCGGCCGACCGCCCGTTCTGCTCCGGTAAGCACCAACACCACGGCATGAACATCCAGGTGCTGTCCGCACCCGAGGGCGAACCACTGTGGCCCTCCTGGTCGCTGCCCGGCGCGGTGCACGACACCAAGGCCGCCCGGATCTGGAGGATCGTCGAGCGTATCGAGGCCGCGAGGGTGATCGGACTGGGCGACAAGGGCTACGTCGCACTCTCGAACATGGTGTTCTGTCCGTTCAAGGAGGGAAAAGGGCATGACGCCCGTATCGGGTGGTGTGGGGGTGGGGAGGCCAGGTAGGGG